>NZ_CP170723.1:1326162-1989243 GCF_043099285.1 Oryzobacter telluris | reverse complement strand
TGGATCGGCACCCGGACGACGTCGTCGCACGCGTCGCGGACCTCGTCGGGCAGTCCCCACGCCTCGTTGCCCATGACCCAGCAGTGCGGTCCGGTGAGGTCGGCATCGGGGAGCAGCGTGGTGCCGGACCCGTCGGCGGCGTAGGTGCGCACGCCCGCCCCGCGCAGCCGCGCGAGGGTCGCCGCGACGTCCAGGCCGGTGACGACGGGCAGGTGGAACAGCGAGCCGGCGGTGGAGCGCACGACCTTCGAGGAGTGGACGTCGACCGACGCCTCGCTCACGAGGACGGCGTCGGCGCCGGCCGCGTCGGCACCGCGGATGACGGTGCCCGCGTTGCCGGGGTCGCGGACGTGGCTGAGCAGCACGAGCAGCCGCGGACCGGCGGCGAGGACGTCGTCGAGGCTCGGGCTCGTGGTGTCGACGACGGCGAGCACCCCCTGCGGGGCGTCGGTCTCGGCCATGGCGGCGAGGACCTCCGGGGTCACCTCGTGCACCCAGAGAGCGGCGGCGCGCGCGGGGGCGACGATGTCGTCGGCGTACCGGTCGAGCGCCTCGGCCGTGAGGTAGACGTCGCGGACGCGGGCCGGCGCGTGGCGCACCGCCTCGCGCACACCCTGGGGTCCCTCGACGGCGAAGCGGCCGGTGCGCGTGCGCACCGACCGCTTCGACAGCGACGAGACGGACCGGACCCGGTCGGACCGGGGGTTGTCCATCACCGGGTTGCTCAGGCGGAGGCCTTGGCGGGCTCGCGAGCCGGCTGGTTCGCCTTCGAGATCTCGACGAGCGCGGTGAACGCGGCGGCGTCGTTGACCGCGAGCTCGGCGAGCATGCGACGGTCGACCTCGATCTCGGCGACCTTCAGGCCCTGGATGAACCGGTTGTAGGTCATGCCGTTCTGGCGCGCCGCGGCGTTGATCCGCTGGATCCAGAGGCGACGGAAGTCGCCCTTGCGGGCCCGGCGGTCGCGGTAGGCGTAGCCGAGGCTGTGCTGGACCTGCTCCTTGGCCTTGCGGTACAGGCGCGAACGCTGACCGCGGTAGCCGCTGGCGCGCTCGAGAACGACCCGGCGCTTCTTCTGGGCGTTGACCGCCCGCTTCACGCGTGCCACGTGAGTACTCCTTGCTGTGTTGCGTCGATCGGGGGGAGGGTCGGCTCAGCGGCCGAGGAGCTTCTTGACCTTCTTGAGGTCGCCCTTGGAGACCAGGATGTCCTTGGACAGCGCGCGGGCCTTCTGCGGGGTCTTCTCGTGGAACTTGTGGACGTGACCGGCCTGCTCGCGCATGATCTTGCCGCTCCCGGTGACCCGGAAACGCTTCTTGCTGCCGCTGTGCGTCTTGTTCTTCGGCATGGTGCCGATCTCCTTGTGGTTCGGTGGTGCTGGCGTTCGGGGGCCGCCGGCGTCAGGCCGTCGGCTCGGTCTCGGCGACCGGCTCGGTCTCGGTGACCGGCGTGGTCTCCTCGACCTCGTGCTGCTCGAGGGTCTCGTCGTGCTCGAGGACCTCGTCGTACTCGGAGGACTCGAAGCCCTCGTCCGTGCCTGCGTCGTCGTGACCGGTGGAGGAGGCCTCGTCGCGGCGGCGGCGCTGCTCGGCCATCGCCTGGGCCTTCTTCTTGGTCGGAGCGATCACCATGACCATGTTGCGGCCGTCCTGCTTGGGCGAGGACTCCACGACGCCCAGCTCGAGGATGTCCTCGGCCAGACGCTGCAGGAGCCGGTAGCCCAGCTCGGGACGGCTCTGCTCACGGCCGCGGAACATGATCGTCACCTTGACCTTGTCACCGCCCTTGAGGAACCGCTCGACGTGGCCCTTCTTCGTGCCGTAGTCGTGCGGGTCGATCTTCGGGCGGAGCTTGATCTCCTTGATGACCGTGTTGACCTGGTTCTTGCGTGCCTCACGGGCCTTCATGGCGGCTTCGTACTTGTACTTGCCGAAGTCCATGAGCTTGGCGACCGGCGGCTTGGCCATCGGGGCGACCTCGACGAGGTCGAGATCGGCCTCCGCCGCGAGGCGGAGAGCGTCCTCGACGCGGACGATGCCGACCTGCTCGCCGTTCGGCCCGACCAACCGCACCTCGGGAACCCGGATGCGGTCGTTGATGCGTGGCTCGCTGATGTGCTTCTCCTTCACCAGAAAATGGGACCCGACCCGCGGCACGAAGAAAGGCTCCTCACGCCACGTGCGTGAGGAGCCTGCTGATCCGATCCGTCCGGGAACCACCACCCGATGGCGTCGCCAGACCCTCGCGGGCTGACACGACATCGCGTCGCGGACCTCGTCGGACCCGGCGACCTGAGTGGTCGACGCGGGTGGAAGCAGGGCTTCTCTTGCACACCGTCCCGTGAAGGACGGCCGGTCAACGCACAAGGCTACCAGCGGGGCGCTCCCTGCCGAAATCGCCGTCAGACGATGCGGAAGGCCAGGCCGTCGATGCGGGCGCGCAGCTCGCCGTCGGAGGCGAGGCGCTCCCCCACGCGGGTGGCCACGGCGCGGACCTCCTCCGGTGCCAGCCCGGGGGTCAGGTGGAGCACGACGCCGAGCACGCCCTGTCCGGTGGGCTGGCCCTCCTCGACGTCGGTGATGAGGACGTGGGGCTCTTCCGCGGTGGCGTCCTCGACGCCCCTGGCGACGAAGGGGTCGGTGTGGGGCGGCAGCCACGGGCGCTGCTGGGCGAGCGCCCACACCATCGACGGGCGCAGCACGCGGGTGACGGGGCCGGCGACGTCGACGACGACGACGTCGCAGCGTTCCTGGACGGCGGCCTGGCCGGCGCGGGCCGGGGTGACCGGCACGGGCCTCGCGTCGGGGTCCCAGGCGGCGAGGGCGTCGGTGCCGGTGAAGACGGGCAGGGCGCGCTGGCCGTCGGGGGCGACGAGGGTGACCGCGGCCATGTCGACCTGCTTCTCGACCGTGAGGTCGCCGGTGTCGTCGACCTCGGTGGGCTCGGCGACGATCGGCACGACGAAGCGGGCGGCCTCGACGGCGGCCATCAGGGTGGCGTCGTCGGTGGTGGGGTCGGCGAGGAGGGCCCGCAGCGCGTCATCGGCCGCGCCCGTGTCGGCCTCGAACCCGCTGGGGCTGAGGTCACGCCCCGCCCACGGCACCGCGGCCGAGTCGGCCGGCGGCCGCGTCACGGGCGGCCCGCGACGTCGAGGGCCTGCGCGAGGGTGAAGGCGCCGCGGTACAGGGCCGAGCCGATGATGGCGCCCTCGACGCCCTCGCCGACGAGGGTGCGGATGGCGGCGACGTCCTCGAGGGTCGAGACCCCGCCGGACGCGACGACCGGACGGTCGGTGCGGGCGCAGACGTCGCGCAGCAGCGGGAGGTTGGGGCCCTGGAGCATGCCGTCCTTGGCGACGTCGGTGACGACGTAGCGCGCGCAGCCCTCGCGGTCGAGGCGCTCGAGGGTCTCCCAGAGGTCGCCACCCTCGGAGGTCCAGCCGCGGGCGGCGAGGGTCGTGCCGCGCACGTCGAGGCCCACGGCCACCCGGTCACCGTGCTCGGCGATGGCGCGGGCGGTCCACTCGGGGTCCTCCAGCGCCGCGGTGCCGAGGTTGACCCGACGGCAGCCGTTGGCCAGGGCGCGCTCGAGGGACGCGGCGTCGCGGATGCCGCCGCTCATCTCGACCTTGATGTCGAGGCGCCCGACGATGTCGGCGAGCAGCTCGGCGTTCGAGCCCCGGCCGAAGGCGGCGTCGAGGTCGACGAGGTGGAGCCACTCGGCGCCCTGCTCCTGCCACGCCAGGGCCGCCTCGAGCGGGTCGCCGAACTCGCCGCCGGTGCCGGCGACGCCCTGCACGAGCTGCACGGCGCGCCCCTCGACGACGTCGACGGCGGGCAGCAGCTCCAGGCGCGGGCTGTCGGTGGCGTTCTCGCTCACGGGGTGGGTCCTCCGGGGTCGGCGTGTGGCGGATCGCCCCAAGTCTGCCGAACGCCCGGCGGCGCACGTCATCCGGTCCGGTCCTCGGGTCAGAGGGAGGCGACCCAGTTGCGCAGGAGTGCCAGGCCGGCCTCGCCGGACTTCTCGGGGTGGAACTGGGTCGCCGAGAGGGGCCCGTTCTCGACGGCGGCGACGAACCGCTCGCCGTGCGTGGCCCAGGTGACCTTCGGCGTGACGGCCGCGAAGGGACCCTCCGGCGGCGCGAGGTCCCAGGTGTGGGCCGCGTAGGAGTGGACGAAGTAGAAGCGCTCGTCGCGGATGCCGTCGAAGAGCACCGACGTCTCCGGCACCTCGACCGTCGACCAGCCCATGTGCGGCACGACGGGCGCGAGGAGCCGCGACACCAGGCCCGGCCACTCCCCCACGCCCTCGATCGGCATGAGGCTCGGCTCGGTGGACCCCTCGAAGAGCACCTGCATCCCCACGCAGACCCCGAGCACCGGGCGGCCGCCCGCGAGCCGGGCGTCGATGAGGCGCGGGCCGTCGGCGGCGACGAGCCCGGCCATGCACGCGTGGAAGTTGCCCACCCCGGGCACGAAGAGCCCGTCGGCGGCCAGGGCGGCCTCGTGGTCGGCCGTGAGGGTCACCTCGGCGCCGACGTGCTCGAGGGCGCGCACGGCACTGCGGACGTTCCCGCTGCCGTAGTCGAGGACGACGACGCGACGAGCGGTCACCGGCGACCTCCGTCGGCGAGCCGCTCGGTGTCGGCGCGGTGCGAGGCGTCCTCGGCGACGAGCCGGTCGAAGGCGAGCACGCCGCGCACCGAGGGCTCGACGTCGGTGGCGCCGGGGGCGTCTCCGCGCAGCAGCAGCTCCTTACCGGGCAGGCCGAGCAGACCGATGACGGTGACGAGGAGGTCGATGGGCGTGCCGTGGCCCGAGCGCAGCACCTCGGCCAGCGCCTCCTCGCGCACCCGTCCGTCGGCCCCCGCAGCCGAGAGCAGCGTGGTGAGGCGCAGGCGGGCCAGGTCGGGCGTCTCGACGACCCCGCGCCGCGGCTCCCACACGACCCACTGGTGGCGTGACCGCGGCCCCGACGGGTGCACCGAGATCGCCGCGCGACCGTGGACGTCGAACAGCCCGATGGAGGGGCGCGCCCGCCACGGCGTCGGCCGCGCCGCGAGCACCTCGAGCCCGACGTCGTACGGCGCCGCGCTGCGGGCACGCTCGTCGGCGAGGGTGATGCCGGTCCATGCCCCGTAGGGGGCGACGGTGACCGACACCAGGCCGCGGCGCAGCCAGCGCGAGACCGATGCGGGCGACCGGCGCACGAGCACGAGCCCGTGCCCGGCTCCCGACCGCGGGTCCGCACCCACGGGCTAGAGCGCGCCCTTCGCGCTCGGGATGCCCTCGACGCGCGGGTCGCGGGCGACGGCGGAGCGCAGCGCCCGGGCGAGCGCCTTGAACTGGGCCTCGACGACGTGGTGCGGGTCGCGTCCGGAGAGCACGCGCACGTGCAGGGCGATCTGGGCGTGGAAGGCGAAGGACTCCAGGACGTGGCGGGTCAGCGAGCCGACGTAGTGGCCGCCGATGACGACGTACTCCTGGCCCGCCGGCTCGCCCTCGTGGACGCAGTAGGGACGGCCCGCGACGTCGACGACGGCCTGGACGAGCGCCTCGTCGAGCGGGACGGTGGCGTCGCCGAAGCGCGCGATGCCGCTCTTGTCGCCGAGCGCCTCGCGGACGGCCTGCCCGAGGACGATCGCCACGTCCTCGACGCTGTGGTGCGCGTCGACGTGCGTGTCGCCGGTGGCCGAGACGGTGAGGTCGATGAGCGAGTGCTTCGCGAGCGACAGGAGCATGTGGTCGTAGAAGGGGACGCCGGTGCTGACGTCACCGCGGCCGGTGCCGTCGAGGTCGACGGTCACCTCCACGGTGCTCTCGGACGTGCCGCGGCGCACGGTGGCGGTGCGGTGGGCGTCGGTGCTCACGGAGCGGCTCCTGTACGGGTCGGGACGGCGGCGGCGACCGCCTCGAGGAAGCGCGTCGTCTCCTCGGGGGTGCCCGCCGTGACACGAAGATAGTGGGGAATGCCCACGTCCCGGACGAGGACTCCCCGGTCGAGGAGCTCCTGCCACGTCGCGCGGGCGTCCTCGAGCGTGCCGAAGAGGACGAAGTTGGCGTCGCTGGGCACCGGGTCGAGGCCGAGCGCGGTGAGTCCGGACACCAGCCGGTCGCGCTGCTCCTTGATGGCGCCGACCGTCTCGAGCATGAGGTCGGCGTGCTCCAGCGCGGCCAGCGCGACGGCCTGGGTCTGCGTGGACAGGTGGTACGGCATCCGCACGAGGCGCAGCGCGTCGGTGACGGCGGGGTCGGCCGCGAGGTAGCCCAGGCGGCCCCCGGCCAGCGCGAACGCCTTCGACATGGTGCGCGTGACGACGAGCCGAGGCCGCCCGGCGAGCAGGGTGAGGGCGCTGGGCGTGCCGGGTCGGGCGAACTCCGCGTACGCCTCGTCGACGACGACGAGCGCGTCGGGCGCGGCGTCGTGCACGGCCACCACGACGTCGAGGCCGAGCGCGGTGCCCGTCGGGTTGTTCGGCGAGCAGAGGAAGACGACGTCGGGCCGGTGGGCGCGCACCTGCGCCACGGCGGAGGCGACGTCGAGGTCGAACGCGCCCGCGCCCTCGACACCGCGCAGGCCGTCGACCCACGTCGTGCCGGTCGTCGTCGTGATGATCGGGTGCATGGAGTAGGCCGGGGTGAAGCCGAGCGCCGTGCGCCCCGGCCCGCCGAACGCCTGGAGCAGGTGGAGCAGGACCTCGTTCGACCCGTTGCCCGCCCACACCGCCCCGGGCCCGACAGGCGTGCCGCTGCGCGACAGGTAGGCGGCCAGGGCCGTGCGCAGGGCCGTGAACTCGCGGTCGGGGTACCGGTTGAGGCCGGCGGCCACCGCGCGCACGGCGTCGGCGATGGCCTCGACGACGACCGGGGGCACCGGGTAGGAGTTCTCGTTGGTGTTGAGCGCGACGGGGACGTCGAGCTGCGGAGCGCCGTACGCGGTCCGCCCGCGCAGGTCCGGGCGCAGCATCGCCTCGACGGTCGTGCGGGGGTCCATGCGGCGAAGTCTATTTCGGGGGCCGGGGACGCCGACGGGGCCGGTCACGGGCGGAGACACCACCACGCGACCGACCCCGTCGGGACCCACCGGGGGACGGCTCAGAAGTCGTCGTCGAAGGTCACCGCGCCGGTGACCCCCACCTGGTAGGCCGAGACCCGCCGCTCGAAGAAGTTCGAGAGCTCCTGGACGTCCTGCAGCTCCATGAACGCGAGCGGGTTGCGCGACCCGTACACGGCCGGGAAGCCGAGCCGCTCGAGCCGCCGGTCGGCGACGTGCTCGAGGTAGGTGCGCATGTCGGCGCTGGAGAGCCCCGCCACTCCCCCGCCGAGCAGGTCCTGCGCGAACTGCGCCTCGGCGTCGACCGCCTCGGTCATCATCTGCCGCACCGTCGCCGCGAAGTCGTCGTCGACGAGGTCGGGCTCCTCCTCGCGGGCGGTGTCGATGACGTCGAACGCGAACGCCATGTGCATCGACTCGTCGCGGAAGACCCAGTTGGTCCCCGACGCCAGCCCGTTGAGCAGCCCCCGCGAGCGCAGGAAGTACACGTAGGCGAAGGCGCCGTAGAAGAACAGGCCCTCGATGCAGGCGGCGAAGCAGACGAGGTTGAGCAGGAACGCGCGGCGGTCGGCCGCGCTCTCCAGGCTGCGCAGCTCGGACAGGGAGTCGATCCACCGGAAGCAGAAGTCGGCCTTGGCCTTGATGGAAGGGATGTTCTCCACCGCCGCGAACGCCTCGTGCCGCTCGGCCTCGTCGGGGACGTAGGTGTCGAGCAGGGTCAGGTAGAACTGCACGTGCACCGCCTCCTCGAACAGCTGGCGCGACAGGTAGAGCCGGGCCTCGGGCGCGTTGACGTGCGTGTAGAGGTTGAGCACGAGGTTGTTCGCCACGATCGTGTCGCCCGTGGCGAAGAACGCCACGAGCCGCGCGACGAGGTGCCTCTCGGCCGCGCTGAGCTTGCGCAGGTCGGCGAGGTCGCTGTGCAGGTCGACCTCCTCGACCGTCCACGTGTTCTTGATGGCGTCGCGGTACCGGTCGTAGAAGTGCGGGTACCGCATCGGCCGCAGGGTCAGGCTCATCCCCGGGTCGAGGAGGAGGGCGTCGGTGTCGGGGACGGCGGTCAGGGCGCTCACTGGCAGGCCTCGCAGCTCTCGGGGTTCTCGAGGGAGCACGCGAGCGCGTCCTCGTCGGACGGGGTGGCGGCCATCGGCAGGGCGGGCGCGGCCTGCGCCTGCTGGGTGACGGTGGCCTGCTGGATCCGCGTCGCGGGGCGCGAGCGGAGGTAGTACGTCGTCTTCAGCCCGGACTTCCACGCGTGGAGGTACATCGAGCTGAGCTTGCCGATGGTCGGGCTCGCCATGAACAGGTTGAGCGACTGGCTCTGGTCGATGTACGGCTGGCGTGCCGCGGCCATCGCGATGAGGGCGCGCTGCGGCAGCTCCCAGGCCGTGCGGAAAAGGTGCCGCACGTCCTCCGGCAGCGCCGTGACGCCGGCGACCGAGCCCTCGGCGCGCTTGACGGCGTCGCGGGTCTCGGCGGTCCACAGGCCGCGCGACTTCAGCTCGCGCACGAGGTGACCGTTGACCTGGAGGAACTCCCCCGACAGCGTCTCGCGCTTGAACAGGTTGGAGACCTGGGGCTCGATGCACTCACCGCAGCCGGCGATCGAGGCGATCGTCGCGGTCGGCGCGATGGCGACGAGCAGCGAGTTGCGCAGCCCGGTGCGGGCGACCCTCTCGCGCAGCGCGGCCCAGCGGGCCGGCTGGGTGGGCGAGGTCTCGAAGTGGTCGAGGTGGAGGACCCCGCGCGCCGCGCGGGTGTCGGCGAACGCGGGGTGGGCACCCAGCTCCTCGGCCAGCTCGGCCGAGCGCTCGAGCGCGGCCAGCTGCACCTCCTCCGCGATGCGGGTCGAGAGGGCCTGCGCCTCCGCCGAGTCGAACGGCAGGCGCAGCCGGAACAGCACGTCCTGCAGCCCCATGTACCCCAGCCCGACCGGGCGCCAGCGCGGGTTGGAGCGGGCGGCCTCCTCGCTCGGGTAGTAGTTGATGTCGATGACGCGGTCGAGGTAGGTGACGGCGGTGCGCACGGTGGTGCGCAGCCGCTCCCAGTCCAGCGCCGTGCCGTCGGCGGTGAGGTGGCTGTTGAGGTTGACCGAGCCGAGGTTGCACACGGCCGTCTCCTCGTCGCTGCTCACCTCGATGATCTCGGTGCACAGGTTCGACAGGTGCACGACGTTGCCGGGCACGGCGGTCTGGTTGCACGCGCGGTTGGAGGCGTCCTTGAAGGTCATCCACCCGTTGCCGGTCTGGGCCAGGGTGCGCATCATCCGGCCCCAGAGGTCGCGGGCACGGACCTGGCGCACGACGCGGCCGTCGCGCTCGGCGGCGCGGTAGGCGCGGTCGAAGTCCTCGCCCCAGAGGTCGACGAGCTCGGGGACCTCGCTGGGGTCGACGAGGCTCCAGACCTCGTCGGCCTCGACGCGGCGCAGGAACTCGTCGGGCAGCCAGTTGGCGAGGTTGAGGTTGTGGGCGCGCCGGGCGTCCTCGCCGGTGTTGTCGCGCAGCTCGAGGAACTCCTCGATGTCGGGGTGCCAGGGCTCGAGGTAGACGCACGCCGCGCCCTTGCGGCGGCCGCCCTGGTTGACGGCGGCCACCGAGGAGTCGAGGGTGCGCAGCCACGGGACGATGCCGTTGCTCGTGCCGTTGGTCCCGCGGATGAGGGCGCCGCGGCCCCGGACCCGGGAGAAGGCGATGCCGATGCCGCCGGCGAACTTCGACAGGCGGGCCACCTGCTGGTAGCGCTCGTAGATCGAGTCGAGCTCGTCACGGGGGCTGTCGACGAGGTAGCACGACGACATCTGGGTGTGCCGGGTGCCGGAGTTGAACAGGGTGGGGCTGCTCGGCAGGTAGGCCAGGCTCGCCATCAGGCGGTAGAGGTCGATGGCCTCGCGCGGCGTGTGGGCCAGGCCGCAGGCGACGCGCAGCAGGAAGTACTGCGGGGTCTCCAGGACCAGGCGCGTCGTGGGGTGGCGCAGCAGGTAGCGGTCGACGACGGTGCGCAGGCCGAAGTACTCGAAGCGCCGGTCGTTGGTCGGGTCCACGGCGACGTCGAGCTTGACGTGGTTGGCCGCGACGAAGGCGGCCGTGGCGTCGCCGATGAGGCCCTCGGCGTGCCCGAGCGCGATCGACTGGCTGAACGACGCGACACCGTGGCCGCGGACCTCCTTGTCGACGTAGCCCGCGAGCAGCCGGGCGGCCAGGCGTGAGTACTCGGGCTCCTCGCCGATGAGCTCTGCGGCGGTCTGGATCGACAGCCGGTCGAGCTCGGCGGTCGTGGCGCCGTCGTACAGGCCGCTGATGGTGCGGGTCGCGACCCGCAGCGGGTCGACCTCGGGCAGGCCGTCGCTGACCCGGTCGACGGCGCGGACGATCTTGTTGACGTCGACCCGCTCGGGGTCGCCGTTGCGCTTGCGGACCTGCATCACCGTGCGGGTGGCGGTCGCGCCCGTGGTGTCCGGAGGCGCTGCCTCGGTGGTGGTCGTCATTGCTCTCTCCTCGCGAGCTCGATGTGCTCCGCGAGCGCGCGAGGGGTGACGAGGGACGGCGGGACGAGGCGTCGGCGACCGACACCCGTGACCCACCAGCTCCCGTCGGCCGACCCGCGCGACCGTGGAGATGCCGCACCCGGGCGGGTGCGGCGCGACTGGCAGGTCTTCGGACTCGTGGGCGTGGCTCGCGCCTCCTACTGCCCGTCGCTTCCCAGGTCCTCGCGGACCCAGTGCTCTCGTGACGGGGGTCGTTCCCACTCACCGCTGCGGGGCAGTCCCGGACTCTCACCGGGTTCCCTCTTGCCCCACCGCCCGCCCTGACGGACGGTCGGTGGACCAGCTGCAAGGCACACCATATGTGGGGGTCCCGACAGCGCGTGGGACCCACATGGTGTGGCGTGTCGGCCGCGCCGCGGTGTCAGTGGTCGAGGAAGGGGCCGCGCAGGTGGGCGGCCTCCTCGGGCCGGGGAACCGCCCGACGCCGCCCGGCCAGGCGGGCGGTGACGACGAGCAGCGACCCCCCGACCGCACCCCCGGCCAACCCCCAGCCCGGGTCCACGCCGTCGCCCAGCAGCACGGGCGTCAGGCCGCCCCACAGGGCGCAGGCGCCCACCCACGCGGCCCCGGAGGCGAGCCGGACGACGGTGCCGGCGGCGCCGGAGCGCACGGCGAGGTGGGTGACGCCCTCGGTCGCGAGCCACGGCAGCGACAGCCAGAGGGACACGAACGCCACCCGCACCACCGTCGAGCCCACGCCCTCGGGGAAGGAGGTGGCGACGGTGACGACCGCGGAGATGACGAGCAGGACCGCGGTGACCACGCGAACCGGTGCGAGGTCAGGAGGGGGTGGCCCCGGCAGGGGTGCGAGCACCCACGGTCCGGTGGTCGTCCTCGTGCGTGCTGCCTCGTCGACCATGGGCGTCGACGCTACCGAGAGCCACCGGCGCCCGCAGGTCCGGCGACGGCGTCGCAGGTCAGCCCCGCGGGTCGACCTCCGGGTGGCGGGCGAGGACGGCCTCGCCGTGGGCCGGCAGGTCCTCGGCGCGGGCCAGGGTGACGACGTGTCCCCCGACGTCGCGCAGGGCGTCCTCGGAGTACGTGACCACGTGGATGCCGCGCAGGAACGACTGCACCGACAGGCCACTGCTGTGGCAGGCGCACCCGCCGGTGGGCAGCACGTGGTTCGAGCCCGCGCAGTAGTCGCCCAGGCTCACCGGCGACCACGGGCCGACGAACACGGCGCCGGCGTTGCGCACGCGCGCCGCCACCGCCGCGGCGTCGCGGGTCTGGATCTCCAGGTGCTCGGCCGCGTAGGCGTTGACGAGGTCGAGGCCGGCGTCGAGGTCGTCGACGAGGACGATCGCCGACTGGGTGCCCGCCAGCGCGGTGGCCACCCGCTCGGTGTGCTTCGTGGCCGCGACCCGGCGCACCAGCGCGTCCTCGACGGCGTCGGCCAGGTCAGCGCTGTCGGTGACGAGCACGGCGGCGGCGAGGGGGTCGTGCTCGGCCTGCGACACGAGGTCGGAGGCGACGTGCTCGGCGTCGGCGGAGCCGTCGGCGAGCACGGCGATCTCGGTGGGTCCGGCCTCGGCGTCGATGCCGATGACGCCCTTGAGGAGGCGCTTGGCGGCCGCGACGTAGATGTTGCCGGGGCCGGTGACGAGGCTGACCGGGTCGCAGGTATCGTCGCCGTCGTCGACGCCGAGGGCGAAGGCGGCCACGGCCTGGGCGCCGCCCATCGCCCACACCTCGTCGACCCCGAGGAGGGCGCACGCGGCGAGGATGGTCGGGTGCGGCCAGCCGCCGTGGTCGCGCTGCGGCGGGCTCGCGACGGCCAGGCTCGGGACGTCGGCCAGCTGGGCCGGTACGACGTTCATCACGACGCTGCTGGGGTAGACCGCCAGCCCGCCGGGCACGTAGAGGCCGACCCGGTCGACCGGCACCCACCGCTCGGTGACGGTGCCACCGTCGACGACCGTCGTGGTGGAGTCGGTCCGCCGCTGGTCGGCGTGGACGAGGCGGGCCCGACGGATGGACTCCTCGAGGGCAACGCGCACCTCCGGGTCGAGGGTGCTCAGCGCGTCCCCGATGACGTCGGCCGGCACCCGTAGCGCCGGCGGGCGGATGCCGTCGAAGCGCTCGGCGGCCTCGTACAGGGCCGTGGCCCCGCGCTCGCGCACGTCGTCGACGATCGGCCGGACGGCGGCGAGGGCGGCCTCGACGTCGAACGCGGCCCGGGGCAGCGCCGCGCGCAGCTCGCGCAGGCCGAGGCGGCGCCCGCGCAGGTCGAGCCGCGGGATGACGCCGGTCGTGGTGTCGGACATGGCGTCCAGTCTAGGTTTCGGCCGCCCCGCCCCCGACGGCCGTCCGGCGGTCGCGCTCGGGCGCCACGGCGTCGAGGAGCTCGAGCATCGTCGGGTCGGCCGTGCCGTGGCGCGGCTGCGCCATCGCGGCCACCACCCGGGTGGCGACCACGGCGACCTTGACGTGCGAACGCTGGGAGTACCGGGAGATGAGGCCGAACGCGGCGGCGTCGTCGACGCCGTAGGCGAACATCAGGGCGCCCTTGGCCTGCTCGATGGCGGCCCGGTCGGCCGTGGCGGCGGTCACCGCCTCGGTGGCGACCACGTGGGTCGGGCGGGTCACGTCGAAGGCCCGGCCGCGCAGCCTCAGCGGCGCGCCGTCCGCGTCGTGCTCGACGTCGCCGACGAAGGCGATGACCCGCGGCCGCCCGCGGCTGTCGGTGAGGCGGCACTGCCCCGACATCGGCAGCCCGTGGGCGAGGGCGTGGGCGAGGCGCTGCTCGATGCCCGGCCGGTCGGCCGGGTGCATCGCCTCGAAGACCTGGACGTCGGGGGTGCGTCCGTCGGGGACGAGCCCCGCGACCGCGTAGACGTCGGGCGACCACCACCACGACGCCGTGGCGTAGTCGTACTCGCACTCCCCGTAGACGGGTGGGTCCTCGGTCACCGGCGCAGGATGTCATGTCCGCAGGTCAGGGGCTGCCGCGACCCACCGGAGGGACCGGTCGGCCCCTCTCAGGAATCACGCGTCGTAGAAGACCGCCTCGTGCGCCGCGCGCGAGTGCCGCGCGACCCGGCGGTACCGCTCCCCCAGCTCCTGGCCCGACCCGGCGCGCAGTCCGAGGATGCGGGCGATGCCGTCGGCGTCGCGGGGGTCGGACGGGACGGCCTCGAGCGCCTTGGCCCGGAAGAGCACGCCGGCGTTGCGCATCGCCGACGCCAGCCGCCACGCCGCGGAGAGGTCGGCGGCGTGCCCGGGGTCGACGAGGCCGAGCCGCTCGGCCTCCCCCAGCGCCGCCATCGTCGAGGGGGTCCGCAGCCCAGGGTGCTCGTGGGCATGGGCGAGCTGGAGGAGCTGGACGACCCACTCCACGTCGGACAGGCCGCCGTGGCCCAGCTTGAAGTGGGTCTTGCGGTCGGCGCCCCGCGGGAGGCGCTCGGACTCCATCCGCGCCTTGAGGGTGCGGATCTCACGGACCTGGTCGGCGGTGAGACCGCCCTCGGGCCAGCGCAGCGGGGCGATGAGCTCGAGGAAGCGCTCGCCCAGCTCGGGGTCGCCCGCGACCGGGGTGGCACGCAGCAGCGCCTGGGCCTCCCAGACGAGCGACCAGCGGTCGTAGTACTCGCGGTACGACGCGAGCGAGCGCACGAGCGGCCCGCTCTTGCCCTCGGGGCGCAGGGAGGCGTCGACGTCGAGGTTCGGGTCGGGCCCCCGCAGACCGAGGAGGCGGATCAGCTCCTTGACGACCTCCATCGCCTGGCCTTGGGCGGCCTGCTCGTCGGCGCCGGGGAGCGGGTCGTGGACGAACATGACGTCGGCGTCGGAGCCGTAGCCCTGCTCGCCCCCGCCGAGGCGCCCCATCCCCACGACGAGGAGCCTGGTGAGCGCGGGAGCGCCGGTGCGCTCCTCGACATCGCGCAGGCAGACCTCGAGGGTGACCTCGAGCAGCGCCGCGGTGAGGTCGGTCATCGAGGTGCCGAGGGCCTCCAGCGGGAGCGCCCCCGAGAGGTCGGCCACGGCGATCCGGAACAGCTCCGAGCGCCGCACCGTGCGGGCGGCCAGCACGGCCGACGTCGGGTCGTCCTTGCGCCCCGCGGCCGAGCGCATCCGGCGCAGCACGTCCTCGCGCGAGCGCGGGGTGAGGCCGGCCGAGTCGCCGAGGAACTGCACGCACTCGGGTGCCTGCTCGAGCAGGTCGGCGGCGAACCGGCTGCGCGCCAGGGTGTGCGCGAGCCGCTCGGCCGCCGAGCCCTCGTCGCGCAGCAGGCGCAGGTACCAGTGCGTGGAGCCGAGCTGGTCGCTGATCTTGCGGAAGGCGAGCAGGCCGGCGTCGGGGTCGGCCTCGTCGGCGAACCACCCGAGCATCACCGGCAGCAGCTGGCGCTGGATGGCGGCCCGCCGGCTCAGCCCGTCGGTGAGCGCCTCGAGGTGCTTCAGGGCGCCGCGCGGGTCGCGGAAGCCCAGCGCCGAGAGCCGCTCGCGCGCGGCCTCCGGGGTGAGCCGGACGTCGGAGTCGGACAGCCGGGCGACGGCGGAGAGCAGCGGCCGGTAGAAGATCCGCTCGTGCAGGCGCCGCACCTCGCGCTTCTGGGTTCGCCACTGCGCCAGCACCGCCTCGGCGGGCGAGGACCGGTGTCCCAGGGCGCGACCGAGGCGACGCAGGTCGGCCTCTCCGGTCGGCATCAGGTGGGTGCGCCGCAGGCGGAACAGCTGGATGCGGTGCTCGAGGGTGCGCAGCAGCCGGTACGCGGCCTCGAGGGTGGCGGCGTCCTCACGGCCGACGTACCCGCCGGCGGACAGCGCCGCCAGGCCGTCGAGGGTGGTTCCCGTGCGCAGCGACTCGTCGGCCCGACCGTGCACGAGCTGGAGGAGCTGGACGGAGAACTCGACGTCGCGCAGTCCTCCGGCACCGAGCTTGAGCTGCCGCTCGGCCTCCGCGGCGGGGATGTGCTCCTCCACCCGGCGGCGCATCGCCTGGACGTCGTCGACGAAGTTCTCGCGGCTGGAGGCCTGCCACACCATCGGCTGCACGGCGTCGACGTAGGCCCGGCCCACCTCCGGGTCGCCGGCCACCGCCCGGGCCTTGAGCAGCGCCTGGAACTCCCACGTCTTGGCCCAGCGCTCGTAGTACGCGCGGTGGCTGGCCACCGTGCGCACCAGCGGGCCGTTCTTGCCCTCGGGCCGCAGGGCGGGGTCGACCTGCCACAGCGACCCCGTGGCCGTCGACGCCGAGCAGATCCGCATGAGGCGGGTGGCGAGGTCGGTGGCGACGGCGGTGGAGTCCTCCTCCGCCACGCCGTCGGCCGGCTCGGCGACGAAGATGACGTCGACGTCCGAGATGTAGTTCAGCTCGCAGCCGCCGGTCTTCCCCATGGCGATGACGGCCAGCCGCGTGCGCGCCGCGGCGTCACCGACCTCGGCGCGGGCGATGACGAGGGCCGCCTCGAGCGCGGCCTGCGCCAGGTCGGCGAGGGCACCGGCCGTGTCGGGCAGGGTGCGCACCGGGTCGGGCGAGGTGAGGTCGAGCGCGGCGATGCCGAGCAGCTGCTCGCGGTACGCGGTGCGCAGCACGTCGACCGCCGGGACGTCACCGGGGTCGGACACCGCACCGACGAGCCGCTCGACCCGCTGGTCGACGGTGAGCCGGGACGCCTCGGTGACGGCCACCCAGTGGTGCGGGTGCGCGCAGAGGTGGTCCCCGAGCGCGGCCGAGGACCCGAGGACCGCGAGGAGCCGGTCGCGCGCGACCCCCGGCGCGCCCATCGCGGCCGTGACCGGGCCACGCAGCGCGGCGACCCGGTTCGCGGCCTCCATGAACCGGACGAGCCCGAGGAGCGCGCCGTCGGGGTCGGGGACGGCGGCCAGCGCCTCGGCGAGCCCGTGCTCCTCGATGTGCTCGCGCGAGCGGATGAGGTCGGCGACCGCGGGGTCCTGGAGGAGGGCGTGCGCGCGTGAGGGGTCGTCGAAGCCGAGCCGCGCGATGGCGGCCGGGACGGAGCCGGGCCCGCGGGAGCTCATGCCCGTCAGAGTCGGAGCAGGTAGCGATCGAGCTCGAAGGCGGTGACCTGGTTGCGGTAGTCGTTCCACTCCGCCCGCTTGTTGCGCAGGAAGAAGTCGAAGGTGTGCTCGCCGAGGGTCTCCGCGACGAGGTCGCTGTTCTCCATCACCGTGATCGCCTCGCTGAGGCTGGCCGGCAGGGGCTGGATGCCCATGGCCCGGCGCTCGGCGTCGGTGAGGCTCCAGACGTCGTCCTCGGTCTCCGGCGGGAGCTCGTAGCCCTCCTCGATGCCCTTGAGCCCGGCGGAGAGCAGGACGGCGAACGCGAGGTACGGGTTGCACGCGGAGTCGAGGCTGCGCACCTCGACGCGGCTGCTGTTGCCCTTGTTCGGCTTGTACATCGGCACCCGGACCAGCGCGGAGCGGTTGTTGTGCCCCCAGGTCAGGTGGGCCGGGGCCTCGCCGCCACCCCAGAGCCGCTTGTAGGAGTTGACCCACTGGTTGGTGACCGCGGTGATCTCGGCGCCGTGGTGGAGCAGGCCGGCGATGAACTGCCGGGCGACCTTCGAGAGCTGGTACGGGGAGCCGGGCTCGTGGAAGGCGTTGGTGTCGCCCTCGAACAGCGAGAGGTGGGTGTGCATGGCCGAGCCGGGGTGCTCGGCGAACGGCTTGGGCATGAAGGAGGCGACGATGCCCTGCTCGAGGGCGACCTCCTTGATGACCGCGCGGAAGGTCATGATGTTGTCGGCCGTGGAGAGCGCGTCGGCGTAGCGCAGGTCGATCTCGTTCTGGCCGGGGGCGCCCTCGTGGTGGCTGAACTCGACGGAGATGCCCATCGTCTCGAGCATGCCGATGGCGGCGCGGCGGAAGTCGTGGCTGTTGCCGTGCGGGACGTGGTCGAAGTACCCCGACTGGTCGATCGGCTCGGGCGCGCGACCCGGCTCCCAGCCCTGCTTGAGGAGGAAGAACTCGATCTCGGGGTGCGTGTAGAACGTGAAGCCCTGGTCGGCGGCCTTGGTCAGCGCGCGCTGGAGGACGTGGCGCGGGTCGGCCATGCTCGGCGTGCCGTCGGGGAGGGTGAGGTCGCAGAACATCCGCGCGGTGCCGGGGCTCTCGCCGCGCCACGGCAGCACCTGGAAGGTGCTCGGGTCGGGCTTGGCGAGCATGTCGGCCTCGTAGACGCGGGCGAACCCCTCGATGACCGAGCCGTCGAAGCCGATGCCCTCGGCGAAGGCGCCCTCGAGCTCGGCCGGGGCGATCGCCACGGACTTCAGGGTGCCGAGCACGTCGGTGAACCAGAGCCGGACGAACCGGATGTCGCGCTCTTCGATGGTGCGGAGGACGAACTCCTGCTGACGGTCCATGGTCCGATCCTGCCGCACCCGTGTGTCCCTCGTGTGACACCGACATGCTCCGGACGGTGTGCGCCTCTCCCCCGGGACCGCGGGAGGGGCCCCGGCGGTCGCCGGGGCCCCTCCTCGTCGTGCTGCGGTCAGCCGGTCAGGGCTTCGCCGCGGGGTTGCTGACCTTGACCGTCAGCGACCCGGTGGTGCCGCCCGTGACGGTCGCCGTGACGCCGACCCCGGCCACCTTCACCGAGTTCTGCGGCGCGGCGAGGTCGTAGTAGGCGTTGACGTCCGAGTCGTCGAAGGTCGGCTTCGGGTCACGCATGCCGGGCCGCTCGTTGCACGCCAGGAGCGTCTGGATCGTCGTCTTGCCGTTGGCCTTGACCGCGACCTCCTTGTGGAGGCAGACCGGGTCCATCTGCTCGAGGCCGAAGACGGCGTCGAACGGCTCACGCCGGTTGCTCGGGCTGCTGCCGTCGCTGTAGGTGAGCGTGTTCGGACGGGCGTCGACCGGCATCGCGTACCCGGCGCCCGGGTGCGTGATGACGTTGTTGTCGGGCTGGCCGTGGTCGACCAGCCAGACGAGCATCCCGTTCTGGAACGGGAAGCGCTCGACGTGGTCCGGAGCGGTGTACGCCTTGTCGAACTGGTAGGGCCCCACCTGCAGGGTGTGGTCGTACCCGACGTACTGACGGTTCTCGAGCAGGTAGTAGCGCTCGCCGGACCGCTTCTCGGTCCCGGTGGAGCGCTTCCAGCCGACCGAGGTCCAGCCGTTGTCACCGCTCTCGGCCCCGTCGGTCACCGCGACCGTGTTGCCGAGCTTGATGGCGATGTTGTCGATGAACGCACCGGCCTCGTTGTACCCGCCGTCGGTGGCGTAGCGGAAGCGGAACGTCGCCGCGCCGGTCGTGGTCGGCTTGAAGGTCCAGCGCTTGCCCGACCACTTCGCCCCCTCGCCCGTGATCGCGGTGCCGGCCTGGGTCCAGGTGGTTCCACCGTTGGTCGAGTACTCGGCGTAGAGGTAGTCGTAGGCCTCCTCGATCTGGTACCAGAGGTCGGCCGTGACGGTGACCGTCTGTCCCGCCGTCACGTTCAGGCTGCGGGTCAGGGTGTTCTTGAGGTCGTCGCCCCGACCGGACCACCAGGCGTACGACCCGGTCTTCGGGGTGGTGTACGCGTCGGTGTAGGACGAGTCCGGGAGGTTGACCTTGACCGCCTGGTCCTGCCCGGTGAGCGTCTGCTCCGACGGGCTGAGCGTGTAGGTGCCGGACGTGCCGGCGGTCACCGTCGAGTGGTCGAGCCAGCCGAGGAAGAGCTTCTCCTCGGGGCCGAAGCCACCGGGGGTGGTGCCGATGGCGTCGCCCGCGGCCTCACCCTCGTTGAGCCAGGAGCCCGACGACATGATCGTCCAGAACGCGGTGCCGTTCTCGCCACCGGCGGTGTCGTAGTAGTCCGGGAGGCCCAGGTCGTGGCCGAACTCGTGCGTGAACACGCCCAGGCCGCCGTTCTCGGGCTCGACGGTGTAGTCGCCGATCCACAGGCCGGAGTCACCGATCTGGGTGCCGCCGTTGCGGTTCTGCGTCGGGCCCGCGGTACCGGCGCCGCCGGGGTAGGCGAACCAGCGGTGCGACCAGATGGCGTCCTCGGGGGCGCCGGCCTCCTCGCCCGCACCGGAGTGCACGGCCTGGAAGTGGTCGATGTAGCCGTCGGCCTCGTTGAAGTTGCCGTCGCCGTCGTAGTCGTTGCGGTCCCAGACGTCGAACCGCGCGAGGTAGGTCTTGATCTGGGCGTCGGTCTTGCCGGCCGCCTTCTCCTTGGCGTACCAGGCGTTGGCCGAGTCGCGGATGAAGGCCCACGAGCCGCCGTAGTCCTCGACGGTGTTGTCACCGTAGGTGGAGGAGTTGCCGGGCACCTTGACCCAGTCGCTCACCGTGTTGATCGCGGTGTACTTGCCACCGGACTGCTTGGCGTAGAAGTCGGCGAACGACGGCGAGGGGCCGTTGAACATCCGCTCGTAGTGCGCCTTGTCGAAGTCCGGGATCCAGTAGGTGGAGTTGTCGTCCGCCCCGGGCTCCGCGATCTCGTTGTGCAGCGGCCCCGGGTCGGAACCGAGCTTGCCGGGGGCCGGCGTCTCGCCGAACTCCGACAGGATCGTGAAGACCTTGTCGGTCTTGTCGACCGGGAACTCGGCGAACTCGGTCTCCCCTGCGGCGTTCGTCAGGGCCACGGTCGCGCCGCCGCCCTTCTGGGGCTTGAGCTGGGCCTTGCCCTTGCGCAGGAGCGCGAGGGCCTTGGCCTGCTTGCGCTGCTGCTCGGCGGTCTTCGGGCCGGGACGGTTGTCCGGCCGCTTGGTGGCCGTCGACGCGCTGGGCGCGTCGTTGGTCTGCTGCGCCTGCGCCGGCGCCTGGACGGCGAGGGCACAGGCGAGGGCGGCCGCCCCTGTTGCGGCCGCGATGATGCGTGGCTTCACGATTCCTCCAAGTGGGTGAGCCCAGGCCCTGCACGTGGGCCGCGGACACCTCACCACATCTGGAGCCGTTCCATAAGGGGGAGGAACTCAGCAAATTCTTCGGTGACCTGTGCACGGCGGCCGGTGATCCTCCCGACAAGGGCCGCTGACGGACCCCGGGGGCAGGCATACGATCGGCGCATGAGCGAGCCGACGCCGTCCTCGACCGCCCCCGCCCCGGAGTCCACGGCCCCCTACGGGACCGGGGCGCAGGCCGCGCCGCAGCGCCGCATCCGCATCCCGCACCTGCTCCAGATGAAGGAGCGCGGGGAGAAGTGGACGATGCTCACGGCGTACGACATGTACACCGCCGAGATCTTCGACGAGGCCGGGATCCCGGTGCTCCTCGTGGGTGACAGCGCGGGCAACAACGTCTACGGCTTCGAGACCACGGTGCCGGTGACCGTCGACCACCTGGTGCCCCTCGTCAAGGCCGTGACGAGCGCCGCGCGTCACGCGATGGTCGTCGCCGACCTGCCGTTCGGGTCCTACCAGGCCAGCCCGCAGCAGGCGCTGGCCACCGCCACGCGGTTCATGAAGGAGGGGCTCGCCCACGCCGTGAAGCTCGAGGGCGGCCGGGCGATGGTGCCGGAGGTCGAGCTCCTCGTGCGCGCCGGCATCCCCGTCATGGGCCACATCGGGTTCACCCCGCAGAGCGAGCACGTCCTCGGCGGCTACAAGGTCCAGGGCCGCGGCTCCGGCGCCGACAAGCTCCTCGACGACGCGCTGGCCCTGGAGGAGGCCGGCTGCTTCGCGATCGT
Organism: Oryzobacter telluris; assembly: GCF_043099285.1. Taxonomy (GTDB): domain Bacteria; phylum Actinomycetota; class Actinomycetes; order Actinomycetales; family Dermatophilaceae; genus Oryzobacter; species Oryzobacter telluris. Next base: position 1,968,066 of record NZ_CP170723.1, on the reverse strand, counting down.
CATGGAGATGGTGCCCGCCCCGGCCGCCGCCAAGGTCACCGAGGCGCTGCGGATCCCGACCATCGGCATCGGCGCCGGGCCGCACTGCGACGCCCAGGTCCTCGTCTGGCAGGACATGGCCGGGCTGCGCGGCGGGCGGGCTCCCCGGTTCGTCAAGAAGTACGCCGACCTGCGCGGCGCCCTCCACGACGCCGCGGTGGCCTACGCCGCCGACGTCGCGGGCGGCACCTTCCCGGCCGCCGAGCACTCGTTCGACGCCTGAAACCAACGGCTCCGGAAGGACGTCGCACCGGCATGTGGCCCATGGACACCCCGAACGCCCCCTCGCCCACCCGCTGGTCGGCCCTCCAGAGCGGGCCCGAGGCCGCGGCCGCGTACCGGCGCCGCTTCCTCGACCTCGAGCAGGCCGGTGAGGACCTCCACGGCGAGGCCCGCTTCGTCACCGAGCTCGTCCCGCCGCCCTCCCGCGTGCTCGACGCCGGGTGCGGGTTCGGGCGGGTGGCCTCGGAGCTGACCCGGTTGGGGCACACCGCGATCGGGGTCGATGCCGACGCCGACCTCGTCGCCATCGCCCGCCAGGAGGACGTCGACACCCGGTTCGTCGTCGCCGACCTGTCGACCCTCGACCTGCGCACCGAGCAGGAGTTCCACGCCGTCGTCCTCGCCGGCAACGTCGTGCCCTACCTCGCCGACGGGACGCTGGGGACCGTGCTCGAGCGGCTGGCGACGCACCTCGCCCCGCGCGGGTACCTCGTGGCCGGGTTCGGCCTCGGGGGGTCGCTGCCGCGGGCGGCGGCACGCGTGGACCTGCGTTCGTACGACCGGCTCGCCGACGCCGCCGGGCTCGCCTTCATCGGGCGCTACGCCACGTGGGACAGGCAGCCCTTCGTGACCGGCGGTGACTACGCCGTCTCGGTCCACCGCCGCCGCGCCGGCTGACCGGTCCGCGGAAATCCGGTGGCCCTCCCCGGTGGCGGCGGGTGAGGGTGGGGCGATGACGAGCAGCGACCTGTGGACCGCCGAGGCGGCCGAACGCTACGACGAGTCGTCGACGGCGATGTTCCGCCCGGAGGTGCTCGACCCCACGGTCGACCGGCTCGTCGGGTTGGCGTGCGGCGGTCGGGTGCTCGAGCTCGCGGTCGGCACGGGGCGCGTGGCCATCCCGCTGGCCGAGCGGGGTGTGGACGTCAGCGGGATCGAGCTCTCGCAGCCGATGGTCGACCGGCTGCACGCCAAGCGCCCCGACCTGCCGGTCGTCGTCGGGGACATGGCCGCCGCGACGGTGCCGGGCGAGTTCTCGCTGGTCTACCTCGTGTTCAACACGCTGGGGAACCTGCGCACCCAGGCCGAGCAGGTGGCCTGCTTCCGCAACGCGGCACGGCACCTCGGGCCGGGTGGGCGGTTCCTGGTCGAGATCGGCGTCCCGTCGCTGCGCCGGCTCCCGCCCGGGCAGACCGCCGTCCCGTTCGACGTCAGCGACGGGCACCTCGGCGTCGACACCTACGACCTCGTCGGGCAGCAGGGCACCTCGCACCACTGGACGCGTGAGGAGGACGGCCGCTTCCGGTACGGGGTCCACCACTACCGCTACGTCTGGCCCGAGGAGTGCGACCTCATGGCCCAGCTCGCCGGCCTCGAGCCCGAGAGCCGCTGGTCGACCTGGCAGGGCGACCCGTTCACCGGCGACAGCGAGTCCCACGTCTCCGTCTGGCGCCGCCCCTAGGCGCGACCCACGCGGAGCGTGGGACCCGCGGGGGCTCAGTCCTCCTGGGCCTCGGAGTCGAAGCTGCCGCCCGAGGACCACTCCTTGTCCTCGCGGTCCCACTTCTCGGTGTTCTCGCGGGCGTGCTGGAGGGCGTTCGCCGCGGCCTCGTGGCTGTCGTAGGGACCCATGACGTTGGCGTCCTGGCTGCGGTCGTCGTCGGTCTCGACGGCTCCGGAGTCGACGTTGTACCAGTAGGGCATGGGGTTCCTCCTGAGGATCGGGTTCGGGCGTCGTGCCTAGACTCACCGTATGCCGTTGACGTACGCCTCCGTCGCCCCAGGGACGATCTCTCCGCGCCGGGGGGTCCCCGCGAGCATCGCCCGACCCGAGTACGTCGACAAGCCCCAGCCGGTGCGCTACACGGGCCCCGAGGTCAAGGACGCCGAGACGATCGAGCGGATGCGCGTCGCCGGCCGCATCGCCGCGAACGCGATGGCCGCGGCCGCCGCCGTCATCGCGCCGGGGGTCACCACCGACGAGATCGACCGGGTCGGCCACGAGTACCTCCTCGACCACGGCGCCTACCCGTCGACGCTCGGTTACAAGGCCTTCCCCAAGTCGCTGTGCACGTCGGTCAACGAGGTCGTCTGCCACGGCATCCCCGACGACCGCCGCCTCGAGGACGGCGACATCGTCAACATCGACATCACCGCCTTCATCGGCGGCGTCCACGGCGACACCGACGCCACCTACCTCGTCGGCGACGTCGACGAGGAGTCGCGCCTCCTCGTCGAGCGGACGAAGGAGGCGATGATGCGCGGCATCCGCGCCGCCCGCCCCGGTCGGGAGATCAACGTCATCGGCCGCGTCATCGAGAGCTACGCGCGGCGCTTCGGCTACGGGGTGGTGCGCGACTTCACCGGCCACGGCATCGGCACGGCGTTCCACAGCGGGCTGATCGTCCCCCACTACGACGCGGCGCCGTCCTACGACACCGTCATCGAGCCGGGCATGACCTTCACCGTGGAACCCATGCTCAACCTCGGCACCCCGGAGTGGGACATGTGGGACGACAGGTGGACGGTGGTCACCAAGGACCGCCGTCGTTCGGCACAGTTCGAGCACACGATCCTCGTCACCGACGACGGACCCGAGATCCTCACCCAGGGAGACGCAGCATGAGCACCGGACATCCCCTCGGCATCGACGTCGGCGGCAGCGGCATCAAGGGCGCACCCGTCGACCTCGGCAAGGGCGAGTTCGCCCAGAAGCGCCTGCGCATCGACACCCCCTCGGTCTCCACCCCCGAGGCCGTGTGCGACGTCATCGCCCAGGTCGTCGACCACTTCGACGAGGTCCGCAGCGACTCCCCCATCGGCGTGACCATCCCGGGGGTCGTGCAGCACGGCGTCGTCAAGACGGCCGCGAACATCGACAAGTCGTGGATCGGCTGCGAGATCGAGAAGCTCCTCGAGGACCGCCTCCAGCACGACGTCGTCGTCGTCAACGACGCAGATGCCGCCGGCGTCGGCGAGCTGCACTTCGGCGCGGCCAAGGGGCACGACGGGCTCGTAGTCCTCACCACGCTCGGCACCGGCATCGGCACCGCGATCTTCAACCGCGGTGTGCTGGTGCCGAACTCCGAGCTCGGCCACCTCGAGATCGACGGCGTCGACGCCGAGACGATCGCCGCGTCCTCGGCGAAGACCCGCGAGGACCTCAGCTACGAGGAGTGGGCCGCCCGCCTGCAGCAGTACTACCGCCGCCTCGAGGACCTGCTCTGGCCCGACCTCATCGTCGTCGGCGGCGGCGTCTCCAAGGACTCCGACCAGTTCCTCCCGCTGCTCGACCTGCGCACCGAGATCATCCCGGCGACGCTGAAGAACAAGGCGGGCATCATCGGCGCCGCCGTCCTGGCCACCGGTGTGCAGAACGAGCGCGGCCGCCACACCAGCTGAGTGTCGGGGGGCTACTCGCCCGCGGCGAACTCCACCGCGCCACGGCCGGCGAGGTCGTGCAGGCGCGTGTCCGGTGACCCCAGCTGCCCGGCCTGGCCGAGGTAGAGGTCGCGGCCCCGCTTCTGCAGCAGCCCGTCGTGCACGGGGACGGCGTGCGGAGCGGCCAGCCGGCGCAGGAACGCCGTCATGTCGCGGCTGCGCTGCCACGGCGCCTGGAGCGGGAAGGCGAGGACGTCGACCTGCCCGGGCTCGGCGTCGAGGGCGTCACCCGGGTGGAAGAACGAGGGCTCACCGTCGGCGTCGAGGCGGACCCCGACGTTCGTGATGCGCGGGAGGTCGTCGTGGATGAGGGCGTGCTGCTGCCCGAACGGGGTGACGGTGACGCCGCCGACCGTCGTGGCCCCACCCGAGTGGTCTCGGGCCTCCACCCCGAGGCGCTCGAGGACCTCGACGCTCATCGGGTCGCAGAGCACGACGACACCGCGGTTGGCGGCGACCAGGGCGGGGACGCGGCCGGGGTCGAGGTGGTCCGGGTGCTGGTGGGTGACGAGCACGGCATCGAGGTCGCGGACCTCGGACAGGTCCTCGCAGAAGGTCCCGGGGTCGATGAGGACGCGCGCGTCCGCGGCCTCGACGAGGAGGCAGGCGTGGCCGAGGTGGGTGATCCGCATGGCCCCACCGTACGACCGGCGCGGGCCCGGACGGCGGTCAGCCGACCGCGCTCGCCCCGTCGTCGTCGACGCCACCGGCCCCGGCCATCTCGGGGGCCGGCGCCGGGCTCGTGACGGCCGCGGCCGCGACGGGGGCGCCCACGGAGTCGACGAGCACCGCTGCCTCGCGCAGCGAGCGCGGCAGGATCGTCGTGCCGGGCGGAGCGCTCGCCAGCGCTGCCGCACCCTCCCCCGCGAGGAAGAGCGGGACGCGGCTCCCGAGTCGGGTCAGCGAGGGCACGCGCGACTCGAAGGCCGACCGACGCACGCCGGCGATGACGCACGCGTCGGCCCGCAGGAAGCGCACGGCCTCGCCGATCGCCGTCATCGGGGTGTTGGCACCGAGGCTGACCACCCGCCACCAGCGCGCGTGCAGCATGGCCCCGAACAGCTCGAGGGGCAGGTCGTGCAGCTCGTGGGGCGGGCACGCGAGCACCACGGTGCGCACCTGCTCGCCCTGCACCGGCATCCGCAGCTCACCGAGCACGCCGCGGAACGAGCTGGAGACGAAGTGTTCGTGCAGCACGCTGAGCTCGCCGGTCTCCCAGGCGTCCCCCACCGCCCTGAGCACCGGCATGACGACCTCGGTGACCGTGGCGTCGACGCCGGAGACCAGGAGCGACTGGAGCAGCACGTCGCGCACGCACGCCCCGTCGAGGTCGCGCACGGCCGCCAGGACCGTGGTGCGGGCGGACTCGTGGTCGAACGGGGCATCAGCGGTCATCGGGGTCCTTCGGCACGGCACGTCGGTGTCTGCTGAAGATACGACACGAAACGCTGCCCGGAGCCCCTCCCGACCACGGTTCTCGCAGGTCGGGGGCGCGCAGACGGCGGATGTCAGGCGACACGCCTCGTCTGCTCGGACCGTCCGAGGCGCCGTTCGGACGATGCGAGCGACAAAAACCCCCACATCGGCGCCGTCCCCTGACATGGTTTCCCCATGTCGCAGGGAGGAACCCTGCACCGACCAGCGACACGAGATGGCAGGAACCCTGCACCGGCCATCTCTCTCGACCGGGGGCACCATCCGGTCCTCGACCCCGGTGCGCCAGGACCTCGCCGCGTTCCCCCTGCCCGCGGCGAAGGGCCGGCGCACCGGGGTCGCACCATGTCCGGGCTCGTGTCGACGGGGGCCATGGCGCCCGGCGCCGTCATCCGGGCCCGACGGCCCCCGGGTTCCGGGACCAATGGCCCTGCCGCCGTTGCCGCGTCCGCCGCAGGATCGGGGACGTGACCAGGACCGACGGACCACGGTGATGCCGCACCCACGCCCGCTCAGCTACTCCGAGTGCACCGCCCTGCTGCGCTCCGGGGTCGCGGGCCGCCTGGCCCTCGCCGCCCCCGACGGGCCGCACATCGTGCCCCTCAACTACTCGGTGGTCGACTCGGCGATCGTCGTGCGGACCTCGCCGTACAGCCTGCTCGGCACCCACGGTCGCGGTGCCATGGTCGCCTTCGAGGTCGACGCGTTCGACGCGGCGAGCCGCCAGGGCTGGAGCGTCGTCGCCCGGGGTCGGGCCGAGGTCGTGCGCGAGCAGGTCGAGGTCGACCACATCCGTGCGGTGTGGGAGCCGCAGCCGTGGGCGAGCGGCGGCCGGGCCCTGTTCCTGCGGATCCCGTGGAGCGAGCTCACCGGCCGCCGCCTCGGCAGCGAGCCCGAGACCACCCCCGGCCACGCCCGGCACACGGCCTGACCCCCGGAGGCCGACGGCCGGGCAGCGCACCCTCCTAGACTGCCGACGTGGACCCGGTGCGCGTCTTCCTCCTCGATGACCACGACGTGGTCCGCGAGGGCCTGCGCTTCCTCCTCGAGCGCCACGACATCGAGGTGGTCGGCGAGGCCGCCACCGCCGCGGAGGCCGTGGCGAGGATCCCCGCCCTGCGACCCGACGTCGCCGTCCTCGACGCCCGGCTGTCCGACGGGTCCGGCATCGAGGTGTGCCGCGCCATTCGGTCGGTGGACCCGTCGATCAAGGCGCTGATCCTCACGTCGTACGACGACGACGACGCGCTGTTCGCCGCCATCATGGCCGGCGCCTCGGGGTACGTCCTCAAGGACATCCGCAGCAACGACCTCGTGGGGGCGATCCGCCAGGTGGCCGCCGGCAACTCGCTCATCGACCCCTCCCTCACCGCCCGGGTCCTGGAGCGGGTGCGCAGCGGCGACACGGGCGCGCCGGAGCTGGCCGGGCTGACCGAGCAGGAGCGCCGCCTCCTGGGCTTCATCGCGCAGGGCATGACCAACCGGCAGATCGGCGAGCAGATGTTCCTCGCCGAGAAGACCGTGAAGAACTACGTGTCCACGATCCTGGCCAAGCTCGGCGTCGAACGCCGCACCCAGGCCGCGGTGCTGGCCTCGCGCCTGCTGCGCGACCCGCACGGCCCGCAGGCCTGAGCCACCGCCGGACGGCACCCGCGCGAGGGGACCTTGGTCCCACGACCCGGTGACCACGTGCCCTGCCCGACCGGCGGCGGCCGGAGCACGCTCGAGGTGACAGCAAGAGCACCACCTCACGAGGAGCCCACCATGAGCACCACGACCCGTCACCGCACCGACCGCACCAGCGGCCCCACCGCCCAGACCGCCGACCGGCCGACGTGGCTCGACCGCTCGCTCGCGGCCCTGCGCATCGCCTACGGCGTCACCTTCCTGTGGGCGTTCCTCGACAAGACCTTCGCCCTCGGCTTCCACACCGGGTACGACCAGAAGGGCAACCTCGACCGGTTCGGCGACGCCGCGTGGATCAACGGCGGCAGCCCCACGAAGGGCTTCCTCAGCTTCGCGGTCCCCGAGGGCAACCCGTTCAAGACGGTCTTCAACGGCATGGCCGGCAGCGCCCTCGTGGACTGGCTGTTCATGCTCGGGCTGCTCGGCATCGGCGTCGCCCTGCTCGCCGGGGTGGCCATGCGTCTCGCCACCGCGGCCGGGGCCCTGATGTACGCGTTCATGTACGCCGCGGTGCTGCCGCTGGAGAACAACCCGGTCGTCGACGACCACGTCATCGGCGTCATCGCGATGGCCGTCCTGGCGGCCGGTGCGGCAGGGACCACCTGGGGCCTGGGTCGCTGGTGGGCCGGCACCCGGGTCGCGGAGCGCGTCGCGTTCCTCCGGTAGTCCCGGCACCGGCCGGTCGGCCACCCGTCGCTGCGCGCGGGTGGCCGATCCGCGTCATCCCCCGCCGAGCGGGACCCGCCAGGTGAGGACGGTGCCCGACGGCGCGTTCGGCGCCAGCCCGAGGGTGCCGCCCAGCCCGTCGGCCCGTCGGCGGGCGTTGCGCAGCCCGCTCTCGGGCCGGTCGGGCGGCATCCCGGCTCCGTCGTCGGCGACGGTGAGGACCAGCTCGTGGTCGCGGACCTCGAGCTCGACCTCGGCCGTGCCCGCACCGGCGTGGCGGGCCACGTTGGAGATGGCCTCGCGCAGCACCGGCAGCAGGTGCGCCCGGACCTCCGGCGGGACCGCCGCGTCGACCGGACCGACCGTGCGGACCGTCGGGGTGAACCCGAGGACCGGGACGTACTCGCGGACCAGGGCCCGCACCTCGTGGCGCAGCGAGCCAGAGCCGCGGTCCTGGAGCTCGAAGATCGTCCCCCGGATGTCCTTGATGGTGAGGTCGAGCTCGCCCACCGCCCGCTCGAGCCGCTCGGCGACCTCCGAGCCCGCCGCGAGCATCGAGATGCCCTGCAGCTGCAGGCCGGTGGCGAACAGCCGCTGGATCACCACGTCGTGCAGGTCGCGGGCGATCCGCTCGCGGTCGGAGATGACGGCGAGCTCGGCCCGGTCGGCCACCGCCTGGGCCCGGTCCAGCGCCAGCCCCGCCTGGTCGGCGAAGGAGGTGAGCAGCTCGAGCTCCTCGACGCCTCGCCGTTCCGCCGCGGGGTCGTGGAGCGCGACGAGCACGCCGTGGTCGCCCAGGTGCGCCCGCAGCGGGATGGCGACCGCCGCGTACGACCCCGCCACCAGCTCGAGCGGGTCCTCGCCCGCCCCCCGCGCCATCGTGGCCGACACCGCGGCGAGCGCGGCGTGCACGGCGTCGAGGTCCTCGGCGTCGTCCGAGGCGCTGCTCACCGCGAGAGGACTGCCGTCGTCGCCGAGGACGAGGATGGCCGTGGCGGCCGCCCCGGTGACCGAGCGGGCGGTGGTCGCCACCCGGTCCAACGCGCGCGCCAGGTCGACCGGCGGCTGGAGCGCCTCGGTGAGCTCGGCCGTGGCCTCGAGCCACTGCCGCCGCCGCTCGCTGATGCCGTACGCCCGCGCGTTCTCGATGACGAACCCCGCAGCCCGGGCCAGGGCCTCGACGAGCTCCTCGTCCTGCGCGGTGAAGTCGCTCCCGTCGGCCTTCTCGGTGAGGTAGAGGTTTCCGAACACGGTGCCCCGGATGCGCACGGGGACGCCGAGGAAGGCCGACATCGGCGGGTGGTGCGCCGGGAAGCCCACCGACTGCGGGTGCGCCGACAGGTCGTGCATCCGGATGGCGCGCGGCTCCTTGACGAGCAGGCCGAGGATCCCCCGCCCGTGGGGCAGGTCGCCGATGCGCCGGTGGGTCTCGTCGTCGATGCCGGTGGTGACGAACTCGGTGAGCAGGCCGTCGGCCCCCACAACCCCGAGCGCGCCGTAGGACGCCGTGGTGAGAGCCGTGGCTGCCTCGACGATCCGGATGAGGACGCTGCGCAGGTCCAGGTCCGACGACATCGCGGAGACGGCGTTGAGGAGGGCATGGGCCGGCCCGGGGAGGTGGAGGGGCTCGGCGGAGGTCACCCCGCCATCCTCGCCGATCCGCGCCGTGCGTCGAGGACTTTCCCTGGCGCGCCCGCGACGGGCGAGGGACGAGTCGGGCTGTAGGCCGGGTTCTGTCCCGCGCCGCCGTCGCCGGCCGCGCGGTGACGGTCATCCATCTCGGGTGGCCGTTGCCGACCACCTCCAGCGCCCTACCCGTGTGCTCGGGCGGGCCGCCCTCGAACGCACACTGTCTGGGCTTGCTCCGGATGGGGTTTACCGAGCCGACCTGGTCACCCAGGCCGCTGGTGGTCTCTTACACCACCGTTTCACCCTTACCGCGCCCGCTTGCGCGGGCGAGGCGGTCTGTTCTCTGTGGCACTGTCCCGCGGGTCACCCCGGGTGGGTGTTGGCCACCATCCTGCCCTGTGGAGCCCGGACCTTCCTCGGCGGTGGTTGCCCACCGACGCGACCGTCCGCCCGACTCGTCCGTGCGCCAGTGTAGGGGCGCGCGCAGGTCAGGCGCGTCGCAGGTCGACCTTCCCGGCGGCGATGTCGGCGCCCTCGACGACGACGTCGACCTCCGAGCCCAGCTCGGCCCGATCGCCGGAGACGCGGGCGAGGACGGGAAGGTCGACGAGCTGGACGTCCATCCCCTTCTCCGCGTGGTCGACGACCACGGCCCGCAGGGTCTCCCCCTCGCGGCCGTGGAGCAGGGCGGCCTCGGTGGCGTCGGCGCAGGCCCGCTCGGCCGAGCGGGCCACCCGGTCGGAGGCGGCCATCAGCTCGGGGACGCCGGGCAGCGCGGCGCGGATCTCGTCGGGGACCTGGTCGCCCTGCGAGACCGCCGCGCACACGACGAGCCCGAAGCGGTCGACGAGCCGGCGCAGCGGCGCGGTGACGTGGGCGTAGGGCGCAGCGACGGCGCCGTGCTCGCGCTCGTCCGGGGCCGGTCCGTCGAAGGCGGTGTAGCCGGCGCCGCGGAACAGCGTCGTGGCCTCGTGGATGAGGGCGAGGTGGCGCGGGTTCGTGCGGTCCAGGCTGCGGATGAGGTCGCCGTACGACTGCCCCTGCGGCCACTCGACCCCGAGGCCGCGGGCCGCCCGGCGGAACCGCCCGAGCGCGTCCTCGGTGGGGGCGGGCATCGTGCGCAGGATGCCGACGCCGGCGTCGATCATCATCGTCGCCGCCGCCATGCCGGTGGCCAGCGAGATCTGGGCGTTCCAGTCCTCGGCGGGCACCGGGGGGCGGAACTCGAGGGCGAAGCCGCCGTCGTCGCCCTGGCTCACCTGCTGCTCGGGCATCGGCAGGCTCGCTCCCCCGCGGGCCCGCTCCTGCTCCAGGCGGCGCTCCCCGATCTCCTTGAGCAGGAGGAAGCGCTCGTCGTCGGTGCCGGCGTCGACGGCCGCCTGGACCGTGGCGTAGTCGAGCCGCTCGACGCTGCGGACCAGCGCCCGGTGCACCTCGGCCGAGGTGATCACCCCCGCACCGTCGAGGCGCAGGTCCCACACGTAGGCGGGTCGCACGACGTCGGGGAGCAGGCTCGCGGCGTCCTCGGACAGGACCTCGGGGTGCAGCGGCACGCGGACGTCGGGGCAGTAGATCGTCTGGCCGCGCTCGCGCGTCACCTGGTCGAGCGCGCTGCCGGGCAGGACGAAGGCGGGGACGTCGGCGATGGCGTAGCGGATGCGGTGGCCCTCGCCGTCGCGCTCGAGGTGCATCGCCTGGTCGAGGTCCATCGAGCCGGGCGGGTCGATGGTGAAGAACGGGACGTCGGTCTCGTCGAGGTCCGGCCGCGAGGGCGGGTCGGCCGCCACCCGCTGCGCCTCGGCGAGCGCGTCGGCCGGGTAGTCGAGCGAGAGCCCGAGCTCCTCGCGCACCGCGGCGAACCGGGCGCGCAGCGCGGCCAGGCTCCCCTCGGGCACGTCGGCGTCGGTGGGGGCGAGGACGACCTTGGGGTGGGGCACGTCGGCCACGCTAACCCGCCTAGGCTGTCCCGGTGCTGATCCTGCTCCCGCCGTCGGAGTCGAAGTCGAACCGTCGCCGCGGGAAGCCGGCCGATCCCGCGACGTGGTCGTTCCCCGAGCTGGGACCCACGCGCGAGCGCGTGGCCGCCGCCCTCGCCACCGCGAGCGGCGCCCCCGACGCCCTCGACGTCCTCGGCGTCACCGAGGGCCTCCGCGACGAGGTCGCCCGCAACCTCGCGCTCGCCACCGCTCCCTCCACCCCGGCCGCCGAGGTCTACACCGGCGTCCTCTACGACGCCCTCGACCTCGCTTCCCTCGACACCGCCGCCCGCCGCCGGGCCAACCGCTGGCTCGTCGTCGTGTCGGCGCTGCACGGCGCGGTCCGCCCCACCGACCGGATCACCGCCTACCGCCTGTCGATGGCCGTGACGCTCCCCGGCGTCGGGGCGCTCGCCGGCGCGTGGCGGCCGGTGCTCGACACCGTGCTCCCCGAGGCCGTGGGCCGTGGGGTCGTCGTCGACTGCCGGTCGGCGGCCTACGCCGCGGCGTGGCGACCCGGGAAGGACCTCGCCCACCGGTGGGTGCAGGTCCGGGTGCCGGGAGCGAGCCACATGGCCAAGCACACCCGCGGCCTCGTCGCCCGGCACCTCTGCGTCGCCGGCGTCGCCCCGCGTTCGGTGCCGGCGCTGGCCGACGTCGTCGCCGGTGCGTTCGCGGTCGAGCTCCACGCGCCCGAGAAGCCCGGCGCCCCCTGGGTGCTCGACGTCACCGCCCCGTGACGGTCGTCGACGGCACCGCCGTGGCCGGGATGGTCGAGCGGCTCGTCCCCGTCGTCGTCTTCCTCCTCGCCATCACCGTGACCGCGGAGGTCGCCGAGCGGGCCGGGGTGTTCGACGTCGCCGGCCACCAGGTGGCACGCTGGGGGCGGCATCGCGCGTGGGCGCTCTGGCTGTTGTTCTCGGCCCTCGCGGTGGTCTGCACCGTGGTGCTGTCGATCGACACCACCGCGGTCCTCCTCACCCCGGTGGGCCTGGCCGTGGCGCGGCAGGTGGGCCTGGACCCGCGGATCTTCGCCGTGACGACGCTGTGGATCGCCAACACCGGCTCGATGCTGCTGCCGGTCTCCAACCTCACCAACCTCCTCGCGCTGCACAGCTTCGGCCGGCTCGGCCTCGGCCACGGCGACTACGTGCGGCTCGCCTGGGCGCCGGCCCTCGCGTGCGTCGTCGCCACCCTGGTGCTGGTGGGCGCGCTGCACCGCCGGTCGCTGCGGGCCGCGTACACGGTGGACCCGCCCGCGGACCCGCACGACCCCGTCCTCCTGCGCTGGGCCGGTGGGGTCTGCCTGGCCCTCGGTCCGTTGTTCGCCCTGGGGGCGCCGCCGTGGGCGGTGTCGCTCGCGGCGGCGGCGGTCCTCCTCCTCGTCGCCCGACGCCGCGCTCCCGAGCTGGTGCGCGGGCTGCCGGTGCCGTGGGTGATGGCCGCGGCCTTCGTCGGGGTCTCGCTGCTCGTCGAGGTGCTGCACGAGCACGGCCTCGAGCGCGTGGTGGCCGCGGTGGTCCCGGACGGCACGGGAACCGCCGCCCTGCTCGGCGTCGCCGGCGTCGGGGCGGTCGTCGCCAACCTCGCCAACAACCTGCCCGCCTACCTCGTCGTCGAGCCGGCCGTCGCGCAGGAGCCGCTGCGCCTGATGGCGCTGCTCGTGGGCGTCAACGCGGGTCCGCTGGTCACCCCCTGGGCGTCGCTGGCCACCCTGCTGTGGATCCAGCGCTGCCGCACCGCCGGGGTCGCGGTCCCGTGGCGGTGGCTCGTCCCGGCGGGTGCGGCGTGCGCCGTGCTGTCGGTCGCCGCGGGCGCCGTGGCCCTCGCCGTGGCCGGCTGACCTTCGACAGGACCGGCGCGACGTTCGTCGCGACCGCCCCCGGTGACGTTGGATGGAGGCGTGTCCCTCCTCGCCGCCCTCACCCGGGTCCCCCAGCGCCGCCTCGGCAACGCCCTGCGCGCCCGGGTCGCCGGCGACGACGCGAGCGAGCGGGCCGCCGTCATCTGGGGGCGCGAGGGTGAGCGCTGGTTCACGCCCGAGGACCCGGTGTGGCGCGTGCACGCCGACGCGTCGATGTTCCCGGGCGGGGTCGCGGCCCTGCTGCTGCAGTCTCTGCACCCCCTCGCGATGGCCGGGGTCGCCGGTCACAGCGGCTACCGCGGCGACCCGTGGGGTCGGCTCCAGCGCACCTCGGGATTCCTCGCCACGACGACGTTCGGCACGGTCGAGGACGCCGAGGCCGCCATCGCGCGGGTGCGGGCCGTCCACGAGCGGGTCCGGGGCACCGACGAGACGGGCCGCCCCTACCGGGCGAGCGACCCCCACCTGCTCGGCTGGGTGCACGTGGCCGAGGCGCACAGCTTCCTCACCGCGTACCAGCAGTACTCCGGCACCCCGCTGACCGCCGCCGAGGCCGACACGTACGTGGCGCAGTCGGTCCTCGTCGCCGAGCGCCTCGGGGCTCGCGACCTCCCCACAACCGTGGCCGAGCTCGACGCGGCGCTCGCCTCGTTCCGTCCCGAGCTCGAGCCCACGACGCCGGCCCGTGAGGCCGCGCGCTTCCTCCTGCTCGACCCGCCGCTGCCGTGGGCGGCGCGGCCGGGCTACGGCCTCATCGCCTCCGGTGGCGTGGCGATCCTGCCCGGGTGGGCGCGTCGGGCCCTGCGGCTGCCCGTCGTCGGACCGGTGGCCGTCGCGGCCCGTGGCCTGGGTGGCCTCGGGACCAGCGCGGTGCGCTGGGCGATGGCCGGCGTCGCCGAGGAGCGTCAGGTGGCCGCGGGCGGCTGAGCCTCGTCGGTGGCCTTCTCGCCGGCGAGGATCTCCTCGATGCGGGCCAGGGTGCGCTCCATGTTGCGCCGGGTCATCGAGCGCATGCCGCGCACGAACGGCTTGCTCGTGGTGGCCTCCGAGCGGATGTCCCAGGTCTCGGTGACCTTGGTGCCGCCGTCGACCGGCTCGAGGACGTAGCGCCAGATGCGGCCGCCGAGGACCTTGGACAGCAGGCCGGTGGCGGTGGTCTGCCAGGCGATGCGGTGGTCCTGCTCGAACTCGACGACGGTGTTGAGGGTCGAGTAGGCGGTGCCGAGGTGCATGTCCATGCCGAACCGGTCGCCGAGGCCGAGGCGCCGGCCCCCGCTGCGGGCCGCGACGACCGTGTCGCCGCCGTCGATCTCCGCGTGCTTGGCCGGGTCGACGAGGAGGTCGAAGACCGCGGCGGGCGGTGCGGGGACGAACCGCTCGACGGAGAGGAGGTCGGGGGACGAGGTCATGGGGTGACGCTAACAAACGGGCTGGTCAGCGCTGCACGGCGGTCGCCGCGGTGAGGCCGCGGTCGAGGTCCTCCACGAGGTCGGCGACGTCCTCCAGGCCCACGGAGACCCGCACCGTGCCGTCGGTGATGCCGACCGCCGCCCGGTCCTCGGGCGAGAGCCGCCGGTGCGTGGTCGTGGCCGGGTGGGTGGACATCGACTTGGCGTCGCCGAGGTTGTTCGAGATGTCGACGACGGTGAGGGCGTTCATGAGGGCGAACGCCGCCTCCTTGCCGCCCTCGACCTCGAAGGTGACGACGGTGCCGCCGCCCCCGTCCATCTGGCGCAGGGCGAGCGCGTGCTGCGGGTGGCTGGCGAGGAACGGGTGCACGACCCGGCGGATGCCGCGGCCGGCGTGCTGCCACTCCTCCAGGGTGCGCGCCACGGTGAGCGCCGAGTCGGCCATCGCCCGCACGCGCAGGTCGAGCGTCTCCAGGCCCTTGGTCATCACCCAGGCGTTGAACGGTGACATCGAGGGCCCGGTGTGCCGCATGAGGTTCTTCACCGGGCCGTCGACGTAGTCCTTCGGCCCGAGGATCGCGCCGCCGAGGGCGCGCCCCTGCCCGTCGATGTGCTTGGTCGTGGAGTAGACGACGACGTCGGCGCCGTGGGCCAGGGGGTGCGAGAACACCGGTGTGCCGAAGACGTTGTCGACGACCACGGTGGCGCCGGCGGCGTGCGCCAGCTCGCTCACGGCCGCGATGTCGACGAGCTCCTGCATCGGGTTGCTCGGCGTCTCGAAGAAGACCGCCGTCGTGGGGACCGACAGGGCCTCGCGCCACTGGTCGAGGTCGGCGCCGTCGACGAAGACGGTCTCGACCCCCCAGCGCGGCAGGATCTCGTCGAGGATGACGAAGCACGAGCCGAACAGCGCCCGGCTCGACACGACGCGGTCACCCGCGCCGCAGAGCGCGGCCATCGCGGTGAACACGGCCGCCATCCCGGAGGCCGTGGCGAAGCACGCCTCGGCGCCCTCGACGAGGCGCAGGCGCTCCTCGAACATCGTGACCGTGGGGTTGCCGTAGCGGCTGTAGATGTAGTGCTCGACCTCGTCCTTGAACGCGGCCTCGGCCTGCTCCGCGGACTCGTAGACGAAGCCCGACGTGAGGAAGAGGGCCTCGGCCGTCTCGTCGAAACCGCTGCGGGACAGGCCTCCCCGCACCGCGCGCGTCTGCGGACGCCACTCCTGCTCGCCCATGCTCAGCCCTGCCGCCACGGGAGGCCGGCGTTCTTCCAGCCCCCCACGGTGCGGTGGCCGTGCGCGTCGTGGGGGCCCTCGAAGCCCTCGAGGACGTTGTAGGCGGGGCCGAGTCCGGCCGCCGTGAGCGCGGTGGCCGCGGCGACGGAGCGCACGCCCGACCGGCAGATGAGGTAGACCGGCCGGCCCGCCTCGAGGCCCGCGGACCGCAGCTGGTCGACGAAGGAGCCGTTGATCCGGCCGTCGGGGAAGGTGGACCACTCGACGAACGCGACCTCGTGGCCGCGCCCCTCGAGCTCGGGTACGCCGACGTAGGTCCACTCCGCCCGCGTGCGCACGTCGACGAGGAGGGCGCCCTCCTCACCGGTCACGGCGGCGTAGGCCTCCGCGGGGGTGACGTCTCCTGCGTAGCTCATGTGTCGAGCGTAAGCGGCTCTGCGCGAGCGGCGTCGGCCCGTCTCAGGTGCGGTTGGTGAAGGCGACCGAGACCTCGTCGCCGTCCCAGACCTCGACACCGGCGAGCGAGCCGGGCGCGACGGCCAGCCGCGAGCGGCGCTCGGCCGGCACGCCGAGGAGGTGCCCGAGGACCGTCCGCACGGCGTCCGGGGCGCACACGACGACGGTGGTCCCGCCCCGCTGCACGACCCGGTCCCACGCGGCGAGGAGCGCGTCGTCCTCCTCGCCCCAGCCGCCGTCGACGACCGCCTCGGCACCCAGCGCCGAGCCGACCTCCGCCGCGGCCTCGACCGCGACGTCGGACGGCGCGGTGAGCAGGCAGCGCGGGGCGCCGCCGAGCAGGTGGGCGACGGCCGCGGCCGCGGAGCGTGCGGCCTCCCCCTGCGCCTGGGCCACGAGGACGACGCGCACTGGGCTGCCCGGCATCGCCGCCACGGGGGCGCAGGCGTCGGTGGTGGCGGCGGTGGGTGCGTCGGCGGCGGCCTCGGGGGCCTCGGTGTCGTCCTCGAGGTAGCGGTGCACGGTCCGGCCGTCCATCGCGACGTTCGAGAGCAGGTCGGCGTCCTTGTTCTTCTCGCGCGGGATCCACTCGTAGCGCACCGCTCCCCCGGCCCGGACGATGCCGGCGGCGACGTCACGGGCCTGGAGGGCGAGGCGCTTCATGTCCTCGTGCTTGATCTTCCATCGGCCCGACATCTGCTCGACGACGAGCTTGGAGTCCATCCGCGCGAGCACGACGGCCGCGGGGTCGATGTGCGCGGCCGCCTCGAGCCCCGCGATGAGCCCGCGGTACTCGGCGACGTTGTTCGACGCCTTGCCGAGGGGCTCGGCGCGCTCGGCGAGCAGGGCACCGGTCTCGGTGTCGCGCACGAGCGCCCCGTACCCGGCGACGCCGGGGTTGCCGCGCGACCCGCCGTCGGCCTCGACGGTGAGCCGCCGGCTCACAGGCCGGACTCGGGGGTCCGCACGAGGATGCGGCGGCACTCCTCGCAGCGCAGCACCTCGTCGGCGGCGGCCGCCCGGATGCTCTGGATGTCGGTGGCGTTCAGCTCCAGCTGGCAGCCGGTGCAGCGCCGCTGGGTGAGGGCCGCGGCCCCGGTGCCGCCACTGTTGGCGCGGATCTTCTCGTAGAGGGCCACGAGGTCCTCGCCGACGTCCGCGGCGACGTGCGGGCGCGGTCCGCCGATGGCGGCGGCCTCGGCGTCGAGCCGGGCGAAGGCCTGGTCGCGCTCGACCTCCAGCGCCGCGATGCGGGCGGTCAGCTCGCCGCGACCGCGCTCGAGCTCGTTGACGTCGGACTCGGCGGCCTCGGCGCGCTCCATCACCTCGAGCTCGACGTCCTCGAGCTCGGACTGGCGGCGGGCCAGCGAGGTGAGCTCGTGCTGGATGGCCTGGAGGTCCTTGGCGCTGCCGGTGCCGGCGTCGAGGCGCGCCTGGTCACGCGCCGCGCGGTCGCGGACGAGCTGGACGTCGGAGTCGGCCTTGCGGACCTCGCGCTGGACGTCGTCGAGCTCGGTGCGCGAGCGCACCAGCTGGTCGTCGATGAGGCGGGCCTTGCCCTCGAGGTCGGCGAGGGCGGCGAGCTGGGGCAGGGTGCGACGCGCGTGGCTGAGCTGGTCGAGGCGCGTGTCGATCGCCTGGAGGTCGAGCAGCCGCAGCTGGCGGTTGGGCTCGGCGATCACGGGCTACCTCCGGGGTCGGCACCGACCACGAAGGTCCAGGGGTCGGTGCGCACTGTGCTGATGTGGGTCCCCACCCTAGCGGCGTGGTCGCCGAGCCCCGCGAGCAGCGCCTTCTCGGCCCGGGCCAGCCAGACCTGCTCGCTGGCCCAGTGCCCGGCGTCGACGAGGAAGGGCGGTCCGCCGCGGGCCTCCTCGCGCGCCTCGAGCACCGGGTGGTGGCGCAGGTCGGCGGTGACGTAGACGTCGGCGCCGCTGGCCCGCACGGCGTCGAAGAGGTCGTCGCCCGCGCCGCCGAGGACGGCGACCCGCTGCACCGGGGCCTCCGGCGGTCCGGCGGCGCGCAGGCCGGTCGCCGTGCGGGGCAGGTGGGCGGCCAGGCCCTCGACGAACGCCCGCAGGGACACCGCCTCCGGGAGGTCGCCCACCCGGCCCAGCGGCTGGTCCTCGGCGACCGTGAGCGGCTGGGTGACCCCCAGCCCGCACGCCTCCGCCAGCGCCTCGCACACGCCCTCGGCCGCGACGTCCGCGTTGGTGTGGGCGACGTACAGCGCGACGTCACCGACGACGAGGTGGGTCACCGTGGCGCCCTTCGCCGTGGTGGTCGCGACGGCGTGGACCCCGCGCAGGAGCAGCGGGTGGTGCGTGAGGAGGAGGTCGGCGCCGAGCTCGCGGGCCTCCTCGACGACGGCCAGCGTGGGGTCGACGGCGAGGTGGATGCGCCGCACCGGCTGGTCGGGGTCGCCGGTGACGAGCCCCACCCGGTCCCACGACTGGGCGGTGGACGGCGGGTAGAGGCGCTCGACGACCTCGAGCACCTCGCGCAGGGTCAGGTCGTCACTCATGTGGGCCCGGCCGGGATCGAACCGACGACCGACGCGGTGTAAACGCGGCGCTCTACCAGCTGAGCTACAGGCCCTTCGGCCGTCGCCCCGGGCGCCCGGGGCCGCTCGGCCAGCGGCCATTGTGGCAGGTGCGCGCGGGCCCCCCGGTCAGGACAGGGCCGCGACCTGGGTGGGCAGCTCGCTGAAGTCGCGCTTCTCGCCGGGGCCGTTGACGAGGGTCCAGCGAACCACCCGGTCGCGGTCGACGAGGAAGGTCCCGCGCACGGGCGCCCCGGTGGTCGGGTTGAGGACCCCGAAGGCCTCGGTGACCTCGCCGTGCGGCCAGTGGTCGGACAGCAACGGGAAGAAGTAGCCCTGGATGTCGGCCCAGGCGCGCAGCGAGAACATGCCGTCGGTGGAGACGCAGACGACCTGGAGGTCGTCGGACACGAACCGCTCGAGGTGGTCGCGGATCTCGTCGAGCTCGCCGGTGCAGATGCCGGAGAACGCGAACGGGTAGAACACGATGACGACGTTCTTGGAGGCCGTGAGCCCCGACAGGGACACCTCGACCCCGTTCTGGTCGCGCAGGGTGAAGTCAGGGGCCAGCGCACCGACGGCGAGGGGGGTGACGGTGGGCGAGGTCATGCCCACCATCCTGCCAGCCGGGTCAGGGGGTCAGCGCCGAGCCTTCGACTTGGGCGAGACGAGCTTGTGGGCGCGCCAGTCCGGGGAGGGGTTGAAGGTGCCCGCGCTGTGCAGGCCGGCCGTGACGGCGGCCTCGTCGATCTCGCTCGCGTCGACCTCCTCGCCGCTCGACTTCGGCGTGAGGAGGACGACGAACCCGCCGTCCTCGAGCACGCCGACCATGTCGACGAGGGCGTCACCGAGGTCACCGTCGCCGCCCCGGAACCACAGCAGCACGGCGTCGGCGACGCCGGTGTAGTCGTCGTCCTCCATCTCGGCACCGCAGACGTCCTCGACGGCGAGGCGGAACTCGTCGTCGACGTCGTCGTCCCAGCCGAACTCCTGGACCACCTGCTCGGGGGCGAACCCGAGCCGCTGGGCGGCTCCGGAGCCGGTCGACCCGGGGTCGGCCGGTGGTGGCACGGCGTTGTTCACGACGGTCACTGCCTTTCGTTCTCGTGGAGGTGCTGCGGTTCGTGGCTCAAGTTGACCAACGGAGGTGGGTCCACTGCAAGCGCGGGGGTGGCGACGCGCCGGGAGCGGCGGGCCTCCCGGGCGCGCGCGCCGACCTGCGCGAGGAAGGTCTCGGCATCGGCGACCTCGAGGTGGTCGAGCACCGGCCGGACCGGACCGGGTGCCGGGACGACGTGGACCGTGGCCACCCGCAGGCGCCGCTCGAGCCAGCCCTGGCGCACGGCCACCGACTGGATGCGGGCCAGCGGCACGGCCACGGCCCGGCGGGTGAGGCGGCCGTCGCGCAGGAGGACGGCCGCGGTCTCGAGGTGCCAGGCGTTGCGGCGCCACGAGAGCAGGTCGAGGTAGCGCGTGCGCGGCGACACCGGGTTCCAGCCCGGTTGCGGGCCGTCGCCGTTCGCGGCGGCCCACCAGCCGTCCGGGGTGACCTGGGGGGCGACGACGTCCAGGACGGCGACGGCCTCGGGGAAGGTGCCCACGGGCAGCAGCACGGTCTCGCCTCGCCCCTCCCCCTCGCCGGTGGACTTGCTGCCGGCGACGTTGACCCGGATCCGCCACCACCCGAACGGCCGCCACCACAGCGGCTGGACGAGCTCGACGGCCTGGACCCGGTGGATGGGGATGGTCGTGGCGCGCAGGTCGGTGAGGCCCTCCTGGACCCGCACCCCGGTGCCGGTGTCGGCGACGCGGAAGTTGCCGTGGGCGAGCAGCTCGCGCACCCGGTTCATCCCGATGGCGAAGGTGGCGGGGATGAGGGCGGGCAGGCTGACGAGCGTCACGGCGCCGAAGCGCTCGAACCCGGCACCGAGCGCCGCGACGGCGGCGACGATCCCGAGGACGATCGTCGACCCGTGGAGGATCGTCGCCACGAACAGCCGGCCGTTGGGCACCGCCAGGACGGGCCGCCCGGCGCCACCCGCGGGGGCGCGGGGCGCCACGGGCGCGCCCACGTCCTCCGGTGTGCCGGAAGCGGGCCCGGCGTCGTGGCCGACCTCGTCGCTGTGGCCGGCGCGCACGAGGAGCTCGTCGCGCAGCTGGTCGGCGCGCGCCAGGGTGAGGAAGGACAGGGTGAGCTGGGAGTCCGAGCCGCCGGCCGACTGCACGACCACCTGGGCGAGCCCGAGGAGGCGGGCCAGCAGCGGCCGCGACAGCTCGACGGCCTGGACCCGCTCGAAGGGCACCTGGCGGTGCTGGCGGAACAGCACGCCGCTGCGCAGCTCGACCTGGTGGGGCGCCACCCGGAAGCGGGTGAACCGCCACGCGACCCAGTTGACCCCGCCGACGATCGCCAGCAGCAGGACGACGAGCCCCAGGGCGACGAGCGGGTGGCCCACGAGGGCGGCGGCGGTCGGGTCACCGGGTTCGTCGGGCTCGCCGCCGGTGACCCAGCCCAGCCCCCAGGACCCGAGCAGGCGGTCGCCGATCTGCGACACGGCGTAGCCGAGGATCGCCAGCAGGACGACCCCGCCGCGCAGCAGCGGCGACAGCGGGTGCATCCGCTGCCACTCCCCCGCGGCGTCGGCCACGGGTGCGCTGTCGGGATCGCTCACAGACCCGCCCGCTGCGTCTCGCCACGAGCGGCGAGGCGCGCGCGCAGGGCCTCGGCCTCGTCGACGGGCAGCCCCGGGATGGAGCCGCCGCTCTCGGGCGAGGCGGTGTGGATCTCGCACGACGCGATGCCGTGGGCGCGGGCCAGCGGGCCCGACTGGATGTCCACGTACTGCAGGCGCCCGTAGGGCACGCTGACGAGCGAGCGGAAGAGCCGCCCCTTGCGGATGACGATCTCCTCCTCGAGCTCGACCCACGAGATCGCGCTCACCTGGCGTCGCACCAGCCACGTGCCCCACAGGGCGACGAGCGCCACCGCGAGCAGGCCGAACAGGGCCCAGCGGGAGAGCAGCAGGCCGAGCGCGAGGCTGACGACCGTGGGCGCCAGGAGCACGACGAACAGCGAGATGAGGCGGACGCGGGCCAGCGCCGGCGAGACCGGGCGCCAGGGCAGGTCGCCGCCATGGAGCGTCACGGGCGCCTCGGGTGCGGGATCGGCCATGGCCACAGTGTGCCCGAGCGCGTGCGGGCCGCAGTCGGCGACGGTCGACACGGGCCCCGGTGTGTTTGGATGACGAGCATGGGCCGGGTCACGACACGGGTGCGTCGCACGCGGTGGGACGTCGAGGCCGACGCGCGCCTCGAGCGCCCGGACACCGTCGCCGTCGAGGAGCCGCTCGAGATCCGCGTCGGCGAGGAGCCGCTGACGACGACGATGCGCACGCCCGGAGACGACTTCGACCTCGCCCTGGGCCACCTCCTCACCGAGGGCCAGCTGCACTCGGCCACCGAGGTCGCGCGGCTCATGCACTGCACCGACATCGGCGAGGACGGGCTACCCACCTACAACGTCGTCGAGGTCACCCTCGCTGCCGGCGCCTCCCTCCACACCCCGCCCCGCGCCCGCACCGAGGCGATGACGAGCGCCTGCGGCGTGTGCGGCTCGGCCTCCGTCGACGACGTGCGCACGCGCGGCCGGTTCGCGGTCGCCGACGACCCGCTCGTCCTCGACCCGGCCGTCGTCGCCGGGCTCCCCGACGCCCTGCGCGCCCGCCAGCCGGTCTTCGAGCGCACCGGCGGCGTGCACGCGGCTGCCTTGGCCACGGCCGCCGGCGAGCTCCTCGTCGTGCGCGAGGACGTGGGTCGGCACAACGCGGTCGACAAGGTGGTGGGGGCCGCGTCCCGCGAGCACGAGCTGCCCTTCTCCGCAACGGTTCTCGTGGTCAGCGCCCGGGCCAGCTTCGAGATCGTCCAGAAGGCGGCGATGGCCGGCATCCCCGCGGTCGTCGCGGTGGGGGCACCCACGTCGCTGGCGGTCGACCTCGCCACGCAGGCCGGCATCACCCTCGTCGCCTTCACCCGCACACCCCGGTTCTCGGTCTACAGCCGCCCCGACCGCCTCTCCTCCTGACCTGCCCCTTTCGCATACCGGTCAGTAGCGTGAACCGAATTGGGCGCCCGGTGCTCTCTGGGTGAAGGATGGGCGCCAGACGCGCCTCACCCTGGCGCGACCGTCACTGGCGAAAGGACGAGCGCGTGGCCTCCCGCGAAGACGTCGGTCCCATCCTCAACGGCATCCCGACGCACCTGCCGGACATCGACCCGGCCGAGACCCAGGAGTGGCTCGACAGCCTCGACGCCGTCATCGACGGACCCGGCCGGATGCGCGCGCGCTACCTCATGTTGCGCCTCCTCGAGCGCTCGCGCGCGATGCAGGTGGGCGTCCCCTCGCTGACCACGACCGACTACGTCAACACCATCAGCCCCGAACAGGAGCCGTGGTTCCCGGGCGACGAGGACGTCGAGCGCCGCTTCCGCGCGTACCTGCGCTGGAACGCCGCGATGATCGTGCACCGCGCCCAGCGCCCCGGCATCGGCGTCGGCGGCCACATCTCCACCTACGCCTCGGCCGCGACCCTCTACGAGGTCGGCTTCAACCACTTCTTCCGCGGCAAGGACCACCCCGGCGGCGGCGACCAGGTCTTCTTCCAGGGCCACGCCTCCCCCGGCATGTACGCCCGCGCCTTCCTCGAGGGCCGGATCAGCGAGGACCGCCTCGACGGCTTCCGCCAGGAGAAGTCGCACGTCGTCGACGGCTCGCCGCTGGCGCTGCCCAGCTACCCGCACCCGCGCCTGATGAACGACTTCTGGGAGTTCCCCACGGTCTCCATGGGCATCGGGCCGATGAACGCGATCTACCAGGCGCAGTTCAACAAGTACCTGCACAACCGCGGCATCAAGGACACGAGCGACCAGCACGTCTGGGCCTACCTCGGCGACGGCGAGATGGACGAGCCCGAGTCGCGCGGCCTGCTCCAGCTGGCGGCGGGCGAGGAGCTCGACAACCTCACCTTCGTCGTCAACTGCAACCTCCAGCGCCTCGACGGCCCGGTTCGCGGCAACGGCAAGATCATCCAGGAGCTCGAGGCGTTCTTCCGCGGCGCCGGCTGGAACGTCATCAAGGTCGTCTGGGGCCGCGGCTGGGACCCGCTGCTCGCCGCCGACGGCGACGGCGCCCTCACCCACCTGATGAACAGCACGAGCGACGGCGACTACCAGACCTTCCGTGCCAACGACGGCAAGTACGTCCGCGACCACTTCTTCGACCGCGACCCGCGCACCCGCAAGATGGTGGCCGACTGGTCCGACGAGGACATCTGGTGGAAGCTCAAGCGCGGCGGCCACGACTACCGCAAGGTCTACGCGGCCTACAAGGGCGCCCTCGAGCACACCGGCCAGCCCACCGTCATCCTCGCCAAGACGATCAAGGGCTACGGCCTGGGCCAGAGTTTCGCCGGGCGCAACGCGACCCACCAGATGAAGAAGTTCACCCTCGACGACCTCAAGAACTTCCGCGACAGCCTCAACCTGCCGATCAGCGACGAGCAGCTGGAGCGGGACCCGTACAACGCGCCGTACTACCACCCGGGCCCCGACGACGACGTCATCAAGTACGCCCTCGAGCGCCGGGCCAAGCTCGGCGGCGGGGTGCCCGAGCGCCGGGTCCGGCAGACCACGGTCCACCTGCCTGACGACTCGGCGTACGCCCAGGTCAAGAAGGGCTCGGGCAAGCAGGCGATTGCCACGACGATGGCGTTCGTCCGCATCCTCAAGGACCTCATGCGCGACAAGGACTTCGGGCGCCGCATCGTCCCGATCATCCCCGACGAGGCCCGCACCTTCGGGATGGACAGCTTCTTCTCGACGATCAAGATCTACAACCCGCACGGCCAGAACTACACGCCGGTCGACGCCGAGCAGATGCTCGCGTACCGCGAGGCGAAGGACGGGCAGATCCTCCACCTCGGCATCAACGAGGCCGGCTCGCTGGCCGCGTTCACCGCCGCCGGGTCGAGCTACTCGACGCACGGCGAGCCGATGATCCCGCTCTACGTCTTCTACTCGATGTTCGGGTTCCAGCGCACCGGCGACTCGATCTGGGCCGCCGCCGACCAGATGACCCGCGGCTTCCTCATCGGGGCCACGGCCGGTCGCACGACCCTCACCGGTGAGGGCCTGCAGCACGCCGACGGCCACTCGCCGCTGCTGGCCTCCACCAATCCCGCTGTCGTGCACTACGACCCGGCGTTCGGGTACGAGATCGCGCACATCATGCAGGACGGCCTGCACCGGATGTACGGCACCGACGACTCGCTCACCGACGAGCAGCGCAACGTCATCTACTACCTCACGGTCTACAACGAGCCGATGGTGCAGCCGGCCGAGCCCGAGAACCTCGACCGCGAGGGCCTGCTCAAGGGCATGTACCTCTTCGCCGAGGGCTCCACCGAGGGCCTGGCCGACGACGCCCCGCGCGTGCAGCTGCTGGCGTCGGGCGTGGGGATGCCGTGGGCGCTGGAGGCCCAGGACCTCCTGCGCAACGACTGGCACGTCGTGGCCGACGTGTGGTCGGTGACCTCGTGGAACGAGCTGCGCCGCGACGGCCTGCGCTGCGACGAGAAGGCCTTCCTCGAGCCCGAGTCCGAGGCGGAGGTCCCGTGGGTCACGCAGAAGCTGCGCGACCGCAAGGGCCCGGTCGTCGCCGTGTCCGACTACATGCGCGCGGTGCAGGACCAGATCCAGCCGTGGGTGCCCGGCGACTTCACCTCGCTCGGCGCCGACGGGTTCGGCTTCTCCGACACCCGTCCCGCAGCACGCCGGTACTTCCACATCGACGGCCCCTCGATGGCGGTGCGCGCGCTCCAGGCACTGGCCGCCCGCGGCGAGGTCGAGCGGTCGGTGCCGCTGGAGGCCGCGCGCCGCTACCGGCTCTCCGACGTCACGGCGGGCACGTCCGGCAACGCGGGCGGCGACAGCTGATGCTGCTGGCGTTCTCCATCGCCCCGGCCACCCCGGCCGAGGGCGGGTCCTACGCCGAGGCCGTCGCCGGTGCCGTCCGGGTCGTCCGCGAGTCGGGCCTCCCCCACGAGACCAACGCGATGTTCACCAACGTCGAGGGCGAGTGGGACGAGGTGATGGCCGTGCTCAAGCGGTGCGTCGACACGATGACCGACGCCGGCGCCGACCGCGTGTCGCTCGTCGTCAAGGCCGACATCCGCCCCGGTCACACGGGGATGCTCGAGGGCAAGGTCCGCCGGGTCGACGAGGTCCTCGACCGCGGCTGAGCCGTCGTTCACTACGACGAAGGGCCCGGGCACTGCGCCCGGGCCCTTCGTCGTGGTCGGCTCTCGCTCAGCGAAGATCGAACCGGTCGAGCGTCATGACCTTGTCCCACGCCTTCACGAAGTCGGCGACGAACTTCTCGTGCGCGTCGTCGCTGGCGTAGACCTCGGCGATGGCCCGCAGCTGAGAGTGCGAGCCGATGACGAGGTCGGCCGCCGTGGCGGTCCAGCGCACCTCACCGGTGGCGGTGTCGCGCCCCTCGTAGACGTGCTCGGTCTGCGAGGTGGTCCACTCCAGGCCCGGCGCGAGCAGCGTGCGCAGCACGTCAGAGGTGAGCTGGCCCGGACGCTCGGTGAGGACACCGAGCGAGCTGCCGCCCTGGTTGGCCCCGATGGCCCGCAGGCCACCGACGAGCACGGTGAGCTCGGGAGCGGTGAGCGTGAGCATGTTCGCCCGGTCGAGCAGGAGCAGCTCGGGGGCGGTCTTCTCACCGGCCCGCAGGTAGCTGCGGAACCCGTCGGCGCGGGGCTCGAGGACGGCGAAGGACTCGACGTCGGTCATCTCCTGCGTCGCGTCGGTGCGACCCGGCGCGAACGGCACGGTGACCTCGTGGCCGGCCGCGCGCGCCGCCGCCTCCACGCCCGCGGCACCGCCGAGGACGATGAGGTCGGCCAGCGAGACGGTGCGACCACCGGCGGCGTCGAAGTCGGCCTTGACCCGCTCGAGGGTCTCGAGCACGGAGCCGAGCTCCTCGGGGTCGTTGACCGCCCAGCTGCGCTGCGGCTCCAGGCGCAGGCGCGCCCCGTTGGCGCCGCCGCGCTTGTCGGTGCCGCGGAAGCTGGCCGCCGACGCCCAGGCCGTGCGGACGAGCTGGGCCGGGGTGAGCCCGGAGTCCAGCAGCGCCTGCTTCAGGCCGGCGACGTCCTCGTCGGTGACGAGCTCGCCCTCGGCGGCGGGGACCGGGTCCTGCCAGAGCTGCGCCTCGGGGACCCACGGTCCGAGGAAGCGCGAGACCGGGCCCATGTCACGGTGGAGCAGCTTGTACCAGGCCTTGCCGAACGCCAGCGCGAACGCGTCGGCGTCCTCGAGGAAGCGGCGCGAGATCGCCTCGTACGCCGGGTCGAAGCGCAGCGCGAGGTCGGTCGTGAGCATCGTCGGGGGGCGCGAGAGCGAGCCGTCCTCGGGGTCGGGCACGGTGTTCGCGCCGCCGCCGTCCTTCGGCTGCCACTGGTGCGCCCCCGCGGGGCTCTTGGTCAGCTCCCACTCGAACCCGAAGAGGTTCTCGAAGAACTTGTTGCTCCACTGCGTGGGCGTCTGGGTCCAGGTGACCTCGAGCCCGCTCGTGATGGTGTCGCGGCCCTTGCCCGAGCCGTACTCGCTCTTCCAGCCCAGCCCCATCGAGTGCACGGGGCAGCCCTCGGGCTCGGTGCCGACGAGGTCGGGGTCACCGGCGCCGTGGGTCTTGCCGAAGGAGTGGCCGCCGGCGATGAGCGCGACGGTCTCCTCGTCGTCCATGGCCATGCGGCGGAACGTCTCGCGGATGTCGCGGGCCGCCTTCAGCGGGTCGGGCTCGCCGTTGGGGCCCTCGGGGTTGACGTAGATCAGGCCCATCTGGACCGCGCCGAGGTTCTCGCCGAGCTCACGGTCGCCGGTGTAGCGCTCGTCGCCGAGCCAGGTGTCCTCCGGACCCCAGATGACCTCCTCCGGCTCCCAGACGTCGGGACGGCCGAAGGCGAAGCCGAAGGTCGTGAAGCCCATGTCCTCGAGCGCGACGTTGCCGGCGAGGACGAGGAGGTCGGCCCACGAGACCTGCTGGCCGTACTTCTGCTTCACGGGCCACAGGAGTCGGCGGGCCTTGTCGAGGTTGGCGTTGTCCGGCCAGCTGTTGAGAGGCGCGAAGCGCTGCTGTCCCGAGCCACCACCGCCGCGGCCGTCCTCGATGCGGTAGGTGCCGGCGGCGTGCCAGCTCATCCGGATGAAGAGGGGCCCGTAGTGGCCGTAGTCGGCGGGCCACCAGTCCTGGGAGGTGCGCATCACCTGGACGAGGTCGGCCTTGAGGGCCTCGACGTCGAGCCGGGCGAACTCCTGCGCGTAGTCGAAGTCCTCACCGAGCGGGTTGGCCGCCGGGGAGTTCGTGTGCAGGACCGAGAGGTCGAGCTGGTTGGGCCACCAGTCCTGGTTCGTGTGCGGCCGGCTGTTCTTGGGCGTCGGGGCGTCGATCGCCGGGTTCTCGCTCTCGCTGCCCTGGTCGGTCACGCCGTGCTGCTCGTCGGTCACGTGGGTCCATCTCCTGTTCGGTGCTGGTGGTCAGGTCGGGGGTGGGTGGTTCGGGCGCAGTCGGGGCACAGGCCCCGGTAGACGACCTCGGCCTCGTCGATGGTGAAGCCGTGGTCGTGCGACGGGGTGAGGCACGGGGCGTCGCCCACGGCGCAGTCGACGTCCGCGATGGCGCCGCAGGACCGGCAGACGACGTGGTGGTGGTTGTCGCCCACCCGCGCCTCGTACCGGGCCGGGGACCCCGGCGGCTGGATGCGCCGCACGAGGCCGGCCGCGGTGAGCGCCCGCAGGACGTCGTAGACCGCCTGGTGCGACACCGCGCCGAGGTCGGCCCGCACGGCGGCGATGACCTCGTCGGTGTCGGCGTGCGGGCGGGCGTGCACCGCCGCGAGGACCGAGAGCCGGGGCCGGGTGACGCGCAGCTCGGCGGCGCGCAGCAGCTCGGGGAACTCGGTGGGGGGCACCGCCCCAGCATCGTCGCTTCTCTTGAACAGGTCAAGACAAGGGCGGCGCGTCTCCCCCACCGGTCGGTGGGGCTCAGCCGGTGGCGCTGTCGTCCTCCGCCCAGAGGTGGTCGCGGGCCTCGACGCACACGTCGGGCTGGTCGCAGAACACCCCGTCGACCCCCGTGCGCAGGAAGGCGAGCACCTCATCGACGATGCGGCCGCGCGCGGCCGGGTCGGTGCCGACGCGGTGGTCGACCGGCAGGAAGGAGTTCTCGGCGCGGAAGGTCCACGGCGTCACGGCCAGGCCGGCCGCGTGGACGTCCTCGACGAACGACGTCGGCTCCCCCAGCGTCCCGTCGGCACGCCGCGGGATGACGACCGCCTTCTCGGCGCCGATGGTGTCGACGACCTCGGCCAGGCGCGGGAGGTTGGCCGGGGCGACCAGCTCAACGTAACTGCGCGGCGTGCCCTGCGCCCGCAGGTCGTACGGGCCACCGGTCGCGCTGACGAGGAAGACGAGCTTGGCCCGGAACCGGTGCGCGGTGCGCAGGTCCACGAGGTTGGTCCACTCGAAGGACTGCACCCACAGCGGGGCACTGCGCGTGTTCAGGCCGTACGGGGTCACCGCGCGGACCAGGGCGGCCTCAGGGTCCAGGCCGGCGGCGTGCAGGTAGGTGGAGTGCTTGATCAGCGGCCGTCGTACCGGGCGCTGCCGGGGCGCAGCGCGGGCAGGCGCTCCTTGGCGCGCAGGGTCTTCAGCTCGGCGAGGGTGAAGTCCTCGACGAACCAGCCGGTGACCGGGGCACCGTCGACCTGCTTGGTCGTGCAGCGGTCGGCGAACTCGGCGTGGTCCGCGACGTCGGTCGTGCCGCCGATCTCGGGCTCGTGGCGGTCGACGAGGACGCCGTCACGCGTCATCACCAGGTCTGGCTCGATGACGTCGGCCCCCTGCCGCACCGCGAGCTCGTAGGCGGCCAGCGTGTGCTCGGGCCGGTAGCCGGAGGCTCCCCGGTGGGCGATGACGAGCGGGTGGGGCAGGGCCCGGGCGGCGGCCGCCGAGGCCGCCGCCACGGGTCGGGAAGGGAGGGCGGGAGCGGCGACGGCCCCGGGGCCGGCGGCCACGGTGAGGCCCAGGGCGAGAGCGGTCACGGCGAGTCCTGACGTCGTTCGGTCATGCCCTCGACGCTAGGAAGCCGACGGCGAACACCGGCCGACGACGCCATGACGCCTCGGTGACGTCTCGGCGAGCGGGCGACGTCGCAGGTCAGCCCGACGTGCGGGTGCGGGTCGCGCGCGCCGCGGCCCGGCCGGCGACGCAGACGTCCGGGTGGTCGCAGAACACGCCGTCGACCCCGGCCCGCACGAAGGCGGTGACCTCGGCCGCCATCCGCCCCCGGCCCGCGGGGTCGCTGCCGACCCGCAGGTTCACCGGGAGGTAGGTGTTCTCGGCCCGGAAGGTCCACGGGAAGACGGCCAGCCCGGCGGCGTGCGCGTCCGCGACCAGCGAGGTCGGCGCCCCGAGGCGCCCGTCGGACCGGCGCGGCACGACGAGCCCCTTCTCCGCGGCCACGGCGTCGACCGTCTGCGCGATCTCGTGGAGCCCGGCCGGGGTGAGGAGGTCGGCGTAGGTGCGCGGGGTGCCCGCGCTGGCGAGGTCGCCGGGCCCGCCCTTCACCGACGCGACGAGGACGAGCCGCGGCAGGTAGCCGTGGGTGTGGCGCAGGTCGTCGAGCGGGGTCCACTGGCTCGACTGCGTCCACACCGGGGCGTCGCGGCGGTTCAGCCCGGCCCGCTCGAGGTCGCCGACGAGGGCCGCCTCGGGGTCGAGCCCGGCCGCCGAGAGCGAGGCCCAGTTCTTCAGCTCGGGGACCACCGCCACCGAACGACCGGTCGAGCGGCTCAGCCGGGCCCGCAGGCTGAGGACCTCCGCGAAGGTGGGGACGGCGTAGCGGCCGTCGTACGTCGCGCTCCCCGGGCGCAACGCGGGCCAGCGCTCGCGGGCCCGCAGGGTCTTCAGCTCGGCGAGGGTGAGGTCCTCGACGAACCAGCCCGTGACGGAGGCGCTGCCGACGGTCCGCGTCGTGCGCCGGTCGGCGAGCTCGGGGCGCGACGCGACGTCGGTCGTGGCACTCAGCTCGGCGTCGTGGCGGGCGACGAGGACGCCGTCGCTCGTCATCATCAGGTCGGGCTCGATCGCGTCGGCGCCCTGGCGCACCGCGAGCTCGTACGCCGCCAGGGTGTGCTCGGGGCGGTAGCCCGACGCCCCGCGGTGCCCGATGACCATCGGCTGGCGCAGCCGGGCGACGGACGGCGCGGTGCGCGTGGTGCGGTCGACGGTAGGGACGCCGACGGCGGGGGCCGACGCCTGGGCCGGGGCCGCGCCCACGACCACCGTTCCCAGGGCGAGCACCAGCCCCACCACCCCCGTGCGTCCCCTCACGCGCGGCACCCTACCCGGGGCCCGGGCCCCCGTCCGACGCTCCGCGACATCCCCACCCTGATTGGAGGTTTATGCATTGCTCTGTATATAGTTACAGCGTGTCCAAGGTCCTCACCTCCCTGCCCGTCGGCCAGCGCGTCGGCATCGCCTTCTCCGGGGGTCTCGACACCTCCGTGGCCGTCGCGTGGATGCGCGAGAAGGGCGCGGTGCCGTGCACGTACACGGCCGACCTCGGGCAGTACGACGAGCCCGAGATCGACACCGTCCCCGACCGCGCCGGCCAGTACGGCGCCGAGCTGGCGCGCCTCGTCGACTGCAAGAGCGCGCTGGTCGAGGAGGGGCTGTCGGCGATCGCCTGCGGCGCCTTCCACATCCGCAGCGGCGGCAAGACGTACTTCAACACCACTCCCCTGGGCCGCGCCGTCACCGGCACCCTCCTCGTGCGGGCCATGCACGCCGACCAGGTCGAGATCTGGGGCGACGGCTCGACCTTCAAGGGCAACGACATCGAGCGGTTCTACCGCTACGGCCTGCTCGCCAACCCCAACCTGCGGATCTACAAGCCGTGGCTCGACGCCGACTTCGTCGCCGAGCTCGGCGGCCGCCACGAGATGAGCGCCTGGCTCACCGAGCGCGACCTGCCGTACCGCTCGAGCCAGGAGAAGGCCTACTCCACCGACGCCAACATCTGGGGCGCCACCCACGAGGCCAAGACCCTCGAGCACCTCGACGAGTCGATGGAGGTCGTCGAGCCGATCATGGGCGTGCGGTTCTGGGACCCCGCCGTCGCGATCGAGACCGAGGACGTCACCGTCACCTTCGTGCAGGGCCGGCCCGTCGCCATCAACGGCCGCACCCTCGACCCCGTCGCGCTCGTCGACGAGGCGAACACGGTCGGCGGCCGCCACGGCTTGGGCATGTCCGACCAGATCGAGAACCGGATCATCGAGGCGAAGTCGCGCGGCATCTACGAGGCGCCGGGCATGGCGCTGCTGCACATCGCCTACGAGCGCCTCCTCAACGCCGTGCACAACGAGGACACCCTCGCCAACTACCACGCCGAGGGCCGCCGCCTGGGCCGCCTGCTCTACGAGGGCCGCTGGCTGGACCCGCAGAGCCTGATGATGCGCGAGGCCCTCCAGCGCTGGGTCGCCTCCGCCGTCACCGGGCAGGTCACCCTGCGGCTGCGGCGCGGCGAGGACTACTCCATCGTCGACACCCGCGGCGAGAACTTCAGCTACCACCCCGACAAGCTCTCGATGGAGCGCGTCGAGGACGCGGCCTTCGGCCCGGTCGACCGCATCGGGCAGCTGACGATGCGCAACCTCGACATCGCCGACAGCCGCTCCAAGCTCGAGCTCTACGCCGCGCAGGGCCAGCTCGGCGCCCGGCACGTCGAGCTCGTCGGCGAGCTCGAGCCGGGGGGCGCCGACCAGATCACGGCCAACCCCCTCGCGCAGGGTGGCGACGACGACGCCCTCGACCGCGCCGCCATGGAGTCGGGAACCGACTGACCTGCACGGTTGTGCGGGCCGCACAAATAGACTGCCCGCGTGCCCGCTGAGCGCAGGACCCCCTCGGACGCGACCCGCACCCGCGTGGCGCGGGCCGCGGGCGACCTCGGCGCGGCCGCCGTGCAGCAGATGGAGGCCGACCACGAGTGGTACCGGTCGCTGTCGGCCGAGAACCGCTCGTGGATCGGGCTGGTCGCCCAGGCGGGCATCAGCAGCTTCCTCGACTGGTTCGGTGGCGACCACGGCAAGGCGGCCGTCACCGCCGACGTCTTCGGCACCGCCCCGCGCGAGCTGACCCGGTCGATCTCGCTCGCCCAGACCCTCGACCTGCTGCGCACGGTCATCGCCGTGGTCGAGCGCGAGATCGCCGACCTCGCCGCCCCCGGCGAGGGCGACCTCGCCCGCGAGGCCGTGCTCCGCTACAGCCGCGAGGTCGCCTTCTCGGCCGCCGAGGTCTACGCCCAGGCGGCCGAGGCGCGTGGCGCGTGGGACGCCCGGCTCGAGTCCCTCGTCGTCGACGCCGTCATCCGCGGCGAGGCCGACGACTCGATGCAGTCGCGCGCGGCGGCGCTGGGCTGGGGCGCCGTCACCAAGGTCGTCGTCGTCGTCGGGTCCACGCCTCCCGGAGCACCCACCCCCGTCATCACCGACCTGCACCGGGCGGCGCGGCGGCACGGCACCGAGCTGCTCGTCGCCATCCACGGGCCCCGCATCATCTGCATCGGCGGCGGGGTCACGGATGCACCGGCCCTCGCCTCCGCGCTCGACCCGCACCTCGGCGACGGGCCGCTCGTCATCGGGCCGACAGTCCCCCACCTGTTCGCCGCGGGGCGCAGCGCGCGGGCGGCGATCTCCGGCCACACCGCCGCCCCCGCCTGGCCCGCGGCCCCCCGCCCGGTCCACGCCGACGACCTCCTCGCCGAGCGGGCGCTCCTCGGCGACCTCCCCGCGCGCGGCGCGCTCGTGGCGCGGATCATCGCGCCGCTCGCCGACAGCGCGGGCGGCACCCTCCTCGAGACCGCGGCGGCCTGGCTCGACGGCGCCGAGGGCGTCGAGGGCACCGCACGGGCGCTCATCGTCCACCCCAACACGGTGCGCTACCGCCTCGCCGGCATCACCAAGGCGGTGGGCTACGACCTCACCGACGCGCACGACGCCCAGACCGTGCGCACGGCGCTGGCGCTGCACCGGCTCGGCCCGGTGGCGCGCGCCACACCCCGCCCCTGAGCCGTGCGTGTTTTGTGGGGATCCCACAGATCGAGGGTCCGAGGTTCGTCCCCACCCATCACGGGTCGGTCACGTCCGGCGCGACATGGTGGACCTTGTGATCGTCATCGTCTGCCCCGGCCAGGGCTCCCAGACCCCAGGGTTCCTCAGCCCGTGGCTCGAGCTCCCCGGCCTGCGTGAGCACCTGACCGAGCTGTCCGACGCCGCGGGGGTCGACCTCGTCGCCCACGGCACGGTGTCCGACGAGGACACCATCAAGGACACTGCCGTCGCCCAACCCCTGCTCGTCGGCGCCGGCCTCCTCGCGCTGCGGGCGCTGGGCGGTACCGACGGCGTCGGCGCCCTCGCCGGCCACTCCGTCGGCGAGATCACCGCGGCCGCCGCCGCCGGGGTCCTGCGCGAGACCGACGCGATGCGCCTCGTCGCGCTGCGCGGCCGCGCGATGGCCGAGGCGAGCGCCGCCACCCCCACCGGCATGAGCGCCGTCCTCGGCGGCGACCCGGACGACGTCCTGGCCACCATCGAGCGCCACGACCTCACCCCCGCCAACGTCAACGGCGCCGGCCAGGTCGTCGCCGCCGGCGCCCTGCCCGCCCTGGCGGACCTCGCTGCGGACCCGCCCGCCAAGGCCCGCGTCATCCCCCTCAAGGTCGCCGGGGCGTTCCACACGCACTACATGTCCCCCGCCGTCGACGCCCTGCGCGCCGCGGCCGCCGACCACGACGTCTCCGACCCGGGCGTCACCCTCGTCTCCAACCGCGACGGCGCCACGGTCACCGACGGGCGCGAGGCCCTCGACCGCATCGTCGCCCAGGTGTCCAACCCCGTGCGCTGGGACCTGTGCATGGAGCGGTTCGCCGCACTGGGCGTCACCGCGATCATCGAGCTGCCGCCGGCCGGCACCCTCGTCGGCCTGGCCAAGCGCGCCCTCAAGGGCGTCGAGCTCCTCGCGGTGAAGACCCCCGACGACCTCGACGCCGCCCGCACCCTCATCCAGGAGCACTCGGCATGACCGTGACGTCCAAGGGGTTCGCCTCCTCCCTCCAGTCCTCCACGGGGCAGCAGCACGCGCGCATCCTCGGGATCGGTGGCTACCGGCCGCGCCGGATCGTGCCGAACTCCGAGATCGTCGACCGGATCGACTCCTCCGACGAGTGGATCCGCGAGCGCTCCGGCATCATCGAGCGCCGCTGGGCCGGCGACGGCGAGTCGGTCGTCGACATGTCGGTGTTCGCGTCGCGCCCCGCCCTGGAGATGGCCGGCATCACCGCCGCCGACCTCGACGCCGTCGTGCTCGCCACGGTCAGCTGGCCCTACCAGACGCCGGCCGCCGCCCCCCTCGTCGCCGAGGCGCTGGGCAGCAAGGCCGCCGCGTTCGACATCTCCGCGGCCTGCGCCGGCTACTGCCACGGCCTGGCCCTCGCCTCCGACATGGTCCGCGGCGGGTCGGCCCGGCACGTGCTCGTCGTCGGCGTCGAGCGGCTGTCCGACTTCACCAGCCGCGACGACCGCGGCACCGCCTTCATCTTCGGCGACGGCGCGGGCGCGGCGGTCGTCGGCCCGTCCGAGACCCCCGGCATCGGGCCCACCGTGTGGGGCTCCGACGGCGCCCAGTGGGAGGCCATCTCCCAGACCGAGAGCTGGATCGACGTCCACGAGCAGAAGCTCGAGTGGCCGCACATCGGGATGGCCGGCCAGACCGTGTTCCGGTGGGCCGTGTGGGGCATGGCGCCCGTCGCCCAGAAGGCCCTCGACGCCGCCGGGGTCACCGCCGAGCAGCTCGACGCCTTCATCCCCCACCAGGCCAACGTCCGCATCATCGACGCCATGGCCAAGCAGCTCAAGCTCCCCGAGGGCATCGCCATCGCCCGCGACATCGCCTACACCGGCAACACGTCCGCGGCGTCGGTGCCGCTGGCGATGGAGCGGATGGTCCGCAAGGGCGAGATCCCCAGCGGCGGCCTCGCCCTCCAGATCGGCTTCGGCGCGGGCCTGTCCTACGCCGCCCAGGTCGTCGTCATCCCCTAGTTCCCGTTAGCCCACGGGTCACCCGGGCCAGCACCACCGCAAGAGTCCCCGAGATCGAAGGAGCAGCACCCATGGCACTGTCTGAGCAGGAGATCCTCGCCGGCCTCGCCGAGATCGTCAACGAGGAGACCGGCCTCGACCCGGCCGAGGTCCAGTCCGACAAGTCGTTCACCGACGACCTCGACATCGACTCGCTGTCGATGATGACGATCGTCGTCAACGCCGAGGAGAAGTTCGGCACGCGCATCCCCGACGACGAGGTCAAGAACCTCGCCACCGTCGGCGACGCCGTGAGCTTCATCGCCAACAACCAGGGCTGAGCCCCGAGGTCCGCCCCCTCCCCGATCCCGCCGAATCGGCCTAGGGTCGGGGTGGGGCGGACCGCCCCCACCAGCACGTGCACGTCCACGTCCCACAAGGAGCAGCAGGACCCATGAGCGATCGACGCGTTGTCGTGACCGGCCTCGGTGCCACCACGCCCCTCGGCGGCACCATCGCAGAGACCTGGGAGGGCATCCTCGCGGGACGCTCCGGGGCCAAGCCGCTACCCGAGGAGATGGTCGAGCGCTACGAGATGCCGGTGCACTTCGCCTGCACCATCGCGCAGGACCCCCTCGAGGTGCTGACCAAGGTGCAGGTCCGTCGCATGGACCCCAGCGCCCAGTACGCCGTCATCGCCTCGCTGGCGGCGATGGAGGACGCCGGCTCCCCCGAGATCGACCCCGAGCGCCTCGGCGTGGCCATCGGCACCGGCATCGGTGGCGTATGGACCCTCCTGGACCAGTGGGACATCCTGCGCGAGAAGGGCCTGCGCCGCGTCTTCCCGCTGGCCGTCCCCATGCTCATGCCGAACACCTCGGCCGGCAACGTCTCGCTGCTCCTCGGAGCGCGCGCCGGTGCCCACACCACCGTCTCCGCCTGCGCGTCGGGCGCCGAGTCGATGGGCACCGCCTACGACATGATCCGCACCGGCCGGGCCGACATGGTCGTCGCCGGTGGCACCGAGGCGGCCACGCACCCCATCTGCTTCGCCGGCTTCGCCCAGATGCAGGCGCTCTCCACCCGCAACGACGACATCGCCGCCGCCTCGCGGCCCTACGACACCGGCCGCGACGGCTTCGTCATGGGCGAGGGCGCGGGCGTCATGGTCCTCGAGGAGTACGAGCACGCCAAGGCCCGCGGGGCCCGGATCTACGCCGAGTTCGCCTCCATCGGGATGTCGGCCGACGCCCACCACATCACCGCCCCCGAGCCGGAGGGCGCCGGGGCGTCGCGCGCCATGCGCGAGGCCGTGGAGCGCGCCGGGCTCACCGACGCCGACATCATCCACGTCAACGCCCACGCCACCTCGACGCCCGTCGGTGACGTCGCCGAGGCCAACGCCATCCGCCGCGCCTTCGGGGCGGCCGCCGACGGCATGGCCGTCAGCGCCACGAAGTCGATGACCGGCCACCTCCTCGGTGCCGCCGGCGCCCTCGAGGGCCTGCTCACCGTGCTCGCGGTGCACCACCGGGTCGCCCCCGCCGCCATCAACATCGACGACTTCGACCCGAAGATCGACCTCGACGTCGTGCGCGGCGAGCACCGCACCCTGCCCGACGGCGACATCGCGGCGCTGAACAACTCCTTCGGCTTCGGCGGGCACAACGTCGCCCTCGTCATCAAGAGCGTCTGACAGCGCTTTCAGCCGCTCGACGCGACGAGGCCCCCCGGTTCGGACCGGGGGGCCTCGTCCGTTCGGTCCGCGCTCGGGAAAACGCCGGTCCGGCGCTCCAGCGCGGCCCTACCGTCGAAGGGTGATGGAACAACCCGTGCCCGTGAAGCCGTGGGGCGCCGTCGAGACCGGCACCGTCATGACGGCCGAGGTGACCGAGCGCGAGGTCCGCGCGGCCACGCGCTGGCACCTGCGCCGCGGCTCGGTGTGGCGCTCGTTCGCCGTCACCTGGGTCGTGGCCTTCGTCCTCGTCGGCCTGGCCCAGCTCGTCATGCCCCCCGTGCGGCCCGCCAACCCGTGGCTGTTCGCCGTGGGGGTGCTCCTGACGGCCGCGCTGCTCGTGGCCGCCGACGCCTTCGTCGCCCTACCCTGGCGCACCCGGCGGATGTTTCGCCGGATGATCCGCGCCCAGGCCCCCGTCGGGACCCCCGTGCACGCGTCGTGGTCGCACGAGTCGTGGTCGATCGGCACGTTCGCCGCCACGCACACCATCGCCACGTCGTCCGTGCTGCGCGGCACGTGGGTCGAGGACGTCCTCGTCATCGACACCACGACCGACAAGTTCTACCTCGTCGCCGGCGAGCTGCTCACCCCGTCGGCCTGGATGGTCGTGTCCGACGTCCTCGGCGACCACCTCATCGACCTGGACCACCCCGGGAGGGGCTGACCGCCGGTGCCCGAGGTCCCCGCCGTGCGGACGGGGTACACGTCGACCCCGGCCATCGCCGAGCGCGAGGCGCGCGCCATCGTCCGGCGGCAGATGACGCGACCCCGGTACGTCGTGCGGGCCGCCGCGGTCGAGCTCGCCACGACGGCGGTCGGGGTGGGTCTGGGCCTGCTCACCCTGTGGGCGTTCGACGTCTCCCTGCCGGCCTGGTGGGTGTGCCTCCTCGTGGTCGTGCCGGCCGCGCTGCTGGGCGCACTGCTCGACCTGCGGCGCAACCGCCGCCGGCTGCGCCGTGCCGCCACCGAGCACGCCCTGCGGCTGTGCCCGGTCGGCACCCGTGTGAAGGCCGTCTGGCACCGGGACCGGGCCGAGGTCACCACCGCGACCCTCACCGACGTCATCCGCTTCGACGAGGTGACGCACGCCGTGTGGGACGAGGAGGAGGGCGTGCTCTTCCTCGAGCGGGAACGAACGGGGGCCTACTGGGCGGTGCCGTCCGAGCTGGTCTCGTCCGAGGCGCTCGGTCTGCTCGAAGCCGCCCTCGGTCCGCGGTGGAGCCTCTAGGGTCTGGGCCGTGAACGTGGAGGAGCCGCTGTCGGCCACGGGGTCCTACGTCGCGACGGCGGAGATCGCCGAGCGCGAGGCGCGCTTCCTCCATCGACGGGCGCTGTCGGCCCCGCGCGCGT
This sequence comes from Oryzobacter telluris, assembly GCF_043099285.1. Lineage (GTDB taxonomy): Bacteria > Actinomycetota > Actinomycetes > Actinomycetales > Dermatophilaceae > Oryzobacter > Oryzobacter telluris. The sequence goes on along the minus strand of NZ_CP170723.1, from coordinate 1,929,173 downwards.
GGCGCCGGTTCACGCTCGTGCGGGTCGGGGTTGCGACCGGGATCGTCGTGCTCGGCGGCGTCCTGCTCACGGTGGACCGGCTGGACCCGGTGCGCGTCGTCGGCTCGACGGTGCTGTTCCTCGTCGTCTTCGGGCTGCTGTGCGCGTTCGACGTGTGGTCGGTGCGCCGTCGCAGCCTGCGCGCCTGGCGCGCCGTGACGCTGGCCGGGGTGCCGGTGGGGACCCTGGTCGAGGCGGTCTACACGCCGACGCGCGCGATGTTCGTCCTGCCGTCGCACTCGCTGGTCCTCGACCTCACGACCATCGTCGGGGCCGTGCGCGAGGAGGGGATGCTCGTCCTCGAGCAGGAGGGCGCGGAGGGCCGGGTGTGGATGGTCCCCGACGAGCTGCTCGGCGACCATGGCCTCGAGGTGGTCCGCGACGGGCTGGGGGCGCGGTACCGCGAGGTGTGGTGAGCGGGGTCCGGCTCGGTCGGGCCGGTCAGCCGACCTTGTGCAACCAGCGCACCGAGGCGCCCTCGCCGGCGTAGCGGAACGGCTCGAGCTCGCTGTCCCACTCGGTGCCGAGCAGCTCCTCGATCATCTCCTGCATGGCGTCGGGGCTGCCCTGGGCCAGGACGACGACCTCGCGCAGGCGGTCCTCGTTGATGACGGCGTCACCGCTCGCGGAGGTCCACGTGTGGTGGATGCCCAGGCGCGGCGTGTGCGACCAGCGCGAGCCGTCGGTGCCGGGGCTCGGCTCCTCGGTCACCTCGTAGCGCAGGTTCTCCCACCCGCGCAGCGACGAGGCGATCCGGGCGCCGGTGCCGGGCTCGCCGGACCAGCTCAGCTCGGTGCGCACGAACGCCGGGGCGGCGGGCTGAGGGGTCCACTCGACCGTGACCCGGGTGCCGAGGACGTTCTCGACCGCCCAGACCACGTGCGGGCACAGCGCTTTCGGGGTGGAGTGGACATAGACCACTCCCCGCGTGACGGTGCGCGGCATCGCGACAGACATCCTGGCCTCCTTCGCGTGCGAGGGACGTCTTCCCCAACGCCGGTGCACACGATGTGGCCGTTCGGTCTGCCGGTGAAGCGGGAGGTCCCGCGGTCCGGATGCCGTGCGGCTTCGCTGTGGGGGCACTCGCAGGTGCCGTTGTGCTCGTCATTGTGCACCATCGGCCACGGGTGCACCACCAGAACCGCACATCTCCTGCGGCCCCACCTCCCCCACCCGCCCCACCCCTCGCTCGCCCCTGTGGCGCCGCCTACCGCCTGGTACGTGGGGTGATCACCCCATGTACCAGGCGGTAGGACGCGGTTGAGGGGACGGTGGAGCGGGCGAGGGTGGGCTCCCTCCTGTGCTCGCTACGGGGCAGGAGGTGTCGTGATCACGACGCTTACTGCCCCGTAGCGCGGGATGAGGGGGTGTCGGGGTCGGGTGGTGGGGCGTCAGAGGAGGTCGGGGCCGTCGCCGCTCGCGCGGTGGACCTCGAACGGCTCGGCGTGCCGGATGTGCGGCAGCTGGCGCGCCCAGTACCGGGCCGTGGCGGTGACGAGGTCGGGCTCGAGGTAGTGGCGTGCCGACTGGCTGCGGTAGACGCCGAGCAGGTCGACCTTCTCGTCGAGGGTGTCGTCGACCCGCACGAACCGGGTGGGCGAGAACCCGACCCGCGAGGACGGCGACTGGTAGCAGTACACCTCGGGGACGCGCCGGGTCGCGACGACCACGGCGTCGTGGACGGCCCGGTGGTCCTGGTGCTGGTCGGCGGTGCTGTGCACGTACACGACGCTCGGGCGCACGGTCGCCACGACGTCCTCGACGAGCCTGGTCAGTCCCACCTCCTCGTCGAGGCGGGTGTCGGTGAGGTCGGCGAGGAGCAGCTCGGCCCCCATCCGGGTCGCGGCGCCGACGGCCTCGCGGCGCCGGTCGACGGCCGGCCCGCCCTGCGCCCCGAGCGTCAGGGTGAGGACGGTGACGGCGTGCCCGGCGTCGCGATGCCGCAGCAGGGTTCCGCCGCAGCCGATCTCCACGTCGTCCGGGTGCGCCCCGACGGCGAGGACCCGCACTGCCGGAGGCGCCTGGACGACCTTGGTGAGGGTGGCGAGCAGCTGCTCGGCGTCATCGGGGTCGACGACCTCGGACACGCCCAGCCGCAGGGCCCGCAGCAGCCCGTCGCGTGACGCCTCCGCACCGGCCAGCGCGCAGACGCTGAGCCGCGGATGGGCCGAGCGGGTCTGCGCGAGGACCTCCATCGCGGCGTCGTCGAGCGCGTCGCAGTCGACGACGAGGACCGATGGCTCCCCCATCGCGTCGAGGAACTGGGTCGTCTCGGTGGGGTCGAGGAGCAGCGGGATGAGGCCGAGCGCCGCCAGCGCCTCGGTGGCGGCGTCCGCGGACCGGCGGCACCACAGGACCGCCACGCGCTGGGGTGGCGTCGCGGCGCGGTCGACCCCCGGAGGGAGGAGACCCCCCGGTGCGGGGCCCGAGCCGTCGGAGGGCGTCGTGCGGGACGACGGGTTCGGGTCGAGCACGTCCACGACGGTAGTCGACGCGTGCGGGCGTCGCGCGGAGGTCCGGGAACACCGTGACAGAATCGGCGCTGCTTCCAGGGGCGTTAGCTCAGTCGGTCAGAGCAGCGGACTCATAATCCGTCGGTCGTCGGTTCAAGCCCGACACGCCCCACCTGTCGCAGGGCTTCGCCCGACGGAGCAGCGGTACCGGCGCTTCCGGCTGCTACCCGTGATGGCCGGCCGGTCGCGGTCCTCGGGGCGCGACGCACCGGACGGGACTGGCACTCATCGGTCAGCGCGGTCCTCCGCGAGGTATCGGTTGCGCATGGCGAGCAAGGTGCCGCGCAGGACGTCGAGCCGCCCTCCGCGATCCACCGTGCCGGTGACCCCCTCCACCTTCACGCGCCGCCCGCGGCGGGTCACGAGGACGAGCCAGTGGTTCGGCCAGATCTCCACCTCCGTGGGCACCTTCTCGAAGTCGACCGCAGCGAGGTGCGCCCAGCGCACCGTGGTGCTCCCGAAGTACGTCCCGACCCGGACACCGTCACGGCCGGCTGTCAGGCCCAGGCGCAGGCAGAGGACCCCGAGGACACCGAGCACGACGGCGACGGGGTACCCGAAGGGACGCGCCTCCGCCCCGAGGAGCTCGGTCCCCACCACGGCGCCGACCGCGCCGGTGAGGAGGCCACCGCAGAACCACAGGCGCGACACGGGACGGATGACGAGGTCGTCGGGCGCGCTGGCCGGCCCGTCGGTGTCCACGGCGGGCTCGAGGGTCGGGTCTGGTCCCAGCCCGTCCTCCTGCCCCGGCGCGCCCGCACCGGAGCGGGGCCTTCTCGCGAGCGCGGTGCGCAGGTGACGGCGGCTGATCACCTCGGCGGCCCGGCCCGCGACGGGGACGGCAGCGATGATCGAGGTGATCGCGATCGCCTCGACGAAGAGGTCGCCCTCCTCGCCGAGCCCGACCGCGTCCAGCACCAGCATCACGACCACGGCCGCGGCAGCCCCGGTCGTGACGGCGACGAGCCCGACGACGACCTTGCCCAGGGCGGGGACCCGGCGCTCCGCGGGCGCCATCTCGTCGAGGATGAACTCGGGGTCCTGGACCCAGGCCTGGAACCCGGGCGCCTCGACCCACTCGTCGGGGTCCGCGGGCGACGGTCCGCGTGAGGCGGCCTCACGAGCTTCTTCCTCGGTGTCGTACAGCAGGTCGGGCATTCGGCCCGGTGCGGACGGGTCCACACCGGTGCACGACCCGAGCTGGAAGAGCGTGGGCGCCTGCTCGACCAGCACGTCCGCAGTGCAGGTGAAGCGGCGCAGGACGACGCCGGACGATCCGGCCGGGATGACGAGGGCCACGTCGACGACGGCCGGGTCCAGCGGACGCCTGCGCACCTGAGTCACCTGGGCGATGCCCGCGGGTCCCGGGGCGTCGGCCTGCGACCACCCGTCCCCACCGTCCTCACCGCTGGGTCGTCGACCTCCTCGGCGGACCAGACGACGGACCAGCCCCGCCAAGCGGAGCAGCGCGGAGAGCGCTGCGGAACAGACCGCGAACGCGGCCAGGAGAACGAAGAAGCCCGCCCACTCGGGGAGGTCGAGCTCGAACCGGCGGTACGCCCAGAGGCTGAGGACGATGGGGGCGAAGAGGGTCATCGCCACGCCCACGACCAGCCAGGCGAAGGACGAGCCGGTGTCGTCGTCGTCCTCCCCCGGCCCGGTCGGAGGGCGGACGGGGTCCACTCGGCGATTATGGCGAGGGGTCGGCACGAGGGTCCATGGTCACTGTGGGCCATCCGGCGAGCGACGTCGGGGCCACCGCCTAGCCTGCTCGGGTGGGTTCGGACCCGAAGCGCCTCGATGGCCTCAGCGACGACGAGGCCTACGCCGCCGTGGCGCTCGAGCACGTCACCGGAGGGGTCGTGCGCGCCCACGACGTGGGGCGGCTCCAAGGCGCCTACGACCTCGACCTCCTGCTCCCCCGCGGTCGACGGGCGGCCGTCGAGGTGACGACCCACACCGGCCCCGGTGTGCGGCACCGCAGCTCACTGCTCGGGCCGAGGGCGCGCGGGCGAGGACAGCGCCCCGAGTTGACCATCGACGGCGAGGTGCCAGCAGGCCTGGCCGAGGCCGTGACGGCGCTCCTCCTCGTGCCCCACGTCGCCCGTCGCGCCGTCAAGGTCGCCGCGGTCGCAGCGGCCGACGAGCGTCACCTCTTCGTCGGTCTCGGCGACGGCGGCCTCCCGGACCCCCTCTACCGCGCGCTGGCCCGGCCGGTCGGCGTGCCCGGTGCCCCGGACCCGGAGGTCGAGCACGACGGCCTCACCCACCTCTGGCTCGCCACGGCCTGGGCCGGCTCGCCGCTGCTGGGCTGGCGGCTTGGCGCCGGGTGGTCGGTGCACGCCATCGCGGGATGACGCTGCCCGCCCTCAGCCGCAGGCCGTCACGCGCCAGAGGGACGCGGTACCGGCACGGGCCACCTCGGTGAACCCCGGGCGGCCGGCCACCGCCAGCCCCGCGTAGCGCGAGCGACGCGGGTCGCCCGACCAGAACGTCGAGGGGCCGACGAGGACGAAGGACACGTGGAGGCGGCCCAGCGCGGCACAGACGTCGGGCCGGGTCGCGACCTCGGCGAGGGACGTGGCGAGCAGGTCGCGGTCGCTCCCCCCTCCGGCCCGTGAGGTGGGGGAAGACGGCCTCGCGGTCGGCGAGGGCGCCGGTGAACGCCCCCGGCGACGTGGTCCCGCGCGTGGCCAACCTGCTCAACGGCGCGCTGTTCTGGGCCGCCGCCCTCGACGCCGTGGGCGTCCCCGACCCGCGCCTGTTCATCCGCGGGGACGAGGTGGAGGTGCACCGCCGGCTGGCCCGCAGCGGCCTGCCGTTCGGCACCAGCACTCGGGCCCGCTACCTCCACCCGTCCGGGACCGTGCGTTCCGCAACCTGGGCTACCTCACGAGCCAGCCCGGCATGCGGTGGCGGCGCTGGCCCGACGAGACCCGGTACGCCTGGTACTTCCTCGTGCAGCACCGCGACGTCGACGGCTGGCGCCAGTGGCTCGCCCGCTCCGGAGAGGGCCGCCGCGAGCGCTTCGGCGAGAGCGTCGACGCCTGAGGTCAGCTGTCGAAGCCGATGCCGGCGGCGTCGAGGCCGCGCAGCCAGAGGTTGCGCCTCCCGGTGCGGTCCTCGGCGGCCAGGCTCGCCCGGGTGGCGCGCACCGCCGCCCAGCGGATCGGCTCCGGCGGGAACGGCACCGGCTTGCGCCGCACCATCCCGAGGCGGGTGACCTCGGTGTCGCGGCCGTCGACGAGGTCCAGCGCCACCCGCGCACCGAAGCGCGTCGACGCGACGCCCAGCCCGGTGTACCCCACCGCGTAGGCCAGCCGGCCACCCAGCGCCGACCCGAACACGGGCGTGAACCGCGAGGTGGTGTCGATGACGCCCGCCCACCGGTGGGTGAACCGCACCCCCTCGAGCTGGGGGAAGATCTCGAGGAAGTGGCGCGCGAGCAGGTCGTGCGACGACGACTGCTCGAGCCGCGGGTCGATGCGTCCCGGGAAGTGGTAGTTCGCGTCGTAGCCGCCGAAGAGCACGCGGTCGTCGAGGGTGCGCCGGTAGTAGTGGAACTGGTTGCCGGCGTCGGCGAGGCCCTCGCGGCCCTCCCACCCGATCCGCCCCAGCTGCTCGGTCGACAGCGGCTCCGACATCAGGACGTGGTCGTAGACCGGCAGGGTCCACAGGGCCAGCCGCTTGAGCAGGCCGCGGAACGCTCCGGTGCCGAGCACCACGCGGTCGGCCCGTACGCTCCCCCACTCGGTGCGCACCATCACCGCACCGTCCTCGCGGTCGAAGGCGGTGACGGACGTGTCCTCGTGCACGCGCACCCCCAACCGCTCCGCCGCGGCAGCCAACCCCCAGACCAGCCGGGCCGGGTCGACGAGACCGACCTCGGGGTCGAACAGCCCCGACAGGTACCGCGGCGAGTCGACCCGCGCCCGCGCCTCGGCCGCGGTGAGCAGGCTGACGTCGACGCCGTGCGCCCGGTGCAGCTCGTAGGACTCACGAACGGTCGGCACCTGGTGCTCGGTGAGGGCGAGGGTGAGCTCACCCGGGACGTGGAAGTCGGCGTCGATGCCGTGGTGCACCAGGCTCTCGGCCAGCCCGGCGAAGTTCTCGGCCCCGAGCCGCTCGAGCGTCGGGACCTCGCCGGGCCAGCAGGCGAGCCCCTGGGCCAGCCCGTGCGTCAGGGACGGTGCGACGAACCCGCCGTTGCGGCCCGAGGCGGCGATGCCCAGCCGCCCCCGCTCGAGGAGGACGACGTCGCGGGAGGGGTCGTCCTCCTTGGCCTGCACGGCGGCCCACAGCCCCGTGAAGCCGCCGCCGACGACGACGAGGTCGGCCCGGTGCCCGCTGCCGGTGAGGGCGGGGCGGGGGTCGGGGCGCAGCTGCGGCCGGTCGGTCCAGAAGACGTCGGGCGTCGCGTCGGCGAGCGACGCCGCCACCACGGCGGGGCTGGGGCTCATGGCGGTCATCATGCCGCGCACCGTGCGCACGGTGCGCCGCCGAGGGGGCGGCGCGGCGATGCACTACCTTCCGGAGCACACCCCAACATCGGCCACGACCTGGCCGGCGGTGCATCACACCCGTGGTCCGGACCCGGAAGCCGGACCCCACGAGGAGGTCCTGCCATGAGGCGTCCCCTTGCCGTCGTCGCCGCCGCTGCCTGCGCGCTGACCCTCGGGCCGGTCGTCGCCGCCCCCTCGGTCGCGGTCACGGCGGCCCCGGCGTCGCCCGTCGCGAAGAGCCCCGACGGCCGGTACATCGTCGTCATGCGTACCGACCCGCTGGTGCGCGCGCTCGGCCACGACCGGCTGCGCTCCGCCCCGGCCACCACGCGTCGGTCCACGCTGCGCGCCGAGCAGGACGCCGCCCTGCGCACCGCCGGGCTGCCGCGGTCGAGCAAGCGGCAGGTGTACACCTCGACCCTCAACGGGTTCACCGTGGAGACCGACCTCGATGGCGCCCGCCGCCTCGCGCGCGACCCCGCCGTCGCGCTCGTCGTCCCCGACGCCCTGCGCCAGGTCACGCGAGCGACGACGGCGACCACTGCCGCCACCACCGCTGTGGCGCAGGCGAGCCCCGCCCTCACGCGCAACGCCCTCAACGCGGACCTCGGCCTGACCGGCACCGGCGAGGCGTACGACGCCGGGGTCACCGGCAAGGGCGTGCTCGTCGGCGTCATCGACACCGGGGTCTGGCCCGAGCACCCGAGCCTGGCCCCGCGGCCCGGCCTGCCCGCGCGACCCGACCTCGACGAGAGCAGCCGCTCGGCCTGCGCGTTCGGCAACACCGGCTGGAACGCGGCCGACGCCCCCTTCACCTGCAACACCAAGCTCGTCGGGGCCCGCGAGTTCCTCGACAGCTACAAGGCCAACACCGGCCTCACCGAGGGCGAGTTCGACTCCGCCCGTGACGACGACGGCCACGGCACGCACACCTCGACCACCGCCGCCGGCAACGCCGACGTGCGGGCCACGGTGCTCGGCGTCGACCAGGGCACCATCTCCGGCATCGCCCCCGACGCGCAGGTCATCGCCTACAAGGCGATCGGCTCGGGGGGCGGCTACGCCTCCGACCTCGTGGCCGCCATCGACCAGGCGGTCGCCGACGGGGTCGACGTCATCAACTTCTCGCTCGGCGGTCCGCCGAACACCGTCTCGCCCGAGGCGATCGCCCTCCTGTTCGCCGCCGATGCCGGGGTGCACGTCTCCGCGTCGGTCGGCAACGCGGGCCCCGGGCCCGGCTCCATCGGCGGACCCGGCGACCTGCCCTGGGTCACCGGCGTCGGCGCGACGACCCGGGCCGGCTCCTTCGCCGGCCACCTCGACCTCGACCGCGGGCCCAGCCTGTCCGGTGCCACCGTGACCGCCGGCACCGCGTCGGCCCCCGTCGTCGACGGTGCCGCGGCGGGGTCCGCCCCCTGCGTCCCGGGCCAGCTCGACCCGGACGTCGTCGCGGGCACCATCGTCGTGTGCACCGAGGGCGCCCTGAGCCCCATCGGCAAGAGCTTCGCCGTGCAGCAGGCGGGCGGGGTCGGCCTCGTCCTCACGAACGACCCGGGCACGACCCCGACGACGCCGAACACGCACGTGCCGAGCCTCGTCCTCGACAGCACCCAGGGCCAGCGGCTGCGCGCCTGGCTGGCCACGCGCCCCGACGGCACCGCACGCCTCGTCAGCGACGGCGCGAGCGGCTCACCGTTCTCGCAGCCCACCGTGGCCCGGTTCTCCGGCCGGGGCGAGAGCTCGACCGCCGGCGACCTCGTCAAGCCCGACCTCACCGCCCCGGGCGTGCAGGTGCTGGCGGGGGCGTCCCCGGCACCGTCCGGCCCGGGGTACGGCCCCGCGGGCCAGCTCTTCCAGGCGATGTCGGGGGCCTCCATGTCGACGCCGGTCGTCTCCGGGCTCCTCGCCCTGCTCGAGCAGGCCCATCCCGACTGGTCGCCGGCCACCGCCCGCTCGGCCCTGATGACGGCCGCCGACTCCCGCGTGCGGGACTCCGACGGCAGCACCGCCGACCCCTTCGACACCGGGGCCGGCCTCGCCTCGCTCGGGCGCCCCGCCGACAAGGGCTCGGCCTTCCGGCCCGGGCTGGTCTTCGACGCCACCTTCCCCGACTACCTCGGGTTCCTCTGCGACGAGGGCCCCTCGCCCTTCCCGGCGTCGGTGTGCGGCGAGCTGGAAGGCGTCGGCTACCCCACGGTCGCGCAGGACCTCAACCAGCCCTCCATCGGCGTCGAGGAGGTGCCGGGACGCACCACCGTGAAGCGCTGGGTGACCAACGTGTCCGGCGCACCGCTGAAGGCCAAGGTCTCCATCGACTCGCCTCGCGGGTTCACCGTGACCGCATCGCCCTCGACGGTCGACCTCCCGCCGGGCGCCACGGCCCGTGTCACGCTCACCGTGCTCGCCACCGGGTCGGTGGCGGCCGGGCAGTGGTCGTTCGGCTCGCTGACCTGGCGCGGGAGCGGCTACGAGGTGCGCAGCCCCGTCGCGCTCAAGGGCCTGGCCCTGCGCGCCCCAGCGGTCGTCACCGGCAGCGGCGCCTCCGGCACAGCGACCGTCCCCGTCGAGGTCGGCACCACCGGGCGCTACGAGGCCGTGCCCCACGGCCTCGTCCCCGCGACCGCCACCACCGGAACCGTCGACGAGGACCCCGACCAGACCTTCCCCAGCCCCGATGACGACGCGGGCGTCGTCCGCCTCCCCGTCGACCTCACCGGCGTGGCCCACGCCCGCTGGACCCTCGAGGACGACGACCCGGACACCGACCTCGACCTCTACCTGCTCGACGCCTCCGGCGAGGTCGTCGCGTCGAGCGCGCAGTCCGGGACGGACGAGCGGATCGACCTCCCTCACCCGGCGCCCGGCGCGTACACGCTCGTCGTCCACGCGTGGGCTGCGGCGCCCGACACGGCGTTCGCGGTGGACGGCTGGCTGGTGCCCACGACCTCCGACGGGTCCCTGCGGGTGACGTCGGGCGGGTCGGGTCCGGTCCGCATCGGCGACACCCGATCGGTCGGGCTGTCGTGGAGCGGCGCCGCCACGGGCCTGAACCTCGGGCTCGTCGAGCACCTCGTCGACGGGCGTCGCCTGGCCGACACCCTCGTGGAGGTCACCGGGTGAGCGTCGGCGCCGACCGGCTGCTCACCGCGGACGTCGCGGGGCACCCGCTCGAGCACGCGGCCCTGCCCGCCGACGACGTCCTCGAGGGCACCCCCACCGCGGCCGTCACCACGCTCGCCGAGGTGGGCGGCACCGGGGTGGGCCTGTGGGAGATGACCGTGGGCACGGCCCGCGACACCGAGGTCGACGAGGTCTTCGTCGTCCTGGCCGGCCGCGGGACCGTGACGTTCGAGGACGGCAGCGTCATCGACCTCGTCCCCGGCGTCGCGGTGCGGCTGCGTGCCGGCGACCGCACGACGTGGGTCGTCACCGAGACGCTGCGCAAGATCTGGGTCGCCTGAGGGCGTCCCGGACCGCACACCGGCCCAGGTATCGGTTCGGTCTCGGCTGTGGATTTCCTGTCACCCGCTTGACCGGTGCGGCGGGGCGGTCGCTAGGTTCTCAGCATGACCGAGCCCCTCGTCGTCCTCGCCGACGTCAACAAGCACTTCGGTGACCTCCACGTGCTCCAGGACATCAACCTGACCGTGGGCACGGGCGAGGTCGTCGTCGTCATCGGCCCCTCGGGCTCGGGCAAGTCCACCCTGTGCCGCGCGATCAACCGGCTCGAGACGATCGAGTCGGGAACCATCACCATCGACGGCAAGGCCCTGCCCGAGGAGGGCAAGGAGCTCGCCCACCTGCGCGCCGACGTCGGCATGGTCTTCCAGTCGTTCAACCTCTTCGCCCACAAGACGATCCTCGAGAACGTCACGCTCGGCCCCATCAAGGTCCGCAAGGTGAAGAAGGAGGCCGCCGAGAAGCGCGCCATGGAGCTGCTCGAGCGCGTCGGCGTCGCCCACCAGGCGCAGAAGTACCCCGCCCAGCTCTCCGGCGGCCAGCAGCAGCGCGTGGCCATCGCCCGCTCCCTGGCGATGGAGCCCAAGGTCATGCTCTTCGACGAGCCCACCTCGGCCCTCGACCCCGAGATGATCAACGAGGTCCTCGACGTCATGACCGGGCTCGCGAAGAGCGGCATGACCATGGTCGTCGTCACCCACGAGATGGGCTTCGCCCGGCGGGCGGCCAACCGGGTGGTGTTCATGGCCGACGGCCAGATCGTCGAGTCGGGCACCCCGGAGCAGTTCTTCACCAACCCCCAGAGCGACCGCGCCAAGGACTTCCTCGGCAAGATCCTCACCCACTGACCCCACGAGGAACAGCAAGAGCCGAGCACCGGGCACCCGGCCCAGCGGCCCGACAGGGAGGAAAGTACACATGACGACTCGACGGATGGGGGCGGTCGCGGTCTCCGCGCTCCTCGCCCTCGGTCTCGCGGCCTGCGGGTCCGACGCCGGCACCACCGGAACCGACGGCGGATCCGACGGCGGCAGCGGCCTGAAGATCGGCATCAAGTTCGACCAGCCGGGTCTGGGCCTGAAGAAGGGCACCGAGTACAGCGGCTTCGACGTCGCCGTCGCGACCTACGTCGCCAAGGAGCTCGGCACCGAGGCCGCCGACATCACCTGGGTGCAGGCGCCCAGCGCCCAGCGCGAGACGCTCATCGAGACCGGCCAGGTGAACCTCGTCTTCGCCACCTACTCGATCACCGACAAGCGCAAGGAGAAGGTCTCCTTCGGCGGCCCGTACTTCGTCGCCGGCCAGGACCTTCTCGTCCGCTCCGACGACACCTCGATCACCGGCCCCGACTCGCTCGACGGCAAGAAGCTGTGCTCGGTCACCGGCTCGACCTCGGCGCAGAACGTCAAGGACGACCACCCCGGCGTTCAGCTGCAGGAGCTCTCGGGCTACTCCGAGTGCCTCCCGGCCCTGGCCAACGGCACCCTCGACGCCCTGACCACCGACGACACCATCCTCGCCGGCCTCGCCGCCCAGGCGGAGTACGCGGGCAAGTTCAAGGTCGTCGGCCAGCCGTTCTCGCAGGAGCGCTACGGCGTCGGCCTGAAGAAGGGCGACACCGCCCTGTGCGAGAAGGTCAACGCCGCCATCAAGAAGATGATCGAGGACGGGTCCTGGCAGAAGGCCATCGACGCCAACCTCGGGCCGGCCAAGTACAAGCCGGGCGCGGGCAACCCGCCCACCCCGGACGCCTGCTCCTGACGCACCGCGTGCCACGGCGTGTGCCGCCCGTCCTCGCGACGGGCGGCACACGACCGTGACCGCCTCCACCGGAAGGGGTCCCCATGGGTGAGATCCTCGACAAGTACGACATCCTCGCCGCGTTCGGGATGACGATCTACCTCACCGTCTTCGCCGCCGTCGGCTCGCTCGTGCTCGGCACGGTGCTGGCCGTCATGCGGGTCTCCCCGGTGGGCGTGCTGCGCTCGATGGGCGCGCTGTACGTCAACGTCGTCCGCAACACCCCGCTGACCCTGATCCTCGTGTTCACCATCCTCGGGCTGCTCTACATCGTGCAGCTGAGCCTGGTGTCGAAGGACTCCCCCACCTACGTCATCGACAACGGGATCCGCTGGGCCATCGTCGGGCTGGCGGTCTACCACGCGGCGTTCGTCTGCGAGGCGCTGCGCTCGGGCGTCAACACCGTGCCGGCCGGGCAGGCCGAGGCGGCCCGCGCCATCGGCCTCACCTTCGGCCAGTCGCTGCGCGAGGTGATCCTCCCGCAGGCGTTCCGCGGCGCCATCGCCCCGCTCGGCTCGGTGCTCATCGCCCTGACCAAGAACACGACGGTCGCGTCGGTCATCGGCGTCGCGGAGGCCTCGAACCTCATGAAGGTCATCATCGAGAACGAGACCGCGAGCACCCTGGTCTTCCTCGTCTTCGCCCTCGGCTTCGTCGTCCTCACCCTGCCGGTCGGCCTGCTGTTCACGACCCTGTCGCGACGCCTGGCGGTGCGGCGATGAGCGCCACCTCCATCCTCTTCGACGCCCCCGGGCCGCGCGCCCGGGCCCGGCACCGCCTCCTCACGGGGGTCGGGATCCTGCTCGCCGTGGCGGTCGTCGGCGGCATCCTGTGGAAGCTCGGCGAGGCCGGCCAGCTCAAGGCCTCCCTGTGGACCGCGCTGCTGCAGCCCGACGTGTGGACCGAGTACGTCGTCCCCGGCATCCTCAAGACGCTGCAGGCCGCCGTGGTGTCCATCGTGCTGGCCGTCGTGTTCGGGCTCGTCTTCGGCATGGGTCGGCTGTCCTCGATCGCGCCCGTGCGGTGGGTGTGCGGCGCCGTCGTCGAGTTCTTCCGGGCCGTGCCCGTGCTCCTGATGATGTACTTCGCCTTCCGCCTGTACACCGTCAACAACCTGTTCGGCGTCAACTTCAACTCGTTCTACGCCGTCGTCACCGGGCTGACGCTCTACAACGGCTCGGTCATCGCCGAGCTCGTCCGCTCGGGCGTGCACCAGCTGCCCAAGGGGCAGGCCGAGGCCGGGCTGTCGGTGGGCCTGACGCCCACCCAGACGCTGCGCTCCATCCAGCTCCCGCAGGCGCTCACGGCGATGCTGCCGGCGCTGGTGGGCCAGCTCGTCGTCATCCTCAAGGACAGTGCTCTCGGCACGGCGATCACCTATCCCGAGCTGCTCCAGCAGGCGCGCGACCTCGGCACCGCGTACGGCAACGTCATCCCGGCGTACGTCCTCGCGGCCGTGCTGTTCATCCTCATCAACTACGGCCTCACCGTCCTCGCGGGACGGGTGGAGCGGCGCATCAACCGGCGCGGGCGCGCTGCCGGGGGTGCTGCGGCGGCGGCCGTGATGCCGGGTGGTCCGGGTACCGGTGCCGCGGCGGTCGACGCCGGGGTCGGTGCGTCGGCGGACTCGCACCGGTAGGGCACCGGCGCACGAGGAAGGGCCCGGACCGTGTGGTCCGGGCCCTTCCTCGTGGGGTGCTCCCCCGGTTGGACTCGAACCAACGTCTCGATTTGTTGGACTCTCGTGGACAGGCGAGGTCAGACATGGCCTCTGACCTGCACAAACGACCGCTTCCCCCGCAGTTCCAACCGGCCAAGAAGTGACGACAATGGCCTCGAATCGCCGTACGATCCGATGCATGGCCGATGCAAAATCGCCCCGTCGCCGCTTCGGGCAGCTCACCCGGATGCGCTCGGGACGGTGGCAGGCACGCTTCACCGTCCCACTTGGTCACCCCTCCGGTCGCGGCGGGCAGACTGTCACGGCGCCCCATACGTTCGAGGCGACGACGTACGGCAAGGAGGCTGCAGGCGACTGGCTGCGTGACGAGGAACGACGCCTCCTGGCCGAGGGCGCGGCCTGGTCCACCCTCGCAGAGCGCTCTGCGGCCGAGCGCGCACAGACCGAACGCGCAACCACCCTCACCTTCGCCGAGTTCTCCGCCGTCTGGCTTCGGACCCGCCGCACTAGGCACGGCCCCTTGCAGGAGTCCACGCGCCGCGCCTACCGGCTCTGGCTCGACAAGTACCTGCTACCGACCCTCGGCGACCTCCCTCTGGACGAAGTCACCCCGACCACCATCCTGCGTTGGTACGAGGACGTCCTCCCCCATGACAAGGCCAAGACCACCCGGGAGTGCTACGCCCTCGGCTCCGCCATCATGCGTACGGCAACCGCCGCCGACGGCGTGCTCGCGGGAGCAGTCAACCCCTTCAAGATCGACGGTGCCGGCTCCATTGGCTCCCGTTCACGTGCCCGCACCGAAGTAATCGACGACCGTGACCTCCAGGTGATCATGTCGACCATCCGCGCCGAGTGGCGGGCCATGGTGGCGCTCGCCCTGGGATGCGGACTGCGCTTCGGGGAGATCATCGCGCTGCGACGGTCCGACATCGATCTGAAGGCGAGCCCCCCTGTCGTGCGGGTCACCCGCGCCGTGGGCACGGGGACCGGCGGACGTCGCTACGAGAAAGGGCCGAAGAGCTCTGCCGGCGAACGCGACCAACGCGTGCCGGCGCCTGTCGTCGACGTCCTGACCGAACATCTCCACACCTACGTCACCGGCAGGGACGGCCTCCTCTTCCCCGCCCCAGACGGTGGTTGGCTGTCCGAGACCCGATTCCGGAAGGCCTCCGGAGGCTGGCTCGACGTCCGCGACGCCGTCGGTCGGCCCATCAACTTCCACGACCTGCGGGCGACGGGCGCCACTCGCATGGCCCAGCGAGGCGCCCACATCGACGAGGTGAAAATGTTCCTTGGCGACAGCTCAACGCAAGCAGCCGAACGCTACGTGCGAGCGACCCAAAGTCGCATGGACGACCTCACCGCCGCCGCGTTCGCATCAGTCGACTTCGGGACGGCAGGCTAACGGGGTCACCACGCAGGACCACATGGCCGCGTTGTCGACCGACGCCTCGCACCGCACCGTGGAAGGCCCTGCCCGGTAGTAGGCAGGCGTCGACCGGGATCGCGGACACCGCACGCCCGACCAATACGACCCCGAGCCCGCCGCGCCCTACAGCCCGATCATGACGGCGTTGCGGACGGCGTCGTTGACGGCGTGCGCCAGAGCCGGTCCGGCCAGGTTCCGGCTGCCCCGCCAGGCGAACGACAGCGGCACCCCGAGCAGGACATGGACGACCACCAGCTCGGCGACCACCAGCGGCAGGGGGAGGTTCAAGGACGAGACGGGCAGGTGCCACAGACCCCACAGCGCCGAGACGAAGACCGCAGACTGCCAGCCACGTGAGTCGCCGTCGTGATGCACGTGCGCATCCAGCGCTCCACGGAACGCGACCTCCTCGAGGAGGAACGTGGCGGGGAAGTACAACGCGGTGTACTTGGCCAACGCGCCCAAGGCCGCCAGAACCGGCAGCGGGGTCCCGGTCACCACGTGCACGATGAAGAAGACGATCGCGAATCCGCTCGCCCCGATGGCGATCGGCACGGCCGCCGAGCGCAGCGCGCCGAGGACGGTGCCGGCGCGCAGCGAGAAGGCCGCCGCAACCGCGCCGGCGACAGCGGCCATGTTCCACGCGAACAGGGTCCAGTCGCCCGTGGCTGCCGCCTGGACCGCGTAGTACGTCGGGACGATGGCCAGCACGATGGCCATGACGACGCCACGACGGCTCAGGGCGAACCGGCTGGTGCCACCCGCGTACAGCTCACGCAGCGGGCGGCGGCGCACCAGAAGCTGGAAGGCCGCGGTGAGCGGCACCCCCAGCAGGAGATACCCGTTGGCACTCAGCCGGAACAGGTAGCCGATGGTCATCCACACCGCCACAAAGGCCACGGCTTCGACCAGCCGCCTCCGGCGGGAGGTGTCACCGCCCTGCCGACGCGTGGTGTCCGTCGTGGTCGCGGTTTGCGCGCTGCCAAAGGGGGTCATGTCCGTCATCTCCGTTCAGGATGCGAAAGCTGAGTTGTCCGATCTCGTGTTCCAACCCTGCTCGTCCGCCGAACCGCTCACCCCGGCACAACGGCCGGGATCCGGTCAGGTTCAACGGGTCCGGTCACTCGTCGAACGGAGCCAACCTGATGGCGGTGGTGAAGGCCCCGTACTGGCGCAGCAGGCGGGCGCGGCCTTCCGGCACCCGGGCTGCCTCATCCGCCCACGCCCGGGCGAAGTACTTCTTGAACCCATCACGCGGGTGGTCGGTCACTGCACTCTCGAGGACGCTGGTGGGCAG
Organism: Oryzobacter telluris; assembly: GCF_043099285.1. Classification (GTDB taxonomy): domain Bacteria; phylum Actinomycetota; class Actinomycetes; order Actinomycetales; family Dermatophilaceae; genus Oryzobacter; species Oryzobacter telluris. The sequence continues at coordinate 1,912,450 of NZ_CP170723.1, read as the reverse complement.
GTCCCAGGACCGCAGACCCACCACGTCGACCCCGGCGCCAGCCGCCAGCAGGTACGCAACGGGGCCTGCGTCAGGAGTGACGCGGGGGCTGTGGTGCATGGTGATGGCCGTTTGCAGCGTCTCGGTGGCTGCCGTGGACAGGCCGACCTCCTCGGCGACGTCCCAGGCCACCCGAGCGGACGCCAGGGTGAAGTCGTCGGTACCCGTGGCGAGGACCAGACCCGTGTCGTGCAGCAGCGCGGCCGCGTACAGCAGCTCGCTGTCGACGTCGATGCCCTCGATCTCGCCGAGCGCGCGCCCGAATGTGTACGTGCGATGGCTGTGCCCCAGCAGAACCGATGGGAGGACGCGGGTGGCGGCGTGGGTCGCCGCTCGGGTCAGCGCCGAGTCCGGCGCAAGCAGGCGGGACGGCGGAAGGTGAGCGTTGCGTCCCGGGTGGAGGTGCAGTGCCAGGCGCACCCGCCCGACAGCGTTGACCGCATGCACTCGTACGACGTCGGACAGCAGCCCTCGTCGCTGCACCCCCTCCAGTCGTCCGCCGGTGCGGCGACTCCAGTCGATGGTTCCCAGTGTCGGTTCGACGTTCATGGTCATCTCTCATCCGGCCCGGGGCGGGCCCGCAATATCGCTGTCAGACTGCGACTGTGCCCCCGGGAGCGCGGGCTCGCCCCGGTCAAGTGGCCGGGTTCGCGTCCGTGGACAGACCCACTCCTGTGCGCCGACCCGAGCGGGAGCAGTCGCCGGATGAAGGCAGGGTGTCCCCGCCTTGGTGTCGGTGGCGCCCGACGACGGGGCGCGCAATCCCGGCCATGTGACCGGGGCGAGCGACCAGCGTCCACCGCGACCGTGGTGCGTGTGGCCGACCGCCCCGGAAGGCCAGAAACCGGAAGACCATCATGCGCACCTCCACAGCCACCACGACGCCGGCCTCGACCCGCACGGCCGCACCGCCGACGGGCCCGTTCGCCCGCATCACCCTCGCCTCCATGTCCGCTGGCGCCCTCGCGGGCGCCGTCATCACGTTCCTCGTGCTGCCGTCGACGTCGGAGGCCAGAGTCGTCGGCGGGGCGCTCCTCGCGTTCGCCGGCGGTTGGGCCCTGTTCGCCTCGCTCACCACCCGGTACACCAACCGTCCACAGACGTGGGCGTACGTCCCCGCCGCAGCTCTCGCCGTCAGCGGCTCCGGCATGGCGCTGCTCAACCCCGGTGAGCCCGCGATGAGCCGCCTGCCGTGGGTGTGGGCGCCCGCGCTCGTCGCGCTCGGCCTGTGGACCGGTTGGCGCACTCGTCGTGACCTGCCGCGGCGCACGGCGCGGTTCATGGTCTACCCGGTCGCCGCCCTCATGGTCGCTGCCGGGGTTGGTGGCACCGCCCAGGTCGCCGTCGGTGACCCCCTGACCGCTGCGGGTCCTGCGCCGGGTCGGCTCGTCGACGTGGGCGGGTACCGCCTGCACCTGCACTGCGTCGGCACCGGCGCCCCCACCGTCGTCCTGCTCAACGGGCTCGGAGAGACGTCGCCGCAGTGGGCGCGCGTCCTTCCGCCTGTCGGCGACAACACCCGCGTGTGCGCGTACGACCGCGCGGGCCAGGGCTGGAGCGAGGACTCGTCGAACCCGAGCGACGCGACCACTGCCGCCACCGACCTGCACGAGCTCCTCGCCGGCGCCGGTGAGCGCGGCCCGTTCGTCCTCGTCGGACACTCCTCCGGCGGGGTCCACGCCCTGACCTACACCCACCTGTACCCCTCCCAGGTGGCCGGGCTCGTCCTGCTCGACAGCGCCAGCCCGAACCAGGCCGAGGTCGTCACGACGTTCAACGGCGAGTACCAGGTCATGCGCCGGGGCCTCGCGGCCGTGCCGACCCTGTTCCGTTTCGGTGTCGGCCTCCTGATGCAGGCCATGGGCGTCCCGGACCTGCCCGGGAACGCCGGCCAGCAGGCGGCAGCGTTCGCGAACAGCCCCCACGGCTGGGCGGGCGAGCGCGCCGAGCAGGTCGAGCTGCCCACGGCGTTCGCTCAGTCGCAGGCCATGACGAGCCTGGGAGACCGACCGCTCGTCGTCCTCACCGCCAAGGCCAACGTCGACTCCAAGCCCGGGTGGGCCACAGCTCAGGACCAGATGGCCGCACTGTCCACCAACAGCCGGCACACCGTGGCCGAGATGGACCACGTCGGGTTCCTCCACGACCCGGTCGGTGCCGCTCAGTCCGTAACCGCCGTCACCGACGTCATCACCGCCACGCGCACCCACGGCTCCGTCAACGCGCGCTGACCAGCATCGCCACGCCCTTCGAGACCTGCCTCGAAGCCTCCACTCCCGGTCATCTCACCCCCTCCAGGTGACCGCCGAGGCCCGCGACGCCGAGACCCCTGAACCGGCGCCAGCGGCCCCGGGGAGCGGCCCGCCTCCCGAGGCGGGCCGCTCCGGCCCCACCTCCAGCCCCGCACCGCCTCCTGGGCCTGCGGACCCCGCGCACGAATGGATGAACCGTCATGCGACTCCTCGCTCGCCGCACCCTGTCCGTGGCCTCCGCCGCCGCACTCGCCCTGCTGACCCTGGTTGGCCTGGGCGTCGCCGGCGCCCGCACCTCGCTGGCTGCCGCCGACGCTCCAGCCACGACCCACCGCTCCGCAGGAGCCCCGACCCCCCAGGCACCGCAGGTGCGGCCCGCCTCCGAGGACCAGTTCGTGGTGGCCGTGGCCCTCGGCGCCACTGGCACCGTCGGCAGCGACGCCCTCGCCCCTTACGAGGTATTTGCATCCTCGCCCCGGTTCGTCGTGTACACGATCGCCGCGACACCCGGCCCGGCCCCCACACAGGGCGGCCCTGACATCGTTCCGGTGTACACGTTCTCCGACACCGCGACCGGCCGCGCCCCACGGCCCGACGTCGTCGTCGTCCCTGCCGTGAACGAGCCCGGCAGCACCCAAGAGGCGCCCCTGCGCGCCTGGGTCACCGACCAGGCACAGGGCGGTGCGCACATCCTGGGCGTCTGCTACGGCTCCGGCGTCCTGGCCGAGACCGGGCTGCTCGACGGCCGTACCGCCACCAGCCACTGGTCCCGCATCACCCAGCTCACCGCGGCGCACCCGAACGTGACATGGGTGCGGGGCCGACGCTTCGTCCAGGACGGCCCCATCACCACCACCGCAGGCGTCACCTCCGGCATCCCAGGGGCCTTGCGCGTCATGACCGACCTGGCCGGCCCTGACGAAGCCACCCGCGTCGGACGGCGCGTCGGCTACCCGAACTGGTCCGTCAGCGAACCCACCGACATCCCCGTCCAATCCTTCTCCACGCGAGACGTGCCCGTCGCCCTCAACGCGGTCCTCCCGTGGGGGCGCCCCATCGTCGGCGTGGCGCTGAACGACGGTGTGGGCGAAATCGACCTGGCCAGCATCTTCGAGGTGTACGACGTGTCATATGCCGCCCGCGCGGTCCCCATCAGCGTCAGCGGCACCATCACCACCAGGCACGGGTTGGTCGTGCGAACGAACACTCTCACCGACACCCCGACGCCCACCCGGCTCGCAGTGCCCGGGCCGGCCGGGACGGCGGGCCTGGACCCACGTGTTCACGAGTGGGGTGCTGAGCGGCACCTGCCCGTCGACGCCGTCCACGTCACTGCTCCCGGGTTCGACGGAGCCCTGCAGTACCTCGCATCCCGCGCCGGGCACACGACCGCCGTGTCCGCCGCGAAGTTGATCGACTACCCGACCTCACAGCTGCCCCTTGACGGTGCTCCGGGTCCCCGCGTACCCGTCCTCCTCGCACTCGGTCTGGCTCTGAGCGCGACGGCAGCAGCCGTCCCGACCTTGCTCCGCCGGGCTCGCCGCACCCTCAGGTCCGTCCCAGCCGACAGCTGACCTCCGTCAGCGACCCCACGGGCGCACCCCGGAAACCGCCAGCCCTCCACCCCGGCCAATCCCGGCCATTGCGCCGGGGCGAGCAACCGGCCACTCGACGACCGTGGAAGACGCAGACACCAGCACCAGCGAAGGAACCCGCCATGACGACCACCCTCACCGCCACCACCGGCAGCGGCACCACCGGAACGGCACGCACCGCCGGTGGCCGCTGGGCCGCCCTGGTCCTGCTCGTGTCCGCGCAGTTCGTGGTCATGCTGGACACGTCCATCGTCAACGTGGCACTGCCATCCATCCAGACAGACCTCGACCTGCGGCCCACCGCCATCACCTGGGTCGTCAACGCCTACGTCCTGTCCTTCGGTGGGCTCTTGCTCCTGGCCGGTCGCGCCGCGGACCTGTTCGGCAGCCGACGCCTGTTCGTGGGCGGCTCCATCCTCTTCGCCGCCGGCACCCTCCTCGCGGCATCCGCCTCCAGCGCACCCCAGCTCATTGGTGGCCGGGTCGTCCAGGGCGTCGGCGCCGCCGCCCTCAGCCCCGCTGCCATGTCCCTGCTCCTGCTCACGTTCGGCGGCCAGGCGCGAGCCCGCGCCATGAGCATCTGGGGCGCCGCGTCAGCGCTCGGCGGCGCAGCCGGCGTGATGACCGGCGGCCTGCTCGTCGGCGCGTTCGGCTGGGCCTCTGTCTTCGTGGTCACCGTCCCCGTCTCGGTGGCTGCCGTCGCCCTTGCCGGACGCCTCCTGCCCGAAGGCACCCGCGGGGGTACCCGGCGCCGGTTCGACTGGCCTGGCGCCGCCACCATCACCGGCGCCGTCGTCGCCCTCGTCCACGGCGCGCTCGACGTCGCCGACCACGGGTGGGCGTCGCCGACCGTCATCGCCGCCCTGGCCGCTGCCGCCACCCTCGCCGCCGTGTTCATCAACATCGAGCGCCGCACCGCCGACCCGCTGCTGCCGCTCGACGTGTTCCGCTCCCGCACCCTGACCACCGGCGTCGGCCTCGCCGTGCTGGGCGGCGCTGCCCGCGCATCGACCTTCGTGCTCGTCGCGCTCTACCTGCAGCAGGCCCTCACCATGGCGCCAGCGCAGGCGGGCCTGGCCATGGTCCCCACCTCCCTGACCGGGTTCGCGTTCTCCCTGATCCTTCTGCCACGCATCGTGCGCGCCCTTGGACCGCAGCGCAGCATGGTCGTCGGGCTCGTCGTCCTTGCCGCAGGCCACCTGTGGCTCGCCAACGCACCCACCACGAGCGGCTACCTCACCGCCGTCCTGCCCGGGCTGCTGCTCGTCGCCGTCGGAGTGGCCCTGAGCTTCACCCCGACGACCATGGTCATCGCCGACGCAGTGCCCAACACTCACACCGGTCTCGCCTCCGGCCTCGCCGGGTCAGCCACCCAGGTGGGCGCGGCCCTCGGCACCGCCACCTTCACCGCCATCGCCATCTCCGTCGGCGGTTCCCTCGGTCACACCCTCGGTGCGTCCGGCTTCGCTGCCGCGTTCACCGCCGCAGCCGCCGTGGCCCTCGCGACCGCTGCCCTCGGCTCCACCATCGCCCGCGCCCGGCACTGACCCCACCCCAACCCCGACCACCCGGGTAGGCCATACCCACCAGTGAAAGACAGGAACACGATGAAAACCAGCATCGCGACCACGTCCCTCCTCAACCAGGAAGTCACCATGAAGGCAGTCATCCAAGACCGGTACGGCAGCTCCGAGGTCCTGCGCGTCGACGACGTGGCGGTCCCCGAGCCCGGCGACCACGACGTGCTCATCAAGGTGCACGCCGCCGGACTCGACCGTGGTACCGAGCACCTCATGACCGGCAAGCCCTACGCGATGCGGATGGTGACCGGGCTGCGACGGCCCAAGAACCCCATCTCCGGACGAGACGTCGCCGGCTCAGTGGTGAGGGTCGGCTCAGCCGTCACCCGCTTCGCCGCCGGCGACGAGGTATACGGCGTCGCCCCAGGCTCGTTCGCCGAGTACGCGGTCGGCCCCGAGAACAAGCTCGCCCACAAGCCCGAGAACCTCACCTTCTCCCAAGCCGCTGTGGTCCCCATCTCCGCCGGCACCGCCCTGCAGGCCCTGCGGGACGTCGGCAAGCTCCGGGCCGGCCAGGAGGTCCTCATCATCGGAGCCTCTGGTGGCGTCGGCAGCTACGCCGTCCAGCTCGCCAAGATCCTTGGAGCTCGAGTCACCGGGGTCGCCAGCGCCGCCAAGGCCGACTTCGTCCGCAGCCTCGGCGCCGACCACGTCCTGGACTACAACCACGACGACTTCGCCGACGGCACCCGCCACTACGACCTCATCCTGGACATCGGCGGCGGCTCTTCCCTCCGGCGACTGCGCCGCGCCCTCACGCCCCGCGGCACCGTGGTCTTCGTCGGCAGCGAGAACACCGGCAACATCACCGGCATGGGCAGGCAGCTGCGCGGAGCAATGATGTCGCTGGTCGTCCGTCAGCGACTCGCCCTGCTCATCGCCAAGGAACGCGCCAGCGACCTGCAGGTCCTCACTGAACACCTCCAGACCGGGCGGCTGACGCCAGCCATCGCGGAAAGCTACCCGCTGGCCCAGGCCAAGGATGCGATGCGCCTCCTCGAGGCCGGCAAGGTTCGCGGCAAGGTGGTCATCCTTCCCAAGGACTGATGGCTGGCTGGCGGCGACGCCCTCATGCAAACTGCCCCGTCGCATGGGTGAAGTACGTTCTTGCGAGCGCACCGGGCGCGCGAGGACTCAGTCCTCGCCCTTGGCGCGCCCGGCCGTCATGGCCGCGGCTCGCCATCCGCTCGATGACGGAAACGGCACCGGTGGGCCACCAGGTCCCTCGCTCAACGAGGGGCGATCTCCGTGACCGGGGTGAGTCGGCCTGACAGGTAAAGGCCTCCGCTTGCGAAGCCTGACGAGAGCGCTGCCCGGGGCGGACCGGGCGATCGTGCGGTTCCTGAGGCGCCACCGGCTCGGGCCGGTCCAGATCGCCGACCGACTGCAGATGCCCGCCTCGACAGCTCGGCAGGGCGACCGGAACCACCGCCAGGAGCACACTGCGCACCGGCCGCACCGCCAACGGCAGCCGAACATGCGCGTCGCCCTCGTGCCCACCGTCATCGACGTGCACCCCCGCGCTGGCCACGTCGGGACCTGCACCGACGAGAAGGCCGCAACCGCCTCCGGGGTCCTTCAGCGGGCGGTGGCCTGGTACGCCGAGCGCGGCGTCGCCATCGAGCAGGTCCTGTCCGGCAACGGTTCGGCATTCACGACTGACCGACCAGCTTGGACATCACACCCAAGCCGCTGCTCTGGCAGTCGACGGCATTGTGTTGCCCGGATGTGACTGAAACGGCTCCGGCAACCTGCTCAGCGTCGTTCGCCCAGCGCAGGAGTTATTCGCTCCACCAGCTCGTAGAGGTGGCCGTCCGGCGCCGTGAAGTGCACGTACCGCTCCATGCTGTTGGTGGCGGGGGCATCCGTCGCCACACCCGCCGCGTGCAGTTCGGCGATCGCTTCGTCCAGGCTGGCTACGAGGAACACCAACGAACGGGCACTGTCCCCCATGCCACCCGGTGATGCCACAGCGAAGGAACTGCCATCGGGAAGGGCGAACAGGTCCGCTTCGACGCCGTCCACGGCGCGCGGGGGCAGGCCGAGGACCCCGCTGACGAACGCACTCATGGTGGGGCGTTGGGTCGTGGACGTCCCGGCAAAGCAGATACCCAGTACTCGCATCCGATCAGGTTATGGCACTCGGCGTGGCCCCCACCGCACGCTCCGAAGCTCCATGTCCTCGTTGCGGGTCGGCGCGATGATCCCCCCTGAAGTCGGGATGCCTGACATGCGTGATCAGATCGGCGGCTGCGGGTCGTACTGCACGTCACGGCGCACTGCGCGAGCCCTGTCGGCAGAGGCGAGCCGGGAGACCAGGTGCAGGGCCATGTCGATGCCGGCGCTCACCCCGGCGCTGGTGATGACGTCCCCGTCGTCGACGAAGCGGGCCTCCACGTCCACCTGGATCGACGGATCGAGCTCGTGCAGCAGCTCGAGGGACTGCCAGTGAGTGGACGCGGGCCGCCCTTCCAGCACACCGGCGGTGGCGTACACCAGCGCGCCGCTGCAGACGCTGGTCATGAGCGGAACAGTGGCGCGCTGTCCGCGGACCCAGGCGAGGTGTTCCTCGTCGCGCATCAGGGCCCGTGCACCGGGCCCGCCCGGGTGGAGCAGCACGCCCATCGGCGGCACGTCTGCGAACGAGTGGTGGGCGCCGAGAACCATGCCCTTGGCCGCGCGAACCGGACGGCCGTCCTTGGAGACGAGGGTCACCGTCCAGCCGTCCTCCGGGTAGCTGAGGGTCCAGTTCGACAGGATCTCCCACGGACCGATGGCGTCGAGCTCCTCGACGCCGTCGAACAGCAAGATGCCGATGTGCTTGGTGGCAGTGGACCCGGTCGGGGCCACGGGGTCGGTGAGCGAGGTCATGGGGAGTCCTTCGGTTCGGGTGCGGGGTTGATTCCGTGGACCCACGATGCCCGCGTCGGTGCACGGCTCGCCCCGGTCAATGTGCCGGGATGCCTCTGTGGAGTGACCGGGAGGAGCGGTACCGTCGGCTGGTGCTACACGGCCGCGAGCCCGAGCGAGCGCGTCTTGCTGCGTTGCTGGACCAGGCACGTTCCGGAAACGGTGCCGTCCTGGTCATGCTCGGAGAGCCCGGCGTCGGCAAGACCGCCTTGTTGCGGGACCTGACCACCTCCCGGAGGGTCGGTGACGACGGCACGGTTCGGGTGGTTCGTACAGCCGGCGTCGAGTCGGAGGCACCGCTGCCATACGCGGCGCTGCACCGGCTGCTGCGTCCCGTCCTCAACTTCGACCAGCTCCCTCCCCCTCAGGCGCGCGCCCTCCGCCTCGCGTTCGGCCTCGAGGACGGCCCCACGGTCGAGCCCTTCCTCATAGGCGTCGCCACCCTGTCCGTACTGACCGACGCAGCCGAAGCCGACGAGCCGCTGCTGTGTGTGGTTGACGACGCGCACTGGCTCGACTCAGCATCCGCGGACGCCTTGCTGTTCGCGGCTCGCCAGCTGTCCGAGGACCCGGTCGCGATGGTCTTCGCGGCCCGGACCGGCGACACGACCCGACAGCCGTTCGCCCCACCTGGGCTGCCAGTCCTCGAGATCCACGGCCTCGACGACGAAGCGGCCCGCCTCCTCCTCGACGAACGCGGCGGTGATCCGCTTCCGGCTGAGGTCGCGGAGCGCCTGCTGCGCGATACCGGCGGAAACCCCCTCGCCCTGATGGAGCTGCCCTCCGGGCTGAGCACGGCCCAGTTGCACGGCGAAGAGCCCCTGCCGCGACAGCTCACGTTGACCGCGGGCGTGGAACGCGCGTTCCTGGACCGGTGCCGTCTGCTGTCGCCGGAGGTGCAGACGCTGCTCCTCGTCGCGGCGGCCGACGCCACCGGGAGGGTTGCGACCGTCCGGCAAGCCGCCGCCACGCTCGGTGCCGACGCCACCGCGTGGGTGGAGGCTGAGCGGTCAAACCTGCTGACCATCAGCGGTGAGACCGTGGCAGTGCGGCACCCGTTGGTCCGGTCTGCCGTGTATCAAGCGGCAACCAGTTTCGAACAGCGCAAAGCACACCGCGCCCTTGCTCAGGCGCTCGAACCCGAGGACCCGGACCGTGCGACGTGGCACCTCGCGGCAGCAGCCGACGGACCCGACGCCCAGGTCGCCCTTGCCCTCGCCGACGTCGCGGTTCGCGCCGAGCAACGAGGTGGCCACGTCGCTGCGGCCGACGCCTTCGAACGGGCGGCCTCACTGACGGTGGGCGATAAGGACCGGGCCACTCGCCTGTTCGGGGCCGGGCGCACTGCGTGGGCGGCCGGGCAAGCGGTCCGCGCACGTGCGCTGGCCGCCTCAGCACGTGAGCTCACGGTCGACCCGCTTCAGCGAGCCGACATCGACCGGCTCCGCGCACGCATTGAGGTGAATGTCGGCTCCGCGGTGGACTCGCACCGCATCTTCACGGTCGCCGCTCGCACGGTCGCCGCCTACGACACGGGGCGCGCCCTGGAGATGGCGTGCGCAGCGGCCCTGAACCGCACGTACGGGGCTGACAGCGGCGCGACCCTTGGGGACGCCCAGCTGACGCATCTGCTGACCACGACCGATCAGGACACACCTCGGACACGGTGCCTGCGGCTGCTGTTGCGCACCCTCGTCGCGTCCACGGAGCAAGACTGGGGCCGCGCTGCCCAGGCTCTGGCGCTGGCTTTGGAAGCTGGGCGCGAGGTTGAGGACCTGGACGTGATGGGCAACCTCGGCAACACCGCCCTGCACCTGGGTCACGACGAGGGAGCCCGCTTCTACTACTCCGCCATGGTGGCCACGGCCCGAGAGGCGGGTGCCGGCATGGTCGTCATCTACGCCCTCGAGCGCCTGATGTTCGGCCAACTTCCCACTGGCGCATGGTCGTCGGTGCGCAGTTCCGCCGACGAGGCCCTCAGGTTGGCGCGCGGCGTAGGTCAACCGACCCTCACCGCCGCGCCACTGGCTGTGTTGACCTTGCTGGCGGCGCTGACCGGCACTGACGACTTTGACCACCAGCTCGCCGCCTTGGAGCGCGTTGCGTCCACGTACTCGTTGGGCATCATGACCGGCCCCGCGCACGACGTCACCCGGTGGGCCAAGGGGGCCCGCGCCGCCGCGCACGGTGACGCAACGGCCGCACTCCACTACCTGTCGGGCATGCGGGTGCCGGCCCTGCACCGGCTGGCCGCCGTCGATCGGCTCGAGGCGGCCGTGCGCGCCGGCAACACAGAGCAGGCTCTGGCGTGGGTGAGCGAGCTGACCCCTTTCGCGACCACGAGTAAGTACGACTGGGCCGTCGGCGCCGTCGATCTGGGCCGTGCCCTGACGTCGCGCGATCATGTGGACGCGACGGCGGCGTTCGAGCGTGCGGTCGGCCACTACCGTCATGCGTCACGCCCCTACGAACTCGCTCGCACGCAGCTCGCCTATGGCGAGTTCTTGCGCCGCACCAATCGTCGCGTGGATGCCCGCACCCATTTGAGGGCATCGCTGGACACCTTCACCGACCTTGGCGCGAAACCCTTGGTCGAGCGCGCCACCCAAGAGCTCCGGGCATCCGGCGAGACCGCCCGCAAGCGCGACCCCTCCACCTTGCTCGCCCTGACCCCGATGGAGCTCAAGGTCGCCCAGCTGGTCAGCACCGGCCTGTCGAACAAGGACGTCGCAGCCCAGTGCTGGGTGTCACCGCGCACGGTCGCGTTCCATCTGCGCAACGTGTTCACCAAGGTGGGCGTCAGCTCGCGGACTGAGCTCGCGCACCTCGACTTCAGCTGACCTCTTCAACGTCCTGCTGGTCCGGCGCCAACGATCGGTGCGCAGCCGGCTGCCCGGGAACCCGGCCATATGACCGGCGCGAACCCCTGGTGATCCGACGACGGTGGGTGCCAGCACCGCTCCGGCGGTGTAACCCAGTTGAGCTTCACCGAGACCGCCCAGGAGTTGCCATGCACGCCAAGCCCGACGCCGAGCCGATCGCGGTCCATACCGCCACGGCCACCGCACCGCACGCCCCGACCAACACCAACCACGCGCCCACGCCGAAGCACGACCTGGAGACCGACGATGGGCCGCGCAAGTCATGGGTCGTCCTGGCCCTGGCCCTGGCGGCACAGATCCTCGTCGTTCTCGACATCTCGGTCGTCAACACGGCCCTGCCCTCCATCGGGCGCGACCTCGACCTGAGCGGATCCGACATGCAGTGGGTCGTCACCGCCTACCTGATGATGTCTGGCGGCGGACTGCTGTTCGGTGGCCGCATCGCGGACCTGCTGTCGCGCAAGTGGGTGTTCCTGACCGGCCTGACCGTGTTCACGATCGCGTCCATCGTCAGCGGATTCGCCAGTGGCGCAGGCGAGCTCATTGCGGCCCGCGCCGGACAGGGCCTGTCCGCCGCCCTGATGACCCCGGCCGCGCTGTCCATCATCATGACCACCTACTCCGGCGCGCAGCGCCGCCTCGGGCTCACCCTGTGGGGTGCTGTGGGGTCCCTCGGTGTCGCCGCCGGCGTCCTGCTCGGCGGAGCCCTCACCACCTGGGCCGGCTGGCAGACCATCTTCTGGATCAACGCTCCCGTCGGCGCCCTCGCTCTTCTGGCCGGCCTGAAGGTCATTCCCGCCGCCCCGGCATCGCGCGTCACCATGACGCAGTTCGACACGGCCGGCGCCGCCACGGTCATCGGCAGCCTCGCCGCCCTCATCTACGGGCTCGGCGCCACCGAGCAGCACGGCTGGCTCTCGCCGCGTGTGCTCGTCGCCTTCGCCTCCTCCGCGGTGCTCGCGGTCGCGTTCACGCTGCGGGAGAACAAGGCCCAGTACCCCCTCGTGCCGCCGCACACCTGGAAGGTCAAGTCCCTCGTGGCCGGCACGACCGTCATGCTCGGCGTCACCGGCATCCTCGTCGGAACGGTGTTCCTGGCGTCCATCTTCGTCCAGACCGTCATGGGCTACTCCGCGATCAGGGCGGGCGTCGCCTTCGTCCCGTTCGCGCTGGCCATCACTGCTGGAACGATCGTGGCCAGGCACGCGATGTCTCACGGCACCCCGCGCGCCATCGCCGCGATCGGCTTGGTCATCGTGGCCGGGGGCGCGGTCCTGCTTGCGCAGGCGTCGGCCGGCTCAAGCTTCGCGACCGGTCTGCTTCCTGGTCTGGCCGTCATCGGTCTGGGCGTCGGTATGGTCTTCGCACCCGTGTCTGTGACCGCGATGGCTGGCATCCCGCCCCAGCATGCCGGCATGGCGTCGGGATTCCTCATGACCGGCCACGAGGTCGGAGCCGCCCTCGGCGTCGCGGTCCTGTCCGCCATCGCGAGCACCGCTGGCAGCCTCGCCAGCGCGACCGGCGTCGTCGACGGCTTCGACCGCGGGTTCCTCGGTGCCGCAGGCATCGCCACGGTTCTGGCGGTGATCGCCTACCTGCGGATGCCCGCCACCCGCATCGAAGGCGGCGCAGGCATGCACATGCACCATTGAGACACGTCCCAGTGCGAGGTGGACCGACGGCGACGGCGGGGTGCTTCAGGTGGGCCATCTCCGGCCCACGCACCCCGCCGTCGCGAACCCCGCGCCAGTGGGTTCCCGACCTGGATAAGCGGCGGCGGCATCGGCATGCACCGGTGCGAGGGACGGGGCGCGGTACACAGTCACACCGCAAGCGGCAGGTGCGCTGCGCCGCACCCTGACACTCCTTCCCGGCCAACGTGCCGGGCGAACCACACGGCACCACCACCCACGGTCCCCCTCGCCCACTCTCCACCTATCGTGCACCGCGACGCGCAACGTGGCCCAGCCACGCCGTCCCTCCTCGCGAGAGCCACGCGGCCGGTTCATCGTGCCCGACGCGTCCCTGAGCCTCCCTGAGGACATCCCGTTGGGACGCCCATTGCGCGAACCGACTCTCACGACGATGCGCACATGTGCGCTCAGGGCCCCGGCAACCGACATCCGCCGGTGATGCGCCTGGTCATGTCGACGACCCTTGCCTCTGACGTCGCTGCGGTGACGCGGAGCGCACCACGGACTGCTCGCATGGAAGCTGGGCCACCCACAGGCGACCCATCGGGCACGGGCCAGACCTGTTCTGCATGGTGCACGGGTTCACTCCATCTGGAGGACCGTCTCGAGGTTGATCTCGATCTGGATCTCCTTGGACACCAGGAGGCCGCCGGACTCCAGCGCGACGTTCCACCCGATGCCGAAGTCCTCGCGATTGATGTGCGTTCGAGCCGAGAAGATCGCCCGGTGCCCACCCCACGGGTCCTTGACGTACCCCTCGAAGGTGACCTCTAGCGGGACCGCCCGGGTGACGCCGTGGATCGCCAGGTCTCCGGTCACGGTTCCGCTGCCTCCATGCCAGTCGACGTGAGTGCTGGAGAAGGTCGCGGTCGGGTACGTCTCGACGTCGAAGAGGTCGGCGGAGCGGATGTGGCCGTCTCTCGTGGGGTTGCCCGACTCGACGGTGCCCATGTCGATGGTGACGTCGACCCTGGAAGCCGGCATGTCGTGAGCGATGGTCACGACGCCTGAGACGCCGGTGAACCGTCCGCGGACCTTGGTGACCATGAAGTGCCTGCCGGTGAACGCCACGTCCGTGTGGCCGGGGTCGATCTGCCAGGCCCCTGGCATGGGAAGCTGCTGGCCGTTGACGGTACGGACCGGAGCGTTCTGGATGTCGGTCATGGTGTGCCTCTTTCGTTGCGCGCGACGTTGGTCGCCCGACGTCGTGGGGAAGGCGGGATTGTCTTCAGTCCCGCCGTGTGGTGCTGTGGTTCGACAGTGCCGGAGGGTCGTTGCACATCGGTGGCGCACGCGTGGTGGTCGAGCTGCAGTCTGCGAGGTCGCTGGCGCTCCTCACTCGCCCACCCACCTGCAGTGGCGCTCAGCGGTGCGGTGCAGAGTCGTGCTGTGCTGGTGACGTGATCGGCGCCGAGGAGTCCTCGGCCGCGACGGCCACCAACAGCCCCCCGGCCAGGAAGGCGGCGACTCCCGTCGCGAGGAGAGCCGACCCGAGGGACGGGATCAAGCGCCGCACGCCGATGGGCGAGGACGCTGAATGGTGGTACTCATGGACCAGGGCGTGACCCTTGCCGCGACTGAGCAAGTACCGGTTGACAGGGAAGGCAGCGACGAAGGCAACGCCCAGGGCGAGGCCCATCCCGGCCCAGAACACGGCGTTCACCAAGCCCGCGCTCATCGCCCCGGGGACGGTGGCCATCACGAGGTTGTCCACGACCTCCATCGTCAGGATGGACAAGGTGTCGGCGGCCAGCACCACTTTCAGCGCAGTTCCGACCGTCAGGCCTGCGCGCAGCAAGGGAAACGTCGAAAGGGTGTAACCGAAGACGAACGCCAGCCCGATCGAGAGGGCGATCGTCGCGGCGTTCGACATGCTCAGCGCGGTTCCAAGCACCAGTCCGACGATCTCACCGATGGCACACCCGGTGAGGCAGTGCAGCGTGGCGCTTGCGGCCATCGCGTTCGTGCCCGCCCCCGATGGATGGTGGTGCTCGTGTGTCGTGGCCGGTTCGGCTGAGGCTTGCGATGGGTGGTCCATGACGCGTCCTTTCCGTGGTGCGTCAACCCTCGGCAATGGATGTTGGGGGGCTGTTGCATCGCCGTGGCGACGGGTGGTGGACGGGGCCGATCGAGTCGCCAACCCCGGATCCTGCGGTCGCCATCGGGATCCATGGCGTGCTCAACGTTCCTTCCACCGGCAGCCAACCGTCCTGCGGCAGCGTCGAACCCATGACCAGGAGAACCCGTTCGGGGTGCGCGACTGACCCTTCCAGGACCGACCAGCCACACAGCCCCCGCGACGGCGCCAAGGACAACCGGCGAGGGACGACATGAAGATTCTGCTCATCGGGTCCAGCGGCTACATAGGTGGTGCGGTGAGCCGCTCACTGGACCTCGCTGGACACGCGGTGGTCCCGATGCTGCGCCCCTCCTCACGCGACGGCGGTCAGCGCACGGGGCACGAGGTGCGTTACGGAGACCTCACCGACCCGAACTCGCTCCGGGTGGCGGTCGCCGCCGGAATTGACGGAGTGGTCCACGTCGGCGCGCCGCTGGAGGACTGGTCCGCGGATGCCTCGGCCGTCGGGGCGATGCTCACCGCCCTTCGCCCGGGTGGAGTCTTCGTCTACCTCAGCGGCACCTGGGTGCTGGGACACAGCACCGTGGGTGCGCTGGACGAGTCCGCCCCTGTGGCGCCGGCCCGCATCGTGGCCGGTAGACAT
The DNA here is from genome assembly GCF_043099285.1 of Oryzobacter telluris. Classification (GTDB taxonomy): domain Bacteria; phylum Actinomycetota; class Actinomycetes; order Actinomycetales; family Dermatophilaceae; genus Oryzobacter; species Oryzobacter telluris. The sequence continues at coordinate 1,896,775 of NZ_CP170723.1, read as the reverse complement.
CTCGTCGAGCGGGCCGTCCTCGACAGCACCAGAAGGGGCGTGGTCATTCGCGCCGGCATCGTCCACGGCCTCGGCGGTGGCATTCCGAGGATGCTCGTGGAGTGGGCCGACGCTGACGGAAGGGGCCGCTACGTCGGGGACGACTCCAGCCCTTCCTGGGCCACGGTCCACGTCGAGGACCTCGCCGAGTTGGTCACTCTGGCAGTCGCTGGCGCTGGAGCCGGGACGGTGCTGCACGGCGTCACCGAACCGAGCGTGAGTGTCAAGGCCATCGCTCAGGCTGCGGACCTCGCTGCCGGCGGAACCGGCGACGCCCGCCGATGGCCCGTCATGGAGGCATCGGCCGAGCTCGGCGCCGACTTCGCCGAGGCTCTCGCGCTGACCCAGAACGTCGTCGCCCCTGCGGCAAGGGCACTCGGCTGGCGCCCATTCCGCCCGACGATCGTCGACGACCTCCGCGAGGGCTCTTACGGCCGTTGACCGGTGGCGCCATGACCCAGACGCCCGAGCCCGGCCTCCAGGTCGTCTGGCCCGCTGCAAGGCCCCGGGCTGTGGGGCGAGACCTCGTCAGCCCTCGGTCGCGGGCACCCGAGTCCGAAATCGGTCTGCGGCAACGAGGACGCTCGCGTCCTTGCTCACCGCGAACTCACGCAGCGCAGCCTCGGACAGCTTGATGACGTGCTCGTCCCCGTGCTCAACCGCCGCGGTGGGAAGGCGGTCCACCAGGCGTGCCACGTCGATCGCGCTCACCAGGGGCGTGGTGGATTCACGGGGGTCGCGGGGGTGAGCGAACGCGGCGATGAGGGACCCCGTGACACGCCAGGAGACCTGTACGGTCCGTGCCGCCACCGCCGGCGTCAACGACGGAAGGACCAGCCGAGTGGCGGCTGGCGCAGTGACCGCGTGACAGAAGGGAATCGGCGCGTCGGGTCGGGCCAAGAGCACCTTGGCCGCTGCCCCGACGATCGCCGACAGCGCTCGGTCCAGGTCTACCGGCGCGCGCCACCCCGCCAGGCCGTCGGGGAGGCCTGACAGCTCGTCCAGCGCCCGCAGTCGTCCATTGATGCCCGTTCCTCGGCTGGGAACGTCGGGGTGGAGGCGGGGCAGCGCCGCCAGTGCAGCGACGGCGTCGAGCGTGGGGGGTTTACGGGACGCGGATGGAACCGGGTCGTACCGAGCCGCCCAGAGCCCCAGGCCGCGGGCCAGCTCATCCACGAGCAAGGGATCCGGCTCGTGGCCGGCGGCCTCGAGGGACCGGACCGCGTGAGCGGTGCGGATCATGCCGTGGGTGGCACTGGCGGCCATTCCCTCCACCAGCCGAGGCCACCACGTTGCCAGCAGGTCGCGCCACGAGACCTCGCGCGACTGTCGGAGCAGGTAGCCCGACCAGTCACCCAACAGTCGGGGGTCACCCAAGCGCTGCGGCCAGGAGTCGTCATCGACGCCGTGCCCATCGCTCGGCGCAGCGTCGAGTTCGCGCAGGTAGCGGTCCAGCCAGTGCGGAATCGCCTCATCGCCGCCCACGTGGGTCAGCGCCTCCACCGCCATCGGCCCGTGGTTGGCAAGGAAGCCACCGAACTCGGGCCCGGTGGACTCCAGCCGGGACAACGACTCCAAGAGGTGTGGATTTGTCATCGCTCCATCCTTCGGGTGCTGGCGCACGCCGGGCGTGCAGTTCGCAGGTCGCGGGCATCGCAATGACGACGCTGCCCGGGCTTCCTTGCGCATCGGTGGGAGCGCTGTGGTGCAGGGCCTCGGGACCTGACTGATCGCGATGCAACTCAAGTACAACGCGCTGACAACGTCGGCGGCCCACCGTGGTTCTACCTGCCCGCTCCACGAATCGAGTCCGCCATGATCGAGGTGAGCCACCTCTCCAAGAAGTACCGCGAAACCGTGGCCGTCGACGACGTCACGTTCACCGTCCGGCCTGGGCTGGTGACCGGCTTCCTCGGGCCGAACGGCGCCGGGAAGTCGACCACCATGCGCGTCATCCTGGGCCTGGACCGACCCACCGGAGGCTGGGCCCACGTCCAGGGCCGGCCCTACACCGAGCACTCGTCCCCCATCCGAACCGTCGGCGCCATGCTGGACGCCGGACAGGTCCATCCGCGCCGCACCGCGTTGGCGCATCTGCGCTCCATCGGGGCGACCATCGGGGAGGGCACCGGTCGCGCCCGTGAGGTGCTCGACCAGTTGGGGCTCCGGGACCAGGGGCGACGCCGTGTCGGCACCTTCTCGCTCGGGATGCGGCAACGCCTCGGGATCGCGGCCGCGCTGATCGGCGACCCGGGTGTCATCGTCCTCGACGAACCGATGAACGGACTCGACCCTGACGGGATCATCTGGGTTCGAGCCCTGTTGCGGCACCTCGCGACGGAGGGCCGCACCGTCTTCGTTTCCTCGCACCTCATGGGTGAGATGGCGCAGACCGCTGACCGGGTGGTCGTCGTCGGCCAGGGGCGCGTCGTGGCGGACATGTCGACCGAGGACCTCCTGTCCGGACAGGCGGCAACCGTGAGCGTCCGAGGTCCGGAACCAGAGCGCCTCTCCGAGGTCATCCGTGCCGCCGGTGGCGTCGTCGAGCGGGAGGGTGCGGACAACCTCACCGTGCGCAGCATCGACTCTGCCCACATCGCCCGCCTGGCCCTGCAGCACCACCTCGAGGTTCACGAGCTGGTCACCCAACGACGCTCGTTGGAGGACGCCTTCCTCGAACTCACGCACGACACCACTGACTACCGCGCGCACAGCACAACCGAAACGGCGGCCCTGACATGAGCACCAGCACCCAGTTCACCGACCACCCCACCGCGAGGCGCCAGCACGGGCCCACCCTGAGGCGCGTGACCACCGCGGAGATGATCAAGACCCGGAGCCTGCGATCGCACGTCGGGCTCGTCGTCGGCGCCGTGCTCTTCCTGATGGCGCTCGGGCCGATCCAAGCCCTCGGGCAGGTTCTCGCGCAACCGCCCCTCGAACCAGCCGACACGGTCGGCGCGGCGATCGGTACCGCACTGAGCGGGGGCAGCACCGCCGCAGTCATTGCCGGCGTCCTGGGGGTCCTGTCTGTCACCTCGGAGTACCCGACCGGCCTGATCCGCACCACGCTGTGGGCCGTGCCCCGCAGGCTGCTGGCCATCCTCGGCAAGGCGTCGGCACTCGTTCTGGTCCTCGGGCCGGCCACCCTGGTGTCGGCGGGGGTGGCGATCGAGGCGTCGCGACAGATCCTGTCCCGCATCGGCGCACCGTTGAGCTGGGCAGAGCTTGCCCCGTGGCGGGCCACCGTGGCGATGACCCTGTACGTGCTCGGCTGGGCCTTGCTCGGGCAGTGTCTCGGGTGGCTGCTTCGCAGCGCCGTGGGTGCGTCCTTCGGCCTCCTCGGGCTCATGTTCGTCCTGCCGCTGATCGGTGTCGTGCTGCCCGACAGCCTGTCTCGCGCCATCTCGCCGTTCCTGGTCTCGGAGGCGGGCGCCGCGATGATGCGGGTCGACGGCGCTGGTTCCGGACTCGCCCCGACCACTGCCACCGTGGTGTGGGTCGCGTGGATCGTCATCGGGCTCGTCTCAGCGGCTACCGCCCTGCGGCGGCGAGACGCCTGATCGCCACCAAGGACGCCACTGCTTCCTTGCCCACCCCTTCGGCCTTGGGCATGATCGTGCCGGTGGAGGCAGTCGGCCTGCGCGACCGGGACATCGGGAGTCACGGATGAGGACCACCGAGCAGGACCGCAGCGCCGACGTCACGGACCTTGACTTCCGCATCCTCGGGCCCGTGGTCGTCACCGTGAACCAGTCACCGGTCACCATCGCGACGAGGAGGCAGCGGGCCCTGCTGGTGCTTCTGCTCCTCAAGGTGGGCAGGGTCGTCCCCGCGGAGAGGCTGATCGACCAGCTGTGGGACGGCGCCCCGCCCCCGCAGGCGCATGTGACCTTGCGCTCGTATGTCTCCAACCTGCGTCAGACGTTGGCTGCGACCGGCCTAGGGGCAGCCCTGGTCACCCGCGGCAGTGGATACATGATGGACGTCCCGGCGGGCACGATCGACGCCACCCGCCTGCGCACCTTGACCGAGCGTGGCCGTGACCTGCTGCGCCGAGGTGAACCCCTCGAAGGCTACGAGGCACTGGACGAGGCGGTCTCCCTCTGGGCCGGCGACCCGCTGGCCGAGATCGCTGACCACGAGGTCGCCCAGAGCAGCATCGTCGAGCTGACCCAGACGTACCTGGGCGCCGCGGAGAGCAGGTTCGAGGCGCTGCTCGCGCTCGGCCGACACGCTGATGCACTGCCAGGCCTGGAGGCCTTCACCGCAGACCACCCCCTGCGCGAGGAGCCGCAAGCACTGTTGATGCTCGCGCTCCACCGCTCAGGGCGAGCGCCAGAGGCCCTGGAGCTCCACCGCAGGTTCCGTGCCAGCCTTCAGGACGAACTCGGCATCGACCCATCTCCGACGATGGACGCGCTCGTACAGCAGATCCTGGCCCAGGACCCCGCCCTGTCCGCCCCGTCGACCGTCGCCGGCCACACGCGGCCCGATCCGTCACCACCTTCCTCGCACGACCCGGAGAGCCGGCCCCGGCACGATCGCGGCACGGTCGACGACGTTCACCTCGTCGGCCGACGTCGAGAGCTCGCCATCCTCCAGGACATGCTCGACCGCCTGACGTTCGCCAGCCAAGGCGCCCTCGTGCTCATCGCCGGTGAGCCCGGAATCGGCAAGACCACACTCCTCGACTCACTCGCCAGGATGGCGCGCCAACGCGGCATCCCGGTCCACTCCGGCCGGGCGCCAGCCGCATCCGGTGCACCAGCGTTCTGGCCGTGGTCACAGGTGCTGGACGGCATGGCCGCTGCCCTGGACGAGGAGCAGCTCCGCCTCACCTGCACTGGCCCCGCGAAGCCGGCGGCTCAGCTCTCCTCCGTCATCGCGGAACGCACCGGGCTGTCGGTTCCGGCCACGGGTGACAACCTGCAGAGTCTGCGCTTCACCCTGTACGAGGCCGCATCGGTGTTCATCGGGCGGATGGCGGACCACGGGCCGACCCTCATCCTCCTGGACGACATGCACTGGGCCGACCTGCCGAGCCTGGAACTGCTGTCGTACCTCACGCCCTCGCTCGCGACCAGGCCGCTGCTGGTGGTTGCTGCCTACCGTGACCTCCCGGGCGATCGCACTGAAGCACTGGAAGCCACACTGGCGACCGTCGCGCGGGAGGACGTCGCTCACGAAGTCCGTCTGAGCGGTCTGGGGGCCGACGACGTCGCAACCCTGGCCGCTGATGTCCTTGCCACCACCGATGAACCTGCGAAGCGCGAGCGGCTGGCAGCGGTGCTCTACCAGCGCACCGGTGGGAACCCCTTCTTCGTGCGGCAGCTGGCCCGGCTGCTCCTCGAGAGCACCGAGGGCAACGACCCGGCCGCGACCTCGGTCCCTCCCGGAGTGCGGCACGTCATCGCGAGCCGGCTCAAACCCCTCCCTGAGGACGTCCTTTCCATGCTGGCCGCGGCTGCAGTCATCGGTCCGGACTTCGACCTGCGCACCTGCGCCCTGGCGGCCGGCCTGGAGATGGAGGCCGCATTGGACGCCTTCGACGTGGCGATGCGGCACGGTTTGGTGGAACGAGCCGCACCTGCGTCTACGCACAGATTCGTGCACGCGCTCGTCCAGGACGTCGTCCTTCAGGAGCTTCCAGCGGGGCGAGTGGCGCGCCTGCACGCCGCAGTCGCCGAACACCTCGAACGGGCGGGGATGACGAGTCCAGCGGTGCTGGCCGAGCACTGGTGGCGCGCGCGAGAGATCGTCGGCCTTCGTGCTGTCCCCCCGCAAGTCGCCGCGGCCGACGCCGCGGCATCGGTTTTCGCCCACGAACAGGCCGAGGTCCATCTGCGACGTGCCCTCCACCTCGTCCGGGGAGCCACCCCTCCCGATCCGGACAGCGAGCTCGGACTGCTGCTCAGCCTCTTCAGTCTCATCCTCACCGCCCGCGGATGGGGTGATCCCGACGTCCAACAGGTGGTCGACCGTGCCATGCAGCTCGCCGAGGCCGGAACCCTCAGTGACGACACCGCTCGGCTGTGGTGGTCCTTGTTCTTCTTCCTCATCGACCGGGACAGGGAAAGGGAGTACGTCGACCTCGCTCGGTCGCTGTTGGCCGCCTGCGACGTGGACACCAGCGTTGGCAACGAGCGGGTCATCGGTTTCACCACCAGAGCCGCGGTCCACCTGATGAACATCTTCAGCACCCTCTCGACCGATGACCGCGCCGCCGCGGGCCAGCACCTGCTCATGGCGCGGACCTTCGTGGAGAAGGCCGACATGGCCGCACTCACGAGCTACGACGAGAACCTCCACGTGATGCTCTGCCTCATCGAGGCGTACTGGAGCGGCCTGCTCGGTGACACCGCCTCCCAGCGCTCGGCCATCGACGCAGCGGTCGCGCTCGCCGACGCCGACGGCAGGCCATTCCCCCGGGCAGTCGCTCGCAGCCTGGGTGCGGCGACCGGTGCGTACAGCACTGATCTGGCGTACTTCGGTGGCCTCTCCGCCGACGCACTCGAACTGGACCACCGGTTCGGCTTTGCCTGGCTCGCCACGGTGGCCGAGTGCATCCAGGACTGGTCCCGGACGCTGACGGGGCATGCCGACACGGACACCGTCGCCGCCCTTGAGCGTCGGCTCGACGAAATGCTTGCTGCGGGACGACACGGCACTCACTCCACGATGCTGCTCCTGCTTGGTGACGTCCACGCGGCACAAGGCCGCGTCGACGAAGCACGCGAGACGTTCCTGCGCGCACGCGCGCGCCCGGGGCCGTACCGCGGGCTCGTGGTCGACCTCATCGACCGGCGCCTGAACGCCCTGCCCTGAACGCCATCTGTCGTCCAACCCGGACCCAACAGTCCTTCAAGGCAGCGTCACCACGCTCGATGCATGACCAGTACCAGCACCGTCGCCACGCCTGGTCCTACCGACGTGGCTCGTCCCCTTCGCACCTTCGCCCTCGTGGCTCTCCCGTCGGGCTGGCTCTTCCTGAGCATCCCGCTCCTCACCGGTCTTCCGATCGAGCCGTTCGTGCTCGCCACGCTGTTCCTCGGCATGGTGCCCATGGCGATGCTCATCACACGCCGCTCCCCCGACGTCACGGTGCGCCAGCTGCTGCGCGACTGCGTTCGACCTCCCCGGTCGCTGCTGTGGCTCTTCCCGGCCCTGCTGCTGATCCCGGTCGCCACGCGTCTCGGGGCGGTCGTCACCGGCGGCACCACGGAACTCACTGCTGCCGTTGCGGTCGGCATGCTCGGCAAGCTCGCCTCCAGCGTCCTGATCGTCAACCTCTGGGAGGAGATGGTCTGGGCCGGTGTCGTGCAGCGGCGTGCGACCGGCCGGTACGGCTTCGTGCGTGGCGCCCTGCTCACGGCGGTGCTCTTCAGCGGGATCCACCTGCCCTTGGCGTTCTACGGCGTCGACACCGCCGGTGACGTGGCCTACAACGTCGCCATCATGGTCGCCTCGGCTGTCGCGCTCCGCCTGATGATCGGAGCCGTCGACCGATGGAGCGGACGCAGCATCCTCACGGTCGCCATCCTCCACGCGAGCTTCAACGCGAGCTCGGAGCTGGTGAACGCCGACGACGCGTGGGTCCGGTACGCCGTCACCCTCGTCCTCGGTCTTCTCGTCCTTGCTGTCCCGTCCCTGCGGCGGAACCGCACCGTGGCGGTCGTCCGATGACCGCCGAGGTCCTGCGCTACGCGGCGTTTCCCGACAACGGGTCCGGGGGGAACCCCGCCGGCGTCGTCCTCGACTCGGCGGCCCTGACGGACTCTCAGATGCTCGCCATCGCCCAGACCCTCGGCTACTCCGAGACGGCCTTCCTGGCGACCACTGGCAGCGGGAGCGAACCGGTGCGCACCCGCTACTTCAGCCCTCGTGCGGAGGTCGACTTCTGCGGCCACGCCACCATCGCTGCTGCGGTGGCCATCGCCGAACGAAGCGGTGTCGGACCACTGCTCCTGACCACCAACGCCGGTCCGGTCGACGTCATCACGCAACAGGATGAGGGTGCCATCACGGCGACGCTGACCTCTCCACCCACCACGACCCAGGCAGCGGACGACGAGACACTCTGCGTTGCCCTCGAGGCCTTGCGGATCTCCTCCTCCGACCTGGACGAGCAATACCCCGCCCACATCTCGTTCGCGGGCAACCATCACCTGGTGCTCGGTCTTGGGAACCGGGCGGTGCTCGACGCCCTGGACTACGACTACCCGGCGCTCGAACACCTGATGTCCCAGCAGTCATGGACCACGGTCCACCTGTTCTGGGCGGAGCACCCCACGCTCTTCCACGCGCGCAACCCGTTTCCGCCCGGCGGGGTCCGCGAAGACCCTGCCACGGGTGCCGCCGCCGCCGCGTTCGGCGGGTATCTCCGCGACCTCGCGTTGGCCCCGGTTCCCAGCCGGGTCACCATCCGGCAGGGACTGCAGATGGGCGCACCCAGTCGGTTGCTGGTCGACATCAGCTCCGACTCCAGGCGGGTGGCTGTCACCGGAACCGCGATCCAACTCCCCCTTTCGCCCTACGACGAATTGGACCTGCCATGAGGTCGTTCATCGTCGTCCCCGGCGAACCGCACACGTGGACCGGGATCCCGGAGGCGGCCAAGACCGTCACCGACTTCCTGGCGAAGGTACGCGTCACCGGCGATGGTGCAGAGGCGGAACGGCTGCTCGCGGCCGCGGTGCCGGCGCACCAACACCTCGCGGAGCGGGACGAAACCATCGTTCGCAGCCCGGCGGAATATGCAGCACACGTGCAAGACATGTTGTCGCGGCACAACCCGATCACCTTCGAGGTGCAAGAGCTCCTCGTCGAGGCGGACCACGTCTTCGTCCGGTGGGCGCAGCACGGCCGAGTGGGCCCCGCGGCCCAGAAGGCGGTCGATGCACACCGGTACCACCGGGAAGCCGGGTCCGCGGTCTACCGGGTGGCCGAGGGCCGCATCCAGGAGTACTGGATCCAGCTGGACCGGCACGGTGACGAGGCACAGCTCCGCACGGGTCCCGCTCGAACCGAGCCGGTCCCAGGACCACCCATTGGCAAACGCCTCCACCAGCGGCTTCCGCTGACGTCGGTGGTCCGAGCCGGTGACTGGGTCGTCGTGTCCGGGCAGATCGGCACTCGTGACGGCACCCTCGTGGCCGGGGGTGCAGGACCGCAGACGGAGGCCGCGCTGAGCGCGGTCGCTGACCTGCTGGGCGAGCACGACCTGGCACTGACCGACGTCGCCAAGACCACCGTCTTCATGACCTCCATGGACGACTACGACGAGATGAACCTCGCCTACGGACACGCCTTCTCAGACACCCACCCGGCACGAACTGCCGTTGCGGTTGCCGCACTACCCCTGCCCGAGGCCGTCGTGGAGATCGAAGCCTGGGCCCATGCCACCCACCACCCAGGAAGGCCCCACCAATGAGCACCCAGACCAGACCCCGTCGCGACCAGCGGAGCTGGGTCGCAGAGCATCCCGTCACGGCCTTCACCGGCCTCGCCCTCACCGGCGCCTACGTCGTCGGCGCCGTGATGGTCCTCATCGACCGGTCCGTCATCCCCGGACGGGCCCTCGCCAGCCGGCTGGGGTTCGGGATGGAGGAGACAGCAAGCCTGGCGCTGGTGGTGGTGCTGGCCACCACGACGCTCTTTGTGACCGGGCTCAGTGACGGACGCGCTGGCATCTCCACGCTGCTCAGGCGGACGACCCGCTGGCGAGTCGGTTGGCGCTGGTGGGCGGTCGCCGTCGCAGCGTTGCCCCTGCTGACCATTGCGCTGTCCATCACGCTCGGTGACGAGCTCGTTCGTCCTGCTCCGGGAACGCTCGCCCGCGAGGCCTTGGCCACCGTGGTGGCACTGTTGATGATCAACGTCGCCGAGGAACTGTCGTGGGCGGGCTTCCTGCAGACGAGACTGGAACGACGTCACAACCTGCTCGTGGCGGCAGTCATCACCGCCATACCCTTCGCGCTGGTCCACGTCCCCATCCGCGTCATCGCCGGGGACATCTCTGGAATCGATGACGTGCTTCCTCAGATCCTGATGCTCCTGGTGCTGTGCGTCCTGATCCGCACGCTGCTCGGCGCGGTGTTGCGGGGTGCCGCAAACAGCGTGCTCCTGGTGGCGATGATGCACACCTCCTTCAACCGCTCCAACAACGTCGACGGCCTCGCAGCCGATGTGCTGCGCGGAGAAGCGCGGACACTCGCAGCCCTGATCGCAGCACTGCTGGTCACGGCGGCACTGATCGTTACGATTCGTCGACGACTGGGCCGCGCCGAACGAGCACGGTTCGACGAGGTCGAGGAGTTCAGGAGCGAGCCATCGGGGCGGATCACCTCCGGAGCTCAGCTATGAAGGCCAGCCGCATGAGGGCTGCCGTCGTGACCACCAGAGGCTCCGCACCAGGTTCGGTCGAGGTGCGGCGAGTACCCCTCCTCCGGCCTCGGCCAGGGTGGGTCACCGTCCGCCTACGCGCCGCAGGGCTCAACCGCCTCGACGCGATGATGCTCGAGGTCGCGGGGGCGGGCGAGCAAGGGGCGATCTTCGGCTCCGACGGAGCGGGGGTCGTCGCGGAGATCGGTCACGACCCCCGCTGGGCCGTCTCGCCACTGGGCGTCGGCGACTGCGTCGTCATCTGCCCGTCCCTCTACTGGGGTGCGAGCCGAGCAGCCCCGTCCGACGAGTACGAGATCCTCGGGTCCCCGACCTCCGGGACACACGCCGAGTACGTCTGCGTACCGGCCGAGAATCTTCACCCCAAACCCTCCCACCTCACATTCGTCGAAGCGGCCGCCCTCCCGATGGCCGCCCTCACCGCCTGGCGGGCACTGGTCACGCGTGGCCGGCTGACCCGTGGCGAGAAGGTCGTGGTGGGCGCAGCCTCCTCCGGTGTCGGCTCCATGGCCATCCAAATCGCCGCCTCCCTCGGCGCCAGAGTGGTGGCCGTGACGTCCTCGCCCGACAAGGCTGCGATCGCCCGGCGACTTGGTGCCCAGCATGTCGTCGACCGCACCTCCACCGACATGGGCGCGAGCATCGCCGAGCACCTCGATGGGCCAGCAGATCTCGCGCTGGACCCAACCGGTTCGCTCTGGCAGCCCTTCGCCGAGGTACTCCGTTCCGGCGGGCGATTGGTCGTCGTGGGGCAGATCGCCACGCCGGTGGGGCTCCTGAGGGTGCAGACGCTGTACTGGCGCCAACTGGATGTGCTCGGATCGTCGATGGGCAGCTCCGAAGACTTTGCAGCGATGCTCGACAACGTGAACCGCTACCAGTGGGCACCATCGGTGGACTCCACCTTCCCGCTCGCCGCCATCGGCGAGGCCTACAGCCGACTGCACTCACCAAATCGCTCAGGCAAGGTCGTCATCGACTTGGACCTGTGAGTGGGGCACTCGAGAGTGGCTGTCATCGCAATGGCGGCAGCCCACCGCCGACGGCCGCGACCACCTCGAGGCTGGCGTGGCTGGTGCTGGCAGCCTTCAGCGCACGCAGGCGGGCGCCACGGTGCGTGATTCAAGTTCAGCGGGTGAGTCCATCGCGGCTGTTCTCCGATCTGTCGGGGAGCTACCGCGCTGACGTCGACGGCGCATGATGTGAAAGGCATGAGCCTGACGCAAGTGGGTGAGGACGTGGACACAGCTCTGCGAGCGCTGCGCACGGAGCTGGATCGCGCGTGGGAGACCTTCTTCGCCCTCGCCAAGCAGGCGAAGCGGTCCGACCTAGACCAGCGCACCAACGGTTCGAGGTGGACGAATGGTCCACTGCTCTTCCACATGCTGCTCGGCTACCTCGTCGTGCGGACCCTGCTCCCCCTCGTGCGCTTCCTCGGGCGCCGACCGCCCGTGGTTGGACGTCGGCTCTCCGGAGCGCTCAACACGGGAACGCGTCCCTTCCACGCTGTCAACTACCTCGGTGCCTGCGTCGGCGCGCTCGCGTTTCGCGGCCCTCGCCTGCCGCGACAGGTGGACCGCACGATCGCCGCCCCGCACCGGGGCCTGGACGGGGAGGACGAAGGGTCCTTGGCCTTGCGCATGCCCTTCCCCGCCCGCTGCGACCCGTTCCTTCATCGACTCGATGACCGTCCTCGACGTTGACCGGTATGGCACGGTCCACTTCGACCACCACCTGCGCAAGCTCACGCTCCCTGCACTAGGGCCCCACCGCGAGCCGGCCTCCGCCCGTGATGTGGACGGCCAGGCGCCCAGGCTTTCTGTCCACCGGAAATAGTCACGGGAGGTGACAATCCAGGCGACCCAACAGCCCACCGACCAATGGCCAGCTCGCGACCTTGGCTGGGGACCACCACACAGCACGAAGACGAAGCGGTGCAGACGCACGCTCAGCCATGCTCGGGAGGGGATACTGCACCCATGTGGTTGCGTGTGTCAGTCGGGGCTGTGGCGGTGGCGCCGTTCGCGCTGCTCCTGCTTGCGATGCTCACCGGGCGGGCTCGGGTGGACGCCTGTTGTGGCCGTCCCCGCGTCTCGGATCTCGAAGGAGTCACCACGGATGAGTCCGGTCAGAACACCCAGCTCGGGTCCGTAGAGGACTCGACGCGCACCTGAGCATGTGCTGAGGGCGTCATGCTTGATGCCACCCCGGCGCGAGTCGAATCCCGCAACGATGCGCCCATGAGCGCTCAGGGCCCGGGCAACCGACGTCCGCCGTTGACGCGCCTGACCTTGTCGACGATCGTGGCCGTCGTGGTTGCTGCCGTGGCGTGGAGCGCACCAAGAACTCTTGGCACGGAGGCGGGACTCACCACCTGCGTCCTGCTCGCAGCTTCTGGCGGCACCATGGCCGCCCTGGTAGTGGGGCACCCACGCCACTGGAGCATCGCGGTTGGCTTGCTCTCCTTGGCCCTGGTCGCGGCAGCCTGCATGACGTCAGCCGCGTACGCCGGCAACCCCTAACTTCCGTCGACTGGGCGAGCCTCAGGACCTCACCAGCCGCGCGATGGCTTCGGAGGCCTCCTTGACCTTGGCATCCGCCTCCGGACCACCTGCCCTCGCCGCCTCGACCACGCAGTGCGAGAGGTGCTCGTCGAGCAGGCCAAGTGCAACGGACTGGAGCGCCTTCGTCATCGCACTGACCTGGGTGAGGATGTCGATGCAGTACTTCTCCTCCTCGACCATGCGCTGCAGACCCCGTGCCTGGCCCTCGATCCGACGGAGCCGTTTGAGGTGGTCCTCACGGTGCGCGTAGTGCACGTAGCCGTGCTTGTGGGTCGGCGCGTCCGCAGTGACGGTGGGGTCGGTGGGTGTGGTCATCATGGCGACCTCTCGTGGGTCCTCGCGCCCCGGCGACGCGTTGCTGGAATGGAGCATACCCCCGTGGGGTTTATAGTGATACCCTACCGGGGTATTGTTCCTCACGCAGAGCAAGAACCCACCAACAGGAGGCCCTCATGTCCCAGCCCGAGACCGTCACCACGTACACCGTCACCGGGATGACCTGTGGCCACTGCGCCACCTCCGTCTCGGAGGAGCTTCGCGAGATCTCCGGCGTCTCGGACGTCTCCGTGGACGTCCCGACGGGCGCCGTCACCGTCACCAGCCGCCAGCCTCTCGAGCGCGACGCCGTCCAGGCCGCGGTCGAGGAGGCCGGCTACCAGCTGGCATGAGCGCCCCGACCACGCTGACCGGCTTCGCCGCGGCGCTGGCGCTGGCGTTCGGCGGCGCCTGGGCGCTGGGGTCCTTCGTCGGACCCGACGCCCCGGCCGCCGCCCACGGCGACGCCCACGCGAGCGAGGCAACGGGCGAGGACGCCGCGTCCAGCGATGCCCTCCCCGCGGGCCTCGCCACCTCCCGCGAGGGCCACACTCTCGACCTCACCGACGACGTCCTCGACGCCGGCACCCGCCAGCTCGCGTTCGCCGTCCGAAACGCGACCGGGGCGCCGGTGACCGCGTTCGACGTCGAGCACGACAAACGGTTGCACCTGATCGTGGTGCGCCGTGACCACACCGGGTTCCAGCACGTGCACCCCGTGATGGACGAGGAGGGAACCTGGCGTACCGAGGTCGACCTCGCACCCGGGAGCTGGCGCGTCTTCGCCGACTTCACGCCGACAGGGGGTCCGGCCCTCACGCTCGGCACCGACCTCGCCGTGCCGGGCCCGACCACGACGCCCCCAGCATCCGCGCCGACCCGCACCGCGAAGGTCGACGACGGGTTCGAGGTCTCCGTGACCGGGGACCTGCGCGGCGGCGAGCACTCGACACTCCGTCTGCAGATCAGTCGCGACGGGAGCCCCGTCACCGACCTCGAGCCCTACCTCGGCGCCTACGGCCACCTCGTAGCCCTGCGCGAAGGCGACCTGGGCTACCTCCACGTCCACCCCGACGGCACGCCGGGCGACGGGCACACGCCGGCCGGTCCGGCCGTGGACTTCACCGCCGAGGTCCCCACCGTGGGGAGGTACCACCTGTACCTGGACTTCAAGCACGGCGGAGTCGTGCGGACAGCCCACCTCGTCCTCGACGCCACCCCGCCTTCCACCACCACGACTCCCAGCCCCGCGGTCCCGGGCGGGCACGGGCACTGACCCGCCTGCGCGCGACCACCCTCAACCCACATCGGAAGGACCCATCATGAGCTCGACCACCGAGCACACCACCAGCGCCACCGGCGCTCGCGACGTGGAGCTCGTCCTCACCGGGATGACGTGCGCGTCCTGCGCCAACCGCATCGAGCGCAAGCTGAACAAGGTGGACGGCGTGCGGGCGCAGGTGAACTTCGCCACCGAGAAGGCGCGCGTCATGGTCGACGCACCCGGTGTCACTGATGCGGACCTCGTCGCCGCCGTCGAGGCTGCCGGCTACGGCGCCGCCGTGCCGGCCGTCGAGACGTCCCCGGGCTCGACCCCGGACGCTGCTGACGACGAGGCGCCGGAGGTCGGCTCGCTACGCCGCCGCCTCCTGGTCTCCACTGCGTTGTCCCTCCCCGTCATCGCGATGGCGATGGTCCCGGCCCTGCAGTTCACGTCCTGGCAGTGGCTGTCGCTCACGCTGGCCGCACCCGTCGTGGTCTGGGGCGCACTGCCCTTCCACCGCGCCGCCTGGACGAACCTGCGCCACGGCGCCGCCACGATGGACACGCTCATCTCGATGGGTACCCTCGCGGCCCTCGGCTGGTCCCTCTACGCGCTGTTCCTCGGCGACGCCGGGATGCCAGGCATGACACACCCCTTCGCGCTCACCATCGATCGCAGCAGCGGGATGGCGAACATCTACCTCGAGGTCGCCGCCGGCGTCACGACGTTCATCCTGGCCGGGCGCTACTTCGAGGCCCGCTCCAAGCGTCAGGCCGGTGCCGCGTTGCGGGCCCTGCTCGACCTCGGTGCCAAGGAGGTCGCGGTGCTGCGGGACGGCACCGAGGAGCGGGTGCCCGTCGACCGGCTCGTCGTCGGTGACGTGTTCGTCGTGCGTCCCGGGGAGAAGATCGCCACCGACGGTGTCATCGAGACCGGCACCTCCGCAGTCGACGCCTCGATGGTCACGGGCGAGTCGGTGCCCGTCGAGGTCGGTCCCGGAGACGCGGTCATCGGGGCCACCGTCAACGCCGGCGGGCGGCTCACGGTCACGGCCACTCGAGTCGGCGCCGACACGCAGCTCGCGCAGATGGCCCGGCTCGTCGAGGACGCCCAGAACGGCAAGTCAGCCGCGCAACGTCTGGCCGACCGTGTCGCGGGCGTGTTCGTCCCCGTGGTCGTCCTCCTGGCGGTCGGCACCCTGGGCTTCTGGCTCGGCTCGGGAGCGGGCGCCTCCGTCGCGTTCACGGCCGCCGTCGCCGTCCTCATCATCGCCTGCCCCTGCGCCCTGGGGCTGGCCACGCCGATGGCGCTCATGGTCGGCACCGGGCGCGGCGCACAGCTCGGCATCCTCATCAAGGGTCCCGAGGTCCTCGAGCAGACGCGACGGGTCGACACGATCGTCCTCGACAAGACCGGCACGATCACCACGGGCACGATGACCCTTCAGGACGTCGTCGTCGTCGACGGTGAGGACCCGGACGAGGTCCTCCGGCTGGCCGGCGCCCTCGAGGACGCCTCCGAGCACCCCATCGCCCGGGCCGTCGCGAAGGCCGCGCGGGTTCGTGTCGGCTCCCTGCCGACGGTCGACGGCTTCGCCAACATCGAGGGGCTCGGGGTCCACGGGGTGGTCGAGGGCCGCGCCGTCCTCGTCGGTCGACCACAGCTGCTCGCCGACTGGTCGCAGCACCTGGGCGGCGACCTCCAGCAGGCCCTCGTCCGTGCGCAGGCGGCCGGGTCGACCGCCGTCGCCGTCGGGTGGGACGGTAGGGCGCGTGGCATCCTCACGGTCGCCGACGAGGTCAAGCCGACCTCGGCCAAGGCCGTCGCCGAGCTGCGGGCACTCGGGCTGCGGCCGATCCTGCTCACCGGGGACAACGCCGCGGTCGCCGGCAGCGTCGCCACGGTGGTGGGCATCGATGCGTCCGACGTCATCGCCGACGTCATGCCCGCCGACAAGGTCGACGTCGTCACCCGCCTCCAGCGGGAAGGGCGTGTCGTCGCGATGGTCGGGGACGGCGTCAACGACGCTGCCGCGCTCGCCCGGGCCGACCTGGGACTGGCCATGGGAACCGGCACGGACGTCGCCATCGAGGCCAGCGACCTCACCCTCGTCCGCGGAGACCTCCGCGTCGCCGCCGACGCCATCCGCCTGTCACGACGAACCCTCGGCACCATCAAGGGCAACCTGTTCTGGGCGTTCGGCTACAACGTCGCCGCACTCCCCCTGGCCGCCGCCGGCCTGCTCAACCCGATGCTCGCCGGCGCCGCCATGGCGTTCTCGTCGGTCTTCGTCGTCGGGAACAGCCTGCGCCTGAGGGGCTTTCGATCCTCGATCCCGTCCGCCGACCCCACCGGGAGGGCCTGACCATGAGCCCCGACCAGACCACGCACGACGGCCGCCACGACCACGCCGGGCACCGTGCCCCCACCGAGCACGCCTCCCACACGCACACGACCGAGCACCACGGCGACCACAGCGGAAGCGCCGACGTCGGGCACTCGGGTCACGGAGGCCACGCAGGACACGGCGACCACGTCGGTCAGTTCCGTCGTCTCTTCTGGATCATGCTCGTCCTGGCCGTCCCGGTCGTGGGCCTGTCCGAGATGTTCGCGATGCTCGTCGGCTACGACCTGCCCCACGGCGGCTGGGTCGCCTGGGTCTCACCGGTCCTCGGTACGGTCATGTACCTGTGGGGAGGGCGCCCCTTCCTCACCGGCGCCGTCTCCGAGGTGCGCTCCCGCACGCCCGGGATGATGCTGCTCATCGCCCTCGCCATCACCGTCGCCTTCGTCGCGTCGTGGGGCGCCAGCAGCGGCCTCCTGCACCACGAGCTGGACTTCTGGTGGGAGCTGGGCCTGCTCATCGTCATCATGCTGCTGGGCCACTGGATCGAGATGCGCTCCCTGGCCCAGACGACCTCGGCCCTCGACTCCTTGGCGGCGCTGCTTCCCGACGAGGCCGAGCGCGTCGAGGACGGCCGGACCGTCACCGTCGCTCCGAGCGAGCTGCGGGTGGGCGACGTCGTCGTCGTCCGCCCCGGGGGGTCCGTCCCCGCGGACGGCCGCATCGTCGACGGCCGTGCCGAGATGGACGAGTCGATGGTGACCGGTGAGTCCCGCACGGTCAGCCGGACCCTCGGCGACCAGGTCACCGCCGGCACCGTGGCCACCGACTCCGGGCTAAGGGTCGAGGTGACGGCGACCGGCGACGACACCGCCCTGGCCGGCATCCAGCGCCTGGTGGCCGACGCGCAGGCGTCCTCCTCGCGAGCGCAGAGGATCGCCGACACCGCGGCCGGCTGGCTGTTCTGGTTCGCGCTCGTCTCAGCGGCGGTGACGATCGTCATCTGGTCCCTGATCGGCCTCCCCGACTCCGGCATCGTGCGCACCATCACCGTCCTGGTCATCGCCTGCCCGCACGCCCTCGGTCTGGCCATCCCGCTCGTGGTGTCCATCGCGACCGAGCGCGCCGCCCGCGGCGGGGTGCTCGTCAAGGACCGCCTGGCGCTGGAGAGCATGCGCACCGTCGACACCGTCCTCTTCGACAAGACCGGCACCCTCACCAAGGGCGAGCCGACGGTGACGGCGCTGGCGCCGGTCGGGGGCCTCCACCCTCGGGTCCTGCTGACGCTCGCCGCCTCCGCCGAGGCCGACAGCGAGCACCCCCTGGCCAGGGCGATCGTGCGTCACGCGTCCGACGAGGGTGCCCAGGCCTCGCCCGCGACCGGGTTCTCCTCGTCACCGGCCGTGGGGGTCACCGCGACCGTCGAGGGCCACGAGGTCCGCGTCGGCGGGCCCCGTCTCCTCGAGGAGCTCGGCCTGTCGGAGGTTCCCGAGGCCGAGGCGTGGCGCGACGAGGGCGCGATCATCCTCCACGTCGTCCGCGACGGCGTCCTCGCCGGTGGCCTCAAGCTGGCCGACGAGATCCGGCCGGAGTCCCGTCAGGCGATCGACGCCCTGCACCGGCGCGGCGTGCAGGTCGTCATGATCACCGGGGACGCCGAGGCGGTCGCTGCGGCCGTCGCCACCGACCTGGGAATCGACCGCTACTTCGCCGGGGTCCGCCCCGAGGACAAGGCGGCCAAGGTCAAGCAGCTCCAGGACGAGGGCCGCAAGGTCGCCATGGTCGGAGACGGCGTCAACGACGCGCCCGCACTCGCGCAGGCCGACGTCGGCATCGCCATCGGCGCCGGCACCGACGTCGCCATCGCCTCGGCGGGCGTCATCCTCGCCAGCGACGACCCCCGATCCGTGCTGTCCGTGATCGAGCTGTCCCGGGCGTCGTACCGCAAGATGAAGCAGAACCTGTGGTGGGCCGCCGGGTACAACCTGCTGTCCGTGCCACTGGCCGCGGGCGTCCTGGCACCCGTCGGGTTCGTCCTCCCGATGTCGGTCGGGGCCATCCTCATGTCCGTGTCCACCGTGGTCGTGGCCCTCAACGCCCAGCTGCTGCGTCGCCTGGACCTGCGACCGGAGACCAGCGCGGCCGCCCCCCTCGGGTCCTGAACCCGGTGGGGTGGCGGACGACCGCCACCCCACCGGAGGACTTCAGCCCGCAGGTGACCAGGGGACGAACGCCCGTCCACCGCGCGAGACCATCAGGCCGTCCTCGCCGAGGACGACGATCTCCAGACGCGCGCTGGAGCCGGTGGCCAGAAGGGCCTCGGGCGCCGTGACGGAGAGCTCGGTCCGCTTCCACGCCGCGCCACTGGCATCGGCCAGGTGCACGCGCCCGTCGGCAGTCACCGCGATGACGGCGTTGTCGGCCCTCGAGACCAGTGCCGGGGCGGGCGAGTCCGGCACCACCGTCCACGTCCTGCCGGAGTCACCAGACGTCATGACCGCCTCGTTCGTCGACGCGACGACCCGTGGGTCGTCCACACGACCGGTGATGGAGATCGGCTCGAAACCGCTCGGGACCTCGTCCCAGACCATGCCGTCCTCGGTGGACCTCAGCGTGCCGTCGAAGCCGGCGACGCGCGAACCCACCGCCGCCATCGCATGGAAGTCGGAGTCCCCGCCACGCGAGAGGACCTCCCATGTCTGACCCCCGTCGAGGCTCTCGATGAGACCCACGGGGTTCGGCAGGTCGGATCCCGGCTGAGGATGCCCCGAGGCGTAGAAGTGGTTCGGTCCGGCGACGGTGAACCCCATGAGGTCGATGGCGGGGCCGACCCGCTCGAATCCCTCGCGTCCCTGCGCGAAAAGGCCCGCATGGGTGGCCAGGAGCAGCCGTCCGGACGCCGGCTCCTTCGCGATGGCGTGGACGTGCCCGGCACTGACGGGCATCGGCATGACCGGTGCCGTCGCGACCTGAGCGGCGCCGGCCGAGTCGTCCGACTGCCTGGTGCTGCTCGAGGAGCAGGCCGCGGTCGCTGCCAGCGCCGTTCCGGCGACAGCGCCGGCGAGGAGGGCCCGCGCTGGTCTGCGCCTCACGCCAAAAGGCCCGTCATCGTGTCGATCTCGCGCCGCTGACCGTCCACGATCGCCGTGGCCAGCTTCTCGACGTCCGGGTTCTGCGTCCGTTGCACGACGTCCTCTGCCATGGTGATGGCGCCCTCGTGGTGCTCGATCATCATCGTGAGCCAGCGTCGGTCGAAGCCGGGTCCGGTGGCCCGCTCCAGCTCGACCATGTCAGCGTCACTCATCATCCCGGTCATGTCGTGGCCCATGGGCATCCCTGACGCTGCGCCCCAGGACCTCAGCCAGCCCTGCATCAGCACGATCTCCGGGCCCTGGGCCCTGGCGATCTGCTCCGCCAGAGCCCTGACCTCCGGCGATGCCCCCGAGGACCCTGCCAGGGCGAAGTCGGCCATCTCGATGGCCTGCTGGTGGTGCGGGATCATCATCTGCGCAAACATCACGTCGGTCATGGCGACGCCCTGTGAGCTCGACCCGGCAGAGCGCGATGCGGACATGCCCATTCCTGACATCGAGCCGTGGTCGTCATCCGACCCACAGGCACCGAGCGTGCTCACGGCCAACCCAGCGGCAAGGGCGAGAGCGATGCGATGCGTGCGACGTCGGTTCCTACGGGGCACGGCGAGATCCGTTCTGTCGGGGTCGGTCGTCGCCACTCTGGATGCGATCGACCGCGTCTTGCCCAAGGACCCATGAAGGTTCCATGAAGACCGTCACCGCCTCGTGAACCGAGCGTCGATCAGCAGGAGGATCACCAGGACGACGGCGCACCACAGCAGTGCCGTGAAGCCGGCCATCGCCAGCCATCCCCACCAACCCATCCCCGTTCCCCACATCATCGGAGACCACCACCCTTCGTCGTGATCCGACCCTGGGACGCGGGTGCGATGGGGCGCTGTTCCTCGCATGAAGGAACCATGAAGATCTCGCCGCTGACCCCCGGCGGCCGGGCGCCGCGAGTCCGGTCTGCCACCATCGCCCCATGAGGACGCCGCGCACACGACGAGGCCGCGATGCTCTCTGACGGCCCACGAGGGCTGCGTGCCCTGGTCATCGAGGACGAGGTCCACATGGCCGGCCTGATGGCCTCCTACCTCGAGCGCGCGGACTTCGAGGTCGAGATCGCCCACAACGGTCCGGCCGGGGTCGGCGCCGCCCGCACCCTCGACCCCGACGTCGTCATCCTGGACCTCGGGCTGCCCGGAATGGACGGGGTGGAGGTGTGTCGGACCCTGCGCACGTTCTCCGACGCGTACATCGTCATGGTCACCGCCCGCGACGACGAGGTCGACAAGCTCATCGGCCTGTCGGTCGGAGCCGATGACTACCTCACCAAGCCCTTCAGCCCTCGCGAGCTCGTGGCACGGCTGGGGGCCATGCTGCGACGCCCGCGACGCGTCGGCAGCAGCACCTCCTCAGACGTGATGTCCTTTGGGCCGCTCTCCGTGGATCCGGTGGGCCGGGAGGTCTGGCTCAGCAGCGAGCCTGTTCACCTGACCCGCACCGAGTTCGACGTTCTTGCTGCGTTGGCCCACGCACCGAACGTCGCCTTCTCCCGCCGTCAGCTCATCGAGGCGGTCTGGGGTGGGGACTGGGTGGGTGACGAGCACCTCGTGGACGTCCATGTCGGCCACCTCCGCAGAAAGCTGGGCGATGACGCCTCGTCACCGCGCTTCATCCGCACCGTCCGTGGCATCGGCTACCGCATGGGGCCGGGACAGTGACACCACGACTGGGTGAGCGCCTCTCGGGCCTGTCCTCGCGCCTGCTGCTCGCGCAGGCACTGCTCCTGCTGGCCGGAGCAGTCACGACCTGGGTGGTGGCGTCCTTCGTGGGGCCCAGCATCTTCCACGGCCACCTGATGGAGGCAGGGGCCGGGCACGACCCGGCGGAGCTTCTCCACGTGGAGCGGGCCTTTCGTGACTCCCTGCTCATCGCGATGGGGGTGGCGCTCCTGGTGTCCGTCCTCACCGCGTGGTCGGTGACCGCCTGGTTCACCCGGCGGGTACGCCGATCCACCAGTGCCGTCGTCAGGACCGCCGGGGACATCTCCGCGGGCCAGTACGCCGCGCGCATCCGCGCCACGGGACTCGGCTCGGAGTTCGACCGGATGGGCGTCACGATCAACGAGCTCGCCGGGCGACTGGAGGAGACCGAGGCGACCCGGCGCCGGTTGCTCAGCGACCTCGGCCACGAGCTGCGCACCCCGCTGTCGACGGTGCAGATGCAACTGGACGCCGTCGACGACGGCGTGCGCCCCTTCGACGGCGCGACGATGGAGGTGCTCCGGGCGAACACCAACCGGCTACGCCGGCTCGCCGACGACATCGCGGCCGTCAGCCGAGCCCAGGAACAGCGGATGGAGCTACGTCGCGAGCCGACCGACCTCGTCGAGCTCGCGCGGCGGTCGGTGGCAGAACAGCTCCCGAACTACGCGATGAAGGGAGTGCAGGTGACTGCGCGCGGGGAGGAACCGGTCGAGATGGGCCTGGACCCGGCGCGAATGGGCCAGGTCCTGTCCAACCTCCTCTCCAACGCGCTGCGGCACACACCCGAGGGGGGCTCGGTCATCGTCGAGGTCCGGTGCACCGGAACCGGCGCAGCGGTCGACGTGGTCGACGACGGCGAGGGCATCGCCCCTGAGCAGCTGCCCCTGGTCTTCGAGCGGTTCTTCCGTGTCGACCCGGCTCGCGGCCCGCACGACGGAGGCGCCGGGATCGGACTGACCATCAGCCGTTCGATCGTGGAGGCCCACGGAGGCCGGCTTTCAGCATTCAGTGGCGGCCCTGGAACCGGCACCAGGTTCACCGTCGACCTTCCTGGCTGACCGCGACGACGCCAGTGTCTTCACTGAATCTTCAGGCGATCGCCATGCTGTCGCTGCCTCAGCAGGGGGAATGTGGAGACATTGGATGGCACGCGCTGGGTCCCCGAGCACTCGGGCACGGCATCGGTCGAGCTCGCACGATCAACTGAAGAGGACGGCACCATGTCCCGTTGGGCACTCGGATCGGCGCTGACGCTCACCGTCGGCCTCCTCATCCTCTCGACTCCTGCGTCGGCCGCACCCGCTGATCCCGCGGCTTTCGGACAGCACGTGCGGCACTGCGCGCAGGTGGTCGGGTTCGACTCGGGGCACAACCCCGGCATGCACCAGGGCATCACAGGTTGGGGCCCGGGACACGTGTGCTGACGTCGGGCCGAGGCATAAAGCCGGTGCCGCGCCCTCAGCCCTGATGGCCACAGTGGTCAGTCCCGGTCGTGCTCTGGCAGGCAGAAACGGCAGCCGTTGAAACCCCTGGCCACAGCGTCGTCGACGGTCTCGAAGGTCTGCAGCCGGGCCGTGTTGATCTTCGGCCAGAGGGGGCAGGAGCTGACGTGGAGCTCGCGGCTGCGGGGGTTGCCGAAAAAGAAGTCCTCGAGGTCCTTGATGGCCGTGAGCTCGACCGTGTAGGCGCCGACGACGACCCCGTCGTGGAGCTGTTCGATGCGGATCGGGTACTGCCTGAGGTGCCTGGCCTCGAAGCTGAAGTCGATGCCGAGGGTGAGGACGAAGCTGCCGTTGGCGGAGATGGGGACGTCCTTGAGGCCCTTGACCGAGCCGCCGGTCATGCCCAGCGTGGTGAACCGGTCCTCGCGGCGCGCCACCGTCATGTCGGTGGTGCCGTCGCTGAGGACCCCGTTGGCCAGTCGCGCCTCGATGCGCGTGTCCCGCGGGAGCCTGGAGGCGTCGATGGAGACCGAGTGCCTCGAGGTCTGCTCCAGGCCGCGGATCGTCAGGCCCATCTTCATCTTCGCCCCCGGCAGGGCGAGGACCGGGGCCACGTTGCGCTGCCCCACGTTGTTGACGAACCGGACGAGCAGGGAGTGGTCCAGGGCGGCGGCGGTACCGGCGGGGACGGTGACACCGTGCGCCGTCTCCAGCGAGCCGGGGTCCTGCGCCTCGGTCCGTGCGATCGCGAGGAGGCACTCGTGGCCGGCGACGGTCGGGGTCCAGATGAACGGCCCGACCCGTGCCTGCCCCGCGGCCGGGACCGATGGAACCGGCAACGACCCCAAGGACTGGAAGTGGGTCGGCCACAGCATCCCGGTGCCCGGTGAGCAGTGGTACGCCTCCACCGCGACCGGCGCCGTCGTGGCCGCACCGCGGTTGTGGACCACGACGTAGATGTGGTTGGGCTGGTTGACGATCGGCGCCTGGTGTCCGTCGTCCGGGTTCTCCGTCGGACCGGGCGGCTGGGTGCGCACCCAGATGTCAGGTGACTCCCAGTGGGGGGCGGCCGTGGGGGTGGCGCCGGTGTCGGCCGAGTTGTCCCGGATGTACAGGTCCACCGAGGTCGGGTCGCCGGTCGTCAGGTGCGGGCGGCCGGTACCCTCCCACGCACCCTCGAGCCGGACGTCAGTGTCGTAGGTGTACCCAAGCGTCGTGTGGTCGAGCATCTGGGCCGGGGTTGCGCCGCCGATCATGGCCGAGTTCAGCGGCACCATCGCGGCGGCCACGGAGTCGCCCGAGGCCGCCGTCAGGTTGTACTGCGAGGCGCCGGGGTTGTTCCGTTGCCAGATGGCCCACAGGCGGTCGACGTTGCCGTGGTGCAGCCAGAACAGGGGGTCCCTCGGGGAGTCGCCGCCCGCCATGGTGCCGCCGACCCAGTTGTGTCCACCGCCGTGGCCACCGGAGGACTCGATCGCGCGGAAGCCGGCGAACGTCGTCTCGGCCAGCCGGCTGACCATCGAGCTGCCCATCCCACCGGGCAGGAGGACGGGCAGGTGGGCCCCGCCATCCGTGGCCGAGCGGGTATAGGTCCAGTGGTCGAACTGTCCCCCGGTGTTGCTCCGCCCGCCGAAGAACGACTTCCAGGGCTCGACGTCGATGTCGCGCGAGTCCGGCCTGGTCCAGTCCCAATACGGGATCATCACCCCGGGTTGGTGGACCTGCAGCTGCTGCTCGAGGTGGCGCAGGAACCAGCGGTGCCACGGCAGGAACGCCGAGCCCCAGTGGATGCCGCTGTTGAAGTTCGCGCTGTGCTGACTCGCCAGGGTTCCCAGGAAGCCGGACGCGTTGACCGAGTTCAGGGCACTCGCCAGGCGCGTGCGTTCGGTCGCGGTCAGGAAGACGAAGTTCTTGCGCAGTGCCATCGTGCCCACCCGCTTTCTCAGTCGACCCGCGCGACGTACTGGCGCGCGCCGTCGAGCAGGTCGTCGACCGGCCGGAGGTAGGCGACGGCATAACGACCGTCGACGATGCGGACCGGGACGTCCTGCCCGTCAACCGTGACGGACGGTGTGCCGTCGTCGTCGACGGTGACCTCGATGTCGTGTCCCTTGCTGCGTGCTGTGCGCTTCTCCGGCATGGCCGTGTCCTTCCGTGGTCGGGACGCCACGTCACCCGCCGGCCGTCATGGACACGGACGGTCGGAGATCAGGCATCACTACATCAGGAGGCGCGTCCAGCGCAGGTGATACGTCGCACCAGGCGTCCCGGTGGCGACGGCCTTCGCCGTCCTTCAAGATCCAAGGCCTGTGGCGCCGTCCCCGGCAGCGACGTACTCCGCCGCCGCGTGCTCGACTCCGCAACGCCACGGACGTCGTCGCTGGCCGGACCGATGTCGGTCCGTCCGAATCGCGCCTCACCATCACAGGACAGTCGGAGGACAGAGAGGGACTTCACCGTGGAGGTACCGACACGACAGGCCCAAGGAGCTCGACCATGCGGGAATTGCACCTCCTCGTCGGAGGCATGACCTGCCGCACTTGCGTTCGCGAGGTGACGGCCCGACTCAGGGACGTCCCCGGCGTCGAACGTGTCGTCGCCGACGCCGCGTCCCACCGCGTCGAGCTCCACGGCTCGATGACGGAGCCAGACGTGCTCGAGGCCTTCATGGGGACCGCCTTCCGGGCCCGGGTCCTGGCGAGGGACACCGACAGCGCGCCGTGACCTCGGCCGCTGCCGAAGCTGGTCCAGCGAGGACAGCGACCGGACAGGCGCTGAACAGCCTCTCCCCGCACGGTTCTTACACAGCCGGACCTCGGCTGATCCTGACGAGAGAGGCATCCATGTCTTCCAACCCGACATCCGCGGGGAGCCCGAGCAGCCGACGCTGGCTGGCTCTGGGGCTCATCGCCGCAGCCCAGTTCATGGTCATCATGGACACGTCGATCATCGGGGTTGCCCTGCCGCAGATGCAGGCCGATCTCGGCTTTACCCCCCAGGACCTCAGCTGGGTGTTTAACGCCTACGTTGTCGCCTTCGGCGGGCTCCTGCTCCTCGGAGGGCGGTTGTCCGACCTGCTCGGCGCCCGACGCATCTTCAGCATCGGCTGGGCCGTGTTGGCAGGCGGCTCCCTGCTCGCCGGCCTTGCGGACACTGTGGCGGTCGAGCTCGCGGGCCGTGCCATGCAGGGCGCCGGAGCCGCCCTGATCGCGCCGTCCGCCCTCACCCTCCTCTTCACCATCTTCGGGGCCACCCCGAAGGAGATGACCAAGGCCCTGGCCCTGTACGGCGCGGCCGCACCTGCCGGCGGCACCGCCGGCGTCTTCCTGGGCGGGGTGCTCACCGAGTACGCCAGCTGGCCCTGGGTGTTCTTCATCAACGTCCCCCTCGCCGTTGCGGTCCTCGCCTTCACGCCCGGCGCGATGCCGAAGGGTGCAACCCGTCGGGGAACGCTCGATCTGGTCAGCGCCGTGACCGTGACTGCTGGACTCGCCGCGGTCGTTTTCGCCGTCGTCCGCGCCCCCCAGTCGGGCTGGACCTCGCAGACGACGCTCACGGCCGGGGTCGTCGGACTCCTCCTCCTAGCGCTGTTCGTCTGGCGACAGGCCCGCGCCGACCAGCCCCTCATGAGGCTCGGCATCCTGAGTGCACCGAACCTCGCGGCCGCGAACGCCGCACAGTTCATGCTCGCGGCGGCGTGGATCCCGATGTTCTTCTTCGTCAACCTCTACCTGCAGCAGGTGCTCGGCCTGGGGGCGTTCGCCAGCGGCGCAGCCCTCTTGCCGCTCACCCTCACCATCATGATCGGCATGATCGGTGTGGCTCCCCGGCTCATCGGCCGCTTTGGCCCGAAGACCATGACCGTCGCCGGCCTCTCCACGCTCGCGGCCGGCCTCGTCTGGCTCTCCCTGATCCGGCATGATGGCAACTACGCGCTGGACGTTCTGCCCGCGACCCTGGTGACGGCGGCGGGCATGGCCATGGCCTTCATCCCATCGCTCGGTCTGGCGCTGTCCTCGGCCACACCCGAGGAAGGCGGACTCGCCTCGGGCATCGTCAACACGAGCTACCAGGTCGGCTCGGCCCTGGGTCTGGCCGCCATGACAGTGGTGGCCACCGCGTTCGGTGCGGACCAGCTCACCGACGCCGTCGCCCTGACGAACGGCTTCTCCGCCGGCCTCCTCGGCGCCGCCGGCATCGCCGTGGCGGGAGCCGCCGTGGCCGCAGCCTGGCTGCACTCGCCCCGTCCGGACGCACCGGCGGCAAACATCGACGAAGGCGAGCGGGTCACGGCCGCCTGACCAGTTGCCCGGTCACGACACCCGGCCGTCCGTCCGCCGGCTCACTCGCCGACAACACCACCACCAGTTGCGCGCCCCCGGAACGCCCAAGGGGCCCGGTCGCCACCCTGCAAACGGGTGAGGCCGAGCCGACGGCCTCCCGCGGGGCGCGCCGCCGTAAGCTGCCCTCCTCGCATGCCCGGCGGGCGGCCACTGGCCACCTCAGCGCTGAAGACGGGGTTCACCCGACTGGGCCATTGTCCGGTCGCGCGGTCTGACGGCAGCATGGAAGGAATGGCACGAGAGGGGCGATGCGTGGACGACGTCCGATACCGGCTGCTGGGACCCACCGAGATCCTGGTCGACGGACGTCCCGCCCGGCTGCCGGGAGGTGCTGAGCGGGCATTGCTCGTTCTCCTGCTGCTCTCCCCCGGCCGGTCGGTACCCGCGACCACGCTTATCGACCGGTTGTGGTCGGAGTCGGCGCTCCCCGCCGACCCGGTCAACGCGCTGCAGATCCGCGTGTCCAAGCTGCGTCGCGCGTTGGCCTCTCACGGTGCCCAGGCGATCACGCGGGACCACAGTGGCTACCGCATCGACGTGGACGAGTCGTTGATCGACGCCGCGCGGTTCGTCTCACTCCTGCGCGCTGCCCGCCTGGCTGTCGCGTCCGCCAACGGCGACACCGGCGGTGCTGGACTTGACGTGTACGACGAGGCTCTCGGCCTCTGGGTGGGTGAACCGCTCGCAGACTTCCCTACCGAGCCCTGGGCGCGGCAAGAGGCTGCGCGGCTCACCGGACTGCGCCTGGCTGCGCTGACCGAACGATCACAGCTGGCCCTCACCCTCGGTCGGCACACGGAGGTGGTCGCCGACCTCGAACCCGTCGTTGCTGCCGACCCGACCCTCGAGGCTCTGGCCGGGCAGCTGATGACGGCGCTGTACCGCGGCGGTCGCCAGGCCGATGCGCTCGCGGTCTTCACCTGCACCCGCCGCGTCCTGGACGACGAGCTCGGCCTCGAGCCCTCGGCGTCGCTGCGGGCCCTCCACGAGCAGGTCCTCCGCCAGGACGCCGCCCTCTCGGGGCCGTTGGAGACCCATCCTGGTGGCCTGCCGGTGGGTCTTGCTGGTGCGACCCGGCGCCGGGCCAACGACATCTCGGAGGCCCCCGGCGCCCTGCCCGTCGTCGCACGAGCGCTGTTGGGTCGGGACGACCAGCTGGCCGAGCTCGAGGGACTCCTCTCGACCGAACGCCTGGTGTCGCTCATCGGTCCGGGAGGAGCGGGGAAGACCTCGCTCGCCCTCGCGGGCGCGATCCGGGTGCGCGGTTCCTTTCCCGACGGCGCCTACGGCGTCCGGCTCGCGCCTGTGACCTCGCCCGAGCACGTTCCCGCCGCGGTGGCCGAGGCCCTGGGGGTGCCTCTCGACGGGGCGGCCGTGGAACGCGACGTCCGAGTCCGGCTGGCGCGCTTCCTCGAGCGCCGGCAGCTCCTGCTCGTCGTCGACAACTGCGAGCACCTGGTCGACGCCGCGGCGACCCTCATCGACGAGCTCCTCGGTCGGTGCGAGGGTCTGACCGTGCTGGCGACGAGCCGCGAGGCCCTCGCGGTCCCCGACGAGCTCCAGCTCCTCGTCCACCCGCTGGAGACCCCGCCGGAGGGCACCCCACCTGGGGACGTCCTGCTCTTCCCGGCAGCAGCCCTGTTCGCCGAGCGCGCGAGGATGCTCCGGCCCGGCTTGGTCCTCCCCGAGGCCGACCTCCTTGCCACTGCGAGCATCGCTCGATCACTAGACGGGCTACCCCTGGCCATCGAGCTCGCGGCTGCCCGCGTCGCGACGATGTCTCCACGCGAGATCGCTTCACGGCTCGAGCACCGGTTTGAGCTGTTGACGGTCGGCGCGCGCACCGCGGAGTCGCGACAGCAGACGCTCAGGGCGACGGTCGACTGGAGCTACGAGCTGTTGGACGAGTCCGCTCGCGCCGTCTTCGACCGGCTGTCCGTCTTCCGCGGCGGGTGGACCCTTGCGGCCGCGGAGGCGGTCGTCAGCGATGACGACCTGTCGCCGGCCGCTGTGCTGGACACGATCGGGCGTCTGGTGGAGCGCTCCCTCGTCGTCGTCGAGCCCGGTCCCACCACCCGCTACCGCATGCTCGAGACGCTGCGCGAGTACACGCGCGAGCGGCTCGCGGACACCGGTCTCGAAGACGAGATCGCGCGGCGCCACGCCCAGTACTTCATGCGGTTCACGGACGAGGGCGACTTCGACCTCCGGGGGCACGGCCAGAGGGAGGCACTGGAGCGACTTCGCACCGAGCAGCCGAACATCCGGGCCGCGATCTCCTGGTGGACAGGCCGGGGCGATGCCGACGAGGCACTGTCGATGGCGGGGTCCCTCGGGCTGTTCTGGCACCTCGGCCGTCACCTCGACGGCCGGGAGACGCTCGACCGTGTGCTGCGCCTCGAGGGTGGCGGGCCGGCCGCAGTCGCGCGCGCGCTCCAAGCGGTCTCGCTCGTGGAGCGCCCCCGCGCCTGCCTCGTCCACCCGAGCCCCCGCTGCGCCGAGACCGCCGCCGAGAGCTTGCGGCTGTTCGACGAGCTCAGGAACCCGTCCCGCGCTGCGCTCTCGCGCGTCCTCCTGGCCGTCGAGGGCGTGACAGGCGCCGAGCCCGAGCGGTCCCGACGGCTCCTGTCGGAGGCCGAGGCCCAGTTCGAGCAGAACGGCGACGCCTGGGGACGGGCCGTCATCGGCTTCGTCCGGACGGAGACGGCCCTCAAGGGTGGTGACGAGGAGGGCGCCGTGGCCACCGGAACCGCGACGGCCACGGCCTTCAGACAGCTCGACGACCCATGGGGCCTCTCGGCGATCCTCTACCACCTGGGATGGGGTCTGCGGCAGTTCGGACGCTACGAGGACGGCGTCAGGGTCCTTCTTGAAGCCATCGACGTCGCTGCGAGCGCGGGCCTGTTCAACACCGTGCAGTGGGCCCTCGCCGACCTGGGAGTGGCACGGATCCACCTTGGCGACCGTGATGGGGCGCTCGACGCGTTCGACCGCGCCGCGGTCGCGTCCGACAACGTGGGAGATGGCGCCGGCGTGGTGCTCGCCGACTACGGGCGAGGGCTACTGGCCTGGACGGAGGGACGGTTCGACGAGGCCAGGCCGCTGTTCACGGACGCGGCCGACGGGCTGGCACGGCTCGGGACTCCCGTCCCGCAGGGGCTGGCGGTGATCGGCATCGCCCGCTGCGACGAGGCGGACGAGAGGCTCGACCGAGCCGCTGAGAGGCTCGAGTGCGCACTGGTCACCGGGCGATCGACCGGGGAAGGCTCCTTGGTGGCCGCCGCGCTCGAGGGTCTCGCGCGGGTCGCCGCTCGGCGGGGGCACGAAGCCGAAGCCCGCGCCCTGGCCGGTGAGGCCGCGACGGTCAGGCTGACGACGAGGCGCCCCGCCACGCCACTCGAGCGACGAGACCTTCAGATGTTGTGACACCGCCGCGGCACCCCGGGTGGTCCGGTGGTGCCTGCTGACGGTCGGTCGGCTGACGTCAGCAGGTGCACGTCCCGCAGCCGCAGTTCGACGTGGCCGTCGGGACGGGGTCGTCGCAGTCGGACGGGTCAACGCTGCGGCACAGGAACCGGGCGATCACCAGCGCTGCCGTTCCGGACAGGGCCACGGTTGCGGTGAGGGCCGGCCCGTACCCGACGGCGCCCTGGAGGAAGCCGACGGCGGCGTACCCCGACCCGCCGATACCAGCGGCGAGTCCGAGGACGCGACCGACCGCGCCCGCGGCCGAGACCTCTCCGGGCAGCCGGGCGTGCGAGACGAGGAGGGGGAGCGAGCCGGAGAGTCCGACGCCGGCCACCGACATCGCGACGAAGGTGGCCACCAGCGGAAGGAACGGCACCGTTGCGGCCGCGACGGAACCGAGGGCCACAGCAACGAGGAGGACGGCCCGAGCGCCGACCCGGCGGGCCAACACTGCCAGGCCCATGCCACCGGCCGCTGCCGACGCCGAGTAGGAGGCCAGGAGCCACGGCACCGCGGGGTGAGAGGCGCCCAGATCGCTGGCCACCAGGACCGCGGCACTGGCGCCGACGGTAGTGCCCGCAAGGGCCACCATCGCGCCGGCTGCCACTGCCAGCCGAGCCTGCCGGCTTCCGGTCGCGCCGGCGGTAGCGCGGGTCTTCGTCGGACGTGGTGTCGGCCGGAACACTTCATTGCGAAGAGCCACGGTGAGCGCCACGAGGGTCGCGGCCACCGGGACTGCTGCCGCCCAGCCGAGCGAGTCGACCGAGACGACGACACCAAACGGGACGAGTGCCGAGCCCGCCGTGCCCACTGCCGAGAATGCTGCGAGGGGAAGGGACTCACGGCCGGATGTCGCTGCTCGCGCCATCAGTGCGCCCGCGGATGGGTGGAACAGCGAAGACCCCACCCCGCCGATGACCACGGCCAGCACGGCCTGAAGGACGTTCTCAGCTGCTGGGACCGCGCCGTAGCCGGCGGCCGCGAGGACGGCACCGGCTGCCGCCACTGACCGCTCTCCGTGCCGGTGCACGAGCCGAGCCGTGAGCGGCTGCAGCAGGGACGCCGCCGCGAGCGCCACGGCGACCACGAGCCCGAGCACCGACGGTGACGCGCCGGTCCGCGACGCGAGGGTGGGCTGGAGCGGGACGAGGACGCTGGTCAGACCGTCGAGCGCGAAGTGCATCAGCCCAAGGCCGGCCAGTGCCGCTGCGGTCATCGCAGCCGCGAGCTTGTGGGTCCCGCCATGGACTGCTGCTGTCGACGCTTCGACCACCGGCGCAGCTGATCGTGCCGAGACGGGTGAATCGGTGACCAGGGTCGCTGTTGTCGACATGGCGTGCTCCTCAGCGCTGCGGTGGCCGGGAACCCGGCTCGGGCCCTCTCAGCCCGCTCCCGGCACTCTCGGGTCCGGCGCTTGCTTTCTGCTGTCCCGGCGCTGTCCCGTCGAGGCGTCAGCTCAATGTGCCTCTGGCACAACGAAGGCGGGTCCGGCACGGTGGCCGGACCCGCCTGAGGTGAACAGGGTTACCGCGTCAGCGGTTGCCCCGTACGGATTGCGGAGACCACCTCGAGGATGGCCCGACCGGTGGTGACGGCATGAGCCTGGTCGCCGACCATGCCTGCGTGATCTGCCCCCTGAACGACGCGGTGGACGCTGTCGGACGAGAGCGTGGCCAGGTGGTCCTGCTTCTGGGGCCAGTCGGGGTCGCTGCCGATCTCCGCCGTGAGGACCATGAGCGGCGTGTCGCCGAGGTCACGCAGGGAGGCCGCCTCCTTGGTGGACGCGCTCGCCCTGGCGTACTCCTCGATCACGTTGCGCACGGCTGCGGGCGTGGCGTACCTGGCACGCACCTGAGCCTGCTCCGGCGCCGGGAGATCGCTGGCGTTGACGATCGCGTACACCCGGCCCAAACCGAGCCGGGCCATGGAGGAGACCAGCGCCGCGACCCGACCCACGCCGTCGTCGGACCTGGCAGGCATGGTGCCGGCCGAGCCCGCGCCATCGGTCCCATAGACGGGTGAAGTGGCGTCGATGAGCACCAGGCCTGCGACCTCGTCGGGGTGGCTTGCCGCGAAGGTCATTGCGTAGAGACCGCCAAAGGAATGACCGGCCATGACGTAGGGGCCGGGCACGCCAGCACGGTGAAGCAGCGTGTGGAGGTCACGGGAGATGGCGAGGGCGTCCTGGGGGCCGTCGGCGGCCTCACTCCAGCCCCGACCGGCGCGGTCATAGGTGCAGACCGTCGTCTCACGCCCTACGGCGGAGGTGACCCAGCCGAGATGCGCCCCCATGGCCCCGCCTCCGGGCTCGACGACGACAGTCGGGCTGCCCGACCCCTTGCAGCTCAAGTGCAACCGGTGCCCACCGACGTCGACCAACCGACCTGCCATGGCCGGCGACGCGTCCATCGCGGTGCCAACCGTCTGGTAGGCGCCCCCGACGGCGGCGACGCCCATGGCACCGATGACGGGGAACAGGAGCCAACGGCCGACCCTGCTCCCCATGTCGCGACGGATGTGCACGGTCATCCAGACAGCCAGCCCGAGCACCACCAAAGGCCACACCCAGTCGACGGCGGGATGGGCCGAGGCCCCCAGTGCCAGCAGGGCGATACCGCTGGCCCCCAGCACCGCGGCGGGCACCGCGGCCCAACGCTGCGGCTGGGCGGTGAACCACGTCGACAGTCCCACCAAAGCGGTCCAGCCGGTCGCGAAGCCGCACAGGACCGCCCCCGTCAGCGCGCTCTCGGTGACCGGCACGACAGGTGCGGCGGCAAGGGCCGCGGATGTCAGGAGTCCGACGACCGCCGCGCCGCCGACCACGACCGGCATAGGGACGCCACGGCGGGGCTGCGAGCCGACTGATGGGGTGGGCGAGGCGCTGTGCGGGCGCGGCCCGGGGGTCTGGTTCACGCGGGTCGAGGTCGTCATGGCGGGCTCCTTAGGGGGTGCTGCGGACGGGCGCGTGGAGCAGCCACGCTCCGGGTGGCTGTCCTGGATCCCCGGTCGGTTTGACGGGGATCTCGTTCGAACTAGGCGCGGGCTTCTGTCCGCGGTGGATTCAGGATCGAGCGGGGCTCTGTCTCGGCTCTGTCGGGCCCCTGTTCCGCCCGCTCTTCATCTGGCGTGCCGGTGGCTGCCGATGGGCTCTCGGCACTTGGGGCCGCGTGGTCGATTCGAGACCACTGCCACGACCGGGCGAGCACGGTGGC
The DNA here is from genome assembly GCF_043099285.1 of Oryzobacter telluris. GTDB lineage: Bacteria > Actinomycetota > Actinomycetes > Actinomycetales > Dermatophilaceae > Oryzobacter > Oryzobacter telluris. The sequence continues at coordinate 1,862,534 of NZ_CP170723.1, read as the reverse complement.
CGCCGTGGCGAGCAGTACCGCAAAGACGAACACCACCATGGCGGGCCACTGGTAGGCGGCGGCCGACCACGTCACGTCGCGTCCGACCCACGCCTTGGCGAGCAGTGGGAACGCGGTGCCCGCCGCGAGAACCAGGACCGAGGGAAGCATCCTCAGCCCCCTGATCGCAGAACCGCGGCGCCGTCGGGCCCAGCGACCGGCGCGAAGGACACCAAGGGTGCCCAGGGCGAGTGCCGCCAGCGTGAGCACGGCCAGGACCGCGTCGAGCTTCGCCGCGGGGGACGCCCCGCTTGAGGGTGGGGACTTCCCTTCGATGATGTCGAAGACGCCGTGCACGATTGCGGTCTGCTCGAGCATCATCGGGGACCCGCTGTTGAACAGGAGGACGACCCCGTAACCCGAGGCTGGCCACAGGGCCTGCTGGGCGGTGAAGGTGAACAGGCTGCCGCTGTGCTCGATCCGGGTCGGGGCGTTGGTCGGACCGCGGGTGGCCCATCCCAGCGCGTAGCCCACGCGAGGAGCGCTCGGGGTGTGCAGCAACCGCAGGCCGCGGCTGGAGACGACTGCGGTGCCGTCTGCCGTTCGACCGTCGTGGGCATTCACCACGAGCCATCGAGCCATGTCGGCGGCGGAGCTGACGATGCCGCCATCCCCGGTCGCGTAGCTGCGGAACCCGGGTGCCGGGAATGCATGGCCGTAGGCGATCAGGTGACCTTGGGCCACGCCGGGGACTGGTTGGTCTGCGGTCACGGTCGAGGTGGTGGCGGCCATCTGGGCGGGTTCGAAGATGTGGCGGCGCAGGTAGTGGCCGAACTCCTCACCGCTGAGCGCCTCGACCAAGCGGGCAGCGACCTGGTAGTTCGGGTTGGCGTAGCTCCACGACGTCCCAGGGGTGGAGGACAGGCGCGCGGACCGCAGGCTGGTCGTCGCGTCTGTCGGGCTGCTCGGCTGGGGCCGGCTCAGCTCGGGGACCACTGCGTCGGTGATGCCCGACGTTTGGTCCAGCAGCTGCCGAACGGTGATCTGCGCGCTCCGCGGGTCGGCCATCTGGAACTCCGGCAGGTGCTGCTGGACCGAGTCGTCGAGGTCCACCAGGCCGGCGTCGACGAGCTGCATCACCGCAAGCGCAGTAAAGGACTTGCTCAGCGAGGCGACCCGGAAGAGTGAGCTCTCGGTCACGGCGGCTCCGGTGGAGTCATGACCATATCCACCTACCATCAGCACCTGGTCACCGCGGGTGAGCGCGACTGCGACGCCTGGGATGGCCGACTCCCTCAGCGCCGTGGTGAGAAACCGGTCGATCTGCGAGTCCACTGATCCCTACCTGGGCTGGCCGACGGCGGGCAGCGCAGGTTCAACCGCGAGGAGCAGGAGCGCAGCCAAGGCGCTGACCCAGACCGTGGCGCGACGAACCTGACGGAGCCTCGGTCGCCCTCTGCTCGAGTCAATGCCGTCATTTGTCATCGGGTCAGACATGGTTGCCTCCGGCGGCTCGGACGGGACGTGCCCGACGGAGTACTGGACATGGCGCGCCCCTTCGTGGTCACGGACCGGCCGTGGCCGGCTGTGGCTCCACGGTCACGGACCTGACTTGCCGACCGCTGTCTGCCCTCTGTCGCACGCCGGCTGCTCGTCGGCCTGGGGTCGGCAGTGTCCGCAAATGCAGGGGGCAAGTGACTGCACTGCCTTGACTGCCCCCCGGCATACCGCGTGGTCACGAGCTACCTCGTGACGCGCCGACGGTCGAGGAGACCTGTAGCCGCTGGCACGTGCCGCCCGTCCGCCGCAACGGTGCACCGCACCCAGCCACCCGCCCACCGTCCCGCAGGACGACGGCCGCCCACGCCGATGGCGACAAAAGGGCCCTACCTAAACCAGCGGCCAAAGACGGCACACACCCGGTGCATTGTCGGTCGGTCGGTTCTCGGCCCAGTGGCCGCGAAGCGCCTCCCGCTGGGCTTAGGGGGGCATGACGATGAGCCTGCACAAACTCACGGCCGGCACCGGGTACACCTATCTGACCCGTCAGGTCGCGGCGCACGACCACGCGCCCGGGGCGCGCACCTCGTTGGCGACGTACTACACCGAGAGGGGCGAAACACCGGGGCGATGGGTTGGCTCGGGGATGGCTGGGATCGACGGCCTGAGTGTCGGGGACGAGGTCACCGCGCAGCAGATGCGGGCTCTGTTCGGGGCCGGCCTGCACCCCCTGGCGGAGCAACGCCGCGAGCGGCTCGAGGGCCCGGACCTCACCGGTCAGGACCTCACAGCGGTCACCCGACTTGGGGCACCGTTCAAGGTGTACGCCGCCGGGGGGACCGCGTTCCAGGTCGAGGTCGCCAAGCGGCTCGAGGGCCACGCCTCGTCCCTGGGGCACCCGCGGGACTACCCGGTCGACGCGCAGGACCGGGCGCGGATCCGCTCCGAAGTCGCCGCCGAGATGTTCCGCGCACAGCACGGGCGGGACCCGCGCGACGCCCGGGAACTGTCCGGGACGATCGCGAAACTGTCCCGCCCGAAGACCACGACCGTGGGTGGGTATGACCTGACGTTCTCCCCGGTGAAGTCGGTCAGCACCCTGTGGGCGATCGCCCCACCACAGGTCGCCGCGCAGGTCGAGCAGGCTCACAACGAGGCCGTCGCCGACGCCCTCGCGTTCATCGAGCAGCACGCCCTGTACACCCGCGAGGGCACCGACGGGGTCCGCCAGGTCGACGTCACCGGGCTCGTCGCGGCCGCGTTCACCCACCGCGACTCCCGCGCCGGGGACCCCGACCTGCACACCCACATCGCGGTCGCGAACAAGGTCCAGACCCGGTCCGGGAAGTGGCTCTCCATCGACGGGCGGATACTGTTCAGGGCCAAGGTGACCGCCTCCGAGACGTACAACACGTCGCTGGAGAAGCACCTGCGGACCCGCCTCGGAGTGGTCTTCGCGGAGCGCCCCGGGACGGAGCGGGGCAAGCGCCCAGTCCGTGAAGTGGGCGGTGTCGACCCGGCACTGAACCAGCGCTGGTCCTCCCGCCGGGCACTGATCGAGGCGCGCCGCGCTGAGCTGGCGACCACGTTCCACGACGACCACGGCCGCCCCCCGACAGTCGTGGAGGCGATCCTGCTCGCTCAGCAGGCGACCCTCGAGACCCGCGACGTGAAGCACGAACCTCGCACCCTGGCCGAGCAACGGCAAGCCTGGCGGGTAGAGGCCGAGGAGGTCCTCGGCGGCCCGGAAGGTGTGTCGCTCATGGTCACCACGGCTCTGTCCGCCGCGCAGCGAGGCCACGCCACAGGGCCAGTCACGGTGGATGCGGCGTGGGCGCGGGACACCGCACATCGTGTCCGCGACGAGCTCCAGGCCCGCCGCTCGACCTGGCAGGTGTGGCACGTGCGCGCCGAAGCGCACCGTCAGGTGCGCTCCGCGAACCTACCCGCCGAGCACGTCGACACCCTCGTCGACCTGGTCACGGACCACACCCTCATCAGCGCGTCCGTGCGGCTCACCCCCGCCGGGGACGGCATCGAGGAGCCGCCCGAGCTGCGCCGCACTGACGGGTCCAGCGTGTACGAGGTCGCCGGCTCCGCGGTCTTCACCAGCACCGAGATCCTCGCCGCCGAGGGCCGCCTCGTCGGTGTCGCCGGCGTCACGGATCGCCACCGGGCCAGCCCGGAAGCGGTCGACCTGGCGCTGCTCGAGCAGGCCGCCAACGGCACCACCCTCAACCCCGGACAGACCGCCTTGGTCCGCGAGATGGCCACCTGTGGCGCACGCCTGCAGTTGGCGATCGCGCCCGCCGGGGCCGGGAAGACCACCGCCCTGAGCGCCCTGACCGCGGCGTGGGTCGAGGACGGCGGCACCGTGATCGGGCTCGCCCCCTCCGCCGCAGCAGCAGCCGTGCTACGCGAGAGCACCGGCGCCACCACCGACACCTTGGCCAAGCTCACGTGGTCGATCAGCACCGGCGAGCTGCCCGGATGGGCCCACGCGATCGGCCCGAGAACCATGGTGCTGGTCGACGAGGCCGGGATGGCCGACACCCTCACCCTGGACACCACCGTCGCCTTCGTCACCGCCCGCGGCGCGCAGGTCCGGCTCCTCGGGGACAACCAGCAGCTCGCGGCGATCGGCGCCGGCGGCGTCCTGCGCGACATCGCCGCCACCCACGGAGCCCTCCACCTCGACGAGCTGATGCGGTTCACCGACCCGGTCGAAGGCGCCGCCTCACTCGCCCTCCGCGACGGACACCACGAGGCACTCGGGTTCTACCTCGACCACGACCGCGTACACGTCGGGGACCTCGCCACGATGACTCGAGACGTCTTCATCGCCTGGGCCAAGGACCGCGCCCAAGGCCTCGACTCACTGATGCTCGCCCCCACCCGTGGCCTGGTCTCCCACCTGAACCAGCACGCCCAAACCCACCGCCTCGCCGGCCGCACCCCCGGACCCGGGCTGCGATTGTCCGACGGCAACACCGCCCACACTGGCGACACCGTCGTCACCCGCAACAACGACCGCCGGCTCCGCCTGGGCGCGAACGACTGGGTCAAGAACGGCGACCGCTGGACCGTCGCCGCCGTCCACCGCGACGGCTCACTCGCGGTGCAGCACAGCCGAAGTGGACGCGTTGCCACCCTGCCGCCCGACTACGTCACGTCTGCCGCCGAGCTCGGGTACGCCACCACGATCCACGGCGCCCAAGGCATCTCCGCCGACACCGTCCACGGCCTGGCCACCGGCGACGAGACCCGCCAACAGCTCTACACGATGCTCACCCGCGGAGCCGACGCCAACCACCTCTACGTCCAGGTTGTCGGCGACGGCGACCCCCACAACATCACCCGGCCCGATCACGTGCGCCCGCTAACCGCCAGCGACGTGCTCGAGGCCGTCCTGGCCCACGACGACGCCCCAACCTCGGCCACCACCACGGCCCGCGAGCACGCCTCCCCCACCGTCCGCCTCGGCGCGGCCACCGCCCGCTACCTCGACGCCCTCCACCTCGCCGCAGAACGCCACCTCGGCCTCAGCACCGTCGCCGACCTCGGTACCGGCGCCGAACGCCTCATCCCCGACATCAGCGACGAACCTGCCTGGCCCACCCTGCGCGCCCACCTCATCCTGCTCGCCATCACTGGCACCGATCCCCTCACCGCCCTTCGTGGCGCAGCGACCGCCCGCGAGCTCGACACCGCCAACGACCGTGCCGCCGTTCTCCACTGGCGCCTTCCCGACCCCGGCGGGACCAGCACCGGACCACTCCCCTGGCTCCCAGGCATCCCCAGCGGACTCCGCGACGACCCACACTGGGGCCCGTACCTCACCGCCCGATCCGACCTGGTCACCGCGCTCGAATCCGAGGTTCGCCAACAGAGCCACACAGTCCCAGCGTGGTGGCCCACGCAACGCGCGACTCCAGCCCCCGACCTGCTCGGCGACCTCACCGTCTGGCGGGCCGCCAACGGCGTCCCCGACAGCGACCATCGCCCCACCGGGCCCGGCCAGCCTTCAAAGGTCTTCCGAACGTGGCAGCGCGAGCTGGATGCCCGACTGGGCGACGACCAATTGGGGAACGTCGCCGGCTGGACCAGGCTTCTCCACGCGCTAGTTCCCGCCACCCGCCACGACGACTACTCCGCCCAGCTCGCCGAGCACCTCGAGGCCCTCACGCGTTCAGGAATCGACGCCAACACCCTGCTCCGCAGCACAACCAGCCTCCCCCTACCCGACGACCACGCCGCGTCCGCCCTCTGGTGGCGCATCCAGCGCCACCTGCCAGAAAGGGGCGACGACATCACCCCGCGCCAGTTCACGGGCCGGCCCGGGCAGGAGGGCGTGCTCCAGACCGCGGACATGCCGACTGGTCTCGACGAGACCCCCAAGCCACCACCGGGCGTGAACGAGGAACGTCGCAGACTCCCGTCCCAGCACAACCACCCCAGCGGACCGGGGTTATCGCGATGACCGCTGAACCTCCCGTGGCCGCTTCCGGCCATTGCCGAACTCTTCCGGCGACATGTGACCACCGAGGCACCCCGAGAACGCCTAGGGAGGCAGGAGGTAACCATGACAACCAATCCACGCCGCGAATACGAGTCGCTAGCCGAGGCCGCCGAGCGAACCGGAGTCAGCATCCGCACCCTGCGACGACGCATCTCCAGCGGCCAGCTGACCGCGTACCGTCTCGGCCAACGAGTGATCCGCGTCCACCCCGATGACGTGGACCAGCTGCTGATGCGCATCCCCGCCGCTGGGCGCTAAGAAGTCGGTTCCCATGTCGCCGGGTTGGCTTCCGCAGTGGAAGACGGTCGGCCGCTTCGGGAGTAGGTCATCTTGGAGAGGTAGCGGCTCGACCATCATCATCACGGCGAGCCGTTAACCGGATCTACGGCCATCCAACGGCGCTCGGTGGCGGCACTATGACGCACCCTCGTGCGTCCGGTCACGCCGATGGTGGATCGCCGCCGGTCGCTGATGCCCGCCGCCACCTGACCACAGGGATCTTCGGTTCCGCCAACGCAGCCAAGCCCTTCAACCCGCAAACTCCCGAACGCATGCCCCCGGGCCGTGCATCCGCGTGACAGAGATTTGGAGGTTGAGCGCATCCCGAGTGCTTAGATGATCGGGTGGGGAACCAGGTCAGGCGTCAGCACACCGTTTCCAAGTTCTACTTAAGAGGCTTTGCGACGGAAAAGGGCTTGATTAGTCGGGTGGCCCTATCGGGGGGGCCGCGAATCGATATGTCGATTACAGACGCAACGGTTATAAAGGACTTCTACTCTATAGAACTGCCAGACAGGTCGACCTCTGATGTATTTGAGAGAGCATTCTCCGAGATTGAGGATGTAGCAAGTAGCGCGCTGAGGCTTGTGGTGCAGGGGCGATGGCCGCTTCCTGAGGAGGCAAAGCAGAATCTGGCGCTCTGGATCGCGCTACAGCACCTACGGAGTGAAGAGATCCGTGCGAGCCAGACTGACATGAACGGCATGATGATTCGGATTCTTGTTGGCGTGTCCGGCAAGGAGGCCTTGCGGTCACATATCGAAAGGGCCGAAGGCCGGCCCGTCGAGGATCAGGAGCTGGACGAGGAGTGGAGGGACCTGACGAAGCCTGGCGGCCCCGACCTAGAGCCGGACGTTACGGGTCACCTTCGGCTAGCACTTCAGTTATGGCCGCGCATGGCCGCTCATCTAGCGGATAGCCACTGGACGCTTATCAGGTTCACGAAACGTGCCTTGGTAACCTCGGATCACCCGGTGTCGATGGCGGTAGATGAAAACTACCCCGAGCACATGGGGGTGGGGATAGCGACGGCTGACCTATTCACCGTTCCACTCACACGGCGTCTGGGACTGAATATCCAGCCCCGCATCGCGCTTCGTCAATACACAGATGATGTAGATGGGGTGCGAGACTTTGTGGTGACGGGGACGACGGCATTCGCCAACTCGATGAACCAGCAGACGGTGAATCAAGCCCGGCGTTATGTGTATCACCATCCAGACGATGAGTTATCCGGCCGGATTCACTTACCGGCGCCGGTGGATCGCTCACGGATGGATACCTCTACGGGGGACAACATGATTCGAGAAGAGGGGCTCTTCGCTGATGCAGACAACCGGGCGGTAGCGGAGGCGCTGTCGCCGTTCCCCGGCCGGGACGGCTTCTCGCTGTCCGACCTGCCGTGGCCGATCCCAAGGCGCCGCCCACGTCGCTCTTGACTTGAAACAGCAGAACACTCCAACGTCATCGGACGTTAGTTTGGCGGGGCGACTGGTCTGGAGGTCGCCGCGGAGGTCATCGCTCTCGCGTGCGTGTGTACGTCGTCATCGAGCTCCGGCAAATCCGACACCTTCCGGTCCGGGAGCAGGGCTACATGTCCGCGCCTGCTTTGGAGTTTGCCATCGGGGTCTCGCCACGGTGCGTCGGCACATGCCGCCGGGCGATCGGACGGCTGGTGCGTCACTCCGCCGCCTTCGCCCTAGCTCAGCCGGGGCTGGCGGCGTCTCGGGGGACCTACTCAACGTCGAACGCCAGTGGAACAATGGCGGCACCGCAAGCCCGGGTTGACCGTGCCTTGTGCGCGGACCGCTGGCGACCAGGAGGCGCAATGTCCATCTACGACAACTCCAGCGACGCGGATCGCCGCGAGCTTCTGTCGTTTGTGTCCAGCGTCTACGACGATCTGGCGTGGATGGTCGACATGCGTTACGAGCTGTTCTCTCCGGACTTGAGCACCACAGAGGGATCCCTCGACGACCTATCCGAGTTCTTGGCCTGGCTGGCGGACGCATGGCCGGATGTTTACGAGACCAGGGCTGAACTACTACGTCAGATGAGTGAAGTCCCGAGCGAGGTTCTCGCAAACCACGGACTTGCTGGACTCGACCTGAGAGTCAAGCTCATTGCGTGGCGAAGGGCGCGATTGCGCCTGACGCGGGCGGTCCTGGAGGAAGCAGATGCGGAGGACTCAGACGAGGTTTTCGACGACTACGCCGAACACCCGCAGGCGCCCCTTCCGCGGCCGAAGCGTTTCAGACGGGCAAAGAGAGTGCTCAAGTGGGCTTCCCGGGCTCTAGGTCACGCAGACACGATTCTTGGGAGCTTGGCTGCCCTTCTGAGCCAGGCGGAGCGGCTCAAAGAGATCAAGGAGACCGTTGAGAAGGTGTCCGGAGAAGTGGCCGAGGACCTCCCTGACTGACCTCAGGCAGACATGGCCCGATCTCGGGTCGGCCATTTGGCGCAGCGCGTCCCGTGCACCTCGCGGCGGGGTCGCCGCCGACTGGGTCAGGATCGACGCGTCAGGTCGTCGCCAGTGACCCGCCACACGCCCTGTCGTGGCGCGAGTCAGTCGTTGTGCGCTGCCGCATGATGGTGACGGCCGACGACACCCATCGTCGATGACAGAGTCGACGATGTCGTCTCCTGCGTCTTGCCGCCGACCGCGCCGTGCAGGCCCGTGGTGTTAGCTCGGGATCGGCGCCAGCGATCGACGGCTCAGCTGGCCCTGAACGATGCATAGCCGATGCAACTGAAAGCAAAAGCCCCCCGACCTGGCGTTTCCGCAGGTCAGGGGCCTCTCCTGATGCTCCCCCGGTTGGACTCGAACCAACAACCTGCCGATTAACAGTCGGCTGCTCTGCCAATTGAGCTACAGGGGAAAGGCCACCGGGGGATCGCCCCAGCAGCGCCCGGCAACGATAGCAAAGGTGGGACCCCTCGAAGAAACCGGCCCCCATGGGCCGAGGAACCGGCCCCGGCGGGCGCGAGTACCACCGCCGACGGGCGCGGGAACCGTCCCCGCGAGGGCCGGTTCGCGCCCTCGGCTCAGCTCAGCCCGACCTGCTCACGCACCCGCGCCAGGCCCTCGCGGACCTGCTCGGACACGCCCGGGTCGGTGCTGCGCACGCCCTTGGGCAGCACGGCCTGGCTGAGCAGGCGGTCGGTCTCGAGGTCCTTGCGGACGACGACCTTCGCGGTGCGCCGGTTGCCGAGGTCGACCGCCTCGGCGAGGACGACCGACGCCTGCACCCGCTCGCGCAGCGTCTCGGGCACCTGGCCGGGCTCGGGGAGCACGAGGCGCACCGGCTTCTCGCCGTCGACCCACGTGACGGTGAGGGTCGCGGTCTCGCCCTCCCACGACCCGGCGTCGACGAGGTGCCACGGCCGCGCCAGAGCGACGGTGAGCCCGTCGGGCCCGGGAGCGACCGCGTAGAGCCGGTGCCGGCCGGCGACGACCGTGCCGCCGGTGCGCTCCTCGGCGGCCCAGGCGAGCAGCTTCTCGCCGTGCCCGGGGGCGATGACGGCGGCGACGTCGGCCGGGACGCCGGGGCGGCGCAGGCCGGTCCACTCGATCCTCACGACGAGACCTCCTCACGCAGGCGGACCCGCTCGAGCTCGAGGGCGTTGAGGGCGACGGTGCGGGCGCGCAGGTCGTCGGGGTCGGCCTCGGGGTCGTTCTGGACCCGGCGGACCGCGGCCGTGGCGTCGGCGATGCGCCGCCCGAGCAGCCGGTCGAGGACGTCGGCGACCAGCGCGCCGAGGTAGCGCTTTGGGGGCAGGCCGGACGACGGGTCGAACTTCGTCGGCAGCGGCGCGACGGACAGCTCGGCGACGAGGGCGCGCACGGCGAGCGGCGCGGCCTCGACGACGGCGGCGACCCAGGCGGCGGTGGAGGCGGTGCGGGCCGTGGGCGCGGCGATCCGGATGCCGTCGAGCACCGCCCGGTGCGCGGGTGCGGTGAACGCCTCGGGCTCGAGGGCGTCGACGGTGGCGTCGTCGAACTGCTGGGGGTACTGCACCAGGGCCTGGAGGAGCTGGCGCTCGGCGAAGACGACGGGGTCGCGCAGGTTGGGCGCGGGCAGGGCGGCCTCGGGGCCGGGCTCGGGCACGTCGTCGGTGCTCGCGGGGCGGCGCGCGGCATCGGGTCCGGTGTCGTCGGCCCGCAGCTTGCCGGCCTTGCGCACCTCGGCCGCCATCTGCTCGACCTCCAGGCCCAGCCAGCCGGAGACGGTGCGCGTGTACTCGGGGCGCAGGCTCTGGTCGCGGATCGAGCCGATGATCGGCGCGACGGCCTTCATCGCCTGGACGCGCCCCTCGGCGGTCTCGAGGTCGAAGCGGCGGATGGTGGTGCGCACGGCGAACTCGAACATCGGCACGGCGCCGTCGACGAGCGCCCGCACCGCGGCGTCGCCCTTGGCGATCCGCAGCTCGCAGGGGTCCATGCCGTCCGGGGCGACGGCGACGAACGACTGGGCGACCCAGCGCTGGTCCTCGCCGAAGGCCTTCATCGCGGCGGCCTGGCCGGCCTTGTCGCCGTCGAAGGTGAACACGACGCGCGCCGGAGCCTGGTCGGCCTCGTCGCGCATGATGCGGCGCAGCAGCTTGATGTGGTCGACCCCGAACGACGTGCCGCACGTGGCGACCGCGCCCTCGACGCCGGACAGGTGCGCGGCCATGACGTCGGTGTAGCCCTCGACGACGACGGCGCGGCGCTCGGTGGAGATGGCCTTCTTGGCGGCGTCGAGGCCGTAGAGGACCTGGCTCTTCTTGTAGATCGGCGTCTCGGAGGTGTTGAGGTACTTCGCGGCGATGCGGTCGTCCTCGAACAGGCGTCGCGCGCCGAAGCCGACGGTGTCGCCGGTGGTGTCGCGGATCGGCCACATGAGCCGCCCGCGGAAGCGGTCGTAGAGGCCGCGGCCCTTGCCGGACAGGCCGCCGGTGACCAGCTCGTCCTCGGTGAAGCCGCGGCCGCGCAGGTGCCGGCTCAGGGCCTCGCCACCCTGCGGGGCGAACCCCATGCCGAACCGCTCGGCGGCCGCGCTGTCGAAGCCGCGCTCGCGCAGGAAGTCGCGGCCGGCGCGGGCGTCGGGGCGTGTGGTGTCCAGGAGGATCTCGGCGTAGAACTCCTGCGCGACGCGGTGGGCCTCGATGAGCCGCGACCGCTTGCCGAGGGAGGCGCCGCCGTCGCGGGGGCCGCCACCCTCCTCGTATCGCAGCTCCATCCCGAGCTTCTGGGCCAGCCGCTCGACCGACTCGGTGAAGGTGAGGTGCTCGACCTTCTGCACGAACGACAGGACGTCGCCGCCCTCGCCGCAGCCGAAGCAGTGGTAGCTGCCGACGCTCGGGCGCACCGTGAAGCTGGGGCTCTTCTCGTCGTGGAAGGGGCACAGGCCCTTGAGTGAGCCAACGCCTGCCGGGCGCAGGGTCACGTGGTCGCGGACGACGTCCTCGATGGACGTGCGCTCCTTGACCGTCGTGATGTCCTCGGCCCTGATCCGACCCGCCACTGCTTCCTCTCGGTGTCCCCGCGTGTGCTGCCGCGAGTCTAGGTCGTCTGCGGGCGGCACCACCGGCGGTGCAGGGTCAGAGCCCGTGCGTCGGTGAGCGAGGCGACCTGGTCGACGAGGACGCGCAGCGCCTCGGCGTCGGTGGTCGCGGCCGCGAGGTCGGCCCGCAGGTCGGGGTCGAGGCGGGTGGGGTCGGCCTCGTAGGCGGCGACGAGCTCGGCGACGACCTCGCGCTGGCTGACGTAGAGCTCGACCCGCTCGGCCGCGTACATGACGTAGTGGGCGGCCACGGCCTTGAGGACGGCGCACTCGGCCCTGCTCCCCCGCGGCACGACGAGGTCGCCGTGGTGGCGGGTCAGCGGGCCGGGGCCGTGCCGCTCGCGGGTGGCCTGCTCGACGGCGACGACGAAGCGTCCGATGAGGCGGCTCGTCATGTCCTTGAGGCCGGCGAGGGAGGCGCGGGTGCCGTCGTAGCCGTCCGGGACCGCACCCGAGGCGAGAACGCGGTCGAGGGCGGCGCCGAGCTCGTCGGGGGTCAGCCCCGGTTCGTAGACCTCGCCCGCGACGGCGACCACGGCGTCGACGTCGTGCCGGTCCCGCAGGGCGCGCGGGTCGAGCCAGCCGGAGGCGATGGCGTCCTCGACGTCGTGCACGGAGTACGCGACGTCGTCGGCCCAGTCCATGACCTCGGCCTCGACGCTGCGGCCGGCCTCCGGGGCGCCCTCGCGGAACCAGTCGAAGACGTCGAGGTCGTCGTCGTAGACGCCGAACTTCACCGTGGGGTGGGGCGCGGCGCCGCGCCGCCACGGGTACTTCGTGGCGGCGTCGAGGCTGGCGCGGGTGAGGTTGAGGCCGGCGGGGCGGCCGTCGGGGTGGATCCGCTTGGCCTCGAGCCGGGTGAGGACGCGCAGGGTCTGGGCGTTGCCCTCGAAGCCCCCGATGCCGGCGGCGAGGGCGTCGAGGGCGGACTCGCCGTTGTGCCCGAACGGGGGGTGGCCGAGGTCGTGGGCGAGGCAGGCGGTGTCGACGACGTCGGCGTTGCAGCCCAGGGCCGCCCCGAACTCGCGGCCGATCTGGGCGACCTCGAGGGAGTGGGTCAGCCGGTTGCGGACGAAGTCGTCGCTGCCCGGCTGGACGACCTGGGTCTTCGCCGAGAGGCGACGCAGGCTCGCGGAGTGCACGAGCCGGGCGCGGTCGCGGGCGAAGTCGTCGCGGTCGGCCCGCTTGTGCGCGGGGTCCTCCCGCACCCACCGCTCGCGGTCGCGACCGGTGTAGGTCTCGCGGTCCGGTTCGGTGGAGGTCACGCGCTCACCCTAGGCGGGCCGCTTCCTCCGCCGCTGCCGCGGCCCGCGCGACCCACGAGGGCTCGGTGCCGTAGCGCTGGGGCTTGATCATCCGGCCGGCGGCGCAGTCCTCGACGAGCGTCGCGGCGCGGGCGTCGCGGGTCTTCTCCTGCTTGGCGGTCATGACCCAGATGGTGACGATCTTGCGGTAGCCGTTCGTGGCGCCGGCCCAGAACGCGGCGGCGGCGGGGTCGGCCTCGAGGGCGGCGGCGTAGCGGGGCTCGAGCTCGAGCCCCTCGTTCTCGTAGGTGTAGATCCCGCTGCGGTCGGCGCGCCGCTTCTCGAACGCCGCGAGCCCGCTGGGCTGCATCCGGCCCTGGGCCGTGAGCTCGGCGACGGCGTTGATGTTGACCGTCGACCAGTTGCTCGTGGCCTTGCGCGGGGTCCAGCGCTGGCGGCGCGAGTGCTCGTCGATGCCCTGGGCCTTGCTGTCGATCCAGCCCCAGCACAGCGCCTCGCGCACGGCCTGCTCCCAGGTCAGGGTGGCCTTGGGGTGGCCCTTCTTGTAGAAGCCCATCCACAGCTCGGTCTCGGTGTCGTGGTGCGCGGCGAGCCAGCGCCCGAACTCGTCGGCGTCGGCGAAGAAGATCGCCGGCTTGTCGGGCGTGCCCCCCGGGGTCCCGATCTGCGTCCCCTTGTTCTCGTGCTCCCCCGTGTCCGCCTGCGCCATGCCCCGACCCTAGCGATGCGCTCCGACACCCGGCGCCCCTCCTGCGGGCTCTGGTCCACTGCGCGGGGTGGCGTCGATCTGCGGGGATGGCGGCGCGAACGCACCGCCACCCGGGCAGGTGGACCAGAGCCGACCGAGTGGACCAGAGCCCGCGCCGGGGGGCGCGGGGGGTCAGCCGCCGGAGACGCTCAGCTCGGCCTGGGCGACGACAGCGGCCTGCTCGGCGTCGAGGTCGCGCGAGCGCAGCCAGTTCTCGGGCAGGGCCACGACGCGGGGCGACCCGGCGCGGCCGCGCTGCCCCTCGGCGGGCTCGCCGGGCCAGGGCGCCGAGAGGTCCATCGTCGCGATGAGGGCGTCGATGGACTCCAGGCTGTCGACCAGCGCCAGCTGGTGGCGCACCGTCGACCCCGCCGGGAAGCCCTTGAGGTACCAGGCGATGTGCTTGCGGATGTCGCGGCACGCGTGCGCCTCGTCGCCGTCGTAGAAGTCGACGAGGTACTCGGCGTGCCGGCGCAGCGTGGCCGTGACCTCGGCCAGGCCCGGCTGCACCCGCACCGACGACCCCGCGAACGCGGCGGCGAGGTCGGTGAACAGCCACGGCCGCCCCAGGCACCCGCGCCCGACGACGACGCCGTCGCAGCCGGTGCGCCGCACCATCTCCAGGGCGTCCTCGGCCGACCAGATGTCCCCGTTGCCGAGCACGGGCACGGTCCTCACGGCCTCCTTGAGGCGCGCGATCGCGTCCCAGTTCGCGCTCCCCGAGTACGCCTGCGACGCCGTGCGCCCGTGCAGCGCGACGGCCGCCACGCCCTCGGCCTCGGCGATCCGCCCGGCGTCGAGGTAGGTGACGTGGTCGTCGTCGATGCCGATGCGCATCTTCACGGTGACCGGCACGTCGAACGGCGCGGCCTCGCGGACGACGGCCCGGATGATGCCACGGAACAGCTCGGTCTTCCACGGCAGGGCCGCGCCCCCACCCTTGCGGGTGACCTTGGGGACGGGGCAGCCGAAGTTGAGGTCGATGTGGTCGGCGCGGTCCTCGGTGACGAGCATCCGCGCGGCCAGCCCGGCCGTGACGGGGTCGACCGAGTACAGCTGCACCGACCGGGGCTGCTCCTCGGGGCCGTGCGAGATGAGCCGCATCGTCTCGGCGTTGCGCTCGACGAGCGCCCGCGAGGTCACCATCTCGTTGACGTACAGGCTCGTCGCCCCCGACGCGCCCCCGGCCTCGAGCCCTGCCGACCCGTACTCGCGGCACAGCCGGCGGAACGCGCGGTTCGTGATGCCGGCCATCGGCGCCAGGACGACCGGCGACTCGATGACGTGGCGCCCGATCCGCAGCGGGGGCAGCACGGGGACGCCGGCGGGCGTGGTGGCCGGCGCGGCGGTGGGGACGGTGGGGGCGGTGGAGACGGACATGGCGCCGACCATTCTCCCCGACGCCCCCGGAACCCCCGAAATCGTCCCCGAGGCCACCACCGAGCGACCTCGTGCGACCTCGTGCGAGTTGAGTGCGGTTTCGCGCGGCTCCGGGCGTCAGAACCGCACCGAAGTCGCACGAGGTCGCTAGGGGGACGCGGGCTCGCGCGCGGCGGTGACGAGCTCCCAGAGGGCGGCGGCGGTGTCGTGGGGGTGGGTCAGGGGGAACACGTGCAGCCCGTGGTGCACCGTCACCGACCGCACCCACCGGGCCGAGCGGGCGGCCCGGGCGAACCGCCGCGCGTCCACCCGGAGCTGGTCGAACTGCCCGGCGACGAGCAGGACCGGGCAGGTGACGGCCGCCAGCATCGAGGGGCGGCAGCGCGTCATCACCCCGTCCCACGCGGCCGGGATGCCGTCGAACCCGTACCCGGCCTCCTTGATGAGGGCGGCGAGCTCGTCCGGGAGGAGGGTGTCGAACTGGCGGTCCAGGGCCCGCGACATCCGGTCGACCCCGAGCCGTCCCTCGAGCCGGGCGATCCCCCGGTACAGCGCCGCACCGGGACCCGCCGGCACCGCCGTCGCCCCGAGCAGCCCCAGCCCGGCCAGCCGGGTCGGGTGCTCGGACGCCCACGCCATCGCGAGGTACCCACCCAGGCTGTGCCCCACGAGGACGACGGGCACCGACGGGTCGCCACCCTCCACCGCCTCCCCCACCACGGCGAGCGCCGCCTCCCACGTGAACGGCTCACCGCGGCGCGACCCGTGGGCCGGGAGGTCGGGCACGACGACGTCGACGTCCGGGCCCAGCAGCGCCTCGTACCGCGCCCACTGGGCCCCGCTCAGCTGGGAGCCGTGAAGGAGGACGACGCGGACCGGACGGGGCACCGCGCCATTCTCGCCGAGGAGGGCGGTGGTTGGATGGCCGGGTGACCGTCCCCGCCCTCGTCACCGCCGACGACCTCGCGACCCTCCTCGCCCGCGGCGAGGCCGCCGTGGTCGACGTCCAGTACGCCCTCCGCGGCACCCCGGGTCCCGAGCTCTACCGCGCGGCCCACGTCCCCGGCGCCCCGTTCGTCGACCTCGACGAGGCCCTCGCCGGCCCGCCCGGACGCCGCGGCCGCCACCCCCTGCCCGACCCCGCCGTCCTCGAGGCCGCACTGCGCCGGGCCGGCCTCGACGACGACACCGAGGTCGTCGTCTACGACCAGCAGACCTCGCTCGCCTCCGCCCGCGCCTGGTGGGTCCTGCGCTGGGCCGGCCACCCGCAGGTGCGCGTCCTCGACGGGGGGCTCGCCGCCTGGCAGCGCGCCGGCCTGCCGGTCACCCAAGACGTCCCCACCCCGGAGCCCGGCTCGATCACCGTCCGGCCCGGTTCCGTCCCCGTCCTCGACGCCGAGGCCGCCGCCTCGATGGCGCGCACCGGCGTCCTGCTCGACGTCCGCACCGCCGAGCGCTTCCGCGGGGACGCCGAGCCCATCGACCACACCGCCGGCCACGTCCCGGGCGCCACCAACCTGCCGATGGCCGACGTCCTGGCCGAGGACGGCACGTTCCTGGCGGCCCACCTCATCCGGCAGCGCGCCGCGGCGGCCGGCGTGCACCGCGACACCCCGGTGGGGACCCAGTGCGGCTCCGGCGTCACCGCCGCCCAGATGTCGCTGGCCCTGCACACCGCCGGCATCACCTCGGTGCCGTACGTGGGGTCGTGGAGCGAGTGGATCGAGGACCCGACGCGTCCGATCGCGCTGGGGCCCGAGCCCGACGGTCAGAGGGCGTAGGACCCGGTGAACCCGCCGGCGTTCGTGCCGACCGGGCCCACCTCCCCCACCCGCGACAGCCCGCCGCCGATGACGTCCCACGCCAGCAGCCGCAGCGTCGGGCGCGCCGAGAGGCCGGCGAACGAGCGGGACTCGAGGATGACGACGTCCTGCGGCCCCCACGCCAGCGGGCGGTAGCAGCCCTTCGGCACCGCCGGCGAGCGCGTGGCCGCGAGCACCCGGGGGATGGGACGCAGGTCTCCCTGCACCGCGATGAGGCCCTGGCTCCGGGCGATCGCGCCCCCGTAGGTCTGGCCGAGGTAGGCGTGCGACGCCACCCAGGCCTCGGTGTTGCTCACCGACTCGCCGTCGACCTCGATCACCGGGCCGCGCAGGGAGCGCGAGCCGGTGGACGCCCCGGCCGCCGAGAAGGTCCGCAGCTCGGTGACGCCGTCGACCGTGACGAGGTCGACCCAGCCGGCCCCGACCACGCTCGTCGCCTCGGCCACGGTCCCCTCGGCGGTGTCGACGAGCCAGGTCCGGTCGGTGCCGTGGGCCACGACGGTGCGGTTGTCCTTGGCCCAGCCGGTGCGGTGGATCGTGCTGTCGGGCACCGGGATCCGGTCGGCGGTGCCGTTGCGGGCATCGATGACGACGACCTCCCCCGGCTGCGGCAGCACCACGGCGAGCCGGTCGTCCCGGATGGTGCGCGGCCCGAGGACGATGCCACCCCCGCTCTGCGTGGGGTCGGCCCGCACCAGCGGCACGCCCGAGCAGACGAGGTAGTCCAGACCGGCGGCCGCCCGCGGGAGGTGCAGCACGGCCATCAGGCCCTCCGCGCCGGGGGTCCAGGCGAGCATCACGGCCCGCACCGACGCGGTGTTCGTGGGCCGCCCGGCCTCCGCCCCGAGCTTGGGCAGGCGCATCGCGTCGTCGAAGCCGATGAGCGTGGCCAGGCCGAGCGTGGCGGCGTCGCGGTACAGCGGCAGGGCGGTCTCGTCGCCGGGGTCGGGCGCGAGGTCGGCGGTGACCCCTCCCACGACCGCGTTGCGCAGGCGGGTCGGCGACGGGGTGGGCCGACCGGCCACGCCCGTCCCCGACGGCGTCTCGCGCACCACGACGCTGGTCACGGCGGCCGCGGCCGCCACGGCGCCCGCACCGAGGAGGGCCCGCCGCCGCACCGTGCGCCGGTGCCGGACCGCGGTCTCCCACGCGTCGGTGGCGAGGTCGGTCTCGGGCACGTCGTCACTGGCGAGCTCGAGCAGGTCGCGCAGGTCGGTCGTCATCGGGAGCCTCCGGTCTCGAGGTCGGCGCGGGGCATGGCGGCCCGCAGCCGCGCCAGCGCGTCGTGCGTCTGGCTCTTCACGGTGCCCACCGAGCAGCCGAGGATGTCGGCGGTGTCGCGCTCGGAGCGGTCCTCGAAGAACCGCAGCACCACCGTGGCGCGCTGCCGCGGGCTCAGCGTGTCGAGCGCCCGCAGGACGTCGAGGCGGCGCTCCACGGTCTCGCTCTCCCACGAGGCGGCCGGGGCGTCCCACACGGGGTCGAGCCCGATGACCTCGTGGCGCCGCTTGCGCCACGACGACACCGCGTCGCGGTAGAGGATGCGCCGCACGTAGGCGTCGGGCTGCTCGTCGCGCACCCGCTCCCACTGGCCGGCGAGCTTGACGAGCGCGCCCTGCAGGAGGTCCTCGGCGAGGTGGAGGTCGCCGCACACGAGGTAGGCGGCGCGCAGCAGGCGGTGCTGGCGCGCGCGGACGTACTCGACGAACTCGACGTCCGCCGGCCACACGGCCTCCGTGCGCCCCACGCCCACCTCCTCGTCCGCGTCGTCGTCCTCCACTCTCCCAACGCACCGGCCGGGGCGAAAGGTTGGGTGCCGCGACGCGCCGACCTCACAGGCGCCCGCGTCGCCACCCGGCGACGTCGAGTGGTTGGATCGGCGCATGACGGGGGACGCGACCTTCCACGTCGACCTCCGCGGGGTGGTCGACCTGCTGTCGCACCACCTGTACTCCAGCCCGCGGGTCTACCTGCGCGAGCTGCTGCAGAACGCCGTCGACGCCGTGACGGCCCGCACCGAGGAGGACGCGGGCGCACCCCGGCGGGTCCGCATCGTCCCGGCCGACGTGTCCACCGACGGCATGCTCCACGTCGAGGACACAGGAATCGGGCTCGACGAGGCCGGCATCCGCGGGGTCCTGGCGACCATCGGCGCGTCCACCAAGCGCGACGCCCTCGGCCTGGCCCGAGAGAGCTTCCTGGGCCAGTTCGGCATCGGCCTGCTGTCCTGCTTCCTCGTCACCGACGAGATCCGGGTGACCACCCGCCGGGCCGGCACCGACGAGACCTGGCTGTGGGTCGGGCGCGACGACGGCACATACGCTGTCACGCCGGCGCCAGAACCCCGCACGGAGCCCGGCACCGACGTCGCGCTGCGCCCGCGCGGCAGCGCCGCCGACCTCCTGTCGGCCCGGGTGGTCCGCTCGCTGGCCTCGACGTTCGGCCGGCACCTCGCCCTCGAGGTCGTCGTCGAGGGACCCGACGGACCGGTGGAGGTCGCCGGTCGCCGCTACCCCTGGGAGGAGGACGACCCCTCCCGACGGCGCGAGGCCGGCCTCGCCCTCGGCCAGCGCCTCCTGCGCGAGCGGCCGCTCGACGTCGTCGACCTCTCCGACCCCGCAGCCGGGCTGAGGGGCCAGGCGTTCGTCCTCCCCCACCCGGGCGGCGCGCGCTCGGCCCACCACCTCTACGCCAAGCGGATGCTCGTCGGCGAGAACGTTCCCGACCTCCTGCCCGAGTGGGCGTTCTTCGTGCGGGCCGTCGTCGACACCGAGCGCCTCGGCCTCACCGCGTCGCGCGAGGCGCTGCACGACGACGACCTCCTCGACGAGACCCGGGCCCGCCTCGGCGAGCAGCTCAAGCGCTGGCTGCTGCGGATGGTGCGCACCGACCGCGCCCGCGCCGAGGAGTTCTTCCGGGTCCACCACCTCGCCGCGAAGGCCGCCGCCACCACCGACGACGACATGCTCGAGGTCGTCGCCGAGGTGCTGCCGTGGGAGACGACCGTCGGCACGATGTCGCTGGCCCAGTTCTGCGAGCTCGACCGCGTCGTCACCTACGTCGACTCGGTCGACGCGTACCAGCAGGTCGCCGCCATCGCGCGGGCCGAGGACATCGCCGTCCTCAACGCCGGGTACGCCTACGACACCGCACTGCTCGAGCGCTGGGTCCGCCGCTCCCCCGGGCTCGACTCGCGGCGGCTGGGCCCCGACGAGCTCGCCGACCGATTCTCCCCTCCCTCGCCCGAGGACGAGCGCACCTTCGAGCCGCTGCTCGACGTGGCCCGCGCCGTGCTGGCCCGCGCCGGTGCGGTCCCGGTCGCCCGGTCGTTCCGCCCCACGACGCTCCAGGCGGTCCTCCTCATCGGGCGCGATGCGCTGCTCGAGCGCGACCGGCG
Organism: Oryzobacter telluris; assembly: GCF_043099285.1. GTDB lineage: Bacteria > Actinomycetota > Actinomycetes > Actinomycetales > Dermatophilaceae > Oryzobacter > Oryzobacter telluris. The sequence goes on along the minus strand of NZ_CP170723.1, from coordinate 1,842,098 downwards.
CGAGGTCGCCGCCTCCGCCGCCGGCCCGTGGGCCGAGGCGCTGGAGACCATCGCGACGCCGTCGGCCGAGCCGCGCTTCGTCCTCAACGTCGAGAACCCCGCCGTGCGGCGCCTCGCCGCCGGCGCCGACGCAGCCCTGCAGCAGGTCGCCGTCGAGGCCCTGTACGCCCACGCCCTCCTCTCCGGTCGGCACCCGCTGACCCCGTTCGACAGCGCGCTCGTGGCCCGCGCGCTGCCGGCTCTCATCGACCGGGCCATCGACGGAGGCCCGTGATGAGGCAGTGGGACCAGGTGTCACCCGAGTTCGCCACGGTGTCGATGGAGGCCGACGAGGCCCCGGTCGGGATCGAGCGGGTGCGGGCCCACGAGGGCGCGCTGCGCCTGGCCCAGGCGAACGGCTCGTTCGCCGAGGAGTTCGTGGCCCGCACCGACCTCGTCGCGGCGCTCTACCACGTGGCCCGCGACCCCCGAACCCTCACGCACTACGCGTGGCTGCGCCAGTCGCTCGCCCCGGAGCGCGGGCTCGACCAGGACGACCGCGACCAGGTCCTGTGGCAGCTGAAGTGGGCCGTCGAGCTGGTCCGCGACCTTCCCGACCTCTCCCTCGAGACCCTCGTCGCGGCGACCGACGACCTCGAGACCGTCTTCCGCGGCGACGGGTACCACCTGCGCCCGGTGCACGCCGCCCGGGCCAAGCTGGCCATGGACCTCGGCGACACCGACACCGTCGACCGCGAGCTGACCGCGTGGCTCGCCGAGCCGCGCGACAGCCGCAGCGACTGCGAGGCCTGCGAGCGGCGCGACCAGGCACACCTCGTCGCCGACACCGAGCCCGAGCGCGCCCTCGAGCTGATCCGCCCGACCGTCGACGGCGAGCTGAGCTGCGGCGACGAGCCCCGCTCCAGCCTCGGGCTCGACGCCCTGCTGCGGGTCGGGCAGGGCGACCTCGACGGGGCGATCTCCTCCTACCGCCGCGCGTGGCACCTCGCCGACGGCGCCAGGGCGGCCGACACCGTGGGCGACTGCCTGCGCGTCCTGCTCCGCCTGGGCAACGTCGACCGCGCGGTCGACCTCCTCGTCCCCCGCCTGAGCCTGCTCGACGACCTGCTCAGCCCCCGGTCGCGGATGTGGTTCGCGGGCACCGCCGCCCACGTCCTCGAGCGTGCCGCGGTCGTCGGCCTCGCCCCCGCGGACATCGACGGCCGCCCGACCGACGAGGTGGCGGCCGAGCTGCGCCGCACTGCAGAGGAGGTCGCAGCCGCGTTCGACGCGCGCAACGGCTCGGGCGAGATGTCGCGACGGCTCGCCGCCGCCCACGACGACGCCGCCGTGCCCACCGAGCCCACCCTGCCGCCGACCCGGCTGCCCGAGACCGCGGTCGACGTCACCCCGGCGCGTCGCGGCCGCCGGGTCGAGGTCCCCCTGGGCCTCGTCGAGCGGGCCGACGCCACCCGCGAGGCGATGCTCTCCCTCGACCCCGACGTCGACGAGCTCGTGCGCTCGTGGCTGGCCGACCGCGAGGACGCCCCCACCCCCACCTCCCCGGAGGAGTGGTCGGCGGTCGCCTTCCTCGACCGGGTCAGCGCCCAGGACGCCGGGAGCCCCGAGCGCCACCGCGCCCGGCTCGCGGAGGCCGAGGAGCATGCCCGCCGGGCGGAGGACGAGGTGGAGGTGGCCCGCGCCCGGGCGGAGGGCGCCATCCTCGACGGCGACGACGCCGCCGCCCTCGCCATCGCCGACCGGCTCGACGCCGACGGCCACCCCGGGGAGGCCGCGGGCATCTGGCGCCGCGTCGCCTACTTCGGCACGCCCGACGACCCCGCCGCCCTCCTCGAGCGCTCCGCCGAGGGGTACGCCCGGGCCGGGCAGGAGCGCCGACGCCTGCTCAGCGAGATCGAGGTCGCGATGGCGATGGGCCCGGCCCGCGCCACCGAGGCCACCGCGCGCCTGGACCGGGTCGAGCCGAGCGTGGCCGACGTCCCCGTCCTCCAGCTCATGGTCGAGGACGTCCGCGGCCGCCTGGCCCGCGCGCACGGCGACCTCGAGACCGCCGAGGTGCACCTGCGCCGGGCGCTGGAGATCACCGGGTCCGCCGAGCGCGCCCGCGTGCCCGTCCTCCTCGCGCTGTGCGACGTCCTCGTCGACCGCAACGCCTACGACGAGCTCGAGGGCCCGGCCGCCGACGTCGTGGCGGCCGCCACCTCGACCCGCGACCCCCTCCTCCTCGCCCACGGCCAGCGCTTCCTCGGGCTCGCCTACGTCGAGTCCGGTCGCCCGGCCGAGGCCGCCGAGCTCCTCGAGGCCGCGCTGCCGGTGCTGCGCGAGCACACCCCCGGCCTCGTCGGGCCGGTCGGCTGGGCCCTGGGCAACAGCCTCATCGGCCTGGGCCAGTGGCGCGCCGCGCGCACCGCGTTCGCCACGGCGTCGGCGTCGTTCGAGGCCGAGGAGCGCATCCACGAGGCCGCCCACGCCCAGTGGCGCGCGGGCAACGCCGCCTGGGACGGCGAGGACGTCGAGGCGGCCGCGAGCCACTACGACGACGCCATCGACAAGGCCAGGGCGTCGAACACCGTCGCCCTCTACGTCGAGGCCCGCCGCTCGCGCGCGGCCCTGCGCGCCGACACCGAGGACCTCGCCGCCGGCCTGCGCGACCTCGACGCCGCCGTCCCCGCCGGCCAGGCCCTCGCCGCCGAGGCGGGGGTCGCCGAGGACGAGTGGGACGGCGAGGTCATCGAGCCCTACGTCCTGCGCCAGGGCGCCCACCTGCTCGCCAAGCACGGCGACGTCGACGGCGCGGTCGAGCGGCTGGCCCGCGCCGAGGCGCTCGTCGGGGCCGAGCTCGAGCTCGTCCTGCACGCCGAGGGCGCGGGCATGCTCGCCGACGCCGACCGGCTGGAGGAGGCCGAGCCGCGGTTGCGGGCGGTCCTCCCCCGGCTCGCGGCGTCCGGGCTCGACGACCAGCGGGTCGACGCAGCGGGAGCGCTCGCCCGCCTGCTCGACCGCCACGGGCGGGCCGAGGAGGCCGAGCGGGCGTGGGCCCAGTTCGGCCCGGAGGCCTAGGTCAGCAGCCGACGAGGCGGGCGCCGAGCCAGGCCGGGACCTGGTCGAGCGACACGCGCTCCTGCGCCATCGAGTCACGCTCGCGGATGGTGACCGCCTGGTCCTCGAGGGTGTCGAAGTCGACGGTGATGCAGTACGGCGTGCCGATCTCGTCCTGACGACGGTAGCGGCGACCGATGGCGCCCGCGTCGTCGAACTCGACGTTCCAGTTCCGGCGCAGGGTGGCCGCGAGGTCGCGGGCCTTGGGCGAGAGGTCGGCGTTGCGCGACAGCGGCAGGACCGCGACCTTGATCGGCGCCAGGCGCGGGTCGAGCTTGAGCACGACGCGCTTGTCGACCCCGCCCTTGGTGTTGGGCGCCTCGTCCTCGGTGTAGGCGTCGACGAGGAACGTCATCAGGCTGCGCGACAGGCCCGCTGCGGGCTCGATGACGTAGGGCGTGTACTTCTCGCCGCTCGCCTGGTCGAAGTAGACGAGGTCGGTGCCCGAGTGGGTGGAGTGCGTGGTGAGGTCGAAGTCGGTGCGGTTGGCGATGCCCTCGAGCTCGCCCCACTCGCTGCCGGTGAAGTTGAAGCGGTACTCGATGTCGACGGTGCGCTTGGAGTAGTGCGACAGCTTCTCGGCCGGGTGCTCGTAGTGGCGCAGGTTGTCGGGGTTGATCCCGAGGTCGGTGTACCAGCGGGTGCGCTCGGCGAGCCAGTACTCGTGCCACTCCTCGTCCTCGCCGGGCTTGACGAAGAACTCCATCTCCATCTGCTCGAACTCGCGGGTGCGGAAGATGAAGTTGCCCGGCGTGATCTCGTTGCGGAAGCTCTTGCCGGTCTGCGCGATGCCGAACGGCGGCTTCTTGCGCGAGGCCTGCATGACGTTGAGGAAGTTGACGAAGATGCCCTGCGCGGTCTCGGGGCGCAGGTAGTGCAGGCCGCCCTCGTCCTCGATGACGCCGAGGTAGGTCTTGAGCATCATGTTGAACTCGCGCGGCTCGGTCCACTGGCCGCGGGTGCCGCAGTTGGGGCAGGCGATGTCGGCGAGGGCGATGGAGTCGGGGTCGACCTCCTTGCCCTTCTTCGCCTCCTTGTCGGCGAGCGCCTCCTGCATGTGGTCGACGCGGAAGCGCTTGTGGCAGCTCTGGCACTCGGTGAGCGGGTCGGTGAACTCGCCGACGTGGCCGCTGGCGACCCAGGTCTGGCGGGGCAGGATGATCGAGGAGTCCAGGCCCACGACGTCCTCGCGCGCGGTCACCATCGAGCGCCACCACTGGCGCTTGATGTTCTCCTTGAGCTCGACACCGAGCGGCCCGTAGTCCCAGGCCGAGCGCGTGCCACCGTAGATCTCTCCGCACGGGAACACGAACCCGCGACGCTTGCAGAGGGAGACGACGGTGTCGACGACGGAGGTGGGGGCGGCCATGCGCGCAAGGTTATCGGCGGGGCCCACGGGCCGACGAACCGCCCACCGGTGCGGCACGGGTGGGGCGGCACCGACGGCCGGGGCGGGGCGGCACCGATGACGGCGCGCCCCGTACGCTGGACCCTCGTGTCGACCCTTCGCGAGTCCTTCGAGCGCGCCAGCCTGCCCGCCATCACCCGGCTGAGCAGCCTGCCCCGCTTCGTCCCGTTCCTCCTCGTCCTGGGCCTGCTCGTCGCCGGGATCTTCGTGCCCGGATGGGGCTGGGTCCTCATCGCGCTCGCGACGCTGGTCCTGCTGTGGATCCTCGCGCTCGCGTGGCCGCGGCTGACGATGCCCGAGCGGCTGATGCGCGTCGCGGTGTGCGTCATGCTCGGCGCCGTCACCGTCACCCAGGCCTTCCCCCGGTAGCCGACTCATTGCGCTCAGCGAACGCCCGGAGGGGGTTTCGGCGTTCAGCCAGCGCAATCGGTGGACGGTGTTTGACAACGGTTCTCATTTCAGATGAGAATCGTTGTCATGAAGCGCACCGCCCTCGCCCTGTCGACCACCGCCCTGCTCACCCTCGCGGCGTGCGGGTCGGCGAGCGGCTCGGCGGATGGCGCGGCCTCCGGCGGTGCGGACCTCACGGTCACCGCGGCGTTCTACCCGCTGCAGTGGGCCAGCGAGCGGGTCGGTGGCGACCGGGTCGCGGTCAGCAGCCTCACCAAGCCCGGCGCCGAGCCGCACGACCTCGAGCTGACGCCCAAGGCGGTCGGCGAGCTGTCGTCCTCCGACGTCGTCGTCTACCTCAAGGGCTTCCAGCCGGCGGTCGACGAGGCCGTGGCCACCCAGGGCGGCGACGCGGCCCTCGACGTCTCCCCCGAGGCCGACCTCACCCTCGCCGCCACCGACGACGGCCACGACCACGCCGGCGAGAGCCCCGCCGAGCACGACGCCCACGCCGAGGGCGCCCGCGACCCGCACTTCTGGCTCGACCCGGTACGGCTGCAGGCCGTCGTCACCGCGATCGGCGAGCGCTTCGCGACGGCGGACGCCCCGCACGCCGCCGAGTACCGGGCCAACGCCGCGGCGCTGGTGAAGGACCTCGGCGCCCTCGACACCGAGTTCGCGCAGGGCCTGGCCCAGTGCCGCAGCGACGAGCTCGTCACTGGCCACGCCGCCTTCGGCTACCTCGCCGCGCGCTACGGCCTGAGCCAGGAAGGGATCGCCGGCATCAGCCCCGACGCCGAGCCCGACGCCGCGACGCTGCGCGAGCTCACCGCCCACGTGAAGGAGCACGGCGTCACCACGGTCTACGGCGAGACCCTCGTCGACCCCGCCCTGGCGCAGACGCTGGCGCGCGAGACCGGGGCGGAGGTCGCCGTGCTCGACCCGATCGAAGGCCTCACCGACACCTCGAAGGGCAAGGACTACCTTGAGGTCATGCGGAGCAACCTCGCTGTCCTGAAGGCCGGTCAGGAGTGCAGCTGACCACCGGGACACCGCTCGTCGAGCTGCGGTCGGCCTCCTTCGGGTACGCCGACCGCACCGTCGTGTCCGGGGTCGACCTCACGGTCAACGCGGGCGAGGTGGTCGCCCTCCTCGGCCCCAACGGCTCGGGGAAGTCGACCCTGGTGCGCGGCGTCCTCGGGCTCGCCGAGCAGCACGGCGGCGAGGTCCTCCTCCTCGGCACGCCGCGCGAGCGGTTCCGCGAGCACACCCGCATCGGCTACGTGCCGCAACGGCACTCGCTCTCGGCGTCGGTGCGCGCCACCGTGACCGAGATCGTCGCCGTCGGCCGCCTCCCCCACCGCCCGTGGTGGGCCCCCGCGTCGCGCACCGACCGCAGCATCGTCCGCGACGCCATCGAGGCCGTTGGCCTGGCCGACCGCGCCGACGAGGAGGTCGCCTCCCTCTCCGGCGGGCAGCAGCGCCGCGTCCTCATCGCGCGGGCCCTGGCCGGCCGGCCCGACCTGCTCGTCATGGACGAGCCGACCGCCGGCGTCGACCACGCGAGCCAGGTCGCCCTCGCCGAGGTCCTCCAGCGCCTCGCCGCCGACGGCACCTCGATGGTCGTCGTCACCCACGAGCTCGACGCGCTGCACGACGTCGTCACCCGCATCGTCTGCATGGACGACGGCCACATCGACCTCGACGGCACGCCCGCCCAGTGGGCCGCCCACACGGGCCACACGCCCGGCTCCGGCCACCACCACGCCGACGAGCCGTCGCCGGCGCCGGTGCGCCCCGGCGCCGTCCTGGGCTCGGGCCCCCTCGACCCCACCGCGGAGGCCCCTCGTGACTGAGCTGCTCGAGCTGGGCTTCATGCGGCAGGCGCTGCTCGCCGCCCTCCTCGCCGGTGTCGCCGCGCCGCTCGTGGGCGTGTTCCTCGTCCAGCGACGGATGTCGCTCATCGGCGACGGGATGGGTCACGTGGCACTGGCCGGCGTCGCCATCGGGATCCTCACCGGACAGCAGCCGGTGTTCACCGCGCTGCTCGCGGCGATCGCCGCGGGGGTCGCCATCGAGCTGATCCGCGCGTCCGGGCGCACGAGCGGTGACGTCGCCCTCGCGGTGATGTTCTACGGCGGCATCGCGCTGGGCGTGGTGCTCATCTCGAAGTCGTCGGCGGGCACCCCGGCGAACCTCACCGCCTACCTGTTCGGCGCCATCCTCACCACGAGCGGCACCGACCTCGTCGTCCTCGCCGTCCTCGCCGCGGTCGTCCTCGCGACGACGCTCCTGCTGCGCCAGCGGTTCTTCGCCGTGGCCAACGACGAGGAGTATGCCCGCTCCGCCGGCATCCCGGTCATGGCCTACAACCTCGTGCTGGCCGTCCTCACCGCCGTCACCGTCGTCGTCTCGATGCGCGTGGTGGGGCTGCTGCTGATCAGCGCCCTGATGATCATCCCCAACGCGACGGCCCAGCTCGTGGCGCGCAGCTTCACGGCAAGCCTGGTGTGGGCCGTGGTGATCGGCGTCGTCTGCAGCGTCGGTGGGGTCGTGGTGTCGTACCAGGCCGAGACGCCGTCGGGCGGCACCATCGTGCTGCTGGCGATCGCGGGCTTCCTCCTCGCGAGCACCGTTGCGGCAGTGTCGAGCCGGGTCCGTCGCGCGGCCCACGCCGCCGCCGAGCGGCACGACCACGAGCACGGGCCGGTGTGCGGCCACCCGGCGGTCGAGCACGGCGACCACGTCGACTACCTTCACGACGGGCACCGCCACGCGGCACACCAGGGGCACTACGACGAGCACGGCGACCACGCGGAGGTGGAGACGCGATGACCGACCACATGCAGGCCGAGCGGCGGCCCACGAGGCAGCGCGCCGCCATCGCGTCAGCCCTCGTCGGCGCCACCGAGTTCCGCTCCGCGCAGGAGATCCACGCCGACCTCGCCGTCGCCGGGACGCGCGTCGGCCTGGCCACGGTCTACCGCAACCTGCAGGCGATGGCCGCGGACGGTGAGGTCGACGTCATCCGCACCGTGGAGGGCGAGGCCGTCTACCGCTCCTGCTCGACCACGCACCACCACCACGTCGTGTGCCGCTCGTGCGGCCTCGCGGTGGAGGTGACCGGCGACGCCGTCGAGCGCTGGGCCGAGGCGGTCGCGACGGCCCACGGCTTCACGGCGGTGCGACACACGGTGGAGATGGACGGCGTCTGCCCGGCGTGCACGGCCGCGGCCCGCGCCTGAGGGCTTCCGCACCCTGCGCCAGTCGTCACTCGTAGGGGTTCTCGGGCACCGCGATGGGCGTGGCGTCCTCGACGACGAGCACCGGGAGCGGTGGGTCGGCACCGCCCTCGGGGGCGAGGGGCGCCGTCTTCCAGGTGCCCACGACCTCGACCCACTCGTCGACACCGACGGGTGGCGCGTCCTCGACCGCGACCTTGACCGCGAAACCGTCTGCGGCACAGCAGTTCAGCGACATCCGGGTGAGCACCCACTCCCCCGGTCGCCCCGGTGAGGCGAAGCCGACGAGCGTGACCCGGCGGTTCTCCAGCGAGCGGTCCGTGTCGTAGAGGGCGCGCCCTTGGAACTCCGCGAGGGTCAGCGCGACGGGGTCGCCGGGCGGCAGCGCCCCGAGCCCGTCGGCGTTCGTCACCGTGACCAGGCCGGAGTCCTCCGCCGCCGAGTACGACCCCAGCGGCGGGGGCGCGACGACGCCGAGGAGGAGGAACGGCACGACGAGCAGCCAGCCGATCCGGGGGCCGCGGGCGTGGTCGTGGCCGTGGCCGTCGTCCTCGGGACGGGACGCGTCCTCCTGCGGGCCGTGGCGCCGGTCCTCCCAGACGCCGTACGCGCCCATGAGGAGGAGGACGAGGCTCGCCGCGAGGATCGGGAACCGCAGCGAGGGCTTGACGAAGTTGAGGTAGATCCCGTTGACGGCGGCGATCGAGGCGATGACGCCGATGACCATGAGCAGCCCGCTCTGGGTCACCCGCCTCACAGCAGGACCGTCCCCACGAGCAGGGCCGACCCGATGGCGACGACGAAGGTGAGTGGCGCGAAGACGGTGGCGAACGGGCGTCCGAACGTGCCGGCCTGCATCGCGAGGAGCTTCACGTCGATGGCCGGGCCGACGACCATGAAGGCCAGCTGGGCGGTGGGCGGGAACTGGCTCAGGCTGGCGGCGACGAACGCGTCGGCCTCCGAGCACACCGCCACGACGAACGCGAACACGGCGAGGACCAGCACCGAGACGAGGAGGCTGCCCGCGAGCGTGTCGAGCACCGAGCGCGGCACCAGCACGTTGATCGTCGCCGCCACCGCCGACCCGAGGACGAGGAAGCCGCCCGCGTGGAGCAGGTCGTGCCGCGCCGCCCCGACGAAGTCGGCGAGCCGGCCGTGGCCGGTGGTGCGGCGCTCGGGGACGCGGATGAGGTGGTCGCGGCCCAGCCGCAGCCACAGCCAGCCCATGACGACGGCGGTGAGCAGGGAGGCCGAGAAGCGGGCCCCCACCATCTCGTAGCGCCCCGTGAAGGCGACCGCCGTGGACACCAGCACCACCGGGTTGATGGCGGGGGCGGCGAGCAGGAAGGTCAGCGCCACGGCGGGCTTGACCCCGCGCGAGACGAGCGACCCGGCGATCGGCACCGACGCGCACTCGCACCCGGGCAGGACGAGCCCGGAGATCCCGGCGACCGGCACGGCGGCGGCGGGGTGCCGCGGCAGCCAGCGGGTCAGGGCGTCGGCGGGGACGAGCACCGCGATCGCCGCCGAGAGGACGACGCCGAGCACGAGGAAGGGCAGCGCCTGCAGGCCGATCGAGACGAACACGGTGAGCCAGGCGGCGAGGGCGGCCTGGGCGTCGACGAGCTCGGCGAGCCGGCCCCGCACGAGGATGAGGCCGACCATGACGACCGACAGCACGACCATCGCCCAGTCCCCGGCCGGGGCCCGGGCGGGACGCGCGTGGTCACCCCGCGCACGGTCGGCCCGGCGCCGGAGCGGCGGGTCGGTGGTCGGCTCGTCGGTGCGGGGCTCCATCGCGAGCCACCCTAACCGGCCGGTCAGTTCACCTTCACGACCGTGGCCGCGGAGACCGACGGCTCGTACCGGGTGTCACCGACGTACCGGACGGTGAGGCTGCGGTTGCCCTTGGCCGTCGGCGTCCAGCTGATGGTGGCGCGCCCGCCGCTGAGCGTCGCGGCCGTGGCCACGGGCTCGACCCCGTCGTAGAGCCGCACCGTCCCCGTCGCTGCGGCCGTGCCGTTGCCCGAGACGGTGACCGAGATCGACGTCGCCTTCCCCAGCTTGGTCGTGCGGGGGGCGGCGAACGTCGTCGTCGAGGTGGCGCCGGCCAGGGTCACCGAGGCGGTCCCGGAGCTCGGGAGCAGGATGGCGCTCCCCCCGAACGCGGCCTTCACCGCGTGCGCGCCGCGGGTCAGCGTGGTGACGAGGACCGCACGGCCCTGCGCGTCGAGCGGGGCCGTGCCGAGGGTCGTCGACCCCTCGGAGAACGTCACGGACCCGGTCGGGACGGCCGAACCGCCCGTGACGGTCGCGGTGAGGGTGGCCTGGAGCGGCCCGCTCGCCGTCGCGGCCAGGGCGGTCGTCGACGCCACCGGCTGGGTGCTCGTCGCCGAGGCGTTCCAGCGCAGCCGCGCCCGGAGTGGGTAGGGGTTGTTGTCGCAGTACTGGACGAGGCTGATGTCGGCGCCGGTGACGACCCCGGCACCGTCGAGGGCCACCTGGGAGACGGTGAACTCGCCCGTCAGCCTGCTGCAGCCCCGGCCGGTGCCGGAGAACTCGAGCCCGGGCTGGCCGGGCCCCTCGAACCCGCGCCGGACGGCACCGGTGTAGGTCCCGGCGCGCAGGGGCTGCCCGGGCGGGGCCGCCACGCTCACGTGCCAGTAGTCGTCGGAGACCTTGGAGTAGACGTTCATCCCGGCGCTGCCCGCCGTCCCGCCGAAGGTGATGTCCGCGGTCGTCGGGACGTAGCCGGCCGTCGGTCCACCGCCGACGTACTCGCCGAAGCCGCTCTGGAACCACATGGACGACCGGCCGTCGCGGACGTCGACGGCGATCGGCGGCGACGAGGCCGTGCCGACCCGCGCGGTGACCGAGTGCGTCCCCGCGGCCAGGGAGGACGTCGTGAGCCGTGCCGTCCCCGCGGCGTCGAACGAGCCCTGGCCGATGGCTGTCGCGCCGTCGTAGAAGACGACACCACCGGCGCCGGCGCCCTGGGGGACGCGGGCTGTCAGGGTGACCGGCTGCCCGGTGACGGTGGCCGTGCTCGAGGACGTGACGAGAGGCCCGGTGGAGGTCGGCGCGGCGTAGTGGACCGTGCCGGTGAGCGCCGGAGCGAGCCCCTCGCAGTACTGGGTGAACGACGCGTCGAGCAGCGTGGCCCGGCCCTCGGCGTCCGTGGTCAGCGCGTGGATCGTGAAGCGGCCGGTCAGCCCGTTGCAGCCGCGGCTGCCCGCCGTGACCTCCAGGCCGGGGGCCTGGGTGAAGCCCGCCCGGCGGGCGCCCTCGTAGACGCCGGTCGTCAGCTGCTGGCCGGGCGGCGCCGCGAACCGGATGTCCCACGAGTCCAGGACGCTGCCCGTGTAGATGTGGACGTTGACGCTGTCAGCGCCACCCGTGAGGGAGAACGTCGACGGGTCGGAGTACGTCCCGCTCCCGCCCTGGCCGACGTAGTCGCCGCTCTGGCTCACGTACGTGAACGAGGTGTCCGTCGTCGTCGCTGCGGCTCCCGGGGCCGCGCCCGCGACGAGCCCCACCGAGGCGGTGACGAGGACCCCCACCACCAGACCGAACGTGCGCTGTGCTCTTCCCATCGCGGTGCCCCCGTTGAAGCCTCAGCCGGACGGGTCCCTCACCCGTCGTCGTGCGGTTGGCCCGAGAGTAGGCCTCAGCGGGTCGGATGGGAAGGCATTCCCACAGGTCAGGGCGTCGCGGGGGGCTCGGCGGCCGCGGTGTCGGACGCCGTCGGGGCGTCGACGGCCCCGCCGTAGCGCCGCTCGCGGTCGACGTAGCTCTGCACCGCGGCCCAGAGGTCGCGGCGGTCGTAGTCGGGCCAGAGCCGGTCCTGGAAGACCATCTCGGCGTAGGCGCTCTGCCACAGCAGGAAGTTGCTCGTGCGCTGCTCGCCCGAGGACCGCACGAAGAGGTCGACGTCGGGCATGTCCGGCTCGGGCAGGTAGCGGGCGACCGTGCGCTCGTCGACGGAACGGGCCTTGAGCCGCCCCCGCGCCACGTCCTCGGCGATGCGCTGCACGGCGTCGCCGATCTCGGCGCGCCCGCCGTAGTTGACGCAGAAGTACAGGGTCAGCCCGGTGTTGTGCTTCGTCAGCTCCTGCGCGACCTCGAGCTCCTTGATGACCGAGCCCCACAGCCGCGGCCGGCGCCCGACCCACCTCATCCGCACGCCCCAGGCGTGCAGCTGGTCGCGGCGGCGGCGGATGACGTCGCGGTTGAAGCCCATGAGGAAGCGCACCTCGTCGGGGCTGCGCTTCCAGTTCTCGGTGGAGAACGCGTACGCCGAGAGGTGCGTGACGCCGACCTCGATGGCGCCGGCGACGACGTCGAGCAGGGCGGCTTCCCCCGCCTCGTGGCCCCTGGTGCGCGGCAGCCCGCGCTGGTTGGCCCAGCGGCCGTTGCCGTCCATGACGACCGCGACGTGGTGGGGCAGTCTCTCGGTGGGGATGACCGGGGCCCGGGCGCCGCTCGGGTGCGCGAACGGCGGCTCGTACGACGACGTCGGGCTCACCGCTCCACCATACGGAGGCTGCGGATCCCTCGTTCCAGGTGCCACTGGAGGAAGGCCGCGGTGAGTCCGCTGCCCTCCTTGCGGTGCCGCGGGTCGGAGGCGTCGGCGATCGCCCAGTCTCCCGCGAGCAGGGAGGCGAGCAGCAGCAGCGTCTCGGGAGCAGGCGCGGCCGAGCCCGGAGGGCGGCAGGTCGGGCAGACCGCGCCGCCGGCCACGACGTGGAAGCCGCGGTGCGGCCCCGGGGCGCCGCACTTGGCGCAGTCGTGGAAGCTCGCGGCCCACCCGGCGATGGCCATGGCCCGCAGGAGGTAGGCGTCGAGGACGAGGTTCGGGTCGTGCTCGCGGCCGGCGAGCGAGCGCAGCGCCCCGGCCACGAGCAGGTACTGCTGGAGCGCGGGCTCGCGCTCCTCGGTGAGGCGCTCGCACGTCTCGAGCACCGCGGTGGCGGCGGTCCACGAGGGGTAGTCGCGGGCGATCGCGTCCCCCCACGGGTCCATCGTCTCGACCTGGGTCACGGTGTCGAGGCTGCGGCCCTCGTAGCACTGCATGTCGATGTGCATGCCGGGCTCGAGGCGCGCGCCGAACCGGCTCTTCGTGCGGCGCACCCCCTTGCCGACGACGCGTACCTTGCCCAGGCGGCGCGTCAGGCAGGTGACGATGCGGTCGGCCTCACCCAGCTTGTGGGTGCGCAGGACGATCGCCTCGTCGCGGTACAGGGGCACCGGGTCATTGTCCGTCCTCCCACCGACATCGGGCGCACGCCACCCCGCCGGACGTCACCTCGGGTCGATGGCGTGGTGGGTCCAGAGGTGGAGGACGGCCAGGCTGCGGTGCGGCGCCCACACCTCGGCGTGCCGCGCGGCCTCCTTCGCGGTGATGCCGCCCATCGCCTTGCGCAGGACGAGGTCTCCCGGGAGGAAGACGTCGGGGTCGCGCAGGCAGCGCAGGGCGACGAGGTCGGCGGTCCACGGGCCGACGCCGGGGAGCGCGAGGAGGGCGGCGCGTGTCGTGGCCCGCTGGTCGGGGTCGTCGGTCGGGGCGAGGTCGAGGCCGTCGAGGACGGCCCGCGCGAGGGCCACGACGGTGCGGGCCCGGGCGCCGGTGACGCCCACGGTCGCCCGCAGCCCGTCCGGGTCGAGGCCGGCGAGGACCTCGGGCTTCGGGTACGCGACGAGTCCGGCGAGGGGGCTGTCCGTCGGCTCCTCGGCCCCGTACGTGGAGGCGAGCCGGCCGGCGAAGACCCGTCCCGCGGCGAGCGAGACGTGTTGGCCGAGGACGACGTTCACCGCGGCCTCGAAGGGGTCGGTGGTTCCGGGCACACGGAGGTGTGGCCGGGCGGAGACGAGCGGCCCGAGCACGAGGTCGTCCGCGAGCGCCTCGACCGCCGCTGCGGGGTCGGCATCGAGCCCCAGCCACCGGTGAGCGGCGGCGAGCGCGGCGCCCACGTCATCCGGTGGACCCCCAGGACCACCGTCCTGACTGGAGCCGCTCCCAACCTCGACGACCGGCGTCCCCATCAGGGCAACGGGGAGCGTGACCCTGATGGCGACCGGCCCGCCGGGCGTGGGGACGACTCGTCGGTGGCGGCTCGAACCGTCGGGGCGCACCTCCACCTCGTCGACGCCCTCGACCGCGTGCGCGACGAGGTACGCCCGCAGCGCCGGGAGGTCGACGACGGGGCTGGTCACACGCCCATCCAACCCGGTCCCGCCGACACCGCGCGCCGGGAGGTGGTCTCAGCCGACGTCCGTCGACCCCAGCTCCCACGTGCCCGCCTCGATCGCGTCGAGGACCGCCTCGGCGACCACGGACGGCTCGAGCCCTCGCGGCAGGCGTGGCGCCGCCCCGGCGAGCGCCCGGTCCACGAGGCCGGTCTCCGTGTGCGGCGGGCGGACGTCGACGACGTCGACCCCGGTGCGCCGGAGCTCCTTCGACAGTGCCCGGTCTGCGGCGGTCAGCGCAGCCTTGGAGGCCGAGTAGGCGGCCATCCCGGCCATCGGCTGCTCGGCGACGACCGCGCTCAGGTTGACGAGGAAGCCCCGGGTCTCGGTCAGCGCCGGCAGCACTGCCCTGGCGAGGAAGAGCGGTCCGATGACGTTGACGAGGAACAGCTCCTCGATGACGGAGTCCTCGGTGTCGACGAGGCCGCCGAACGCGACGACGCCGGCGGCGTTGACGACCCCGTCGAGCCGCCCGTGCGCAGCGGTGGTCGCCTCCACGACCCGGGCTCCGAGGGTGGTGTCACCGAGGTCGCCGAGGACGACCGGAGCACCTTCCACGACGTCGCGCAGCCGCTCCTCGTCCCGGCCGACGAGGACGACGTGCGCCCCCCGGGCCACGGCCCCCCGCGCGATGAGCGTGCCGAGCGCCCCCGAGGCGCCGACCACGGCGACGACCGATCCGGACAGCGGGTGCGCACTCATGCCCCCACCCCACGTCACCGGCCGGTGGACCACAAGGGCTGTCGAAGGTGCCGTGCCCGCCCCAGCCCGGGTGCTGGACACGTGTTCGATTGCCGTCTAGAGTGCCTCTCGTGACGGCACTCCAGGGGTCACTGCTCGACCTGTCCGACGAGGTGGTCGTCGGGCCGCTCGACCGTGTCGCGCGCCGTCACCTCTCCGACGGCGCCTGGGTCGACACGCTCACGGGGTGGGTGGGCGGCGCCGACGAGCTGTACGCCGCCCTGCGCGAGCGGGTCCCGTGGTTCGCCGAACGGCGCCAGATGTACGACTCGATCGTCGACGTCCCGCGACTGCTGAAGTTCTACGGCGAGGGTGAGCGCCTCCCCCACCTCGCCCTCGACGAGGCGCGAGAGGCGCTGTCGGCCCACTACGCCGCCGAGCTCGGCGAGCCCTTCGTCACCGCTGGGTTGTGCCTCTACCGCGACGGCCAGGACTCCGTCGCCTGGCACGGCGACCGCATCGGCCGCTCGCGCGACCGGGACACGATGGTCGCGATCCTGTCGGTCGGGGCCCCCCGCGACCTCCTGCTGCGCCCCCGCGACGGCGGCTCCTCGGTCCGGATCCCCGCGGGGCACGGCGACCTGCTCGTCATGGGCGGCTCCTGCCAGCGCACCTGGGACCACTGCGTCCCCAAGACCGCGAAGCCCGTCGGCCCCCGCATCAGCATCCAGTTCCGCACCCGCGGAGTCCGCTGACAGTGCACACAGATGGGGTTGCCTACCCACGTGCCTCCGGGCAGGGGCGGATGTCGGCCCGGCGGAACTCGACGACGCGGCGCACCAGGTCGGTGGGCAGCGGCTCGGTGTGCGGGAACTGCACCGACCCCTTGCCCTGCTTGTAGCGCGACAGCTCCTCGGCGAAGGCTTCGTGCCCGTTCGGCGTCGCGTAGAAGCCGACGTGCTTGTCGTACCCGGCGAAGTACACGAGCGGCTTGCCGTCGAGCTTGTACGCGGGCATGCCGTACGCCATCGACTCCACGGCCTCAGGCTCCGTCTCCCGGATGATGGCGCGCATCGCCTCCAGGCGCGCTCGCACCTCCCCCGAGAACAGCCCGAGGTACTCGTCGACGCTGGTCACGGCCTCCATGCCACCGAACCGTAGCGGCGCCGCCGGTATCAGGGCGAGGGCTTCGCGCCTCCTGACCGACGAGTGCGTGCGCCCCCGCACGCCCGCCGGAGGGAGCCCACGCGTGCGGTCGTCAACCCCCGTCCGAGCGATGACCGCCCTGGCGGTCGCGCTGGCCAGCGCCGTGTCCGCCACGCCGGCCGTGGCCGTGGCTGTGGCCGCCGCGAACGACACGGTGCGCGTCATCGTCACCTACGACGACGTCGCCAGCGCCCGCGCGGTCGCGGGCGCGGTGGGCCGGGACGGAACCGTCACCCGCACGATGAGGCGTACGCCGCACCTCGTCGCGAGAGTCCCCCGGTCCTCGCTCGCGCGGATCCGCGGGACCGCCCACGTGCGGAGCGTGCAGCTCGACATCCCCGAGCACGTCTCTCTCGACAGCAGCCTCAGGCTGACCAACGCCGATGCCGTCCACGCCGACGGGGTCACCGGCGCCGGCAGCACGGTCGCCGTCATCGACACGGGCGTCGACGTCGACCACCCCTTCCTCGGCGGCCGGGTCGTCGCCCAGTACTGCTCCTCGACCCCCTCCGACGCCACCGAGCAGTCGCTCTGCCCCGACGGCAGCACGCAGGACACCAGCGCCGACGTCGACGGGCTCGCCGCCTGCCTCGACGGCACGACGAACCTCTGCGACCACGGCACCCACGTGGCCGGCATCGCCGCTGGCAACGGTGCTGGTCTCGCCGGTGCACCGGCGGCCGGCGTGGCCCCCGGCGCGAGCATCATCGCGATGCAGGTCTTCACCCGCTTCACCGACGACGCGGACTGCCCCGGCGGGGCGCCGTGCATCGCGTCGTACCCGTCCGACCAGGTCAACGCGCTCGACGCGCTCGCCGCCCTCGACTCCGCCCACCCCGAGTGGAACGTCGTCGCCGCGAACCTCAGCCTCGGCGGCGGCCTGTTCACCACCGCCTGCGACGACGATGCCCGCACGACCCCGGTCGACACCCTGCTCGCCCAGGGTGTCGCCACGGTCGTCTCGGCCGGTAACGGCTCGAGCGACGCGGCCGTCAGCCGCCCCGGCTGCATCTCCGCCGCCGTCACCGTCGGCGCGACCGACGACGACGACACCGTCGCGGGGTACAGCAACCGCGGCGCCCTCCTCGACGTGCTCGCCCCCGGCAGCGGCATCGAGTCCTCGGTGCCCGACGACGGCTACGACACCAAGAGCGGCACCTCGATGGCCGCGCCGCACGTCACGGGAGCGCTCGCCGTCCTGCGCGAGAAGAACCCCACGCGCCCCGTCGCCGACCTGGTGGAGGACCTGCGCGGCACGGGCGTCGGCATCACGTACCCCTCGGACGGAGGCACCGTCACCACCCCACGGATCGACGTCCTCGCCGCGATCGGTGTGCCGGTCACCCCGTGCACGCCCCCACGCACGACGGCCCGTGGCCTGGGCCGGTGGCAGGCCGACTACCGCCGCCTCGTGCGCCGGCACGCGGACGCCGGGCGGGTCTGCCTGCTGGCCGCCGTCCGCGCGCAGAGCACGGTGTTCGACGAGCACCGGCCCTTCACCACCGTCGAGGACGCGGCAAGGGTCCTGTGGCCGAAGAACCCGAGGGCCCGGCGGGACACCTTCGACGCCCACCTCGCCGCCCTCTGGCTCAACGTCGCCAGCGGAGCGGTGCGCCTGTCGCAGCCGCTCGACGCCGACGGCAACGGCACCACCGAGACCACCGTCGGCGCCTTCGTCCGCGCCGCGGAGACGACGCGGAACTCGGTGTCGCGCAGTGCCACCGTCCTGACCAGGCTCAAGGGCGTCATCGCACGGGTCAATCGGACCCACTCAGCGGTGTGGGCCGCGCCCATCCACGGGCACCGGCGGCGGTGACCGAGCGGGTCGCGACGGCGACGGCCCTCTCCAGGCTCGCCGGCAGGTCGTCGGTGCCGCGCTTGCCCAGCTCGGCGAGGAGCGCACCGTGCAGGACGTCGCCCGCGCCCAACGTGTCGACCACGTCGACCCGAGGGACCGCCACCTCGCCCTGGGAGCCGTCGGCGGCCAGCCAGCCGACGGGCCCGGCACCCGCGCTCCGGGCGACCCAGCGCGGGCCGAGCCGGAGCAGCTCGACGAGGGAGTCGCCTGCAGGAGAACGGAAGTCGCCCGAGGCGACGAGGACGTCGCCATGGGCCAGCAGAGCCTCGAGCCCCGGCTTCTACGAGCCGGCGTCGAGCAGCACCGGGATCCCCCGGGCTCGCGCAGCAGCCGCGACCACCAAAGCCACCGGCAGGTGGTGCCCGTCGACGAGCACCGCCGTGACGCCGTCGAGGGCCGCCGCCAGCCCCTCGTCATCAGGAACGGACCACGACGACACCCCGGCGGCGTTGCGCGACACCACGGCACGCTCCCCCGTCCGCGCGGTGACGAGCACCGTGGAGACGGGGAGGTCGAACCCCTCGCCCGCGGCATCCACGACGTCGACCCCGTGCGCCGCACAGTCCGACCGCACGACCGACGCCAGCCCGGACGACCCCAGGCAGGTGACGAGCCGCGACGGCACCCCCAGCAGGGCAGCCGTCACCGCGGCGTTGAGCGCGGGACCACCGGCCTCGACCCGCGTCCCGAGCGCGACGACCTTCTCGTCGGCGCCCGGGACCCGCTCGACCTCCTAGACGACGTCGACGGTCGCGAGACCGCAGGCGAGGACCAGGCTCAGGCCACGACCTCCGCGTCGCGCTCGGCGCGGTTCACGGCCGAGAGGATGGCGCGCAGCGAGGCCTTGACGATCGACTCGTGCAGGCCGACACCCCAGAGCACCCGCTCGCCCACGGCGCACTCGACGTACGCCGCAGCGCGGGCGTCGCCACCGGCGGACAGCGCGTGCTCGGCGTAGTCGAGCACGCGGACATCGACGCCGAGCGGCTGCAGCGCCTCGATGAACGCGGCGATCGGGCCGTTGCCCTGGCCGAAGACCGACACCTCGCGCCCGGCGTCGGTGATGACGGCCTCGATCCGGTCCTGCCCGTCGTCGGCGCCGATGATGCTCGAGCGCACCGGCGCGAAGCGGCCCCAGCGCGCGGCCTCGACCTCGCCGTAGAGGTACTCGTCGCCGAACATCTGCCAGATCTGCTCGGCCGACAGCTCGCCGCCCTCGCTGTCGGTGCGGCGCTGGACGACGTGGCTGAACTCCACCTGCAGGCGGCGCGGCAGGTCGAGCCCGTGCTCGGCCTTGAGCAGGTACGAGACGCCCCCCTTGCCGGACTGGCTGTTGACGCGCACGACGGCCTCGTAGGAGCGCCCGATGTCGTGCGGGTCGATCGGCAGGTAGGGCACGCCCCAGTCGATGCCGTCGACGTCGGTGCCGGCCGCCTTCGAGCGCACCGCCATGTCGTCGAAGCCCTTCTTGATGGCGTCCTGGTGCGAGCCGGAGAAGGCCGTGTAGACGAGGTCGCCACCCCACGGGTGCCGCTCGTGCACCGGCAGCTGGTTGCAGTACTCGACGGTGCGGCGGATCTCGGCCATGTCGGAGAAGTCGATCTGCGGGTCGATGCCCTGGCTGAACAGGTTCATCCCCAGCGTGACGAGGCAGACGTTGCCGGTGCGCTCGCCGTTGCCGAACAGGCACCCCTCGATGCGGTCGGCGCCGGCGAGGTAGCCCAGCTCGGCCGCCGCCACGCCCTCACCGCGGTCGTTGTGCGGGTGCAGGCTGACGACGACGGACTCGCGACGGTCGAGGTGCCGCACCATCCACTCGATGGAGTCGGCGTAGACGTTGGGGGTCGCCATCTCCACGGTGGCCGGGAGGTTGACGATCATCTTGTGGTCCGGCGTGGGGTCGATGACCTCGATGACGGCGTTGCAGATGCGCACCGCGAACTCGAGCTCGGTGCCGGTGTACGACTCCGGCGAGTACTCGTAGTAGACGGTCGTCTCGGGGATCGTCTCCTCGAGCTTGCGGCACAGCCGCGCCCCCTGGAGGGCGACGTCGATGATGCCCTCCTCGCTCATCCCGAACACGACGCGACGCTGCAGCACCGAGGTGGAGTTGTAGAAGTGCACGATCGCCTGCTTGCTGCCGCGGATCGCGTCGAAGGTCCGCTCGATGAGGTGGTCGCGGCACTGGGTGAGGACCTGGATCGTCACGTCGTCGGGGATGTGCCCGCCCTCGACGAGCTCGCGGCAGAAGTCGAAGTCGGTCTGGCTGGCGCTCGGGAAGCCGACCTCGATCTCCTTGTAGCCCATCTTCACGAGCAGCTTGAACATCCGCATCTTGCGCTCGGCGTCCATCGGGTCGATGAGGGCCTGGTTGCCGTCGCGCAGGTCGACCGCGCACCACCGCGGCGCCTGCGTCATCACCTGGTCGGGCCACGTGCGGTCGGGGAGGTGGACCTCGATCTGGTCCTGGAACGGCACGTACTTCTGGGTCGGCATCCCGGAGGGCTGCTGGGGGTGGATCACGTCAACTCACGCCTTCGTCTCGTCTGCGGGGGAACCGGCCGGGTGCAGCAGGAACTCCGCGACGAGGGGCGGCCGATTCAGGCCCCGCCGCGGCAGCGAAGGAGGAGGAGGTGTCCGAGACGCACGGTGCCACTGTGCCACGCGGTGACGGCCCGGACCACCCCCGTCCACCGGGCGGTCGCGCCTCACGGCGTCCCGTCGCGGCGCAGCACCGCCACGACGACGGTGCGGCGGACCTCGAAACCGGTGCGTCGGTAGAGCCGGTGGGCCCCCTCGTTGCCCTCGCGCACGTGGAGGATGGGCGTGTCACCGCGCTCCTCGATGGCGCGGGCCGCCGCGAGCGTCACCACGGCTCCCAGCCCCTCGCCGCGGACCGAGGCGTCGACGCAGACCCCGGAGACCTCTCCGTAGCCCGGGGGACGCATCCGCTCCCCCGCCATCGCGACGAGGCGGCCGTCGCGGCGGATGCCGAACCACCGGCCGGTGAGGTGGCCGGTGTCGCTGAAGGGCCCCGGCTCGGTCTCGGCGGCGAGGCGCACCATGTCGGGCGAGTCGGCCGCCCCGAGCTCGACGACCTCCTCGCTCCCGGGCGGCGGGGGCGCCAGGGCCCCCGCGACGTACTGGGTCCCCAACTCGCGCACCAGCTCGGTCCAGCCCGCCGGCGTCGGCTCGACCTCGCCGCGGAGGAAGGCGGCGACGCCGCCCGCGCCGACGAGACCACCGACGGCGGCCCAGCCGGTCGCGTCCAGCCGCTCGACCCCGCAGAAGGGCGCGATGCCGTCGCGGTACCGGCGCGCGGCACCACCGGGGGCGACCTCCGCGAGGTGGGCCTGCGGGCCGGACAGGGCGTGCCAGACGACGTCGTCGAGGACGTGCTGGCCCGGCTCGGTCACCGTCAGTCCCGGATCCGGACGGAGAGGCAGGTGACGCAGCCCTCCAGCTTCTCGAACTCGGACACGTCGACCTCGGTGACCCGGTAGCCCCGCTCGCGGAACGCGGCTGCGGTACGCGGCGCGCTCGCCGCCATGAGGAGGTGGCCGTCGGCCAGGCACACGACGTGGGCGCCGGCCTCCTCGGGGACGTCCTCGTAGGCCGGGAAGGCGTCGCGGTCGTCGACGACCGGGCCCCAGCCGATGACGGTGCCGTCGGGCAGGGCGGTGCATGCCGACTTGAGGTGGAGGACCCGCTCCACGGGCACGGCCTGGACGCGGACCCCGAACTCCCGCAGGTGGCCCGCGAGCTGCTGGATGCCGACCCCGTTGGTGCGACCGCCGAGCCCGACGTAGACCGTGGTGCCGACCCGCAGGACGTCGCCGCCGTCGAGCGTGCCGGGCGCCTCGATGTGGGCGACCCGCAGGCCGAGCTCGTGCGCGGCGTCCTCGACACCGGCCGTCTCGCCGCGTCGTTCCGGCGCGCCCGAACGGGCGATGACGGCGAGGTCGCCGTGGACGACGACCGGGTCCTCGACGAAGACGGCGTCGGCGTGGTCGTCGGCCGGGGCCACCTCGTGGACGGTCCAGCCGGCGTCCCGGAGGGTGTCGACGTAGCCCTGCCACTGGGTGAGGGCGAGCTCGAGGTCGACGGGCTGGCGGTCGATGTGCGTCGTGATGCCCTGCGCGAGAAGCGGACCGGGGCGGCGGACGAGGGCGAGCGGGCGGTTCGCGAGCGTCACGACGACCAGAGCGAGTGGTACGCGTTGATCGCCTGCTGTCCGCCGAGGTGGGCGTAGAGCACCGTGCTGTCGCGCGGGATGTCACCCGTGCGGACGAGGTCGGCGAGCCCGGCGAGCGACTTCCCCTCGTACACGGGGTCGGTGATCATCGCCTCCAGCTCGGCGCCGAGGCGGATCGCCTCCATCGTGGAGTCGACCGGGATGCCGTAGAGGTCGCCGGCCCAGTCGCCGAGGAGCTCGAACTCGTCGTCACGCAGGTCGCGGCCGAGCTCGATGACCTCGGCCGTGCTGCGGGCGATGCGCTCGAGCTGGGCGCGGGTCTTGTCGAGGGTGGCGCTGGCGTCGATGCCGATGACCCGCCGCTTCACACCGGTGAGGTCCTCGAGCGCGGCGAAGCCCGCGACCATGCCGGCGTGGGTGGAGCAGGTGACGGTGCAGACGACGATGGTATCGAAGTGGACGCCGAGCGCCTTCTCCTGCTCGGCGACCTCGAAGGCCCAGTTGGCGAACCCCACTCCGCCGAGGGGGTGTTCGGAGGCCCCGGCCGGGATCGCGTAGGGCGTGCCGCCGGCCTCCTCGACCTCGCGGAGGGCGTCCTTCCACGAGTCGCGGATGCCGATGTCGAAGCCCGCGGGGTCGAGGCGTGAGTCGGCCCCCATCATCCGGGACAGGAGGATGTTGCCGACCTTGTCGTTGACCGGGTCGTCCCAGGGCACCCACTTCTCCTGCACGAGACGGCACTTGAGCCCGAGGTGGGCCGCGACGGCGGCGACCTGGCGGGTGTGGTTCGACTGGTAGCCACCGATGGAGACGAGCGTGTCGGCGCCGCTGGCGAGGACGTCGGGGACGATGTACTCGAGCTTGCGGACCTTGTTGCCGCCGTACGCGAGGCCGCTGCTGACGTCCTCGCGCTTGGCCCAGACCTGGGCGCCACCGAGGTGGTCGCTGAGCCGGCGCAGGTGGTGGACGGGGCTCGGTCCGAAGGTCAGCGGGTACCGCGGGATCTCGTGCAGGCGCATGGGGATGGTCTACCACCGACAACCCGGTGGCGGTCAGGGGCGTCCGTCGTCCAGTCTTGGATGCCGTGACCCCCGACCTGCCGTCCGGCCTGACCGCCCGCCCCCTCGTCCTCGACGACCTCGACGACACCTTCGCCGTGTACGCCGCCGACGAGCTGGCCGACGCCGGCATCCTCGCCATCGAGCGCGAGGACGTGGAGGGCGACTGGGCGCGGCCCAGCTTCGACCTCGCCCGCGACAGCATCGGGGTGCTCGAGGGCCGCCGGCTGCTCGGCGTCGCCGAGGTGACCCGGTCCGGCGGCCATGCCGAGGGCGCGGTGCTGCCCGGGGCGCGGGGGCGCGGCATCGGGTCGTGGCTGGCGGCCTGGACCGAGGCCCGCGCGGCTGAGCTGGGGGCGGGATCGGTGGGGCAGAACGTGCCGGCGGGCTCGACGGCCGACCGGTTCCTGGCCGACCGCGGCTACGGGACGTCGCACACCGCCTGGGTGCTCCAGCTGCCCGCCGGGCGGCAGGTGCCCGAGCGCGAGCTGCCGGCGGGCTACTCCCTCACCACCCTCGAGGGACCTGACCAGGAGCGCGCCGCGCACCGGGTGGTGCAGGACGCGTTCGGCGAGTGGGAGGGCCGCACACCGGAGACGTTCGAGGACTGGGCGGCGACGACGGCACGCCGGCCGGGGACGCAGCCGTGGCAGCTGCGCGCGGTGGAGCACGAGGGGTCGGTCGTGGGGGTGGCGTTCACGATCCTCGACACCACCGGCTGCGGGTACGTGCACCAGCTCGCGGTCGACCGCGCGCACCGGGGACAGGGGCTGGCCCAGGCACTGCTGGCCGACGGGTTCGGCAACGCCCGCGCGCACGGGGCGTCGCTGTTCGAGCTGTCGACGGACACCCGGACCGGCGCCCTCGACCTCTACCTCAAGGTCGGCATGGAGGTGACCCAGACCTGGGTGCACCGGTCGAGGGCGCTCGCGAGGGACTAGGCGCCGAGGGAGCGGACGAGGGTGACGTAGGCGTCGCGCGCCTCGTCGGTCCCGGTGCCCTGCACCTCGGCCCACGCGTCGTACTTCGCACGGCCCACGAGGTTGGTGAAGCCGGGGCGCTTGCCCTGGACGTCGCCCTCGGTCGCCTGCTTGTACAGGGCGTAGAGCCGCAGCTTGGTGTCGTTGCCGGGGTCGCTGGGGAGGGTCTTGACGTCCTCGGCAGCGGCGTGGAACTCGTCCTCGGTGGCCATGGCGCCACTGTAGGGGCGTGCGCGGTGGGTGCGCACGAGCGGGCGGGCACGGGGCGGGTCCACATCTCGCCACGGACGGCTCCCACGGGGGACGATGGGGTCCCCCGACGCGAGGAGCACGACGATGAGCTCGAGCACGGAGACCCACGGGTCGACCACCGGTGACCCGTCCGGCGGGCCGGCCCGCAGTGGCCCGAGCGAGCGCGAGGCGCGCGAGGTCGCCGAGGCGGCGCGCGAGAGCGGGTGGACCCGACCGAGCTTCGCCAAGGAGCTCTACCTCGGCCGCTTCGACCTCGACCTCGTCCACCCGCACCCGCGTCCCGACCCCGAGGACGAGGCGCGCGGGGAGGCCTTCCTCGCCCGGCTGCGCGAGGTGTGCGCCGGCATCGACGGGGAGCGCATCGAGCGGGAGGCGCAGATCCCCGACGAGGACATCAAGGCGCTGGCCGACATCGGCGCGTTCGGGATGAAGATCCCGGTCGAGTACGGCGGCCTCGGCCTGACGATGCGCTCGTACGGGCGCGCGCTCATGCTCATCGGGTCGGTGCACCCGGCGTTCGGCGCGATGCTCTCGGCGCACCAGTCGATCGGGGTGCCCGAGCCGGTGAAGCTGGTGGGGACCGCGGCGCAGAAGGCGGAGTTCCTCCCCCGGTGCGCGCAGGGCGCGATCTCCGCGTTCCTCCTCACCGAGCCCGACGTCGGGTCCGACCCCGCCCGGATGGAGACCACGGCGACGCCCACCGAGGACGGCTCGGCCTACCTCCTCGACGGCGTGAAGCTCTGGACGACCAACGGGGTCGTCGCCGAGCTGCTCGTCGTCATGGCGCGGGTGCCGAAGCACGCCGGTGGGCGGGGCGGCATCTCGGCGTTCGTCGTCGAGGGCACGGCGCCCGGGGTGACGGTCGAGCGGCGCAACGGCTTCATGGGGCTGCGCGGCATCGAGAACGGGCTGACCCGGCTGCACCAGGTGCGCGTGCCGGCCGAGAACCTGCTCGGCAAGGAGGGCGACGGGCTCAGGATCGCGCTGACGACGCTCAACGCCGGACGGCTGTCGATCCCGGCGATGAGCTCGGCAGGGGCGAAGTGGTCGCTGAAGATCGCGCGGGAGTGGTCGGCGGCGCGGGTGCAATGGGGCCGTCCGGTGGGGCAGCACGAGGCGGTCGCGGGGAAGATCGCCTTCATCGCGGCCACGGCGTACGCGATGGAGTCGGTGGTCGAGCTGTCGTGCGCGCTGGCCGACGCGGGCGAGACCGACATCCGCATCGAGGCGGCCCTGGCGAAGCTCTGGGCCAGCGAGATGGGGTGGCTCATCGCCGACGAGCTCGTCCAGATCCGCGGCGGACGCGGGTTCGAGTCGGCGGCGTCGCTCAAGGCCCGGGGTGAGCGGGCGGTGCCGGCCGAGCAGCAGCTGCGCGACGTCCGCATCAACCGGATCTTCGAGGGGTCGAGCGAGATCATGCACCTCCTCATCGCCCGGGAGGCCGTCGACGAGCACCTCAAGGCCGCCGGCGACCTCGCCTCCCCCGACGCCGACCTGGCGGCCAAGGCCCGGGCCGCGGCCGGGGCGAGCGGGTTCTACGCCAAGTGGCTGCCTCAGCTGGTCACGGGTGCCGGGACGATGCCGTCGTCGTTCGGCGAGTTCGGGCCCCTGGCGCGACACGTGCGGTACGTCGAGCGGTCGTCGCGGCGGCTGGCCCGGCAGACGTTCTACGGGATGTCGCGGTGGCAGGCGGCGATGGAGCAGCACCAGCGCTTCCTCGGTCGGGTCGTCGACATCGGTGCCGAGCTGTTCGCGATGTCGGCCGCGTGCGTGCGTGCGGAGATGCTGCGGGCCGACGACCCGGAGCGGGGCCGGTCAGCCCAGCGCCTGGCCGACGCGTTCTGCGGCCAGGCCCGGATGCGCATCGAGGTGCTCTTCGACGAGCTGTGGACCAACACCGACGACACCGACCGGCGTCTCGCGGCGTCGGTGCTGGAGGGTGACCTGACGTGGCTCGAGGAGGGCGTCATCGACGTCAGCGAGGGCACCGGTCCGTGGATCGCGTCGTGGGAGCCCGGGCCGAGCACCGAGGAGTCGGTCTGGCGGCCGGTCCGCTGAGCTGAGGTAGCCGGCCGGCGGTCGGCTACTCCCGTTGCGCGCCAGTGCCGCCACCTCCCGTGGTCGCCTTCTCCGGCGCCTGGATGACATCGGCCCTCCCGTTGCGCGCTTCGGTGTCGCCTACGTCTGTGGTCGCGTTCTCACGCGCGTGGATGGCCGCCCCCTTCCTTTGCATGTCCTCCTCCTCTCGGTCTGTCGTTGCCCCCGAACGCGTGGCTGGCCATCGCTGGCGTCTGCCGGCCTCCCGGGTCACCCGACGTGGCGGTCGGCGGCCCTCCGGCGACGGATGATGGGGCGCCTCCCCCGCAGCTCTCACCGAGTCCTCGCTTGGCGAGTTGCGATGCGCCACCTGAGTCGAATCGGGCTGCGAGTCATCCACATTCGGTGAATCGAACACTTGTGCTACGGGGTCGAGGCGGGTAAAATCGTGGGCAGGGGAAGGGGAAACAATGACCGTCATCACGACACCGGTTCGGGGGAACGCGGCAGGTCCGGAGGAGCTGCTCGCGGTGCTCGACGACGTCGCCGCGGCGCTGACGTCATTGGCCCTTCCTTCGGTCACGGCCGGCGGGCGGGACGCCTGGTCGGACGTGGTGCGGACCTGCCAGCAGGTCATCAACGCCGCGTCCGGGGTACAGGACGCGGCGATCGTGCGGCTGTGCGCGATCGAACCCGACGTCCTCGACGACGGCGAAGTGGTCGAGCGGCACCACGCGCCCGGTCACGTCTCGCTGGACGGGCCGGCGCTGGTGTCCTCCGCCCTGGACGTCACCGCCGTGCACGCCGAGCGGCGGGTGCGTGGTGCGGTCCGGCTCGCCGCCGACGGCGAAGCCGGCACCACCACCTGCACCGGGTTGGGCGGGTTGCACGACGCGATGCGCGCCGGCGCCCTCGACGCGTACCGCGCCTCGGTCGTCGCCGACGAGCTGGAGGAAGCACCACCGGAGGTCGCCGAGACCATCGTCGCCACCCTCGGCGAGCACCTCACCCGAGAGACCGGCCCCCAGCTGCGGCGGCGCACACGACGCCTCATCGCGCGGATCAGCCCCGACCTGCTGCGCCAGCGGGCCAAGCGCGCCCGAGAACAGTGCGGGCTACGGCGGTGGGTCGACCAGCCCGGCGTCGACCGCTGGGAGGGGACCTTCCCCAGTGAGGACGCCGCCACTGCGTGGGCCGCGATCGACGCCCGAGCCCAACAGCTCGTCACCACCGGCACCTGCGACCGCATCGACCGAGCCCGCGCCCAGGCCTTGGTCGACCTCGTCACCGGCAACGCCACCATCACCACCATCGTCATGCTCACCACCCCCGCCACCGACGAGGGACAAGCGGGGGTGCACCCGCCCACGGGGGCCACGGCCACCGCTGGCGAGCACTCACCCGCGACGAACCTGTCCACGAGTGACCCGACGAACCTGTCCACCAGTCACCCCATGAGTACCCACCCCGGCAAAAGCCAGCGACTCGCCGCGGCAGTGGTGGCCGACCCGGCGCTGCTCGGTGGGACGTCGGTGACGCACGGACGAACCAACCCGACCTGCACCACCGACCCGAACGCGACCACCGACCCGACCCGAACGACTGACTCGACCCCCGACCACGGCCCACCCAACCGGGCCCAACGACGACGAACCAGACCCGAACCCGAGGACCTCGTCGAAGTACCCAACCCGCTCGGTGGGGAACCCATGCTCGTCGCCCGCGCCTGGCTCGACGCCCTCATCGCCTCACCCACCACCACCATCCGGCCCGTGACCTGCGACCCGGTCACCGGCGCCATCCGCAGCGACATCACCACCGACGCCTACCGGCCACCCAAAGAGCTCGCCGACCGCATCCGGAGACGCGACGGCAGATGCCGCTTCCCCGGCTGCCACGTCAACGCCCGCTTCTGCGACATCGACCACGTCCGCGCCTGGCCCTTGGGTCCCACCGCCGACCACAACCTCATCTGCCTCTGCCGCCGACACCACCGCATCAAACAACGACCCGGCTGGCACCTCACCCTCCACCCCGACGCCACTCTCACCTGGACCGACCCCACCGGCAGGCGACGCACCACCGCACCCATCGACGCCCTGCGCACCATCACGCTCCCAGGCGCCAACCCGGCGGCAGCGGCAACGGACAACGACGCCGCAGCGGTCGTCCCGCAGGGCAATGCCGAGGCGCCCATGAGCGGCGGCGCGTCGAAGACCTCTCGACCTCGTGACCTGGCGCCAACCCTCCCAGCCGGTACAACAGATGCGCACAGCGCGCTCGAGTTCGCCCTGGAACACCTCCTCGCCAGCTCCGCGCCCGGTCGGGTCGGTCTCCGGTTGGCCCACCGCAGCGTCGAGCTCCACCGGGTGCGTGGGGTCGAGGTGGACGCACCGGCGCGCCGGTGCGTCATCACGAGACGTCAGCGACACCGCCCGGGGGGCGTCAACGAGTTCCCCGACACCCCACCGTTCTGACGCAGGCACACGCCAACTCCCTGGCCAACCGACGTGTTGCGGCGGCGCGCCGAACCGACGAGCTCGTCACCACGCTCGAGGAGTGCCTCGGTGGCGCAACCGCGAGGAACCGGCGGGCGCGTCACGAGGGCCGAGGAAACGACGCGGCACCGCCTCCGCAGGGAACCGATGACCGCGTCAGCGGCGCTTGAGCAGCTCCTCGGCGATCTGCACCGCGTTGAGGGCGGCACCCTTGCGCAGGTTGTCGCCGACGACGAACAGGTTCAGGCCCTTCCCGTCGGGAGCAGCCTGGTCACGACGGACGCGGCCGACGAAGACCTCGTCACGCCCGGTGGCCTGCAACGGGTTCGGGACGTCGGTGACGATCACGCCCGGCGCCTTGAGCAGCAGCGCGAGGGCCTGCTCGGGGTCGATGTCGTCGGCGAACTCGGCGTGGATGGCGAGCGAGTGACCGCTGAACACCGGGACGCGCACGCACGTGCCAGAGACGCGCAGGTCGGGGGCGTGGAGGATCTTGCGCGACTCGTGGCGCAGCTTCTGCTCCTCGTCGGTCTCCAGCGACCCGTCGTCGACGATCGAGCCGGCGAGCGGGACGACGTTGAAGCCGACCGGGACGGCGTAGATCTGCGGCGCGGGCAGCGAGAGGGCGTCGCCGTGCAGCGCGAGGTCCTTCGGGTCACCGGCGGCGTACCCGCCGCGCAGCTGCGAGTCGAGCTCGGTCAGGCCGACCCCACCCGACCCGGACACCGCCTGGTAGCTGCTGACGTGCAGGCGGACCAGCCCGGCCGCATCGTGCAGCGGCTTGAGCACCGGCATCGCGGCCATCGTCGTGCAGTTGGGGTTGGCGACGATGCCCTTGGGGATGTCGTCGAGGTCGTCGGCGTTGACCTCGGACACGACGAGCGGGACCTCGGGGTCCTTGCGCCACGCACTCGAGTTGTCGACGACGATCGCGCCCGCCGCCGCCACCCGCGGCGCCCACTCGCGTGAGGTGGCGCCACCGTTGGAGAACAGCGCGACGTCGAGACCGGAGAAGTCGGCCGTCGCGGTGTCCTCGACCGTGACCTCCTCGCCCTTCCACGGCAGCGTCGACCCCGCCGACCGCGCCGAGGCGAAGTAGCGGATCTGCTCGACCGGGAAGCCCCGCTCGTCGAGCAGGGTGCGCATGACGTTGCCGACCTGACCGGTCGCGCCGAAGACTCCGATTCGCATGGCTCCAGTCTAGGAGCCCGTCCGGATGGCGGTCGCACGGCTCACGATGCGGGCGCGAAGCGGGCACGAGGCGATGTCAACGACACGTCGCCACCGGCGAACGACCGCGGCACGGACACATCGACCCCTCCCGGTCCGACGCGTCCGTGCCACGGGGCCGTCGGTCGATCGGGCACCCAGGGCGCGCTCCGACGACGGCTGTCGCGGTGTCCGGTCCAGGACCGGGCACCACGACCACCCCCACTGTGACGAGCCGCCCACCCATCCGCCACCCCTGTTGCGAGATCTCGCAGTCCGTGCATGGACTTTTTCTCCGCACGGGAGCGCGCCTCCGCCACGAAGACACGCCCGAACCGGCCCGGCCCAGGGCCCCGTGGACCTGTGACCTGCCTGTGGAGGCCGTGGACCGGCTCCCGCCGCCTAGCCCACCCACCGGATACGCTGGGCGCCGCGGTGACGAGGGGTCGCCGCCGACGAGGGGAGCACGGGCCGCGTGGCGGGCGTCGACGACCGACCGACGACGAGGGGCGACAGCGCTTCGGCGTTCTTCGACGCGGTCCAGGCCTCGATCACCGCCGACGACGGCACCTTCCGCCTCCTCGGCAGCCCCCTGGAGATGGCCGAGCACCTGCGCGACCTCCCGGACCAGACGCACCGCCGGGCCTGGAGCATGTCCGAGGGCTCCTCCCTCGGCGCCCTGCGCCGCGGCCACGAGCAGACCCTGCGCTCCGCGGCCCGCGGCGTCGACTGCCGCTCGCTGATGTCGCCCTTCGCCGTGCGCGTGCGGCTCGTCACCTCCTTCCTCCGCCCGGAGGTGGCGAACTGCCGCATCACCCCGGTCCCGGGCTCGATGCTGCTCGCCGACGACGTCCTGCTCGTCGGCGGCCGCCGCGGCACCCCGCTCGCCACGACCATCTGGCGCACCGAGGACCCCGCGATGGTCACCGCGTCGGCCCGCGCCTTCGAGGAGGTCTTCGAGCACGCCGACCCCCTCGACGAGGTCGCCTTGCTGCCCGCCCTCGACAGCCGCTCCCTCGTCGTCGCGCTCGGGATGATCGACGGCGACACCGACCAGGAGATCGCGACCCGGCTCGGCATCGCACCGCGCACCGTCCAGGTCCTCGTCCGGCGCATCATCGACTGGTGCGGCGCCCGCAACCGCACGCACGCCGTCGCCCTCCTGGCCGGGGGCGACGCATGACCCCGGCGCCGGACCCGCTGGCCGACGAGACCGGCGACACCTCCGACAACGCCCGCGCCTTCTTCGCCTGGGTGCACGGGCTCATCGCCGCCGGCGACCCCCGCGTGCGCGAGCTCGGACAGGTCGACGCCGCCCTGCGTGGCGGGGCCGTGCGCGCCGCTGCCCAGGTGCGCCGCAGCGTCTGGCACATGACGATCCTCCCGTCGTGGGCCACGGTGCGGGCCGCCCAGCCGTTCGCCGCGCTGCGCCACCGCCCCGGCGTCGACCTGCGCTACCTCACGACGCCCCTCAGCGTGCACAACCTCCCGCTGCTGGCCAGCCACCACCACCCCTACCTGCGGGTGGGGCACGTCGTCGACAGCATGCTGCTGCTCGACGGCGCCCGCGTCTTCGTCGGCCAGCCGCACGCCACCACCCCCGTGGCGTCGGTCTACGAGTCGACCGACGCCAGCCTCGTCGCCCGCGCGGTGCGGGTCTACGACGCCGGGTGGCGGGTCTCCAAGGCCGTGCTCGACGAGCAGCAGGAGCCGCCCTTCACCCGGCGGATGGTGCAGATCGCCTTCCACCTCACCTCCGGGGCCAGCGACCGCGAGATCGCCCGCGCCCTGCTCGTCTCCGAGCGCACGGTGTCGGCCGACGTCGCCGAGATCGTCCGACGTCTCGGCGCGAGGAGCCGCACCCAGGCCATCGGCATCATCACCGGCGCGCAGTACTGACGCGACAGCTGACGAGCGTCAGAACCCCAGGCGGCCGAGCTGCTTGGGGTCGCGCTGCCAGTCCTTGGCGACCTTGACGTGGAGGTCGAGGTGAACGCGCTGGCCGAGGAGCGCCTCGATGCCGGTGCGCGCGTTGGTGCCGACCTCGCGCAGCCGTGACCCGCCGCGCCCGATGACGATGGCCTTCTGGCTGTCGCGCTCGACGAAGACGTTGACCCGCACGTCGAGCAGCGGCTTGTCGTCGGGACGCCCCTCGCGCGGGACCATCTCCTCGACCACCACGGCCAGGCTGTGCGGCAGCTCGTCGCGCACGCCCTCGAGCGCGGCCTCGCGGACCAGCTCGGCGATCATCACCATCTCCGGCTCGTCGGTGAGCTGGCCGTCGGGGTAGAGCGGACCGGGCGAGGGCGGCAGGTGCCCGGACAGCACCCGCCCCACGACGTCGACCTGGTCGCCACGCGTGGCCGAGCACGGCACGATGTCGGCCCAGTCGCCCAGCTGGTCGAGTGCGATGAGGTGCTCGGCGAGCCGGTCGCGGTCGACCGTGTCGGACTTCGTCGCCAGCGCCACCACGGGCGTGCGCTTGCCGCGCTTGAGCTCGGCGAGCTCGGCGGCGATGAAGCGGTCACCGGGCCCGATCCGCTGGTCGGCGGGGACGCAGAACCCGATGACGTCGACCTCGAGCAGCGTCTCGCGCACGAGGTCGTTGAGCCGCTGGCCCAGCAGGGTGCGCGGCTTGTGCAGGCCGGGGGTGTCGACGAGGACGAGCTGGCTCGTCTCGCTGGTGACGATGCCGCGGATGGTGTGGCGGGTCGTCTGCGGCTTGCTCGACGTGATGGCGACCTTCTGGCCGACCAGGGCGTTGGTGAGGGTCGACTTCCCGGCGTTCGGGCGCCCGATGAGGCACGCGAACCCCGCGAGGTACCCCGTTGACGTGGACGCGCTCACGGGACCTTCTCCTCGACCTCGGTGGTGGTGCCGGCGGCGTCGTCGGAGACCCGCTCGACGACGACGGTGGCGATGCGGTGGCGCCGGCCGGACATCCGCTCGGCCGTGAGGCGCAGCCCCGCGACCTCGCAGGTGGACCCGAGGATCGGGACCCGCCCGATGGTCTTGCCGATGAGCCCGCCGACGGTGTCGACGGTCTCCTCGTCGATGTCGACGTCGAACAGCTCGGCGAGGTCGTCGACGTGCATCGCCGCGACGACCCGGGTGCGGCCGTCGCCGAGGTCCTCGACCTCGGGGGCCTCGCGGTCGTACTCGTCGGTGATCTCGCCGACGATCTCCTCGAGGATGTCCTCGATCGTCACCAGGCCGGCGGTGCCGCCGTACTCGTCGACGACCACGGCGAAGTGCGTCTGGTCCCGCTGCATCTCGCGCAACAGGTCGTCGACCGGCTTGCTCTCCGGGACGAACGGCATCGGGCGCATCACCTCGGTGACGGCGACCGTGCCGGCCTCGGGGTCGGCGTTGGTGCGGCGGATGACGTCCTTGAGGTAGAGCAGGCCGACGATGTCGTCGACGTCGCGCCCCAGCACCGGGATCCGCGAGAACCCCGAGCGGATGAACAGGCTCATCGCCTGGCGGCACGAGCGGTCGTCGTCGATGGCGACCATGTCGGTGCGCGGGACCATGACCTCACGGGTGATGGTGTCGCCGAGCTCGAAGACGGAGTGGATCATCTCCCGC
Organism: Oryzobacter telluris; assembly: GCF_043099285.1. GTDB lineage: Bacteria > Actinomycetota > Actinomycetes > Actinomycetales > Dermatophilaceae > Oryzobacter > Oryzobacter telluris. Next base: position 1,808,151 of record NZ_CP170723.1, on the reverse strand, counting down.
TCCCCCGCCTCGATGAGCGCGGAGTCGCGGGCGAGGTCGACGAGGTCGCGCAGCTCGCTCTCGCTCTCGAACGGCCCGTCGCGGTAGCCCTTTCCGGGCGTCACGGCGTTGGTGAGCGCGATGAGCAGGCGGGAGAACGGCCCGAGGACGCGCCGCAGCCAGACCGCGGTCGGGGCGGCCGCAAGCGACACCTGCGCGCTGTGCTGCAGCCCGAGGGTGCCGGGCGACACCCCGACGACCGCGAAGGAGATCAGCGCCATGATCGCGATGGCGATGAAGAAGCCCTCGACCGTGCCGTCGACGTAGTCGGTGACCGCCAGCGTCACCATCACGGCGACGGTGGACTCGGCGATGACCCGCAGGAACGAGAGCACCGAGAGGTACGCCGCGGTGTCGCCGACGACCTTGACGAGGGCGCGGGCGCCGGGGCGCCCCTCCTCGAGCAGCTCGTGGGCGCGGCTGCGCGACATCCGCGCGAACGCGGCCTCGGTGGTGGCGATGAGGAACGCGACGAGGGTGGCGACCACCGCAGCGGTGACGAGTCCGGTCATGGGAGGGGTCCTGGCCGGGCCGTCACGCGGTGGGGCGGCCGCGGGTGGCGAGGAAGGTCAGGAGGAGCTGGCGCTGGAGCTCGAACATCTCCTTCTCCTCGTCGGGTTCCGCGTGGTCGAAGCCCAGGAGGTGCAGGATGCCGTGCGTCGTCAGCAGCAGCAGCTCCTCCTCGGTGGCGTGGCCGGCCTCGCGGGCCTGCTTCGCGGCGACCGTGGGGCACAGCACGATGTCGCCGAGCATGCCCTCCTCGGGGTCGGACCCCTCGCGCCCCGGGCGCAGCTCGTCCATGGGGAAGCTCATGACGTCGGTGGGGCCGGGGAGGTCCATCCACTGCACGTGGAGGGTCTCCATCGCGGCCTCGTCGACGAGCCGGATGCACAGCTCGGCCTGCGGGTGCACCCGCATCTGCCCCAGGACGTAGCGGGAGATGGCGACCAGCTCGAGCTCGTCGAGCTGCACCTCGGTCTCGTTGAGGACGTCGATGCTCACCGGTGCGGGCCCCGGTGGTTCTTCTGCTGCTGCTTCTCGTCCCACACGCCGTAGGCGTCGACGATGGCGCCGACGAGGCGGTGCCGCACGACGTCGACCGCGGTGAGCTCGGCGAAGTGGACGTCGTCGAGGTCGGTGAGGATGTCGCGCACGACCCGCAGGCCGCTGCTCGTGCCGCCGGGGAGGTCGACCTGCGTGACGTCGCCGGTGACGACCATCTTCGAGCCGAAGCCCAGGCGGGTGAGGAACATCTTCATCTGCTCGGGCGAGGTGTTCTGCGCCTCGTCGAGGATGATGAACGCGTCGTTGAGCGAGCGGCCGCGCATGTAGGCCAGTGGCGCGACCTCGATGGTGCCGGAGGCCATGAGCCGCGGGATCGACTCGGGGTCGACCATGTCGTGCAGCGCGTCGTACAGCGGCCGCAGGTACGGGTCGATCTTGTCGTTGAGCGTGCCGGGCAGGAAGCCGAGCCGCTCCCCCGCCTCGACCGCGGGCCGGGTGAGGATGATCCGGTTGACCTGCTTGGCCTGCAGCGCCGCCACGGCCTTGGCCATGGCGAGGTAGGTCTTGCCGGTACCCGCCGGGCCGATGCCGAAGACGATGGTGTTGGTGTCGATGGCGTCGACGTAGCGCTTCTGCCCCAGCGTCTTGGGCCGGATGGTGCGCCCGCGGTTGGAGACGATGTTCATCGTCAGCACGTCGGCGGGACGCTCGACGGTCTGGGCGCGCAGCATCTGGATGGAGCGCTCGACCGCGTCGCGGTTGAGCGGCTGGCCGGCCTCGAGGACGTCGAGCAGCTCGTCGATGAGCCGCTCGACGAGGGCGACCTCGGCGCTGGGCCCGGAGATGTGGAACTCGTTGCCCCGGACGTGGATCTGCACGTGGGGGAACTGGCGCTCCATCGTGCGCAGCATCTCGTCGCGCGGACCGAGGAGCGTCACCATCGCGACGTCGGGCGGGACGACGACGGTGTGCTGGGGGACGTGGGGATGGCTCGGCCCGGGCTGCGCGTCGGCGGGCCCGGGCTGGTCGGTATGGGCGTCAGTCATCGTGGGTCAAGTCTACGAGGCGCTGGGGACAGCGAGCACCCGAGAATGCGGGGCTCAGCCCGGGGGCCAGGACAGGGGGCGCCCGCCGAGCACGTGGAGGTGGGCGTGGAACACCGTCTGACCGGCCCCGGCGCCGGTGTTGAACACCATCCGGTAGGCCCCGGCCAGCCCCTCCCGGACCGCGACCTGCCCGGCCAGGGCCACGACGTCGGAGAGCTCCTCGGCGGAGGCCTCGGCGAGGTCCGCCGCGTTCGCCACGTGCCGCCGGGGCACCACGAGCACGTGGGTGGGCGCCTGGGGGCTGACGTCACGGAACGCGACGGAGCGGTCGGTCTCGGCGACGACCGCCGCCGGGACCTCGCCGGCGACGATCCTGCAGAACAGGCACTCGGCTGCGGTGGTCGGGCTCATCCCCCGAATCTACGGCCCGGTCAACCGAACCGGTGACCTGCGCGTCATCAGGGCGTGAGAATGGCCATCGTGAGCGAGCTGGGCACGCCGCGCTCCGCCGACGACGCCGTGACGGAGCTCTACGCCGTGCACTGGGGTCCGCTCGTGCGCCTGGCGTGGCTGCTCCTCCACGACGCCGGGGAGGCCGAGGAGGTCGTCCAGGACGCGTTCGTCGCCCTGCACGGGCACTGGTCCGGGCTGCGTGACCGGGCCGCCGCCACGGCGTACCTGCGTCGGTCCGTCCTCAACGGGGCCCGCTCGGCGCTGCGGCACCGCGGCGTCGAGGAGCGGTGGGCCGCGTCGGTGCGCGGAGGGTCCGAGGACCCGAGCGCCCGCACCGCCCCGAGCGCCGAGGACTCCGCGGTCGCGGGGCTGTCCCGCGAGGCCCTCCTCTCGGCCCTGGCCCGCCTGCCGGTGCGGCAGCGCGAGGTGCTGCTCCTGCGCTACTACCTCGACCTCGGTGAGGCCCAGATCGCCGAGGCCCTCGACATCTCGGCAGGGTCGGTCAAGACGCACGCGAGCCGGGGCCTGGCGGCCCTGCGCACCGGGAGGGAGTGGGCATGAACGACGACGACCGCACCGCGCGGGCCCTGCGCACCGCCCTGGACGACCGGGCCACGCTGGTCGAGCCGTCCGACCGGCTCGACGAGATCCTGCGGCGCACGCGTCCGCCGGGTGTCGTCCGGCCCCTGCGGCCGGCGCGTTCGACCCGCTCGTGGCTGCCGCTCGCCGCAGCCGCCGCGGTGCTGGCGGTCGTGGCCGGGGTGTGGTTCGGCCTCCCGGACCGGCGCGACCCGCTGCCGGGCGGCACCGGCACTCCCGCACCCTCGGCCAGCCCGTCGGTGAGCACCTCGACCGACCCGTCGCCGGGACCCAGCCCCTCCCCCTCGGCCACGGGCTCTCTCGCGGCCCTGCCCGTCTACTACCTCGCGCCGGTCGGCGACGACGGCCGGGTGGCGCGGCTGTACCGCGAGTGGCTCACCGCAACGGGGGTGTCGAAGGACGCCACCGAGCAGGTCCGCGCCCGCGCGGCCGTCGGGCTCGCGATGACGGCCGTTCCCGCCGGCACCGACGGGTACCTGCGCACGTGGGAGGGCGTGTCGCTGGAGGACGTGGCGGTGACCACGGGCGGCATCACGATCACCCTGTCCGGGCCCGGGACGACGGCGTTCCCCGCGGACACCGAGCGGGTCAGCGTGCAGCAGCTCGTGTGGACCGCCCAGGCGGCGGTGGGCCGCGGCACCCTCCCGGTGCGCTTCGTCCTCGCCGACGGCTCGACCCGGATCTTCGGGACCCTGCCCGTGGACCGGGCCTACAACCGGCCCGCGTCACGCGACCTGTACTACGAGGACCTCGCGCCGATCTGGGTCACCTCCCCCACGCGCGGACAGGTGCTGCGCGCCGGGCCGGTGACCGTGGAGGGCGAGGCGAGCGTCTTCGAGGCGACCGTGTCGTGGCAGCTGCTGCGCGACGGCGCCGTCGTCGACGAGGGCCACGTCATGGCCTCCATCGGTGCCCCCGGCCGCGGCACCTACGCCGTCCCGCTCGGGACCCTGGCGCCCGGCTCCTACGCCGTGCGCGTGTACGAGGTGAGCGCGCAGGACGGCACCACGGTCTCCGCCGAGACGACGATGCCCTTCACCGTCCGCTGACGGCCGCTACCGCGCGCCCGACCTCGCGCGCTACAGGGCAGGAAGTGTCGTGATCACGACACCTCCTGCCCCGTAGCGGGTGATGAAGGGGGGCGGGGGTGGGGTCAGCGCCAGCGGGCGGCGGCGCTGAGTACCGCCAGGGCCGCCGGGCCGGCGCTCGACGAGCGCAGCACCGTGGAGCCCAGCCGCACGGCGGTGGCCCCGGCGGAGACCAGGGCCTGGAGCTCCTCGGGAGAGATGCCACCCTCGGGCCCGACGACGACGAGGACGTCACCCTCGTCGGGCACGGCGGCGCCGGCCAGCGGCGTCGTGGCGTCCTCGTGGAGGACGAAGGTCGCCGCCGCCGACGGCACCCGCCTCACGAGGTCGGCGGTCGTCGCGGTCTCCCCGAGGACCGGGCGGCGCGTGCGTCGCGACTGCTTCGTGGCGGCGACGAGCACGGCGTCCCACTTGCGGCGCGCCTTCTCGCCCCGCTCGCCGCGCCACTGAACGACGCTGCGGGAGGCCTGCCACGGCACGACCTCGTCGACGCCGCACTCGGTGGCGGCCTCGACCGCCTGGTCGTCGCGGTCGTTCTTCGCCAGCGCCTGGACGAGCACGAGGCGCGGGCTGGGCTCGGGGTCGAGGTCGACGGTGAGCACCCGCAGGTCGAGCGTGCCCGCCCCGACGGCGACCACCTCGCCCTCCACCCGCAGCCCTGCGCCGTCGGTGAGCAGGAGGTGCTCCCCCACGCGGGTGCGCCGCACGGTGGCCGCGTGGCGCCCCTCCGGGCCGTCGAGGACGACCGTGTCGCCGGGGCCGCGCCCCGCGAGGGACCCGGACGGCAGGAGGTGGAGGGGCAGCGTCATCAGGGACCGGGCGGGTTGCTCAGCGGGTCTTGAAGGCGTCGCGGAGCTTGCCGAACAGGCCGCCCTCGCCGGGGTTGGAGACGCGCCCCTCGGGGCGCTCCTCGCCGCGGGCCTTGGCGAGCTGGCGCAGCAGCTCCTCCTGCTCGGGGTCGAGGCGCGTGGGCGTCTGGACCATCGTGTGCACGATGACGTCGCCGCGCCCGGTGCCCCGCAGGTGGGTGACCCCGAGCCCGCGCAGCGTGATGGTGTCGCCCGACTGCGCCCCGCGCTTGATGTCGAGGGACTGGGGGCCGTCGAAGGTCTCCATCGACAGGGTCGCGCCGAGGGCGGCGGCCGTCATCGGGACCTCGATCGTGGAGTGGAGGTCGTCGCCGCGGCGCTGGAAGACCGGGTGGCGGTTGACCGCGACCTCGACGTACAGGTCGCCGGCCGGACCGGCCCCCGGGCCGACCTCGCCCTCACCGGCCAGCTGGATGCGGGTGCCGGTGTCGACGCCGGCGGGGACGCGCAGGGTCAGGGTGCGTCGGGTGCGGACGCGGCCGTCGCCGGAGCAGTCGTAGCAGGGGTCGGTGATGATCTCGCCGAAGCCCTGGCAGGTCATGCACGGGCGGGTCGTCATCACCTGGCCGAGGAAGCTGCGCTGCACCTGCTGGATCTCGCCGCGGCCCTCGCAGACGTCGCAGCGGCGGGTGGAGGTGCCCGGGCGCATGCCCGCGCCCTCGCAGGTCTGGCAGCCGACCGCGGTCTCGATGGTGAGGTCCTTCATCGCACCGAACACGGCGTCGCCGAGGTCGATGTCGAGGCGCACGAGCGCGTCCTGGCCGCGCGCCATCCGCGAGCGCGGACCGCGGCCGCCGGCACCCTGGCCGCCGAAGAAGGCGTCCATGATGTCGCTGAAGGAGAAGCCCTGGCCGAAGCCGGCGGCACCGGCGGCGTAGGGGTCGGAGCCCATGTCGTAGGCGCGGCGCTTGTCGGCGTCGGAGAGCACGTCGTAGGCCTGCGAGACCTTCTTGAACTGCTCCTCGGCCTCGGCGCCGGGGTTGACGTCGGGGTGGAGCCGACGCGCGGCCTTGCGGTAGGCGCGCTTGACGTCCTCCGGGCTCGCGTCGCGGGCGACCCCGAGGTCGGCGTAGTAGTCGTTCACGGGTGGGGTGTCCTCCGGACGGGGTGGTGGTCTGGGGTGGTGGTGCGGGCGGTGGTCGCGCGGGTCACTCGTCGAGGATCCGCGAGACGTAGGTGGCGACGGCCCGCACCGCGGCCATCGTCGTGGGGTAGTCCATGCGGGTGGGGCCGACGACCCCGAGCCCGGCCACGAGGTCGGACCCGGCGCCGTACCCGGACGTCACCATCGAGGTCGTGTGCAGGCCCGCGAACGGGTTCTCGTGCCCGATGCGCACGGCCACGGCGTCGCCCTGCTCGGCGACGGTGCCGAGCAGCTTGAGGAGCACGACGTGCTCCTCGAGCGCCTCGAGGACCGGCCCCAGGCTCATCGTGAAGTCGGGGCCGACGCGCGCGAGGTTGGCCGTGCCGGCGAGGACGACGCGCTCCTCGCGCTCCTCGACGAGCGAGTCCTGCAGGGCCGTGACGATGGAGCGGACCAGCTCCCGCAGGGTGGGCTCGATGCGGTCGGGGACTCCGGCGAGCTCGAAGGACGCCTCGGCCAGCGTGCGCCCGCCGATCGCCGCGTTCACCTCGGAGCGCAGGGTGACCATCGCCTTCTCGCCCTCGGGCGTGAGGAGGTCGACGGCGACCTCGATGAGGCGCTGTTCCACCCGCCCCGTGGTCGTGATGAGGACGACGAGCAGGCGGGCCGGCCCGATGGGCACGAGCTCGACGTGGCGCACCGAGCTGCGCGAGAGCGACGGGTACTGGACGACGGCGACCTGGCGGGTCAGCGAGGCAAGGAGACGCACGGTGCGGTCGACGACGTCGTCGAGGTCGACGGCCCCCTGGAGGAACTGGCCGATGGCGCGCTGCTCGGCCCCGCTCATCGGCTTGACCGCGGAGAGCCGGTCGACGAAGAGGCGGTAGCCGGCGTCGGTGGGGATGCGCCCGGCGCTGGTGTGCGGGGCCGCGATGAGGCCCTCCTCCTCCAGCGCCGCCATGTCGTTGCGGACCGTGGCGGCGGAGACGCCGAGGTGGTGGCGCTCGAGCAGCGCCTTGGAGCCGACCGGCTCGGAGGTCTGCACGTAGTCCTGGACGATGGCGCGCAGCACGCGCAGGCGTCGGTCCTCGCTCATCCGGTGGTCACCTCCGAGGTCGACGGTCAGGGCTGGGGCGCTCGCGGCGCTCTTGGCACTCTCGTGCAACGAGTGCCAATTCTACGGGGTGCCCCCGACCCCGCGCGAACCGCGGCGGCGTGCCACCGCGACGAAAGGCGTGGTGGCGGGTTAGCGTCGCCGCCGTGGTGGACAGGTACGGCGGCGACGTCCTCGGTGGCGACTGGAAACGACCCCCGAAGGGGCGCAGCGTCGAGCTGGCCGCCGAACCGGGCACGGTCGTGGAGGACGTGGAGACCGGTTGGGTGGGCGCCGTCGTGCGCGTGGAGAAGGCCGGCGGGGTGCACGTCGTCCACCTGGAGGACCGGCGCGGGCGCACCAAGGGCTTCCGGCTGGGGCCGGGCTTCCTCGTGGACGGCTCCCCCGTGACGCTCACCAAGCCGATGGCGCGCGAGGCGGCGCGGCTGGCCGAGGCCAGAGCGGCCGGTGCGCGCACGGCGAGCGGGTCGCGTTCGGTGGCCGGGACGAGGGCGCGCGTGGCCAGCGGGTCGCGGATCTTCGTCGAGGGCAAGCACGACGCCGAGCTCGTGGAGAAGGTCTGGGGCGACGACCTGCGCGTGGAGGGCGTCGTGGTGGAGATGCTCGACGGGGTCGACGACCTCGCCGGCGCCATCCGGGACTTCGCCCCGTCGCCGGAGCGCCGGATGGGCGTGCTCGTGGACCATCTCGTGCCCGGCACGAAGGAGATGCGCGTCGTGGAGGAGGCCCGCCGGCTGCGCCCCTGGGCCCCGCACGTGCTCGTCGTCGGCCACCCGTACGTCGACGTCTGGCAGTCGGTGAAGCCCGAGCGCCTCGGGATGCAGGCCTGGCCCGTCATCCCGCGCGGGACGTCGTGGAAGCACGGCATCTGCGCCCACCTCGGCTGGCCGCACGCGACCCAGGCCGACGTCGCGATGGCGTGGCGCCGCATCCTCGGGTCGGTGGGGTCGTGGACCGACCTCGAGCCCGAGCTGCTCGGACGGGTGGAGGAGCTCATCGACTTCGTCACCGCGCCCGGCTCGGCGTAGGCCGACGGGACCCGCTAGGACTTCCAGACCGCCGCGCGCGCCGCCGCGACGCCGAGGTCGAGCCACTCGCGCAGGTCGGCGTCGTCGCCGAGGAGGACCGGGGCGACGTGCACCCAGCCGCGGCTGGCGCGCCCGCCCATGACCATCGGCTCGACCCCCTCGGTGGCGAGCAGGTCGGCCTGCTGGTCGGCGCCGACGCGCACGAGCAGGCCGCGCAGGCTGACCGAGCAGGCGAGGGCGCCGTCGACCATGAAGCCGGTGCCCCCGAACATGCGCTTCTCCTCGGCTGGGGGAAGCGCCGCGCGGACCCGGTCGAGAAGCTCCATGGCACCAGTGTGGCCAACGGCGCCGACACCGCGGGGACGTTTGGTCGGGGTCGCCCCTGAGCCGACCCCGAGAGCGACCCCGGCGCACCCCCGGAACGGGATCGTGGAGGGGGTCCTTCGGTGTTGGATGGGCACAGACCACCTCGACGAAGGACCAGCCATGAGCGACACCACCCCTCGCCCCGACGAGACCCCCACCGACCCCACGGCCCCGCCGCCGCCTCCGGCACCCGAGGCCGCTGCCCCCGAGGCCGCTGCCCCCGAGGCCGCCACCGCCGAGGCCCCTCTCGCACCCCCCGCCCCGGCCCCCGCCGAGCAGCCGTACCCGACGCCGCCCCCGCCTGCCGCGTACGAGCAGCCCCAGGACGCACAGCAGCACCCGCCCTACTACGCCCAGCAGTCCCCGCCGCAGTACGCGCCGCAGGCCGCCCCCCTCACCCCGAGCGAGGAGCGCACCTGGGGCATGCTCAGCCACGTCGTCGGCGGCGGCGCGATGGTGCTGTCCGGTGGCTTCCTCGGCTTCGTCGGCTCCCTGGTCATCTACCTGATGTACAAGGACCGCGGCCCCTTCGTGCGGGCCCACGCGGCGAACTCGCTCAACGTGCAGATCACCGCGGGCATCGGCTTCCTCATCGGTTGGCTGCTGACCATCACGATCATCGGCGCCCTCATCGGCATCCCGATCCTCATCGCGGTCTTCATCTGGGCCGTCGTCGTCCACATCATCGGCGCGGTGAAGGCGAACAACGGTGAGTGGTGGACCCCGCCGATGACCCCGCAGTTCATCAAGTAGGCGCTGGACCCGCTACACCCCGAGCAGGCGCCGCACCACGGCATCGGCGAGCAGCCGACCCCGCCGGGTGAGGACGACCCGCCGTTCCCCCACGGCCGCACGGCCGTCGACCAGCCCGTCAGCGACGAGGCCGGCGACGGCGGTGCGGCCGTCGGCGTGCAGGACGTCGACGGGCAGCCCCTCGCGCAGCCGCACGCCCAGCAGGACGCGCTCGTCGTGCCGCTGCTCGGCGGTGAGGGTCTCGCGGCCGGCCGCGGGTGAGCGGCCCTCGGCGAGGGCGGCGGCGTAGGTGCGCGGGTGCTTGACGTTCCACCAGCGGACCCCTCCGACGTGGCTGTGCGCGCCCGGGCCGATCCCCCACCAGGGGTCGCCGCGCCAGTAGCCCTCGTTGTGGCGGCAGCGGGCGGCGTCGTCGCGGGCCCAGTTGCTCACCTCGTACCAGCCGAATCCGGCCGCGGAGAGGAGCTCGTCGGCGAGCTCGTACTTGTCGGCCTCGTCGTCGCCGTCGGGCAGCGGGAGCTCGCCGCGGCGCACCTGCACGGCCATCCGGGTGCCCTCCTCGATGACGAGGGCGTAGGCCGAGACGTGGTCGGGCCCGAGGGCGATGGCGGCCTCGAGGCTGGCCCGCCAGTCCTCCAGCGACTCCCCCGGCGTGCCGTAGATGAGGTCGACGCTCGTCGCCAGACCGGCGGCACGGGCGCCCTCGACGGCCAGCGCCACGCGGGCCGGGTCGTGGGTGCGGTCGAGGGTGCGCAGCACGTGCGGGACGACCGACTGCATCCCGATGCTGACCCGGGTGAAGCCACCGTCGGCGAGCGTCCTCAGGTCCTCCGGGGTCACCGAGTCGGGGTTGGCCTCGGTGGTGACCTCGGCGCCGTCGGCGAGGCCGAACCGCTCGCGGACCCCGTTGACGAGGCGGACGAGGTCGTCCGGCGGGAGCAGGGTCGGGGTGCCGCCGCCGACGAAGACCGTGTGCACGGGTCCGGCCCCGTCGCCCAGGACGCGCGCGGCGAGGTCGAGCTCGGCCAGGGCGGTGGTCGCGAAGTCGTCGGTGGAGGCACCGGGGCCGAGCTCGCCGAGCGTGTAGGTGTTGAAGTCGCAGTAGCCACAGCGCACCGAGCAGAACGGCACGTGCAGGTAGAGGCCCAGGCGGGCGCCGGGGAGCGTGGCGAGCGCCTCGGGCGGCAGCTCACCGGACGCGGGCGCGGGGTCGCCGTCGGGCAGTCGGGGCACGGCACCATCCTCCCCTGCCCGCCGGGGGCCGGCGGGGCCGACCTACGATGGCGGGGTGACGGACCGGTGGATCGAGCTCGACGGACTCGTCAACATGCGCGACCTCGGCGGCCTGCCCACGCGCGACGGCGGGACCGTGGCGACCGGGCGGCTCATCCGCTCCGACAACCTCCAGGACCTCTCCGACGCCGACGTCACCCGGCTCGTCGACGAGCTGGGCGTCACCGACATCGTCGACCTGCGCACCGACACCGAGCTGCACCTCGAGGGGCCCGGGCCGCTGCGCCGCGTGGAGGCCCTGACGCACCACCACCACTCCCTCATCGAGGAGCAGCGGGCGAGCGAGTCGGTCGGCGACGTGGGGCGGCGTGCCCTGCCCTGGCGCGACGACGACCCGGTCCGCGACGCGTCGTTCTGGGCCAGCCACTACCTGCGCTACCTCGCCAAACGCCCCGAGTCCGTCGCCGCGGCGCTCGAGGTCGTCGCGGGCGCCGAGGGCGCGGTCGTCGTCCACTGTGCCGCCGGCAAGGACCGCACGGGCACCGTCGTCGCGATGGCGCTCGACGTCGCCGGCGTCCCCCACGACGAGATCGTGGCCGACTACGTCCTCACCGCCGAGCGGCTGGAGCGGATCATCGGCCGCCTCATGCCGCGCGAGTCCTACGGCGAGGCGCTCGCCAAGCAGAAGCTCGAGGACCAGCTCCCCCGCGCCGAGTCGATCGAGGCGATCCTCGCCGCGGTCCACGAGGGCTGGGGCGGCGCGGCCGGCTGGCTGCTCGCCCACGGCTGGTCGCCGGCCGACGTCGAGCGCCTGCGCACCCGCCTCACCCGCTGAGGTCGACCCTCCGGCCCCGCAGCCAGGTCCCGACGACCCGCAACCGCGCGAGGTCGAGCGGGGATGCCACCGAGAACGGGTCGGCGTCGAGGAGCACGAGGTCGGCGTCGTCACCGGGGCGCAGCGTGCCGGCCGGGCGGAACGCCTGGTGCGCCGTGCCCGCGGTGTACGCGGTGAGCGCCGCCTCGAGGGAGAGGCGCTCGTCCGGGGTCCAACCGCCCTCCGGCACCCCGTCAGGCGTCTGCCGGGAGCACGCCACCGCGAGGCCCTCGAGCGGGTCGGGCGAGGACACCGGCCAGTCCGAGCCGAACGAGAGCCGCACCCCGAGGGCAGCCAGCGAGGCGAGCGGGTACTGCGCGGCCGAGCGGTCGTCGCCGAGCCGCGGCACCGTGAGCTCCTCCATCACCGGGTCGAGCTGGGCCCACAGCGGCTCGGCGTTCGCGACCACCCCGAGGGCCGCCATCCGCGCCCGGTCGGCGGGGTCGACGAGCTGGACGTGGGCGAGGACGGGCCGCCGGTCGCGCGGCCCGTTGGCCCGGTCGGCGGCCTCGAGGGCGTCGAGCGCCACCCGCGCGGCCCGGTCGCCGATCGCGTGCACGTGTGTCTGGAACCCGGCGGCATCGACGGCCGTGACGACCTGTGCGAGCGCCTCCGGCTCCCAGACGAGCATGCCCGCGTGGGCGCACCCCGGCATCGAGTACGGCTGCAGGAGAGCGGCCGTCGCGTTCTCGACGACGCCGTCGGCGAAGAGCTTGACCGTCTCGGCGGTGAGGAGCGGGTCGCCGTGCACGCGCACCCGCTCGCGCAGGGCCACGAGCACCTCGACCTGGTCGGGGCCGCGCCGCGGGTCGGCGTACAGCGCGAGGTTCACCGCACAGTGCAGCCGGCCCTCGCGCGACGCGGCCAGGTAGGTCTCGACGTCGTCAGCCTCGGCCCACGCGTCCTGCACCCAGGTGATGCCGAGCGCCGCGAGGTGGCGGGTGGCCCGCTCCAGCGCGCCGACCCGCACCTCCAGCGGGTGTGGGCCGCACCGGTCGAGGACGAGGTCGACGGCGCCCCACTCCAGCAGCGTCCCCAGCGGCGACCCGTCGGGGCGGCGCGGGATCTCGCCGAGCTCGGGCTGGGGCGTGGCCGCGTCGATGCCCGCCCGCTCGAGGGCGACGCTGTTGACCCAGGCCGCGTGGTAGTCGCCGGCGCGCAGGACGACGGGGCGGTCGGGCACGGCGGCGTCGAGCCACCGCGCGTCGAAGAGTCCGTCGGGAGCGAGCGTCGAGTCGTACGACGCCCCCACCACCCAGGGCTCGTCGGGGTGCGCCGCCGCCCAGCGCGCCACCTCGGCGACGATGCCGGCCACCGAGCCCTGCTCGCGGATGCGCGGCCCCTCGTCCTCCAGGGCGGCGAACACCGGGTGCGCGTGCCCGTCGCCGAACGCCGGGAGGAGGAGGCCGTCGACCTCGACCTCGGTGACGCCGTCACCCCGCAGCTCGCGGGCCGCGGCGCCCACGGCGAGGACCCGCCCGTTGCGGACCGCCACGGCGTCGAGGTGCCCCTGTGCGGGGCACCAGGCCCGGCCGAGGAAGAGGGTGGTCGTCATCGCCGCCACCCTCTCGCACGAACCACCCTCAGCGGGAGGGCTTCTCGCTGACGTAGATGGTGATGGTGCCCTCGACGACGACGGTGCCGTCAGTGCGCACCGCCCGCACGCGCACGGGCACGTCGCCGACCTCGGCCCAGTCGGCCTCGTCGGTCTCGGCGACGCAGAGCAGGTCGGTCGTCGACTTCGCGAGGTAGGCGACGGTCATCCCCTTGGGGATCCAGCGCCGGCCGGGCGGGGTGGTGGCCTCGGCGAGCAGCCCCATCGCGGCCTCGAGGCCGTTGCACACGGCGATGGCGTGCACGGTGCCGATGTGGTTCTGCACGCCCCAGCGCTTGGCGACCGTGAGCTCGGCGTGGTTCGGGCGGACCTCGCGCACCTGCGGGCGCACCGTCCGGAAGTACGGCGCCTTGAGGGAGAACAGGGTGGAGAAGGCGAGGCGACCCAGCGGGCGGTCGGCGAGCCGGCGGTAGAGCGCGTAGGTCTGGGTCATGGCGGTGATGTTACCCGCGGGTAGGTCCTCGGTGGCTAGGGTCGCGGGGTGACCTCCGCCTCGGACCCCGCCCCGCTCCCCGGCCAGCCCGGGTTCGTCGTGCCGGCCCCCGCCGACCGCCCCAGGTTCGAGCGCAGGGCGGTGCGCGTCCTCCTCCTCGACGAGGACGACCGCATCCTGCTGCTGCAGGACACCGACCTCGGGCTCGACCCCGTCGCGCACTGGTGGGCGACCCCGGGCGGCGGCGTGGACCCGGGTGAGAGCGATCCCGCGGCCGCTGTCCGTGAGCTGGGCGAGGAGACCGGGCTGGTCGTCACCGAGGGCGACCTCATCGGTCCGTTCCTCGTTCGCACCGCGGTCCACGGTTTCAGCGACAAGGTCGTCGACCAGACCGAGGTGTTCTTCGCGGTGCGCGTGCCCGCGTTCGAGGTCGACACCGCCGGCCACACGGCGGAGGAGCAGCTGACCGTCGCCGACATCCGCTGGTGGGAGCTCGAGGCACTGGGCGCCACCGACGAGGACGTCTGGCCCCGCGACCTGCACGACCTCCTCGCCCTCGCGGCGCGGCCGGACGCGTGGAGCGACGGCCCGGTCGAGGGTGGGACGGTCGAGGAGTCGAGCCTTCCCGCCTGAGCGGGCGGTAACTCGGGCGACCCGTGTCGGGGTCGGATGGCAGGCTGCCCGGCATGGATGCGAACGAGACGGCCTGGCGGTACCTGCGGACCCAGCGCGAGTCGGTGCTCTGGAAGGTCGAGGGCGTCGCCGAGCGCGATCTGCGGATGCCGCTCACCGCCACCGGCACCAACCTCCTCGGCCTGGTCAAGCACCTCGCCGGCTGCGAGGCCGAGTACTTCGGCGCGTGCATCGGCCGCCCCTGGCCCGAGCGGATGGCCTTCTGGGCCGACGACGCCGAGCCCAACGACGACATGTGGGCCACCGCCGACGAGTCGCCCGAGCAGGTCATCGACCTCTACCGCCGGGTCATCGCGTTCGCCGACGAGACCGTGGCGCCCCTCGACCGCGACGCCCCCGCCACCGTGCCGTGGTGGCGCGAGCCCGACACCACGGTGCACGCCCTGCTCGTGCACATGGCCGTCGAGACGGCCCGGCACCTGGGCCACATCGACATCCTGCGCGAGCAGGTCGACGGCAGCCGCGGCCTGCGTGACGGCGTCAGCAACCTGCCCGACGTCGACGACCAGTGGTGGGCCGACTACGTGGAGCGGCTGCGCGACCTCGCCGGGCGATCCGGCTGAGGGCGCCGGAGCAGGTACTCGAGGACGAGGACGCCCAGGCCCACCGCCACGAGGAGGGCGCACGCGCCGAACACCCCGGGGTAGCCGAGCGCGGGCACCCCCGCCACGGCGACGACCGGTCCGGCGAGCACGGCGCCCACCCGCGTGGTGTTCATGAACAACCCCGACGCCAGACCGGGCCGCCCCACGACCTCCTGCACCAGCGTGAGCCCCACCCCTGACGTCACCGCCACGAACAGGGCGTTGAGCACCTGCACCGCGACGAGGGCCACGGGACCGCCGACCACCGTCATCGCCAGGTAGTAGGCGACACCGGCCACGCACCCGGCCGCGATGATCCGGCGCGGACCGAAGCGGCCGGACATCCGTCCCAGGGCCACGAGCACCGGGATCTCCAGCGCCGCCGCCGTCCCCAGGGCCACACCACCCCAGACGAGCGAGAGGCCCAACCGCTCGGTGACGAGGAGCGGCAGCGTCGACACCGCCGCGTTGCCCGCCGCGCCCAGCAGGACGAACGCCAGCAGGAGCAGCCCCACCTCGGGGCGCCGCACCGCGTCGAGCATGCGGTCGCCCACCGCCGGGACGGCCACGGCCGACTCGGCCTCGAGCGCGGCCCGGGAGCGCTCGCGGATCATCGCGGTCGTCACCCCGAACGACACCAGCGCCACGGCCGCGATGGCCCAGAGGATCGAGCGGTTGCCGAGCAGCCCCATGAGGAACGCCGCCAGCGGTGGCCCGGCCACCCAGGCGAACGAGAACACCGCCCGCACCCGCATGACGTCGCGCACCGTGGCCCCCGTGGAGCGCTGGTGCGCGAACAGCAGCCCGATCCCGACCCCCGCCGGGCCGCCCAGCGCCACCAGTGCGACGACCGCCATCGGCAGGGTCGTGGCCAGGGCGAGCGCGGTGACGAGGAGCACCGTGAAGACGCCGCACCACAGCATCGGGCGCAGGTAGTCGCCCGAGCGGTCGGCGCGCGTCGGGACGACGAGCGTGGAGACGAACCCGCTGACGTTGTAGGCAGCGAGGGCCACCCCGACCTGACCGGGCGTCGCGTCGTAGAGCGTGACGAGGATGATCCCGATCGCCGGGTTGAGGAAGGCGAACTGGACGCCCCACAGCAGCGCCGAGGCGGGGAGGAACAGGCGGTCGGACCGGGCCGGGACGACCCCCGTGCTCACTTCTTGGTGGCCTGGGCGCCGGCTCCGTCGGAGGTCAGCGCGGCGATGAACGCCTCGGGCGGCACCTCGACCGAGCCGATGTTCTTCATCCGCTTCTTGCCGGCCTTCTGCTTCTCGAGCAGCTTGCGCTTGCGCGAGATGTCACCGCCGTAGCACTTGGCCAGGACGTCCTTGCGGATGGCGCGGATGTTCTCGCGGGCGATGACCCGGGCGCCGACGGCGGCCTGGATCGGCACCTCGAACTGCTGGCGCGGGATGAGCTCCTTGAGCTTGCCGGCCATCATCACGCCGTAGCCGTAGGCCTTGTCCTTGTGGACGATCGCGGAGAACGCGTCGACGGTCTCGCCCTGGAGGAGGATGTCGACCTTGACGAGGTCGGCCGCCTGGTCGCCGTCGGGCTCGTAGTCGAGGCTGGCGTAGCCGCGGGTGCGCGACTTGAGCTGGTCGAAGAAGTCGAAGACGACCTCGGCCATCGGCAGGGTGTAGCGCATCTCGACGCGCTCCTCGGACAGGTAGTCCATGCCGAGCAGGGTGCCGCGCTTGCCCTGGCACAGCTCCATGATCGCGCCGATGAACTCGCTCGGCGCGAGGATGGTGGCGCGCACCTTGGGCTCGCGCACCTCGGCGACCTTGCCGCCGGGGAACTCGCTGGGGTTGGTGACGACGATCTGCGTGCCGTCGTCCATCGAGACCTCGTAGACGACGTTGGGCTGGGTGGAGATGAGCTCGAGGTCGAACTCGCGCTCGAGGCGCTCGCGGACGATCTCGAGGTGGAGCAGGCCGAGGAAGCCGCAGCGGAAGCCGAAGCCGAGCGCCACGGAGGTCTCGGGCTCGTAGACGAGCGCGGCGTCGTTGAGCTTGAGCTTGTCGAGCGCCTCGCGCAGGTCGGGGTAGTCCGAGCCGTCGAGCGGGAAGAGCCCGGAGAAGACCATCGGCTTGGGGTCGCGGTAGCCGCCGAGCGCCTCAGTGGCGGGCTTGGCGGCGTTGGTCACGGTGTCGCCGACCTTGGACTGGCGCACGTCCTTGACGCCGGTGATGAGGTAGCCCACCTCGCCGACACCCAGGCCCTTGCCGGGGACCGGTTCCGGGCTGATGACACCGATCTCGAGCAGCTCGTGGTGGGCGCGGGTCGACATCATGACGATCCGCTCGCGCGGGTTGAGGTTGCCGTCGATGACGCGCACGTAGGTGACGACGCCGCGGTAGGTGTCGTAGACCGAGTCGAAGATCATCGCGCGGGCCGGGGCGTCGGCGTTCCCGGACGGCGCGGGGATCTGGCGAACGATCTCGTCGAGGAGCGGCTCGACCCCGACCCCGGTCTTGCCCGACACCCGGAAGCAGTCCTCGGGCTCGCAGCCGATGAGCTTCGCGAGCTCCTCGGCGTACTTCTCGGGCTGCGCCGCCGGCAGGTCGATCTTGTTGAGCACCGGGATGATGGTGAGCTCGTTCTCCATCGCGAGGTAGAGGTTCGCGAGGGTCTGCGCCTCGATGCCCTGCGCGGCGTCGACGAGCAGGACGGCGCCCTCGCACGCGGCGAGGCTGCGGCTCACCTCGTAGGTGAAGTCGACGTGCCCCGGGGTGTCGATCATGTTCAGCACGTGCTGCGAGCCGTCGAGGTCCCACGGCATGCGCACGGCCTGGCTCTTGATGGTGATGCCGCGCTCGCGCTCGATGTCCATGCGGTCGAGGTACTGGGCGCGCATGGCCCGGTCGTCGACGACGCCGGTGATCTGCAGCATGCGGTCGGCCAGGGTCGACTTGCCGTGGTCGATGTGGGCGATGATGCAGAAGTTGCGGATCGCCTCCGGCGGCGTGGCGTGCGGCTGCAGCGCGGTGCGGGCACGGGGGGACACGAGCGGGTGGTTTCCTTGCGTCGGGCGGTCAGGGCACTGGCCCACCAGTCTCCCACGGATCGGCCGGTGGCCCGGCACCCCCGAGGTCGGTCAGGGCTGCTGCGGCGGGACGGGGAAGAATCGGGCGGCCCCCGTGACCCCGACCCGCACGGCCCCGCGCACGGGGACCTCGCCGAGGGTGCGGACCTGCACCTCGACCGCGCCACCGTCGGCCGGGACCCGCACGCGCACGAGCGCGTCGTGGCCGAAGTACTCGCCGCCGACGACCTCGCCGGGGGCGCCATCGGCGCCGTCGGCCGGCAGGAGTCGCAGCTGCTCGGGCCGCAGCATCACCACGCCCCGTCCGGCCGGTGCTCCGGCCACGGACAGCGCACCGAGCGCGGTGGCGGCCACGCCGTCGCTCACGGCGGCGGGCAGCTCGACGACCTGCCCGACGAACCGGGCCACCCCGAGCGCCACGGGGGCGCGGTAGACGGCCTGCGGGGTGTCGTGCATCTGGATGCGGCCGCCGTCGAGGACGGCGACGGTGTCGGCGATGGACAGGGCCTCGTCCTGGTCGTGGGTGACGACGAGCGCCGTGGCCCGCGAGCGGTCGAGGGCCTCGCGGACCTGGCTGCGCACCGACTCGCGCAGGGTGGCGTCGAGCGCGGAGAAGGGCTCGTCGAGCAGGACGAGCGAGGGGTCGGGGGCGAGCGCGCGGGCCAGGGCGACGCGCTGCTGCTGACCGCCGGAGAGCTCGTCGGGGTGGCGCTCCTCGAACCCGGCGAGCCCGACGAGGGCCAGCACCTCGCCGACCCGGGGCGAGCGGCGGCGCTCGGCGCGTGGCAGCCCGAAGGCGACGTTCTCGCCGACCGACAGGTGCGGGAAGAGCGCGCCCTCCTGGGGGACGAGGGCGGTGCCGCGGCGCTCGGGCGCGAGGTGGCGGCCCTCCCCCGAGACCACGGTGTCCCCGATCCGGATCTCGCCGCGGTCGGGACGGACGAACCCCGCGACGGCGCGCAGCAGGGTCGTCTTGCCGCACCCGGACGGGCCGAGGACGGCGGCGACGCTCCCGCTGGGCACCTCGAGGTCGACACCCCTGAGCACGGCGAGGTCGCCGAGGGTGACGTCGAGGCCGCGGACGGTCAGCGTGCTCATCGGGCCGTTCCTCGGTCGCGGTCGGTGGCTCGCATGAGCCAGATGGTGGGCAGCACGGCGAGGACGACGAGCGCCAGGCCGTAGGGGGCCGCCGCCCCGTACGCTCCCACACCGGTCTCGGTCCACAGGCTCGTGGCGAGGGTGTCGGTGCCGGTGGGGCGGAGCAGCAGGGTGGCCGGGAGCTCCTTCATGCAGGTGAGCAGGACGAGCGCCGCACCCGCCCCGATCCCGGGCGCGGCCAGCGGCAGGGTGACCCGCCGCAGCACCTGCCCCGGCGTCGACCCGAGGGAGCGCGCCACCTCCTCGCCGCGGACCGGGCTCTGCGCCACCGAGGTCCGCACCGCGCCGACCGCGGCAGGGAGGAAGAGGACGACGTAGGCGAGGACGAGCAGCGGCGCCTCCTGGTAGGCCCACGGCACGACGCGGACGCCGAGGAAGACCAGCGCCAGCGCGACGACGATGCCGGGCAGCGCGTGCCCGGCGTAGGCCACCTGCTCGACCACCGTGGTGAACCGCCCCCGGTACCGCGCCGCGAGGATGCCGACGGGCACGGCGCCCAGCGTGCAGGCGAGCGCGCCGAGCAGGGCGAGCCAGGCCGTGGAGCCGACGCTGGAGAGCAGCCGCCCGGCGTCGATGCCGCCGGAGAGCCCGGTGGTGAACCAGTAGAGGAGCGAGACCACCGGGAAGACCAGGGCCAGGGCGACGACCGCGCCGGCCGCCCCCGCCATCGGGGCCCGCAGACCCCCGAGGTGCACCGGCTCGGGCACCCGCGACACCCCGCCACCGACCCGGCCCGCGTCACGGCGCCGGACCCGCCACTCCCCCGCGCTGATCGCGACGGTGAGCAGGACGAGGAGGAGCGCGAGCACGGCGGCGGTGGTGCGGTCGAAGCTCGAGCGGTAGGCGCTGTGGATGACCCGGGTGAAGACGTCGTAGCGCAGGATCGACACCGACCCGAAGTCGCTGAGCGTGTAGAGCGCGACGAGCAGCCCGCCGGCGGCCGCCGCCGGGCGGACCTGGCGCAGGGTGACCGCGCGGAACGCCTGCCACGGGGTGCGGCCGAGGCTGCGGGCCACCTCCTCGACGCCCGGGTCGGCCCGGCGCAGCGCGGCCAGCACGGGGAGGTAGACGTAGGGGTAGCAGCACAGGGTGAGGACGAGCACCGACCCCACGAGCCCGGCGACCTCCGGCACCGCCGAGATCCAGGCGAACGCCGCCACGTAGCTGGGGACCGCCAGCGGCAGCGGGGCCACGGCGGCCAGGAGCCGTCGCCCCGGCAGGTCGGTGCGGGTCGCGAGGAAGGCCAGCCCGACCCCGATGACCAGGCTCAGCCCCGTGACGAGCACGACGAGCAGGACGCTGCGCCCCACGAGGACCGCCGTGCGCTCCCGGAGGACGATCGCGGCGACCCGCGCCGGCCCCGCCTCCCCCGCCCGCACGACGAGGTAGGCGATGGGGACGAGCGCCACGAGGGCGACGACCACCGCCGGCGCCGTGAGGAAGGCCGGGGGGCGGGGGCCGCGACGCCTGACGGCCGCCGGCGTCAGCGTGCTCAGGTGAGCCCGACCTCGTCGAGGAGGGCGAGGGTCGCGTCGAGGGAGTCGAGCTGGTTGAGGTCGATGCTCGCGCGGGTCAGCTGGTCGAGCGGCACGAGGTCGTGCCTGGTCGACGAGACGCCTTCGACGACCGGGTACTCGGCGGTCTCGTCGGCGAAGTACTGCTGACCCTCCGGCGAGAGCAGGAAGTCGATCGCCGTGAGGGCGGCCTCCTTCTGGGGGCTGCCCGCGATGACGCCGGCACCGGCGACGTTGACGAGGGCGCCCGGGTCGTCGGCGTTCAGGAAGTGGATCCTGGCCTTGACGCCGGCGGCGCCCTTCTCGGCGACCCGCTCGTACCAGTAGTAGTGGTTGACCAGGCCCAGGGCGACCTGGCCGGACTCCACGGCGTCGAGGACGAGGAGGTTGTTGTCGTAGGTCTTCGGCTCGTTGGCCTGGAGCTTCTCGAGCCACTGCCTGGCGCCGTCCTCGCCCTTGGTGACGCGCAGGGCGGTGACGAAGGACTGGAACGAGGCGTTGGTGGGAGCGATGCCGATCTTCCCCTTGTACGCGGGGTCGAGGACGGCGTCGACGGTGGTCATCTCGGTGACCTCGGGCGCCTGGGCGGGGTCGTAGGCGATGACGCGGGCCCGGGCCGACGTGGCCACCCAGTGGGCGTTCTCGTCGGCGAAGCCCTCACGGACCTGCCCGAGGGTCGCGCCCGGAAGGGTCTCCAGGCGGCCGGCCCTGCCGACGGCGCCGAGGGCCCCGGCGTCCTGGCTGAAGAAGAGGTCGGCCTTGGTGCCCTCGCCCTCCTCGAGGAGCTGGGCGGCCATCTCGCTGGAGCCGCCGTAGCGGACCTGGACGTCGATGCCGGTCTTCTCCTCGAGGCGCTCGAGCAGGGGCTTGACGAGGTTCTCGTTGCGTCCGGAGTAGATGACGAGGGCGTCGTCGGACAGCGGCTCCTCCCCGTCGTCCGCGCCACAGGCGGCGGTCGTCAGGGCGATGAGGGCGGCCGCGCTCATCGCGAGCGCGCGGCGGAACGACATGGGTGGACTCCTCGGGCGGGGACCGGACGGGTCCCAACGTATGAGGTAAGCCTTACCTATGCCAAACCGGTCCCGGGAGGCGGCGCGTAGGCTGCGGCGCCATGGCGTCCTCCCCCACCACCCGCCGCATCCTGCGCCTGGCCGGCGACGTCCTCGGCGGCTGGCTGCGTGACCGGGACCGCACCTCCCGGCGTCCGGCGCCGGCCCCGCGACGCGGCACGCCTGCTCCCGAGGGCGGCGGCACCGGCTACCCCGGTGACTTCGCCGGCCCCGTCACGCCGGTCTACGACCCCCACCCGGACGGGCACCCGGACCCCGGTGAGGTCGTGTGGACCTGGGTCCCCTACGAGGAGGACCACGCGCAGGGCAAGGACCGGCCGGTGCTGCTCATCGGCCGCGACGGCCCGTGGCTGCTCGCCGTCCCGCTGACGAGCAAGGACCACGACCGCGACGCCGAGCAGGAGGCGCGCGCCGGCCGGCACTGGGTCGACGTCGGGCGTGGCGCCTGGGACCGGCAGGGCCGGCCCAGCGAGGCGCGCGTCGACCGCATCGTGCGGGTCGCCCCGGAGGACGTGCGGCGCGAGGGTGCCGTGCTGCCGGCCGACCGGTTCGCCGCCGTGGCCGAGGCGGTCACCCGCCGCTGAGGGCGCTGGCGCGGATCGGGAACGTCGGCTGGGGGGACAGCAAAGGGCCCGTCACCTCGAGGTGACGGACCCGTTCGCTGCGAGGGCTGGGGTCAGAGACCGGCAGCCTTCTTGGCCATCGCGGACTTCTTGTTCGCGGCCTGGTTCTGGTGGATGACACCCTTGCTCACGGCCTTGTCGAGCTTGACCGAGGCGACCTTGAGGGCCTCCTTGGCGTCGTCGGCGTTACCGGACGCCGCGGCCTCGCGGAACTTGCGGATCGCCGTCTTGAACTCGGACTTGATCGCCTTGTTGCGCTCGGTCGCCACGCGGTTGGTCTTGATCCGCTTGAGCTGGGACTTGATGTTCGCCACTGGTGTTTACGCTTTCTGTGGGGTCGGTATGCCGTTAGAGGGCGGCAGACGCACGTCGGGACCGGGCGTGGGGACACCCGTGGTTGACGTGCGCTGGATGGTGCTCTCGTGCGCGCACGACCTCAAGCGCGCACGCAAGGGACAAGGCTACCAGCGGGTCCGGGGACCGGCCAAAACGCCCGGAGCCCCTCAGGTGCGGTTGCGCGCGTGCTGCCCGCACATGGTGAGGACGCACCGTTCCACCGCGTAGACGGGGTCGCGCCCACCACCCTTGACCTCGAAGTCGGCGGCGGCCACGGCGTGCACGCAGACGGCGAGCGCGTCGGCGCTCCACCCGCCGAGCGAGCGACGGGCCTTGTCGACCTGCCAGGGCGCCAGTCCGACCTCGCGGGCGACGTCGGCGGACCGGCCGCGCGCGGCCGCGCCGACCTTGACGAGCTGGCGCACCTGCTGGGCGAGGACGGCGACGATGGGGACGGGGTCGACCCCGACGGCGATGGCGTGCCGCAGCAGGCGCAGCGCCTCCCCCGCGTCGCCGGCCATCGTGGCGTCGGCGACCCGGAAGCCCGTGGCCTCGACCTTGCCCCCGTGGTAGGTGAGGACGACCTGTTCGTCGATGACGCCGGTCGTGTCGTCGACGAGCTGCTGGCAGGCGGCGGCGAGCTCGCGCAGGTCCTTGCCCACGGCCTCGACGAGGGCGTGGACCGCCTCGCCGGTGGCCTTGCGCCGCGCGCGGCGGAACTCGTGGGCGGTGAACTCGGTCTTGTCGCGGTCGGTCTTCACGGCCGGGGCGTCGAGGACGCGGGCCCCGGCCCCGCGCAGGGTGTCGAGGACCTTCTTGCCGCGCGCGCCGCTCTTGTGGACCACGACGAGGTAGTGCTCGGGCTCGGGCTCGACGCCGAGCAGGGAGAGCAGGTCGGTCTGGAGGTCGTCGGGCGCCTCGTCGAGGTCGTGGACGACGATGCACTTCGCCCCGCCGAACAGCGACGGGCTGGAGTGCAGGACGAGCTCACCCGCCTGGTAGGAGGCCGCGTACAGCCGGATGACCTCGAGGTCGGGGTGGGTGACCCGCAGCTCCTCGACGGTGTGGTCGACCGCACGCTCGGCGAGCAGCGACTCGGGACCCGAGACGAGGACGTGCGGCGGCACCCGGTGCCTCACCTCCACCCCGTCGGCCATGGGCGTCATGGTGCCACGACGGCCCGACACCCGGTTCACGGCTCCTCGCGAGACGCAGGCGTGGCTGCGGCGGCCTGCTGCCGCACACGGCCGCGCCTGAGCCACCAGCGCCAGCCGGCGATCGCCAGCACGAGCAGCGCGATCTCCTTCCACCACCACAGGACGAGCAGGTCGGTGCTGCCGAACGGCGTCCACGTCGGCGTCCCGTCGATCGCGTCCTGCGCGAACACCACCTGGGTGACGTCCAGCGCGTCGGACTGGACGCTGACGAGGATCCGGCCGTCCTCCCAGACCCGTTCGACCTGACCGTCGGTGCCCATGAGCGGGACCGTGCCGCGCCACGACTGGACGTAGGTCGGCGGCTCCTGGACGTCGTCGACGACCTTCGCCGGCTCCGTCGCCACGCTGCCGACGACCCGGCCGGCCAGGTCCACGGCCTCGCCGGTCCCGGGGCGGTACCCGACGAGCCAGCGCTCGGACGTGCTCCAGGCCTCCGTCCCGGGGTGGACGTCGGCGTCGAGCCAGAGGGTGCCGTCCGCCCGGAGACTCCCCCACCACTGCCCGTTGAGCTGGGCCACGAGGCCCGGTCCGGGGTCGGGGAGCTCGAGGGTCCGCAGCGGCTGCGTCCGGCCCGTGCGGCGGTCCCACACGACCAGCTGGACCTCGCGGTCCCCCACGGCCGGGTCGGTCACGGCCACGGTGCGCCCGAGGAGGCGGTCGTCGTCGAGCCAGCCGGCCGCCTGGCCCATCCCGTCGACCTCGATGACGTTCGCCTCGTCGTCCAGCACGAGGACGCTGCCGGAGTCGGCGGCCGCGGTCCCGGCCAGGAGGGCCAGGGAGCTCCCGGACGGCGAGAAGAACCCGGGCGACTGCATCTGCAGGCCGTACGGACGCCCCCCGACGAACTCGTCCTGCGACCCCGGGACGAGCCGGGAGTCACCCACCTGGTCGTACCCGACCGAGTCGCCGGTGAGCAGGTCGGTCACGACGTAGCTGCCACCGGGCACCACCCGGCCCAGGCGCGTGCCGTCGGCCGAGAGGGTCGGGTAGGTGCCGTCGCCGCTCCCCGGCAGCCAGTACCGGGTGCCGTCGGGGGTCAGCGCCTGCCAGGACCCCGAATCCTGCTCGGTCGCGACGACCTCGACCAGGCCGGCCAGGGGGCCCGGGCTCGACGGCAGGTCGCGCACCCACCACTGGCGGCCGATCCGCTGGGGGAACGACGTCACACCATCCCGGCGCACGCCGTCACCGCCGTCGGCGGGCAGGGCCGCCCGCGGCACGCCCACGGTCATCGACAGCACGAGGCCGGCCACGACGAGGAGCGCGGCGGCGACGCCGACGCCTGTCACCGCGCGGCGGGCCAGCCGCTGCCGGCGCCCGCGCCGCCACGACCGCTCGGTCCAGGTCGGCTCGTCGACCAGCTGGTCGGGGGCGAGGTCGGCCGCCTCGCGCAGGGCTCGTTCCAGGGTGTCCATCACGCCTCCGTCCGGACCGGCGACAGCTCGGCCACGAGGTCGGGGTTGAGCACGCGCAGCCGCTCGATGGCGTGCCGCGCCTGCGACTTCACGGTGCTCACCGAGCACCCGAGCACCGCGGCCGTCTCGACCTCGGTGCGGTCCTCCAGGTAGCGCAGGACCAGGACCGAGCGCTGCTTCGACGTGAGCCGGGCCAGCGCGTCGGTGACCGTGAGGCGCAGGTCGGCCTCGCCCGACCCGTCGCCGACCGCCCGCTCGGGAGCGGTGTCGACGAGCCGCTCGGGCCGCCGCACCCGGCGCCGCCAGGCGTCGACGTGCAGGCGGTGCAGGACGGTGCGGGCGTAGGCGATGGGGTCGGCATCGTGGCCGGTGATCTGCTCCCAGCGCCCCGCCATCCGCACGTGCGTCTCCTGCACGAGGTCCTGCGCGGCGTGGTGGTCGCCGGTGAGCAGCCACGCGACACGCAGCAGCGGCACCGTGCTCGCCCGCACGAACGCCTCGTACCCCTCAGCGGGTCCGGTTCCCCTCATGACCACCTCCGCACCCTGACACGACGGGGACCCCTCGCGCGGGTGGAACCCGTCAGTCGAAGGTCAGGGTGGGGCCCTGGCCCGGTTCCAGCCCGAGGCCGGCGAGGCGGGCGGCCACGGCCTCCGGCGCCCGCTCCATCGACTCGGCGAGCTCGTCGACGGTGAGCCCGAGCTCGATGCCGTCGCGCAGCTCCTCGTCGTCCTCCGCCGTCCACGACTCGCCCTGCGTGACGGCCGTGCGCGGCGCGTCCGGCGGGGGTGGCGGGTCCTCGGCGACCGGCCGTTCCGCCGGCGCCGGCGTCACGGTGTCGACCCCGCGGGCGGTGTCCCCGGAGGGCGCCGTGACTGCGCCGGTGAGTCCGCGCAGCGCCGGCTCGGCCACCGGCAGGGGCGGAGGCGCGGTCTCGTGCAGCCGCTCGAGGGCCGCCAGCACCATCGCCCGGTCGGCGGTGGGCCAGAACGGCGGCAGCGAGCGCTGGAGGAAGCCGGCGTAGCGCGCGGTCATCATCCGGTTGTCGAGGAAGGCCACGACGCCACGGTCGTCGGCCCGGCGGATGAGGCGGCCCGCGCCCTGGGCGAGCCTCAGGGCCGCATGGGTCGCCGAGACCGCCATGAAGCCGTTGCCGCCCATCCGGGCGATGGCCTGCGAGCGCGCCGACGCGAGCGGGTCGTCGGGCCGCGGGAACGGGATGCGGTCGATGATGACGAGCTGGCAGGAGCTCCCGGGGACGTCGACGCCCTGCCACAGCGACAGGGTGCCGAACAGGCAGGTCTGCGGGTCGCGCGCGAACTGGCGCACGAGGGTGCTGATCTGGTCCTCGCCCTGGCACAGAACGGCGACCTCTCCTTCGAGGTCCGTGAGCCGCTCGCGCATCGCGTCGGTGGCCTCGCGCGCCGCGCGCATCGAGGAGAACAGGCCCAGGGTGCGGCCTCCGGCCGCGCGCACGAGTGCCTCGATCTCGTCGAGAGTCTCGGTGGCCAGGCCGTCGCGCCCGGGCGGCGGGAGGTGCTTGGCGACGTAGGCGATGCCCTGCCGCGGGTAGTCGAACGGGCTCCCGACGTCGAGGCCGCGCCACGCCGGTGACTCGGTGCCGCGCAGCCCGATGGTGCCCGCGACGGCGTCGAACGAGCCGCCGAGCTCGAGCGTGGCCGAGGTGAGGATGACGGTGCGCTCCTCGAACACCTTGTCGCGCACGAGCATCGCCACGCTCATCGGCGCGACGCGCAGGACGGGTCCGCGCCGGGGGTCGCGGCTCAGCCACACGACGTCGAGGTCGCGTTCCTCGAGGATGCGCGACGCGTTCTCGAAGACCTCGTCGACGGCGGCGCGGGCCACCTGCTTCCCGCCGTCGGGCTCCTCGCCCTGGGCCGGCTTCAGCTGGCTCTGCACGGCACGGGCGGTGTCGCGAACCCGGCCGAGCGCGAGCGCCAGCGAGTCGGGCACGCCCATGACGCGTCCCTCGGGTGCGGGCTCGAGCACCGACTCGAGGAAGTCGGCTGCCTCCTCCATCGTCGAGGACGCGTCGGCCTGCCGACCGGCCCGCTTCGCCGCGGCCCGGATCATGCCCGGGGTCACCTCGTCGGTGATCGTCGAGGTCACCCGGTCGACGAGCTCGTGCCCTTCGTCGATGACGAGGACGTCGTGCTCGGGGAGCATCTGGCGACCCTCGAAGGCGTCGATGGCCATGAACGAGTGGTTGGTGACGATGACGTCGACGCCCTTGGCGGCCTCGCGGGAACGCTCGACGAAGCACTCGGCGACCATCGGGCAGCGGCTGCCGAGGCACTCCTCGGCCGACACCGACACCTGCCGCCAGGCGCGCTCGGAGACGCCGGGGACGAGCTCGTCGCGGTCGCCGGACTCGGTGGCCTCGGCCCAGGTGCGCAGCCGCACGACCTCCTGGCCCAGCCGCGAGGCCTGCTGGTCGACGTCACCGACGCCGAGGAGGGTGTCGGCGTCGTCGTCGGGGAAGCCGCCCTCGAGCTTGTGGGCGCACAGGTAGTTGCGGCGGCCCTTGACCAGGGCGTACGTGGGGCGGCGGCCCAGCAGCGGCTCGAGCGCTTCGGCCAGACGGGGCATGTCGCGGTCGACCACCTGGGCCTGCAGCGCCAGCGTCGCGGTGGCGACGACCGTCGGGGTACCGGTGTCCATCGCGTGCTGGACGGCCGGGACGAGGTAGGCCAGCGACTTCCCCGTGCCGGTGCCGGCCTGGACGAGGAGGTGCTCGCCCTTCTCCACCGCGTCGGCGACGGCGTGCGCCATCTCGACCTGACCGGGGCGCTCGGTGCCGCCGACCCCACCGACGGCGGCGTGGAGGAGCTCGTCGAGGGTCGGCACCCGAGCAGCCTAGGCGGTGACGCGCCGCCACCTCGGCGCCCGTCCCCAGCCCCGGCGTGCCCCCCGTTCCCGCGGCGAGTGCGGAAACGGTGGCCGGGGCAACCAGTTCCGCACTCACCGCGGGGTGAGCGTCGGGAGTGTTGCGGATGGCGCGCCGTGTTGCGGTCAGTGCGTCGTGTTCTCTTGTCGCGGGCTCGGCACGATGCCACGATGTCGGACGTGACCACCACCACGAACACCAAGCCCGTCCCGGCCGACATCGACATCGCCGAGGCCGCCGAGCTGACCCCCATCGTCGACCTCGCCCGCGACCAGCTGGGCGTCGACCCCTCGGCCCTCGTGCCGTACGGCCACACCAAGGCCAAGATCTCGCTCGAGTACGTCAACAGCCTCGCCGACCGCGCCGAGGGGACCCTCATCCTCGTCACGGCCATCTCCCCCACCCCGGCGGGCGAGGGCAAGACGACGACCTCGGTCGGCCTCGCCGACGCCCTCGCCTCGCTCGGCGAGAAGGCGATCGTCGCGCTGCGCGAGCCGTCGATGGGCCCGGTGTTCGGGATGAAGGGGGGCGCCGCCGGTGGCGGGTACTCCCAGGTGGTGCCGATGACCGACATCAACCTCAACTTCACCGGCGACTTCGCGGCCATCGCCGCCGCGAACAACCTGCTCTCGGCGATCCTCGACAACCACATCCACCACGGCAACGCGCTGGGCATCGACCCGCGGACGATCACGTGGAAGCGGGTCGTCGACCTCAACGACCGCGCCCTGCGCGACATCGTCGTGGGCCTGGGCGGCGTGGCCAACGGCGTCCCCCGCGAGGACGGCTTCGACATCGTCGTCGCCTCCGAGGTCATGGCGATCCTGTGCCTGGCCACGTCCATCTCCGACCTGCGCAAGCGCCTCGGCGACGTCGTCGTCGGCTACACCCGCGACAAGACGCCGGTCACCGCCCGCGACCTCAAGGCGCACGGCGCGATGACCGTCATCCTGCGCGACGCCCTGGCCCCCAACCTCGTCCAGACCCTCGAGCACACGCCGGCGATGATCCACGGCGGACCGTTCGCCAACATCGCCCACGGCTGCAACTCGGTGATGGCCACCCGCACCGCGCTCAAGCTCGCCGACTACGTCGTCACCGAGGCGGGCTTCGGCGCCGACCTCGGCGCGGAGAAGTTCATCGACATCAAGTGCCGCCAGTCGGGCCTGCGCCCCTCCGCGGTCGTCGTCGTCGCCACCGTCCGGGCCCTGAAGTACCACGGAGGGAAGGCCGTGGCCGACCTCAAGGAGGAGTCGGTCGAGGCCCTCACCGAGGGCATGGCCAACCTGCGCCGCCACCTGCGCAACGTCCGCGACGTCTACGGGCTGCCGCCGGTCGTCGCGCTCAACCGCTTCCCCACCGACACCGACGCCGAGGTCGCGGCGCTGCTGCAGCTGGTCGAGGCCGAGGGCTTCACCGCCTTCGAGGCCACGCACTTCGCCGACGGTGCCGCCGGTGCCCAGGCGCTGGCGCGCGGCGTCCTCGACGCCATCGAGAACAACCCGGGTGAGATGCAGCTCGTCTACCCCGACGACCTCACCCTCGCCGAGAAGGCGGAGGCCGTGGCGACCCGCGTCTACGGCGCCGCCGGGGTCACCTTCGACGCCAAGGCCGCCAAGCGGCTCGCCGCCATCGAGGCCGAGGGCTTCGGCCACCTGCCCGTGTGCATGGCCAAGACGCAGAGCTCGTTCTCCACCGACCCGACCCTGCGCGGTGCGCCGATCGACCACACCGTGCACGTGCGCGAGGTGCGCCTGGCCGCCGGCGCGGGCTTCGTGGTCATGGTGACCGGCGAGATCATGACGATGCCCGGCCTGCCGAAGGTGCCGGCGAGCGAGCACATCGACGTCGACGAGAACGGCCGGATCGTCGGCCTGAGCTGACCCCGGCCGAGGACGACCCAGCCTCAGGCTCGGTCGTCAGCGACCATCGGCCGGCCGTCGAGGCGGCGGGCCATGATGACGCTGTCGCGGTCGTCGCCCGGGGCGACCCGGATGACGCCCGGCACCCGCCCGACCTCCACGTAGCCGCAGACCTCGTAGAACCGCGTGGTCCCCAGGCCGCTGCGGACGTCGAGCACCGCGACCTCGACGCCCTGGTCGCGCGCGACGCGGTGCATGGCCGCCATGAGGAGCCGGCCCAGGTTGCGCCCGCGCAGGCCGGGGTCGGTCATCACCCGGTACGCGGTGCGGGTGTGCCCGAGGAGCGGGTTGCGGTCGGCGACCCAGAAGCCGGCGGCGACGACCCGTGAGTCGGGCCAGCGCAGCAGCACGGCGGTCGTCGTGCCGTCGGCCATCCCCTCCTCGTGGACGGCGAGGGTCTGCGTGACGTCGGCGCGCGGCGCCCCCGGGAGGAAGCCGACCGCGCCGCCGGAGTCGTTGACCGCCATCCAGAGGTCGACGACCCGCTCGCGGGTCTCCTCGTCGAACCAGTCGTGCGCGGTGAAGCGGGGGGCGCGCAGCAGCGTGGACGGTCCCTGGTCGGCGGGCCCCTCGACCACGGTGCCCGCGGGCTCGAGCCCGGCCGCGACGGCGGCACGCACCGACGCCTCGTCGACCCCACGCGCCCGCGCGACGACCGGCAGGTCGGGCAGCCACTCCAGCGCATGGGCGACCCAGCCGCGGGCGGCCTCCCGGCCCAGGCCCCGGCCGTGCGCGTCGTGCTCGAGGCGGTAGTACAGGTTGAGGACGTCCTCGCCCTCGAGGTCGCGGCGCCGCAGCCCGCCGACACCGATCCCGGCCCGCGCGCTCGCCTCCTCGACGACGCCGTAGTCGAAGCCGCCCTCGGTCCACCGGGTCAGGCAGTCGTCGAACCCCCGGGAGGCCTCGTCGTCGCTCGTCGGCATCGCCCACGGGGTGTGCTCGTACAGGGCGGGGTCGCGGTGCAGGCGCACCCACAGGGAGCGGTCCCCCGCGACCGGGGGCCGCAGGGTCAGGCGATTCGTCGTGATCTCACGCGGACCCGGCACGCTGCGAACGTACTCCCGCGAGGGCGGCGGAAGGGCCTGCGGTACAGGCCGTCCACGCCGTCTCGGGATGTGGTGAGCCGCCCTCAGCGGTACTCGGGGTTGGGGTCGTCGACCCTGCTGAGGTCCCAGTTCGTCGTGACGTTCCCGTGGGCCGGGAGGCCGCCAGCGTCCTTGAGCCGACGGGCGGTGTGGAGCATGTTCCAGGCCGCGAAGACGGTGTTCCGGGTGGTCCAGTGGTTGTGCGACCCGCGGTCGTCGTCGAGGTAGGACGGGCCGGGTCCGGCCTCGCCGTTCCAGTAGGTGTCCGACTGCGGCGGGATGGTGAAGCCGATGTGCGACAGGGCGTAGAGCATCTGGGCCGCGCAGTGCTTGCCGCCGTCCTCGTTGCCCGTGATGACGACGCCGCCGACCTTGCCGTAGTACGACCACTGGCCCTTGGCGTTGAGCTCGCCGGACCACCCGTAGAGCCGCTCGATCGTGAGGCGGGTCTGCGAGGACTGGTCGCCGAGCCAGATGGGCGTGGCGAGCACGACGATGTCGGCCGGTTCGACGAGGCCGCGGTAGAGGTCGGGGAAGTCGTCGCGTTCCCAGCCGTGCTCGCGCATGTCGGGCTGCACGCCCGGGGGGATGACGTGGTCGACCGTGCGGACCACGTCGACCCGCGCGCCCACGCCATCGAGGACGTGGCGGGTGATGGCGAGCAGGCCGTCGGTGTGACTCACCTCGGGACTGCGTTTCAGGGTGCCGTTGAGGACGACGGCACGCAGGTCGGAGAAGTCGGTCCCGTTCGCCGCGATCTCCGCGTCGATGAACCGCTGGACGCTCTCGGGCAGCATCCGGCCAGCGTAGCCACGCGGGCCGTCGGGCGTCAGGCCCCGAAGGCCACCAAGTCGGCCGCGAGGTCGGGGGTGACCCGAGCGGTGAGGCGGGTGCCGTCGGCGCGGTGCTCGCTGGCCAGGACCTCCCCCGTCTCGTGGATCCGGCTCACGAGGTCGCCCCGGTCATAGGGGACGAGCACGTCGACGTCGACGTCGGGCTGGGGCAGCTCCTCGCCGATGAGGGCGCGCAGCTCGTCGAGGCCCTCGCCGGTGCGGGCGGAGACGACGATCGAGTGCTTCTCGTGGCGACGCAGCCGGTCGATGACCTCGGGGTCGGCGGCGTCGGCCTTGTTGATGACGACGACCTCCTTGACGTCGGTGGCGTCGACGTCGGCGAGGACCGCACGGACCGCGGAGATCTGGCCCTCGGGGTCGGGGTGAGAGCCGTCGACGACGTGGAGCAGGAGGTCGGCGTCGGCCACCTCCTCCAGGGTCGAGCGGAACGCCTCGACGAGCTGGTGCGGGAGCTGGCGCACGAAGCCGACGGTGTCGGTCATCGTGTAGAGGCGGCCGTCGGGCGTCTCGGCACGGCGGACCGTGGGGTCGAGGGTGGCGAAGAGCTGGTTCTCGACGAGGACCCCGGCATTGGTCAGCCGGTTGAGGATGCTCGACTTGCCGGCGTTGGTGTACCCGGCGATCGCGACGCTCGGCACGGCGTTGGCCTTGCGGCTGCTGCGCTTGGTGTCGCGGACCGTCTTCATGTCCTTGATCTCGCGGCGCAGCCGGGCGACCCGCGTGTTGATGCGTCGGCGGTCGAGCTCGATCTTGGTCTCACCCGGTCCGCGCGAGCCCATGCCCTGGCCGCCGGCGGCCTGCCCACCGGCCTGGCGCGACATCGAGTCACCCCAGCCGCGCAGGCGCGGGAGGAGGTACTGGAGCTGGGCGAGCTCGACCTGGGCCTTGCCCTCCCGGCTCTTCGCGTGCTGGGCGAAGATGTCGAGGATGAGGGCGGTCCGGTCGATGACCTTGACCTTGACGACGTCCTCGAGGGCGCGCCGCTGGCTCGGGGCGAGCTCGGTGTCGCAGATGACGGTGTCCGCGCCCTCCTCGATGACGACGTCGCGCAGCTCGGCGGCCTTGCCCTTGCCCAGGTAGGTGGCCGGGTCGGGGTTCGCGCGCCGCTGGACGACACCGGCGAGCACCTCGGAGCCGGCGGTCTCGGCGAGGGCGGCGAGCTCCTTCATCGAGTTCTCGGCGTCGGTGAGGGTGCCCTCGGACCAGACGGCGGCGAGGACGACCCGCTCGAGCCGCAGCTGGCGGTACTCGACCTCGGTGACGTCCTCGAGCTCGGTGGACAGGCCGGAGACGCGACGGAGCGCCTTGCGCTCCTCGCGGTCGAGCTGGTCCCCGTCGTAGCCCGTCTCGTCGTCCAGCTCGAAGCCGCCGTCGTTGGACGACGCCGTATCGAAGATCGTGGTGTCGGCGAGCGCCTCGGCCCGCCCGGAGAGGATGTGTCGTGCAGTCATGTTCTCCCTAGGGTCTCATCGCTCAACGCCCCGGGGCGACCGGATTCTTCCGGTCGCCGCTACCGTGGGCGCGCGATGAGCGACCACGACCACTACTTCACCGCCTCCCCCGCGAGCGCCGACGAGCGCCGGCGGGTGCGGGTGCGCCTCGCCGGTCGCGAGGTCGAGGTGGAGGTCGCCGGCGGCATCTTCTCGCCCGGAGGGCTCGACAAGGGCACCGCGGTGCTGTTCGACGAGGCACCGGCGCCGCCGACCTCCGGGACCTTCCTCGACCTCGGCTGCGGGTGGGGACCCCTTGCCCTCACCCTCGGCCTGCAGGCGCCCGGGGCGACCGTCTGGGCCGTCGACGTCAACGAGCGCGCCCTCGACCTCACCCGCCGCAACGCGGAGTCGCTGGGGCTGTCCGGGGTGCACGCCGGGGTCGCGGCGGACGTGCCCGCGGACGCGCGGTTCGACCTCATCTGGTCCAACCCCCCGATCCGGGTGGGCAAGGCGGTGCTGCACGAGCTGCTGCGCACCTGGCTCCCGCGGCTGGCGCCGGGTGGGGTGGCGTACCTCGTGGTGCAGAAGAACCTCGGTTCGGACTCGCTGCAGACGTGGATCACGACCGAGCTGGGGCTGCCGTGCGCCCGGCACGCGTCCGCCAAGGGCTTCCGCGTCCTGCGCGTCAGCGCCGCGGACTGACCCGTTCCGGGCCCGGCGCTCAGTCGGGCAGCAGGGCGAGCGGGACGGTGCCGTCGCCGACGAGAACGGCCGGACCCGCGAGCTCGACCCCGTGGTCGGCGAGCAGCCGCACGGTGAGCCGGCCGCCGGGGACGTCGACCGTCCACGTCGAGCCGGTGTCGAGGGACCCGGCCCAGAAGCTCGTGGCGATGGCGGCGGCGCACGCGCCGGTGCCGCAGGAGCGGGTCTCCCCCACCCCGCGCTCGTGGACGCGCATCGCGATGTGACCGGGCCCCAGCGGGCGCACCAGCTCGACGTTGGTGCCGTGCGGCGGACGGGGGTTCACCACCGGAGCGCGGTGGAGGTCGAGGCCGTCGAGGTCGAACTCCTCGGGGAGGGCGACGACGGTGTGCGGGTTGCCGAGGTCGACGGACAGGGCGGAGAACGGGTCGTCGCCGTCGCGCTCGTCGAGGACGACGAGGGAGTCGAAGCCGTCGCGCTCGGCGGTGTCGGGGTCGGCCAGGCGCCACGGCCCGAGGTCGACGGCGAACCCGTCGCCCTCGGCACGCACCTGCTTGACCCCGGCGCGCGTGGCGATGGCGAACGTGTCGGCGCTCTCCAGCCCCTCACGCCGCAGGAACGCCGCGAACACGCGCGTGCCGTTGCCGCACATCTCCGACAGGCTGCCGTCGGCGTTGCGGTAGTCCATGAACCAGCGGGCCTGCGGCGCCTGGGCGCGCACCGCGTCGTCGTCGGCGGCCTCGGTGGGCACCACCCGGATGACGCCGTCGCCACCGATGCCGGCGCGCCGGTCGGCCAGGGCGGCGGCGCGCGCCGCGGACAGGCCGAGGACACCGTCGAGGTCGGGCACGAGGACGAAGTCGTTCTGCGTGCCGTGCCCCTTCGTGAACGCGAGCCGGTCAGCCATGCGCCCCATCGTCCCATCCCCGACGGCGCACCGACGTCGCGGACTCCTCGACGAGCTCGACGACCCGGTCCACGAGGTCGCGGTCGACGGCGTCGAACCAGTGCAGGCGTGGGTCGGCGCCGAACCACGACTCCTGCCGCCGCACGAGGCGCCGGGTGCGCAGCGCGGTGTCGGCGGTCGCCTCCTCCACCGTCATCGTCCCGTCGATGACGGCGAGCGCCTGCGCGTAGCCGACCGCGCGGCTCGCCGTGCGCCCCTCGCGCAGGCCGAGGTCGACCAGCGCGCGGGTCTCCTCGACGAGGCCTCCGGCGAACATCCGGCGGGTCCGCCGCTCGATGCGGGTGTCGAGGGCCTCGCGGTCGAACCGCAGCCCGACGACGAGGGTGGGACGCACGAAGTCGCGGGTCGGCATCGTCGCGCTGAACGGGCGGCCGGTGAGCTCGACGACCTCGAGGGCGCGCACGATGCGCCGCCCGTTGTTCGGCTCGATGGCGGCCGCGGCCTCGGGGTCGACCCGGCGCAGCTCGGCGAGGAGCGCCTCGACCCCCTCGTCGGCCAGGCGCGCCTCGAGGCGGGCGCGCACCTGCGGGTCGGTGGGCGGGATGTCGAGCCGGTCGAGGAGCGCGCGCACGTACAGGCCCGACCCGCCGACGACCACCGGGACGGCGCCGCGTGCGAGGACGGCGTCGACGTCGGCGCGGGCGTGCCGCTGGTAGCCGGCGAGGGTCGCCTCCTGCGCGACGTCGAGGACGTCGACCTGGTGGTGCGGGACGCCCTCGCGCTCCGCGAGGGGCAGCTTGGCCGTGCCGATGTCCATCCCGCGGTAGAGCTGCGACGCGTCGGCCCCCACGACCTCGCCGTCCAGGTGCCGGCCCAGGCTCACCCCGAGGTCGGACTTGCCGGTGGCGGTCGCGCCGACCACGGCGACGACGAACGGGATGCCCCGCGCCGCCGACGTCCCGAGGACCGCCTCGAGGGCGGCGGGGTCGTCGCCGTCAGTCGGCACGCTCCTCCTCGGGGGTGTCGTCGTCGTGGCCGAACGGGTCGCGGTCCTCGCCGGGCATCCACGACCCGCCGGGCACGCCCCAGCCGTTGGCCTTGACGGCCTTCTTCGCCTTCTTGGCCCACTTGCCGCCGAGCCGGTCGACGTAGAGGAACCCGTTGAGGTGGTCGTACTCGTGCTGGAGCATCCGCGCGAACCACCCCGTGGCCTCGTAGCGCAGCTCGGTGCCGTCGAGGGCCAGCCCGGTGAGCGTCGCCGTCTCGCCGCGGCGCAGCGGGAACGCCTCGCCGGGCACCGACAGGCACCCCTCGACCTCCTCGTCGGGGTCGGGGTCGCCGGCGAGCGGCTTGCTCGACGTCAGGTACGGGTTGATGACGACGCCGCGCGGCGGGATGCCGTCGTCGTTGGCCAGCTGCCAGGTGAACACCCGCAGGCCCACCCCCACCTGGGGCGCCGCGAGGCCGACGCCGCGCGCGGCGTCCATCGTCTCGAACATGTCGGCGACGAGCTCGCGCACCTCGTCGTCGATGACCTCGACGGGACGGGCACGGGTGTGGAGGACCGGGTCTCCGGTGATGACGACGGGTCGGACAGCCATGCCCACGATTCTTCCAGAGCGCCGCCCCTTGCCAACGCAGGCCTCGTGGGGCTGTGCTGGACCGGTGGACCCGGAGCGACCGGGCCCCGGACACCAGGGAGGGACCATGGGTCTTCTCGACGACGCCAAGGCCAAGCTCGAGCAGCTCGCGCACGACAACCCCGAGCAGGTCGAGAGCATCAGCGACCAGGTCATCGAGCGCGGCGGTGACGCCGTCGACCAGGCCACCGGAGGCAAGTACGCCGGCCAGATCGACCAGGGCCAGGCGAAGGCGGACGACGCCATCGGGCAGTGACCTCCGGGGGCCCTCCCGATCCGGCCGGGCCCGACCTATGCTCGCGACGTGGATCCCGTCATCGTCCTCGTCGCGCCCGAGCACGCGGAGGTGCTGGTCGACGAGTTCGGCCGGTACGGCCGTGACTACGACGTCCGCTGCGTCGGCACCACCGACGACGCCGATGCCCTGATCGCGTCCGTCCTCGGTGAGGGCGGACGCGTCCCGCTGATCGTCAGCGAGTCGCTGCTGCCCGACGCCGAGACCTACGAGGCCCTCGCCCGCTGGCGCTCCCTCGTCCCCACCGCGCGCCGCGTCGTCGCCGCCCACTGGTCGCGCTTCCTCACCGACGCGCCGCACCTGCGGCACGGCCTGGCCAAGGGCAAGTACGACGCCTACCTCCTCATGCCGCGCGGACGCCGCGACGAGGAGTTCCACGGCGCCATCGGCGAGCTGCTCTCCGACTGGGGCGCCACCGTGCCGGACCCCGAGGTCGACACCGTGCGCGTCGTCGCCCCGGGCCGCGACGCGCTGACCCAGGCGGTCTGCGACTTCCTCGAGCGGATGGGGATGCCCCACCACGTCTACACCCCCGACAGCGAGCAGGGACGCGCCGTCCTCGCCCACGTCGGCCCCGACCCGTCGTTCCCCGTGGTGCAGCGGGTCGACGGGGAGACGTTCTCCCCCACCCGGGTTCGCGACGTCGCGTTGCGGGTGTTCCCCTCGGCCGCCCAGGTCGTCGCCGACAGCGTCGTCGACGTCGCGGTCGTCGGCGCCGGCCCGGCCGGGCTCGCGGCCGCCGTCTACGCGTCGTCCGAGGGCCTGTCGACGGTGGTCCTCGAGGCCGAGGCCGTCGGCGGCCAGGCCGGCACGTCCTCGATGATCCGCAACTACCTCGGCTTCCCCCGCGGGATCTCGGGCATGCGGCTGGCCCAGCGAGCGCGCAACCAGGCCATCCGGTTCGGCACGACGTTCCTCACCGGCTGGGAGGTCGAGCACCTCTCCCCCGGCACCGACGGCGAGCCGCACCTGCTGCGCACCGACGAGGGCGCGGAGGTGCGCGCCCGCTCGGTCGTCATCGCCAACGGGGTCAGCTACCGGCGCCTGCGGGTCCCGGGCGTCGAGGACCTCGTGGGGCTCGGCGTCTACTACGGCTCCGCGATGAGCGCGGCGCGCGAGATGGAGGACGCCGACGTCGTCATCGTCGGTGGCGGCAACAGCGCCGGCCAGGCGGCCGTGCACCTCTCGCGGTTCGCCCGCAGCGTGACGATCGCCGTGCGCCGCGAGAGCCTCGAGCCGACGATGTCGAGCTACCTCCTCGGCGAGCTGGCCTTCAACCCGCGCGTCACGGTGCGCCCGTGCACCGAGGTGGTCGGCGCGGGCGGCGACGGTCGCCTCGACTGGCTCGTGCTGCGCGACACGAACACCGGCGCCGACGAGCAGGTGGTCTGCCGCGGCCTGTTCCTCCTCCTCGGCGCCGAGCCGCGGTGCGACTGGCTCCCGGGCGCCGTCGCCCGCGACGCGCGGGGCTTCGTCCTCACCGGCCGCGACGTGCCCACGGAGCACTGGGCCGGAGACATCCCGCCGGCGAGCCTGGAGACCACCGTCCCGGGCGTGTTCGCCGTGGGTGACGTGCGGGCCGGCTCGATGAAGCGCGTCGCGGCGGCCAGCGGCGAGGGTGCGTCGGTGGTCCCGCTGGTCCACGCGTGGCTCGAACCGGGCCCCGCCACGGCCTGACCGAGCACGCCGACGGGTGCGGAAACGCTTGCACTGACGCAAGTCCTCGGCCGTTCGGGTGAACTTGGTGTGTGGGCCGTTCGGGTGCTGTGTCCGGGTCTGCCGGTCGTCTAGCGTTGGTCATGCAGGGGTTTTCTCCGAGTAAAGGAAACCCAAGGATCATGCCTCGCCAGTCGCCCGCCATCCCGTTCTGTTCGGTCACCCCGTTCGACCCAGCACCACTGTGGGCGGCGGCACACCAGGTCCACGCCGACGTCATCGTCCCCATGCGGGCCCGGCGTCGCGCGATGTTGGTCACGGCGGGGGTCGCCGTGACACTCGAGGCGGCTGCCGCCTTCGCCCTCAGCCTCATCTGACGCGATCTCGCCCACCGGTCGTCCCGTCGTCCAGACAGGTTCGGCCGAACGGCCACCGTGACGTCGACACCCGACAGGGTGACCCGCCACCTCCCTAGCCTGAAGCTCTCTCGCCCCTCACGAAGGGAACACCCCCATGGCCCACTACCACTCCGGCCTCCCGCCGATGGACCTCGAGCCGTTCGACCCGACCCCCCTGTGGGCCGCCACCAACTCGCCCCGCCGCGAGAAGGACCTCCCCACCCGCGCCATCAGCCGCGTCGCGGCCCTGCGCGCCGGTGCCGCCCTCTTCATCACGCTCGGCGTCGCGGTCGCCGCCTTCCTCCTGTTCGCCTGACTCAGGTCGAGCAGGCCGGCGCCGACACCGACGCCATCGCCGGGACGCCCACCGCGGGCATCCCGAGCGCCACGGGGGGCTTGCCCGGGACGGGGGCGTCCTGGAGCCGCTCCCACGCAGCACCGCCGGCGGTCCGCCGCACGGCGTAGACACCACCGCGCACGCCACTGTCGGCGACGAGGTGGTGGGGGGCTCCGTAGGTGACACCGACGGTCACCGCGTCGCCGGGCCGGGGGCGCTCGGCCCCCTCGGGCACGGCGAAGTGCACGAGGCGGTTGTCCCTCGCCCGGCCGCTGAGGCGGGCGGTCTCGCCGTCCTTGCGCCCCTCGCCGGGCGCCACGAGCACCTCGACCTCCCGCCCCTCGACGCGACGGTTCTCGGCCCACGACACCTCCTCCTGGAGGGCGATGAGCCGCTCGAAGCGCTCCTGCACCACGGCCTTGGGGACCTGGTCGGGCATCGTCGCCGCCGGGGTGCCCGCGCGGATCGAGTACTGGAAGGTGAAGGCGCTGGAGAAGCGCGACGCCTCGACGACCCGCAGCGTCTCGGCGAAGTCCTCCTCGGTCTCCCCGGGGAACCCGACGATGAGGTCGGTGGTGATCGCGGCCTCGGGCATCGCGGCGCGAACCCGGTCGATGATCCCGAGGAAGCGCTCGCTGCGGTAGCTGCGGCGCATGGCCTTCAGGACGCGGTCGGAGCCGGACTGCAGCGGCATGTGGAGGCTGGGCATGACGTTGGGGGTCTGGGCCATCGCGTCGATGACGTCGTCGGTGAAGGCGGCCGGGTGCGGGCTGGTGAACCGCACCCGCTCCAGGCCCTCGACCTCACCGCAGGCGCGCAGGAGCTTGCCGAAGGCGAGCTTGTCGCCGAACTCGACGCCGTAGGTGTTGACGTTCTGGCCGAGCAGGGTGATCTCGACGACCCCCTGCTCCACGAGCGCCTCGATCTCGGCGAGGACGTCGCCGGGCCGGCGGTCCTGCTCCTTGCCGCGCAGGCTCGGGACGATGCAGAACGTGC
This sequence comes from Oryzobacter telluris, assembly GCF_043099285.1. Lineage (GTDB taxonomy): Bacteria > Actinomycetota > Actinomycetes > Actinomycetales > Dermatophilaceae > Oryzobacter > Oryzobacter telluris. The sequence goes on along the minus strand of NZ_CP170723.1, from coordinate 1,767,756 downwards.
AGGTGTTGTTGCAGCCGACCGAGATCGACACCCAGCCGGCGAACGCGGAGTCGCGGCGCGTCGGCAGCGTGGAGGGGAACGTCTCGAGGGACTCGAGGATCTCGACCTCGGCGCGCTTGTTGTGGCGGGCGCGGTCGAGCAGTGCCGGGAGGCTGCCGATGTTGTGGGTGCCGAACACGACGTCGACCCACGGGGCGCGCTTGACGATGGTCTCGCGGTCCTTCTGCGCCATGCAGCCGCCGACGGCGATCTGCAGGTCGGGGTTCGCGGTCTTCGCCGGGCGCAGCTGGCCCAGGTTGCCGTAGAGCTTGTTGTCGGCGTTCTCGCGCACCGCGCAGGTGTTGAACACGACGACGTCGGCGACGTCGGGGCGGTCGGTGGCGGGCAGGCTCGCGAGGTCGACGTAGCCGGCGGTCTCGAGCAGGCCGGCGAGGCGCTCGGAGTCGTGGACGTTCATCTGGCACCCGTGGGTGCGCACGTCGTAGGTCTTGGCTGCAGTCATGGCGTGCACAAGGGTAAGCCGCCGCGGGGGTCGGCCGGGAATCCTCGGGTCAGGCCAGCCGGGTGATGGCGACGCCCACCTCGAGCGTGGCCACGGCCCGGCCCGAGTAGATCCCCTTGAACGGCGGGACGTCCTCGTAGTCGCGGCCGCGGGCGACGACGACGTGGTCGGTGGACACCTCCGTGCCGTTGGTGGGGTCCACCGCCACCCAGCCGTCGTCCCAGAACTCGACCCAGGCGTGGCTCTCGCCGGTGGAGGTCTCCCCCACCGCCGCGTCGCGCTTGGGCACGAGGTACCCCGACACGTACCGGGCCGGGACCCCCAGGCTGCGCAGGGCGCCGATGGTGATGTGCGCGAAGTCCTGGCAGACGCCGGCGCGCTCGGTCCACGCGTCCTCGCCGCGGCTGTGCACGCCGGTGACCCCGCGCTGGTAGCGCATCTCGGCCCGGACCTGTCGGGCCAGCTCGGTCGCGGCCTCGTGCGGGGTGGACATCCCGCGCACGGCGTGGGCGAGCTCGGCGATGCCGGCGCCGGGCCGGGTGCGGGCCGAGAGCATCAGCCACTCGTAGCTGCGGTCCTGGACGGCGGGGTTGCGCACCGCGCTCCAGTCGAGCGACGGCTCGTGGGGCTCCACCGGGGTGCGCTCGACGGTGGAGATGGCCTCGATGTCCAGCTGGGAGTGCGAGGCGAGGCTCTCCATCGCCATGACGTGGGTGCCCCAGTGGTCGCGGTAGACGTGGCTCCACGTCATCGGCCGGATCCGGATGCGGTTCTCCAGCGTCGTCTGGCCGGCCTCGTTCGGCGGCGTCATCCGCAGCTCGTTGTGGGCGGCCCGCACGGCACTGTCGTAGGTGAGCGACGTCGTGTGGACGATGCGGTACCGGCGCATCACAGCACCCCGTCCTTGGTCCACGTCGTCAGCGGTCCCGACTGGAAGTAGCGCCCCGCGATGGCGAGGGAGCTCGCCATCACGGCGGCCTGCACCCGCAGCATCTGGGCCGGCAGGTCGTTGATGACGTCTGCGGTGGACCGGAACTCCAGCGAGGTGCGGATGCGACCGAGCTGGCGGCGGGCCTCGTCGGACACCCCGATCCGCTCGTCCGGAGCCGGCGACAGGGCGGCGAGCCGTCGCTCGGCCTCGGACAGGGCGAAGAACACCGAGCGGGGGAACTCGCGGTCCAGGACGAGGAAGGCCGCGGCGGCGTCGTCGCTGAGCAGGCCGCGCTGGCTGCGCATGAACGCCTGTTGCGCACCGCAGCTGGAGAGCACCACCGACCACGGGGCGCCACCGCGCGGCATCGCCCCGGTGGCCACGAGGCGGGCCGTCATGTCGGCGCGTTCGAGGCTGCGACCGAGGACGAGGAAGTCCCAGGCCTCGTCGTGGCGCATCGTCGAGTCGGCGATGCCGGAGATGAGGGCCGCGCGCTCGCGGGCCCACGACAGGTGGCGCTCGGTGGCGACGGTGCGGCCGAACCCGTTCCAGCGGTGCCAGGTGGTGTTGATGCCCTCCCAGAGCTCGGTGGAGAGGGTCTCGCGGGCGCGGCGGGCGTTCTCGCGGGCCGCGAACCAGGCGCCGGTGATCGAGCCGGCGTTGGCGCGGTCGAAGACGAGGGCGGTGCTGACCTCGGAGAAGGTCGCCTCGCCGTCCCACGGCAGGCCCATGATCACCGAGAGCACGGTGTTGGACGCGAGGGTCTCGTCGGCGCCGGGGTCCTCGAGCAGCTGCAGGCGCAGCACGTCGACGATGCGGGCGGTGCCGTCGGCGCGCTCGGTGTAGCGGCCGATCCAGAACAGCGACTCGGCGATGCGGCTCAGCACGTCCGGCCCCCCGCAGCGCGCCTCGTGGCCTGCTGCTGCTGTTGCTGCTGCTCGCGCATGCTGTCCTCGTGGGAGGCCGTGGGGGCGCTCATGACGACCACCTCGCGGTTGTCGGGGAGGCGGCTCGGGGCGTTCGGCGAGGGCCGGCGGTCGGAGAGCACCCAGGTGTCCTTGCTGCCACCGCCCTGGCTGGAGTTGACGACGAGCTCGCCCTCGGGGAGCGCGACGCGGGTGAGGCCGCCGGGCAGCACCCGCACGCGCTCGCCGTCGTTGACCGCGAACGGGCGCAGGTCGACGTGGCGCGGGGCGAGGTGGCCGTCGATGAAGGTCGGCACCGTGGAGAGCTGGACGACCGGCTGGGCGATCCAGCCGCGCGGGTCGGCCGAGAGCTGGCCGCGCAGGCGTTCGAGGGTCGCGGCATCCGCCTTGGGCCCGACGACCAGGCCCTTGCCCCCGGACCCGTCGACCGGCTTGACGACCATCTCGTGCAGGTGGTCCAGGACGTGCTCCAGGACGCCCGGCTCCTCACACCGGTAGGTGTCGACGTTGCCCAGGATCGGGTCCTCGTCGAGGTAGAACCGGATGAGCTCGGGCAGGTAGGAGTAGATGAGCTTGTCGTCGGCGACCCCGTTGCCGACAGCGTTGGCCACGGTGACGCGGCCGCTGCGCATCGCCGACACGAGCCCCGCCACGCCGAGGACGGAGTCGCCGTGGAAGTGCACCGGGTCGAGGAACTCGTCGTCGATGCGGCGGTAGATGACGTCGACCGGCTTGTCGCCGGTCGTCGTCCGCATCCGGACCTGGCCCCCCACACAGACGAGGTCGCGGCCCTCGACGAGCTCGACGCCCATCATCCGGGCGAGGAGGGCGTGCTCGAAGTACGCCGAGTTGAAGACGCCGGGGGTGAGGACGACGACGGTCGGGTCGCTCGCGCCGTCGGGGGCCGCGGCGCGCAGGGCGGCGAGCAGCATCCGGGGGTAGTCGTGCACCGGGCGGATCCGCATCGTCGCGAACGCCTCGGGGAAGACGTTGGCCATGGCCCGGCGGTTGGCGATGACGTAGCTGACTCCCGACGGGACCCGGACGTTGTCCTCGAGGACGCGGAAGGTCCCGTCCTCGTCGCGGATGAGGTCGACGCCGGCCACGTGCACGCGCACGCCGTTGCTCGGCCGGATGCCCATGACCGCGCGGTGGTAGTGCGTGCTGCTCGCGATGAGCCGCCACGGGATGATCCCCTCGTGCACGGCGCGCGGGATCTCACCCTCGCGGGAGTAGATGTCGTCGAGGAAGGACTCCAGCGCCGTGACCCGCTGGACGACACCGGACTCGATGACCTGCCACTCGTGCGCCGAGATGACGCGCGGCACGGCGTCGAGCGGGAAGGGGCGCTCCTCGCCGGCGTAGTCGAAGGTGACGCCCTGGTCGAGGTAGGAGCGGGCGAGGGTGTCGGCGCGCTCCTTGAGCGTCTGGCCGGTCATGGCGCGCAGGGTGTGGAACACCGGCTTGTAGGCCGTGCGGGGTGCGCCGGGTTCGGAGAGCATCTCGTCCCAGGCCGCTCCGAGCGTGTACTCGTCGAAGAGGCTGCTGCCCGCGTCGGCTCCCTGCTCGCTCACGTGACGAACCTATGGCCACCGCGTGAACCTGTCATCACGACCGTGTCACCCCCGTGTTTCGGGGCTCCGGTGTCCGAGGGCTGGACGTCCTAGGGTGGGTGCGTGGACGAGCCGGGACGTCAGGTGTCGCTGCGGCCGGTGGACGCCGCGAGCTGGCGCGACGTCGCGCGGCTCACCGTGGCACCCGGCCAGGAGCGGTTCGTGGCGGCACCCGCCTACTACCTCGCACTGTGTGCGTACGACGGTGTCTGGCAACCCCTGTCGGTGCACGACGACACGGGCGCGGTGGTCGGGTTCCTCATGTGGGCGACCGACCCCGAGGACGGCAGCTGCTGGCTCGGCGGGGTCCTCGTCGACGACGCGCACCAGGGTCGCGGGCTCGGGCGCGCTGCCGTCGTCGCGACGCTGGGGATGCTGCGCGAGCGCGCCGGCGCCGCGGGGTTCGCGCTGGCGTACCACCCGGACAACACCGTGGCGAAGGGTCTCTACGCGAGCCTGGGCTTCGTCGAGACCGGCGAGGTCGACGACGACGAGGTCGTCGCCCGGCTCCGGACTCACTGAACTCCAGGAAGGACTCCCGTGCGGACCCTGCTCAACCTCGTCTGGCTCGTCTTCGGCGGCTTCTGGCTGGCGCTGGGATACGCGTTCGCCGGAGTCATCTTCTGCGTGCTCATCGTGACGATCCCGCTGGGGGTGGCCTCGTTCCGGATGGCGACCTACGCGCTGTGGCCGTTCGGCCGCGCCGTGGTGCGCCAGCCGGGGGCCGGCGCCGGGTCGGTATTGCTCAACGTCGTGTGGGTGCTCCTGGCCGGGTGGTGGCTGGCCCTCGGGCACGTGGTGACGGCGGTGGCGCAGGCGATCACCATCATCGGCATCCCGCTGGCCGTCGCGAACCTCAAGCTCCTGCCGGTCTCCCTGTTCCCCTACGGCAAGCGGATCGTGCCGGCCGACTCCCTCGCCCCCGGCGACCGGCCCCTGCACTCGATCTGACACCAGCCGGTCGCGGCGCACCGCGGCCGGCGCCCCCCACGGCTGCCACCTCAGTCGCGCTGGTGCTCCGGGGCCTCGCGGACGGCCTCGCGCACGATGCGCATCGCGAGCTCGGAGCCGTAGCCCTTGCGCGCGAGCATCCCGGCGAGGCGGCGGGTCTGGACCACGGGCTCGAGCCCGTGCATGGTGCGCATCTTCTTCGCGACGAGCTGGCGGGCGCGGTCCTCCTCGTCGGCGGGGTCGACCTCGTCGAGGGCGGCCCGGGCCGTCTCGTCGTCGACGCCCTTGCGCCGCAGCTCCTGGGCCAGCGCCCGGCGGGCCAGCCCGCGCCCGGCCTGCTGGGAGCGTACGAGCATGCCGGCGTAGGCCTCGTCGTCGACGAGGCCGACCTCCTCCATCCGGTCCAGGACCGCCGTGGCGACGTCGTCGGGGCACTCCTTGCGGCGCAGCACCTGCGCGAGCTGGGAGCGCGACCGCGGCGCCGCGGTCAGCTGGCGCAGGACGATCTGGCGGGCCCAGTCGTGCGGGTCGACGGCCTCACCGCGGGTGCGCGGGTCGGCCTCGGGGTCGGGCGGCACGCTCTCGCCCCGACCACGACCTCGGCCGCCACGACGTCGTCGGCCGCCGTCGCCCCCTGACGGCCGGCCGTCCCCGGACGCGTCGTCGCTCCCGGCCCACACCAGCGGCGTCGGAGCCTCGACGCCCGACGACCCCGCCGCCCAGTCGGGCGGCGGGGTCGTCGGGTCAGCGAACGGCATGGAAGCGAGCGGTCGGCTCAGAAGTCGACCGGGACCTCGGGCACGACGACCGCGTCGACCCGCGGCTGGCCGATGCCCAACTTGACCTTGATGTTCTTCTCCAGCTCGTCGGCGAGCTCGGGGTTGTCCTTGAGGAAGGCGCGCGCGTTCTCCTTGCCCTGCCCCAGCTGGTCGCCGTCCATCGTGTACCAGGCGCCGGCCTTGCGCACGAAGCCCTGCTCGACGCCCATGTCGATGAGGCCGCCCTCGCGGGAGATGCCCTGGCCGTAGAGGATGTCGAACTCGGCCTGCTTGAACGGCGGGCTCACCTTGTTCTTCACGACCTTGCAGCGGGTGCGGTTGCCGACCGCGTCGGTGCCGTCCTTGAGGGTCTCGATGCGGCGCACGTCGAGGCGCACGGAGGCGTAGAACTTCAGCGCCTTGCCACCGGTGGTGGTCTCGGGCGAGCCGAACATCACGCCGATCTTCTCGCGCAGCTGGTTGATGAAGATGGCCGTGGTGCCGGTGGTGTTGAGGGCGCCGGTGATCTTGCGCAGCGCCTGCGACATGAGGCGGGCCTGGAGCCCGACGTGGCTGTCGCCCATCTCGCCCTCGATCTCGGCACGGGGCACGAGCGCGGCCACGGAGTCGATGACGATGATGTCGAGGGCGCCGGAGCGGATGAGCATGTCGGCGATCTCGAGCGCCTGCTCCCCCGTGTCGGGCTGGGAGACGAGGAGCGCGTCGGTGTCGACACCGAGCGCCTTGGCGTACTCGGGGTCGAGCGCGTGCTCGGCGTCGATGAACGCGGCGATGCCACCGGCCTTCTGCGCGTTGGCGACGGCGTGCAGGGCGACGGTCGTCTTGCCCGAGCTCTCCGGGCCGTAGATCTCGACGACGCGGCCCCGGGGCAGCCCACCGATGCCGAGGGCGATGTCGAGGGCGATCGACCCGGTCGGGATGACCTCGATCGGCGGCCGCACGTCGTCACCGAGGCGCATGACGGCGCCCTTGCCGTGCTGCTTCTCGATCTGGGCCATCACCGAGGAGAGGGCCTTGTCCTTCTCGCCACCGTTGGCCGCGGCCACCGGATTGGGCATCACTGCTCCGCGAGTACCAGCCATGTCACACCTGTTCCTTCTCGTCGTGCCTCGAACGCGTCCACCGGCGACCATCCCGCGCGGTCGGACTTCTCGCGTGGTCTGGTCAGACGCTAGGTGGCGGCACCGACAGCGGTCACGGGCTGCCGTCTGGCCTGTGGACGAGTGCGGTCGGGGGCGCCACCTGTGGACGACCGTAGCCGAACACGTGTTCGACGGGCCGGATTGACCCGCGACACGCCGACCGGTGTGGTCGAATCGCCCCGTGCCCACCGCCGACGGCCACGACCGGCCGCTCTCCACGCGCCGCCGCCTCACGCTCGCGCGGACCCTGCCGGGCCTGGGCACCCTGCGCCACTACGAGCGCCCGTGGCTGCGCGGCGACCTCCTGGCCGGGGTCACCGTGGCCGCGTACCTCGTCCCGCAGGTCATGGCCTACGCCCAGATCGCCGGCCTGCCGCCGGCCACCGGGCTGCTCGCGATCGTCGGCCCCACCCTCGTCTACGCCCTGCTCGGCTCCTCCCGCCAGCTCTCGGTCGGCCCCGAGTCGACGACCGCCCTGATGACCGCCACCGCCATCGCCGCGCTCGGTGTCAGCGGCCCCGACGAGTACGCCGCCCTGGCCGCGGCCCTCGCCGTCGTCACCGGCCTGCTCTGCGTCCTGGGCTGGGTCCTCGGGCTGGGGTTCCTCGCCGACCTGCTCTCCAAGCCGGTGCTCGTGGGCTACCTCGCCGGCGTGGCCGTCCTCATGGTCGTCAGCCAGCTCGACACCCTCACCGGAATCCCCGTCGGCGACGGCTCGCTCCCCGAGCAGGTCTGGGACGTGGTCCGCGGCGCCGGGCAGGTCCACGGCCCGACCCTCGCGCTCGGCGCCACCCTCCTCGTCCTGCTCCTGCTCGCCTCGCGCCGGTGGCCGCGCCTGCCGACCCCGCTGCTCGCCGTCCTCCTCGGCGCGGGCGCGGTGGTCGTCCTCGGCCTGCGGGCGCGCGGGGTCGAGACCGTCGGCGCCCTGCCCGAGACGCTCCCCCGGCTCACGCTGCCCGACCTCTCCCCCGGCTCGGTCCTGGCCATGCTCGGTCCCGCCCTGGGCATCGCGGTCGTCGCCTACTCCGACAACGTCCTCACCGCGCGGGCGTTCGGCGACCGCAAGGGCGACCGGGTCGACGCCGACCAGGAGTTCCTCGCCCTCGGCGCCGCCAACGTCGCCGGCGGGCTGCTCTCCGGGTTCCCCGTCAGCAGCAGCGGCAGCCGCACCGCCATCGGCGACTCGATGGGCAGCCGCACCCAGCTCGCCTCGCTCGTCACCCTCGCGACCGTCCTCGTCGCCGTCCTCGCGCTCGGCCCGGTCATCGCGGCGTTCCCGAAGGCGGCACTCGGCGCCCTCGTCGTCTACGCGGCGCTGCGGCTCGTCGACGTCGCCGAGATCCGCCGCGTCGCCCGCTTCCGCCGCAGCGAGCTGGTCCTCCTCGTCGCCACGACGCTGGGTGTGTTCGTCCTCGGCGCGCTCAACGGGATCCTGCTCGCCGTCGCGCTCTCCCTCGGCGACCTCCTGCGCCGCGTCGCCCGCCCCCACGACGGCGTCCTCGGCTACGTCCCCGGGGTGGCCGGGATGCACGACGTCGACGACTACCCGACGGCCCGGCAGGTGCCGGGCCTCGTCGTGTACCGGTACGACTCCCCGCTGTTCTTCGCCAACGCCGAGGACTTCCACCGCCGCGCCACCGCCGCCGTCGACCGGGCCCACGACGCGGTGGAGTGGCTCGTCCTCAACGCCGAGGCCGTGGTCGAGGTCGACCTCACCAGCCTCGACGCCCTCGACCGCCTGCGCCGCGAGATGGAGGCGCGGGGGGTCGTCCTCGCCCTCGCGCGCGTCAAGCAGGAGCTCCTCGACGACCTGCGCGCCGCGGGCCTCGTCGACGCCATCGGCACCGACCGGATCTTCCCGACCCTGCCCACCGCGGTCGAGGGCTACCTCGACTGGCACGCCGCACAGCACGGACGACCGCACCCGTTCCGCGCCCCCGGCACGCCCTGAGGCCTCGGCGGCGACGGTCAGGCGGTCAGGCGCCGACCGACTCCGGCACCCCCCACATCGAGGCGACGTGGCGCACGTCGGTGCCGCAGCACCCGCCGACGACCCGCAGCCGGGGCAGGAGGAGGGAGAGGTCGCCCTGGTCGTTCGCGAGCAGCTCGGGGTCGCCGTCGTCGAGGTCGTCGGCGGCGTCGAGCTCGGCGTGGCTGCGCGCGGAGGCGTTGACCCGCGTGCCGAGGACGCGCTCCTGCCACGCCCCGCCGTCGAGCCCCGCGCGCACGTGCGAGGGGTGGGCGCAGTTGACGAGGTAGTGCTCGGGTGGGGCGAGCGCGTCGACCTCCGCCACCGCCTGCGCGAGCGTCGACCCGTCGGGGAGCCTCCCGTCGGTCTCCACCGTGAACGACACGGCGACCGGCACGCCCGCGTCCCGGGCCGCGAGGACGACCCCGACGGCCTCCGCGGCGGTCGTCAGCGTGTACGCCACGACGAGGTCGACCCCGGACTCGGCGAAGGCGCTGATCGCCACCGCGTGGTAGTCGCGGGCCTCCTCGGGACGGGGCACCTCCCCCACGACGTAGCCGTCGCCGCGCGGCCCGAGCGTGCCGCTGACGATCACGGCGGGGACGTCGTCGGCGTACCGCCGGGCGAGGGAGCGGGCGAAGATGACCGAGTCGCGCGTGACCCGGGCGAGGTCGCGCGCCCCGTAGCCGACCCGCTGCGCCCAGTCGGGGTTGGCCCGCCACGTGGGGGTCTCGACGAGCAGCCCCGCCGACGCCGCCGCCGCGACCGCCGCGTACCCGTCGAAGTAGCTCGCGAGCAGCAGCCGACCGGTGTGGTCGTCGAGGAGGGGGAAGGCGGCGAACTCGGGGAGGTCGACCCCGTGGTGGAAGATCAGGTCGGTCTCGAGTCCACCGTCGGTGACGAACCCCGGCAGCTCCGGGTCGTGCAGCGCGAGGACCGTCCCACTGGTGCCCATGGCGTCATGGTCCTCCGGCCGCGCGCGACGTGTCGAGAGTCGTCCCGCGGGCTGTCGAAGGTCAGGTGAGCAGCAGCTTCGCGACCCGGCGCGAGGCCCCGACGACGCCGATGGCCGCGAGCGCGAGGAGCACCCCGGCGTGCACGAGGAGGTCCCACCCGACGTCGCCCAGCATGAGGTCCCGCACCAGCGTGACGCCGTGGTAGAGCGGGGTCGCCTCCACGAGCCAGCGCACCGACTCCGGGTACGTCGACAGCGGGAAGAAGGTGGCGGAGAACAGGAACATCGGCTGGACGACGAGGGTGATGTACTCGAAGTGCTGCCACGACGACATGTACGTCGTCGCGAACATCCCGATGGCGCTGAAGGCCAGCCCGATGAGGACCGCCGCCGGCAGCGCGAGCAGGGCCCACCACGAGTGCACCAGCCCGGCGGCCAGCGCCACGACGAGGAACATGGCCGAGTAGATGCTGCCGCGCAGCGTCGCCCAGGTGATCTCCCCGACCGCGATGTCGCGGGGGCCCACCGGCGTCGCGAGCATGGCGTCGTAGAGCTTCTGGTAGCGCAGCTTGAAGAAGACGTTGAAGGTGCTGTCGAAGATGGCGCCGTTCATCGCGGACGTCGCGAGCAGGGCCGGCGCCACGAACGCGGCGTACGACACCACCGAGCCGCGGTCGGTCGTGACGTCGCCGATGAGCGCGCCGAGGCCGATGCCGAGGGAGAACAGGTAGAACACCGGCTCGGCGAAGCCGCTGAGGAAGAGCGGCCAGGCGCGGCGGAACGCCGTGAAGTTGCGGTTGACGACGTAGCGGGCCAGCCCGGCGCCCATGGGGAAGGGCAGCGCCCGCGACGCCTTCGTCGCGGTGTCGAGGACGCTCACCGGCGCAGCCTCCTCGTGAAGCGGCCGGCGGCCAGCAGCCACCCGCCGACCAGCCACACCGCGAGGACGCCGAGGTGGACCAGCGCCGACCCGGGCGACCAGGTCCCCGTGGCCGCGTCGCGGCACAGCTCGACCCCGTGCCACAGCGGCGTGAGCCACGCGACCACCTGCAGGAGGGTCGGCATCGCGTCGATGGGGAAGAACACGCCGGAGAAGAGCATGAGGGGCGTCATGACGAACCGGTTGAGGACGCCGAAGCCGTTGTCGCTGTCGAGCGAGGCCGACAGGGCGAAGGTCGGGGTGGCGAAGGCCATCCCGGTGAGGGTCGCGATGGGGATCGCCGCGAGCGCCCACCACGAGGTGAAGGCCCCGAAGAGGGCGGCGACGCCGACGAAGATCAGCGTGCCGGTGAACAGGTGGAAGCCGACGACGAGGAGGTGCCCGCCGAGGACCTCGACCACCCGCAGGGGCGTCGCGAGCATCCCCGCGTACATCTCGTTCCACTTCAGGTAGCCCATGACCGTGTACGTCGACTCGCCGAACGCGAGCCACATCGCCTGCACCGCGACCAGGGCCGGGGCGGCGTACTGGAAGTACGGCATGCCCTCGATGCCCCCCGCGCCGCGGTCGACGAGGGTCCCGATGCCCAGCCCCATCGAGAGCATGAACATCAGCGGCGTGAGGAAGCGCCCGATGATCGAGCCCTTCCAGGTGCGCTTGTAGACGAGGAGGTGGTGGCCGGTCACGGCGACCATCCGCTCCAGGACGGACAGCTCGGGCCGCGGGCCCGGGGCGAGGCGGCCGCTCGCGACCGCGATCGTCGTGGGGCGGATCGGGGTCGACATCAGTCGACGAGGGTGCGGCCGGTGAGGAACAGGAAGACGTCCTCGAGGGTCGAGCGGCGCACGAGGGAGGACAGCGGCGCGACGCCGCGCGCGTGGACCTCGGCGAGCGCGGCGTCCCCGTCCTCGGTGTAGAGCAGGAGGCGGTCGGGCAGCACCTCGAGGCGCTTGCCGATGCCGTCGACGTCGCCGACCTGGCGCTCCTGCTCGTCGGTGTCGAAGCGCAGCTCGACGACCTCACGGGTGGAGTACGCGGTGATGAGCTCGCGGGGGCTGCCCTCGGCGACGATCCGGCCGTGGTCCATGACCACGAGCCGGTCGCACAGCTGCTCGGCCTCGTCCATGTAGTGCGTGGTGATGATGAGGGTGACGCCGGCGCGCTTGAGGCGGAACAGCCGGTCCCACAGGACGTGCCGCGCCTGCGGGTCCAGCCCGGTGGTCGGCTCGTCGAGGAGGAGCACCTCGGGGTTGTTCATGAGGGAGCGCGCGATGGTGAGGCGGCGCTTCATCCCGCCGGACAGCGGCTCGACCTTGTCGTGGCGGCGCTCGGTGAGCTGGGCGAAGTCGAGCAGCTCGTCGGCGCGCTCGCGGACCTCGGAGCGGGACAGGCCGAAGAAGCGGCCGTAGACCCAGAGGTTCTCCTCGACCGAGAGGTCCTCGTCGAGGATGTCCCGTTGCGGACACACCCCGAGCCGCGCCCGGATGGCCGCGCCGTCGACGGCGGGGTCCATCCCGAGGATCGACAGCTCTCCCTCGGTGACCGGCGAGACGCAGCCGACCATCCGCATCGTCGAGGACTTGCCGGCCCCGTTGGGGCCCAGGAAACCGAAGGCCTCACCACGGCGGACCTCGACGTCGATGCCGTCGACCGCGGTGAAGTCGCCGAAGCGCTTCGTCAGTCCGCGGGCGCGCAGCAGGACGTCGTCACTCACGACCGTGACGCTAGAGGATTTCCCGTTCAACCACACCTTGGGCGAAGTCCGGGTGTCCGGAAGGTGTCATCCGCCGGTCGATCCGCTGTGAGCGCTCTCAGCGGTGGCGCGGGTCGACGCGGATGTGGCGGCGTTCCTCGGGCACGTCCATGGCGGCGCACAGGGCCAGCCAGACCTGCCGCGGGGGGACCCCGGCCTCCAGGGCGTCCACCGCCGTGCGGCCCCCGACGTCGCCCATCACCTGGGAGCGGGCGAGCGACGCCGCGTAGGCGGGGCCGAACTCGTCGTCCATCCGGGACCAGAACTCCGACAGGCGCACGCCGGGGACGGTACACGCCGCCCTGGGGCACCCCGCCGCACGGGCGGCATACTGACCCCCATGCGCCTGATCACCGCCGCTGAGGTGCCCACCTCGCTCGCCCGCGTCCACGAGCCCACCGAGCCCCCCGTCCGCGTCGGGCTGGTGCAGCACGCCTGGGACGACGACCCCGACCGCCTGCGCGCCACGCTCCTCGACGGCATCCGCACCGCCGCCGACGCGGGGGCCGAGGTCGTCTTCCTCCCCGAGCTCACGCTGTCGCGCTACCCCGCCGACGCGCTGCCCTCCGGGCGCCCCGACACCACGGCCGAGTCGCTCGAGGACGGGCCGACCATGGCCTTCGCGCGCGAGGCCGCCGCGGCCGCCGGGGTCCACGTGCACGCGAGCCTGTACGAGAGGGCGCCGGCCACCGACGGCACCGACGACGGCCTCGGCTTCAACACCGCCGTGCTCGTCGCCCCCGACGGCACCCTCGTCGGGCGCACCCGCAAGACCCACATCCCCGTGACCGCCGGGTACTACGAGGACAAGTACTTCCGGCACGGCCCACCCCAGGACGCCTACCCCGTCTACGACGTCGAGGCGCTGCGGATGCGCGTCGGCCTCCCCACGTGCTGGGACGAGTGGTTCCCCGAGGTGGCGCGCGCCTACAGCCTCGGCGGCGCGCAGGTGCTCGTCTACCCCACGGCCATCGGCTCCGAGCCCGACCACCCCGACTTCGACACCCAGCCGCTGTGGGAGCACACGATCGTCGGCCACGCCATCGCCAGCGGGGTCTTCGTCGTCGTGCCCAACCGGTACGGGACCGAGGGGCTCATCACCTTCTACGGGTCCTCCTTCATCGCCGACCCGTACGGGCGGGTCCTCGTGCGGGCGCCGCGCGACGAGGCGGCGGTCCTCGTCGCCGACCTCGACCTCGCCCAGCGGCAGGACTGGCTCGACCTCTTCCCGTTCCTCGCCACCCGCCGCCCCGACACGTACGCCGCGCTCGCCGAGCCGGTGCGCGCCGAGCACCGTCGCGAGGACTGAGCCATGACCGCCGGCGCGTGGCGGATGCCGCCCGAGTGGGCCCCGCACGACCGCACCTGGATGGCGTGGCCCTCGGCGGGCTACACCCTCGGCGACACCGAGGACGAGGCGGACGTCGCACGCGGCACCTGGGCGGCCGTGGCCCGCGCGGTGGCCGGGTTCGAGCCGGTCGTCCTCGTCGCCGACCCCTCGGCCTCCGCGACCGCCCGCCACTGGGTGGGGCGCGGCGGGGCGACGGTGCACGGCATCGAGGTCGTGGAGGCGCCGCTCGACGACGCGTGGATGCGCGACATCGGTCCGACCTTCGTCGTGGGTGCCGACGGTCGCCTCGGGGCGGTCGACTGGGTGTTCAACGGCTGGGGCGCGCAGGCGTGGGCCTCGTGGGAGCACGACGCGCGGATCGGGACGTTCGTCGCGGACCGCGCGGGCGTGACCCGGATCGGCTCCGACCTCGTCAACGAGGGCGGCGGCATCCACGTCGACGGCCTGGGCACCGTGCTGCTCACCGAGACGGTGCAGCTCGACCCCGGACGCAACCCCGGGCTGACCCGCGCCGACGTCGAGGCCGAGCTGGCCCGCACCATCGGCGCCACCACGTGCCTCTGGCTGCCGCGCGGCCTCACCCGCGACTACGACGAGTTCGGCACCCGCGGGCACGTCGACATCGTCGCGACCTTCGCGTCCCCCGGCGTCGTGCTCCTGCACTGGCAGCAGGACCCCGCCCACCCCGACCACGAGGTGAGCCGCGAGCTCGAGGCGCTGCTCGCGTCCTCGCGCGACGCCCGTGGCGAGCCGCTCGAGGTCGTGCGCGTGCCCGCACCCAAGACGCTCGAGGACGACGAGGGCTGGGTCGACTGGTCCTACATCAACCACCTCGTCGTCAACGACGGCGTCGTCGCCTGCACCTACGAGGACCCCCAGGACGCCGACTCGCTCGCCGTCCTGGAGGCCGCGTACGACGGCCGCCGGGTCGTGGGTGTCGACGCGCGGCCGCTGTTCGACCGGGGCGGCGGCATCCACTGCATCACCCAGCAGCAGCCCCGCGTGACCGATCCTGCTCCGTAGCCTCGTCCGAACGGCCCCCCTGTCCCGGATGGGCCACGCGCGAGCGTGCGCGACGGCAGCATGGGGCCGGTGACGAGCACGATGTTCCGGGTGGGGACGTGGAACCTCGACGGCCGCTGGGACGACCGTTGCGAGGCCGCGGTCGCCAAGGTGTCCGCCGACGTCTGGCTGCTCACCGAGGTGCCCGCCGGCGCCGTCCCGCCGGGGTACCGGCCGTACTGGTCCACGGCCCCGCTCGTCGCCGGACGCCACTGGTCCGCGGTGCTCGTGCGCGACACCGCCCGCGTCATCGCGCGCTGGGACGGCGACCTGCACCCGGCGAGCGCCGCGGCCGTCGTCGGCGGCTTCGTCTTCTGCTCCTCGGTCCTGCCCTGGCGCTCCTGCGGGCGCGACGAGCCGTGGGAGGGGACCACGACCGCGGACAAGACCGCGGCGGTCACGAGGCGCCTCGCCGACTCGCTCCCCCGCGGCGCGACCGTCTGGGGCGGCACCTGGTCCCACGGCTTCACCGGGCCCGAGCGCTCGGGCAGCGTCGAGGGCCGCGTGCACGTGCGCGAGGCCGTGGAGAAGCTCGACCTGCGCGTCGTCACCGAGGAGTCGCCGCACCGCCTCGAGGGCCTGTCGAGCATCGACCACGTGGCCGTGCCGGCCCAGGCGTCGGTGAAGACCGTGCGCAAGGTGGAGATGAAGGCCAACCGCCGGCACCTGTCGGACCACGACGCCTACGTCGTCGACGTCCGGCTCGGCGGGACCCGCCGCACCCGTCGCTGAACCCTCGACGACCGGTCCACGCCGGCGCCCCGTGTCGGGAGCGGGTGAGAGGGTGGGCGCACGATGCCCGACGACGTCCTCGACCGCTTCTCCCCGGCCACCTCCGCGTGGTTCCGGGGCAGCTTCAGCGCCCCCACCGCCGCCCAGGAGGGCGCCTGGGACGCGGTGAGCAGCGGGCACCACGCGCTCGTCGTCGCCCCCACCGGGTCGGGCAAGACCCTGTCGGCCTTCCTCTGGGCCCTCGACCGGCTGGCGTCGCAGCCCGTCCCCGAGGAGCGGCTGCGGCGGTGCCGCGTCCTGTACGTCTCCCCGATGAAGGCGCTCGCCGTCGACGTCGAGCGAAACCTGCGCAGCCCCCTGGTCGGCATCCGGCACGCGGCCACCCGGCTCGGCCTGCCCGAGCCCGACATCACCGTGTCGGTGCGCTCGGGCGACACCCCCGCCGACGAGCGGCGCGCGTTCGCCCGCACCCCGTCCGACGTCCTCATCACCACGCCCGAGTCGCTCTTCCTCATCCTCACCTCGGCGGCCCGCGAGGCGCTGGCCGGGGTCGAGACCGTCATCCTCGACGAGGTGCACGCCCTCGCCGGCACCAAGCGCGGGGCGCACCTCGCCCTGTCCCTCGAGCGGCTCGACCAGCAGCTGGCCGCGCCGGCGCAGCGGATCGGGCTGTCCGCCACCGTCCGCCCCGTCGAGGAGGTGGCGCGCTTCCTGGCGGGCGGCCGTCCGGTCGAGGTCGTGCAGCCCCCGTCGACCAAGGAGTGGGACCTGCGCGTCGTCGTCCCCGTCCCCGACATGGCCGAGCTGGGCCAGCCCACCGGCGACCTGTCCGGCGCGGCGTCCGGGCAGGAGCAGCGGGCGTCCATCTGGCCGCACGTCGAGGAGCGCATCGTCGACCTCGTCGCCGAGCACACCTCCACCCTCGTGTTCTCCAACAGCCGTCGCCTCGCCGAGCGGCTCACCACGCGGCTCAACGAGATCTGGGAGGAGCGCACCGAGGCGGCCGAGGGCGCCGACACGGTGGGTGCCGAGGGGGCCACCCCGCGCGCGGCCACGCTCGGTCGGTCGCCGGCCCAGGTGATGGCGCAGTCGGGTCAGTCGTCCGGGGCGTCGGCGGTGCTCGCGCGGGCGCACCACGGCTCGGTGAGCAAGGAGCAGCGCGGGCTCATTGAGGAGGAGCTGAAGTCGGGGCGGCTGCCCGCCGTGGTCGCCACGAGCAGCCTCGAGCTCGGCATCGACATGGGGGCCATCGACCTCGTCGTGCAGGTCGAGTCGCCGCCGTCGGTGGCGTCGGGGCTGCAGCGCGTGGGTCGTGCCGGTCACCAGGTGGGCGCGGTCTCGCGCGGCGTGCTCTTCCCGAAGTTCCGCGGCGACCTCGTGCAGACCGCGGTCGTCGTCGAGCGGATGCTCGCGGGCGAGATCGAGGCGCTCCACATCCCTTCCACCCCCCTCGACGTCCTCGCCCAGCAGGTCGTCGCCATGTGCGCCCTCGACGACTGGACCGTCGACGACGTCCTGGCGCTGGCCCGGCGGTCGGCGCCCTACGCCACGCTCACCCGCCCGGTCCTCGAGTCGGTCCTCGACATGCTCGCCGGTCGCTACCCGAGCGAGGACTTCGCCGAGCTGCGGGCCCGCATCACCTGGGACCGCCTCTCCGACACCCTCACCGGGCGGCGCGGGGCGCAGCGACTGGCGGTGACCTCCGGCGGCACGATCCCCGACCGCGGGCTCTACGCCGTCTTCCTCGCCACGGGTGAGGGTCCGGGGCGTCGGGTCGGCGAGCTCGACGAGGAGATGGTCTACGAGTCGCGGGTCGGCGACCTGTTCACCCTGGGCACGAGCACCTGGCGGATCGAGGACATCACCCACGACCGCGTCCTCGTCACGCCCGCCCCGGGGCTGCCCGGGCGGCTGCCGTTCTGGAAGGGCGACTCGCAGGGGCGCCCCGCCGAGCTCGGCCGCGCCGTGGGGGCGTTCGTGCGCGAGGTCGAGGGGCTGTCCGCCACGGCCGCGCGCGAGCGGGTCCGCGCCGCCGGCCTCGACGACTGGGCCGCCGACAACCTGCTCACCTACCTGCGGGAGCAGCGCGAGGCCACTGGTCACGTCCCCGACGACCGCACGATCGTCGTCGAGCGCTTCCGCGACGAGCTCGGCGACTGGCGCAT
The DNA here is from genome assembly GCF_043099285.1 of Oryzobacter telluris. Lineage (GTDB taxonomy): Bacteria > Actinomycetota > Actinomycetes > Actinomycetales > Dermatophilaceae > Oryzobacter > Oryzobacter telluris. The sequence goes on along the minus strand of NZ_CP170723.1, from coordinate 1,749,985 downwards.
CGCCCTGCTCTCCCCGTTCGGCGCGCAGGTCCACGCCCCGTGGGCGCTGGCCGTCAGCGCCCGGATGCGCGACCGGTTCGGGGTCGACGTGCAGGCGATGCACGGCGACGACGGCATCGTGCTGCGCCTGCCCGACCTCGAGCTCGACGACGTCGAGGGCGTCGGCGGCTCCGGTGGCCGTGGGGTCGGGCGCGAGCTGCTCGACCTCGTCACCCTCGACCCCGACGACGTCCGCGCCCTGGTCACCGAGGAGATCGGCGGATCGGCCCTGTTCGCCTCCCGCTTCCGCGAGTGCGCCGCCCGCGCGCTGCTCCTGCCCAGGCGGCGCCCCGACCGGCGCCAGCCGCTGTGGCAGCAGCGCCAGCGGGCCTCGCAGCTGCTCGAGGTCGCGAGCCGCTACCCGACCTTCCCGATCGTCCTGGAGGCGGTGCGCGAGTGCGTCCAGGACGTCTTCGACGTGCCCGGGCTCGTCGACCTCATGCGCGACATCGGCTCGCGGCGGGTCACCGTGGTCGACGTCGAGAGCTCCACCCCCTCACCCTTCGCCAAGTCGCTGCTCTTCGGGTACGTCGCCCAGTTCCTCTACGAGGGCGACTCGCCGCTGGCCGAGCGCCGGGCGGCCGCGCTGGCGCTCGACCCGTCGCTGCTCGCCGAGCTGCTGGGCAGCGCCGAGGGGCTCGCCCTGCGCGACCTCCTCGACGCCGAGCAGGTCGCCCGCACCGAGGCCGAGCTCCAGCGGCTCACCCCCGAGCGCGCCGCCCGCGACGCCGACGACGTCCTCGACCTCGTCCGCGGCCTCGGGCCGCTGTCCACCGAGGCCGTGCTCACCCGGTGCCGCGAGGGCACCACCGGCGACGACGTCGAGGCCTGGCTGGCGGGGCTGCGCGAGCAGCGGCAGGTCATCGAGGTCCGGGTCGCGGGCGAGGAGCGGTGGGCGGCCGTCGAGGACGCGTCACGCCTGCGCGACGCCCTCGGCGTCTCGCTGCCCCCGGGGGTGGCGCAGGCCTTCCTCGAGCCGGTCGACGACCCGCTCGGCGACCTCGTGGCGCGGTACGCCCGCACCCACGCCCCGTTCCACCCGCTCGAGGTCGCCCGTGCCTACGGTCTCGGCGTCGCGGTCGTGCACGCGGCGCTGGCCCGGCTCGTGTCGTCCGGCCGGGTGGTCGAGGGCGAGCTGCTCCCCACCGGCGGTGGCGGCACCGAGTTCTGCGACGCCGAGGTGCTGCGGATGCTGCGGCGCCGGTCGCTGGCCGCGCTGCGCGCCGAGGTCGAGCCGGTCACCCCGGTCGAGCTGTCCCGCTTCCTCCAGGGCTGGCAGGGGGTCGGTGGCCGGCTGCGCGGCCGCGAGGGGCTCCTGCGCGTCGTCGAGCAGCTGAGCGGGGCGGTGCTGCCGGCGAGCGCGGTCGAGACCCTCGTGCTGCCCTCCCGCGTGGCCGACTACTCCCCCGGTCTCCTCGACGAGCTGCTCGCCAGCGGCGAGGTCCTCTGGTGCGGCCACGGCTCGCTGCCCGGCGACGACGGCTGGGTGTCGCTGCACGCCGCCGACTCCGCCCACCTCACGCTGCCCGGACCCGACCCCGAGCGCGTGCCGTCCGAGCAGGGCCTCGCCGTCCTCGACGCCCTGGCCGGCGGCGGCGCCCACTTCTTCCGCACCCTCTCCGACCAGGTCGGCGCCACGGACGACGAGCCCCTGGCCGAGACCCTCTGGGACCTCGTGTGGGCGGGTCGGGTCACCGGCGACACGTTCGCGCCGGTCCGGGCCCTGCTCGCGGGGGGCCGCACCGCCCACAAGCGCTCCACGCCCGGCCCGCGCCGCAGCCGCTACGCCGGTCGTCGGGGCCCGCTGGGGGCGCTCGGCTCGGCCCCGTCGCGCCCGAGCCTGCCCACCCGCACCGGGCCGCCGCGCGTCACGGGCCGCTGGTCGCTGCTGCCGCCGGTCGACGCCGACCCCACACTGCGGGCCTTCGCCACCGCCGAGCTCCTCCTCGACCGGCACGGCGTCCTCACCCGGGGCGCCGTCGGGGCCGAGGACGTGCCGGGCGGCTTCGCCGGCGTCTACCGGGTCCTCGGCAAGGCCGAGGAGGCGGGGCGGGTGCGCCGCGGTTACTTCGTCGAGGGGCTCGGGGCGTCGCAGTTCGGCACGACCGGCGCCGTCGACCGGCTCCGCGGGGCGGGGAGCACGGCGTCGGCCGACCGGTCGCGACGCGAGGACGCCGAGGTCGTCGTCCTCGCGGCCAGCGACCCGGCCAACCCCTACGGCGCGGCGCTGCCGTGGCCCGACCGGGCGGTCGACCCGTCCGCGCAGGACGGGTCCGCGGGCGAGGCCGGTGGCTCAGCCGCCACCGCCGGGACCGCCGGGACCGACAAGCGGCGCCGGCACCAGCCGGGCCGCAAGGCCGGGGCGGTCGTCGTCCTCGTCGACGGCGAGCTCGTCCTCTACGTCGAGCGCGGCGGGAAGACCCTGCTCACGCACTCCGAGGACCCCGCGCTGCTCGGCGCCGCCGCCCGGGCGCTCGCCGGCGCGGTGCGCGGGGGAAGCCTGGGGCGGCTCAGCGTCGAGAAGGCCGACGGCGGCGCCCTGCTCGGGTCGGGGCACCCGGTGGTCGCGGCTCTCGAGGAGGCCGGCTTCCACCTCACCCCGCGGGGGCTGCGGATCCGGCGGTGAGCCGGCGTCAGGCATCCTCCCGGGTCCGCCGATGAGCCCGCGTCAGGCGCTGACCGACTCGCGCGACGCGTGCCGGGCCGGCATCCGCGGCTGGGTGCGGTACCAGTCGGGGTCGTCGTCCTCATCGCGCGGGTCGTGCGGGTCGGAGGCACCGTCCTGCGCGGCGGCGTCGCCCCTGCGGCGGGTCGGGGTCCCGGCCAGCCACGGCCGCAGCGAGCGCGCCTCGTGCCAGGCGGCCACCGCGAGGGCGGCGGTCACCGGCACCCAGAGCAGCCGCTCGGGCAGGCTCGGAGAGGCGAGGTTGACCATCGCGCCCACTCCGGCGATCCCGGTGAGCGCCGTGAACAGCGCGTGCTGCCCCCGGGCCGAGCCCGGACGACCGGTGGTCACCGCGACCATCGCGGAGCCCCAGACGAGCGCGGCGACACCGGAGGCGACCCGCAGCGAGGTCGGCAGCACGCCCTCGTACCCGCCCCCGTACGACAGCGCCCCGAAGGGTGCCCCCGCCGCCAGGGACACCTGGAACGCGGTGATGCCGCCGAGGCAGGCGACCACGACCGGGCGGACCGAGCTCGTTCTCCCTGCTGGTTCATATCTCACAGATATGTTTCTAGCAGATAGAGTGGTCCGGTGGCCAGACCCTCGCAGACCGAGCTCGCCGTCCTCGGCGCGCTCTCGACGGGTCCAATGACCGGGTACGAGGTGCGCGCGGCCATCAGCGAGTCGCTCGGCCACTTCTGGCACGAGAGCTTCGGCCAGATCTACCCGACCCTCGCGGCCCTCGAGGAGGCCGGCGCCATCACCCCCGCCGACTCTGGCCGACGCACCCGCACGGTGTACGAGATCACCCCGGCAGGGGTCGAGCGGCTCGAGGAGCTCCTCGCCGAGCCGCACCGGCGGGCGCCCGCCCGCAACGGCCTGCTGCTGCGGCTGTTCTTCGGCACCCACCTCCCCCAGGGGACGCCCGAGGCCCTGCTCGAGGAGGCCGAGGAGCAGGCGGCCGGGGCGCTCGAGCAGTACGCGGCCGTGCGCGACGAGGTGGCCGACGACGAGGGCACCGAGCAGGCCTTCCGCACGATGACCCTCTCCTTCGGCGAGCACATGGCGCGGGCGCAGCTCGCCTGGGCGCGCGAGTGCCGCGCCGCACTCCCCCGCCGCGCGCGGTCCTCCTCCGGTGGTGGCCGTGCCCGAGGGTGACACCGTCCACCGCACCGCCGACCGGCTGCACCGTGCCCTCGCCGGGCACGTCGTCCTGCGCGCCGACCTGCGCTGGCCCTCGGTGCCCCTCGTCGACCTCGCCGGCGCCACCACCACCGAGGTCGTCGCCCGGGGAAAGCACCTCCTGCACCGGTTCGACTCGGGCACCACGCTGCACACCCACCTGCGGATGGAGGGCCAGTGGCGCGTCGAGCACCCGGGCGCCGCCACCGAGCGGGCGCTGCGCCGCACCGACCTGCGCGCCGCCGTCCTCACCGAGCCCTGGTCGGGAGTCGGCCTGCGCCTGGGCATGCTCGACCTCGTGCCCACGGCGCGCGAGGGCGACCTCGTCGGCCACCTCGGCCCCGACGTCCTCGGCCCCGACTGGGACCCCGAGGAGGTGGCCCGCCGGCTCACCGGCTCCGAGGCCTTCGTGGGCGACCTCCTGCTCGACCAGCGCGTCCTCGCGGGCGTCGGGACCTTCTGGGCCAGCGAGCTCCTCTTCATCGAGCGGGTGCTCCCGTGGACGCCGGGAACCGACCTCGACCCCGAACAGGTCGCCGCCCTCCTGCACCGGCTGCACCGCCTCATGAGCACCGCCGCCCGCACGGGGTGGCAGGGCAGCACCGGGATCCAGCGCGCCGGCGAGGAGGCCTACGTCCACGCGCGGTCGGGACGGCCGTGCCGCCGGTGCGGCGACACCATCAGGGTCGCGATGACCGGTGCCGCCCCGCGCGAGCGGACCCTGTTCTCCTGCCCGACCTGCCAGGGCGGGCTCGCCCCCACCGACGACGGCAGGGCGCAGCGGCCGCTCGGGTCGGCGCCGCGCACCTCACGCCGCGAGGGCTACCGCCGCGGGCGCGGCTGAGCGACGGACGTCCGGAGTCGCAGCGTCAGGCCGCGGAGGCGGAGACCGTGTCGGCCTCGCGCGCGGGGACCGGCAGGCTGACCGGGGCGGCGAAGGTCTCGACCCGCTCGACGCGCTCCTGGACCAGGCCGAGCACCTCGGAGAGCTGCAGGCCCAGCCCGGCGCAGACGGCGGACAGCAGCTCGGAGGAGGCCTCCTTGGTGCCGCGCTCGAGCTCGCTGAGGTAGCCGAGGGAGACCGAGGAGGTGGAGGCGACGTCGCGCAGCGTGCGGCCCTGGTCCTGGCGGATCTCGCGCAGGACCTCTCCGAGCTCGTGCCGAAGCAGGATCACAGCCCCTCCTCTCGTCGATCGTCAGCGGTGCTCTCGTGCTGGGTCTTACCGTACCCCTCCCCACCCACGCCGTCGCGGAGGTTGTGGAGAGCCCGTCCGAGGAGCTCGAGCACCGCCGCGACGCTCGCGGCGCGCACCTGCTCCCGGTCGCCGGTCAACGCGTGCTCCTCCACGAGGATTCCCCACGGACCGGCCGCCGCCACGAACACCGTCCCCACGGCGCGGCCGTCGGCGGGGTCGGGACCCGCCACGCCCGTGGTCGACAGCCCGACGTCGCAGCCCAGCACCGCCCGCGCGCCCCGCGCCAGCTGCTCGGCCACCGGCGCGCACACCGCACCCCGGGCCGCGAGCACGGCACGGTCGACCCCGAGCACCGACGCCTTGACGTCGCTCGCGTACGCGACGACGCCGCCCCGCACGACGGCCGAGGCCCCCGGCACGCTCGTCAGGGCCGCGGCCACGAGCCCGCCGGTCAGCGACTCGGCGGTGCCCACGGTGAGCCCGAGGTCGACGAGGACCGGCACGACGGCGGCGGCACCGGGGTGCGGTGTCACGACTGCGGTCGTCCCTCCCGGGCCGCCCGCTGCTGCGCCCGCTCCGCGCGCTCGGCGCGCTTGCGCACCGCGCGCTCGCTCGTCTGGCGCAGCCGCAGCGCCTGGACGAGGTAGTCGACGCCCGTGACGACCGTGACCACGACGGCTGCCCCGAGCAGCCCCCAGGCCAGCGCGTCCCACAGGTGCGGCAGCGGCAGGGTGGAGCGCGGCCAGAGGAAGAACCCGATGCCGAAGGTCTGGAGCAGGGTCTTGACCTTGCCACCGCGCCCCGCGGCCATGACCCCGTGCCGGATGACCCAGAACCGCACGGCGGTGATCCCCCACTCGCGCACGAGGACGACGATGGTGACCCACCACCAGACCTCCCCGATGGCTGAGAGCCCGACGAGCGCCATCGTCACCAGCGCCTTGTCGGCGATGGGGTCGACGACCTTGCCGAAGTTGGTCACGAGGTTGCGGCTGCGGGCGAGGTCGCCGTCGATGCGGTCGGTGAGCATCGCCACGGCGAAGACGCCGAAGGCCGCCCACCGGTACGCGGCGCTCGCCCCCGCGTCGACGAGGAGCAGCCACCCGAAGACCGGCACGAGGAAGAGGCGGAAGACGGTGAGGTAGTTCGCGATGTTCCAGGCGCTGGGGCCCGTGGTGGGGATCGCCGGGCTGGCCGGGTCGATGCCCGAACGGTAGGGGTCGCTGGCTCGGCCCTCGGCGAGGGGTCCGGGACGCACGGGGCGCGCGGGCTTGTCGGTCACCGCGCCTCCACCACGAGGTCGACCCCGCTCGAGTCGACGACCACGCCGTGCACGACGGACCCGACGGCCGGGAGGTCGACGCCCTCCGGCACGCGCACGAGGCAGACCCCGTCGACGTCGGGGCCCTGGTGCTCGGCGCGCCCGATGGCGAGGTCCGGCTCGTCCTCGTCGTGCTCCTCGACGAGCACGGCCACGAGCTCGCCCACGCGCTCGGCGGCGCGCTGCGAGGTCAGCTCCTCGACGAGGGCGGTGAGCCGCTCGACGCGCGCGGCGACGACGTCCTCGGGCAGGTGGCCGTCGAGCTCCTCGGCCTCGGTGCCGTCCTCGTCGGAGTAGCCGAACACGCCGACGACGTCGAGGCGCGCGAGGGTGAGGAAGCGCTCGAGCTCGGCGACGTCCTCCTCGGTCTCCCCCGGGAAGCCGACGATGACGTTGCTGCGGATGCCGGCGAGCGGCTCGCGCTCGCGGACCCGCCCGATGAGCTCGAGGAAGGCGTCGGTGCCGCCGAAGCGGCGCATCCGGCGCAGCAGGGCGGGCGCGGCGTGCTGGAACGACAGGTCGTACCAGGGCATGACGCCGGGGGTGGCGGCGATGGCCTCGAGCAGCCCGGGGCGCACCTCGGCCGGCTGGAGGTAGGAGACACGGACCCGGTCGATGCCCTCGATGGCGGTGAGCTCGGGGAGCAGCTTCTCGAGCAGCGCGAGGTCGCCGAGGTCCTTGCCGTACGACGTGGAGTTCTCGCTCGCGAGGAACAGCTCGCTGACGCCCTCGGCGGCCAGCCAGCGGGCCTCGGCGAGGACTTCGGTGGGGCGGCGCGAGACGAACGAGCCGCGGAACATCGGGATGGCGCAGAACGAGCAGCGGCGGTCGCAGCCGCTGGCGATCTTCAGCGGCGCCCACGGGCGGGCGTCGAGGCGGGCCCGGACGAAGACCTCCTCGCCGTCGCCGTGCCCCGGGAGGGCGACCCCGGCGCTGGCGCCGGACCGCTCGACGGGCGACAGCGGCAGGAGGCGCCGCCGGTCCGAGGGCACGTGGGAGGCGACCTTCTCGCCATCGAGGATGGCGCGCAGGTGCGTGCTCATGTCGCGGTAGGAGTCGAAGCCGAGCACGGCGTCGGCGTCGGGCAGCTCGTCGGCGAGGGTCTGGCCGTACCGCTCGGCGAGGCAGCCGACGGCGACGACGGCGCGGGTGCGGCCGGTCGCCTTGAGGTCGGAGGCCTCGAGGATGGTGTCGATGGAGTCCTTCTTGGCCTGCTCGACGAACCCGCAGGTGTTGACCACCGCGACGTCGGCGTCGGCCGCGTCGTCGACGAGGGTCCACCCCTCGGAGGCGAGCCGTCCGGCGAGCTCCTCGGAGTCCACCTCGTTGCGCGTGCACCCGAGGGTGACGAGGGCGACGCTGCCGCGGCTCGAGGGGCTGACCATGCCCTGCACTCTAGTTGCGCGGGGAGACCCCGCCCGCACCCCGCTCGGTAGGGTCGCGCCATGGCTGCCGACACGCTGTCCCGGATCCACGCCCTCCTCGCCGAGCACCCCGTCCTCGACGGCCACAACGACCTCCCGTGGGAGGCCCGCGAACGGGTCCGCTACGACTGGGACCGCCTCGACATCGCGGTCGCCGGGCAGCCGACCCACACCGACCTGCCGCGGCTGCGCGAGGGCGGCGTGGGCGCCCAGTTCTGGTCGGTGTACGTCCCCTCGACCCTCCAGGGCGACGCGGCGGTCACCGCCACCCTCGAGCAGGTCGACGCCGTGCACGCCATGACCGCCCGCTACGCCGACCACCTCGTGCTGGCCACGACCCGGGCCGAGGTGGAGGCCGCCGTCGCGGGCGGCCGCATCGCCAGCCTCATCGGCGCGGAGGGCGGGCACAGCATCGACTCCTCGCTCGGCGCGCTGCGGATGCTGCACGCCCTCGGGGTGCGGTACATGACGCTGACCCACAACGACAACGTCCCCTGGGCCGACTCGGCCACCGACGAGCCGGTGCTCGGCGGCCTGTCGCCCTTCGGCCGCGAGGTCGTGCGCGAGATGAACCGCCTCGGGATGCTCGTCGACCTCTCGCACGTCTCCCCCGACACGATGCGCGCCGCCCTCGACACCACGCAGGCCCCGGTCGTGTTCTCGCACTCCTCGGCCCGGGCCGTGTGCGACCACCCGCGCAACGTGCCCGACGACGTCCTGGAGCGGCTGGCCGGCAACGGGGGCGTCTGCATGGTCACCTTCGTCCCGTCGTTCGTCTCGCCGATCGTGCGGGAGTGGGGCCTGGAGGCCAAGGACGCCGCGCTCCTCGCCGGGGTCGACGCCGCCGACGAGGACGCGTACGACCTCTTCGTCACCGAGTACCAGCGGGAGAGCCCGCGCCCCTCGGCCACCGTCGACGACGTGGTCGCCCACTGCGAGCACGTCCGCGAGGTGGCCGGCATCGAGCACATCGGTCTCGGCGGCGACTACGACGGCGTCGACGTCCTGCCCGACGGCCTCGAGGACGTCAGCGGCTACCCGCGCCTGCTGGCCGCGCTGGCCGACCGCGGCTGGAGCGACGCCGACCTCTCGGCCCTGACGAGCGGCAACGCGCTGCGCGTCCTCGGAGAGGCGGAGCAGCGGGCGGGCGAGATCGCGGCGACGCGCGGACCGGGCCTGGCGCGCATCGAGGACCTCGACGGGCCGGAGACCGCTACTGGCGGGCTCTCATGACGGTGAGCGCGACGAGGCGGGAGATGACCATCGCCACGTACATGACGCCACCGAGCTGCTCGAGCGTGCCGATGGCGCGCGCCTGCGGCTTGATCGGGACGACGTCGGACAGGCCGACGCTCGTGAGGTTGGCGGCCGAGTAGTAGAGCAGCTCGAGCAGGGTGCGCTGCCCCGGCCCGGTGAACGAGGTGAACGAGCCGAGCCAGAACTCCTGCACCGCGAGGTAGACGTAGGCGAAGGCGAACATCAGCACGGTGAAGCAGGCGCCGACGGCGAACAGCTCGTCCTTGGTGACCCAGTAGTCCTCGAACATGTACGAGATGAGCGCGTACGCCGTGTAGAAGTAGAAGAGCGCCAGGGCCGTGTGGGCGAGTGCGAGGACGAGCCGCTCGTCGGTGAAGAAGCTCCACACCTCCAGGGTCGCCGCGGGCAGGGCGAGCGTGGCCGACAGCCAGGTGAGGGCCGGCGTGCTGCGCACCGTGAAGACCGCGATGACGAGCGCGGAGAGGCTGAGCAGCGAGATGATCGCCCGGCCCCCCTCGGCGCTCTCGAGGAACGGGAGCAGCAGGATGACGAGCACCTGCACCCCGAGGAGGAACGCCGACGGCTGCTTGCGCAGGGTCGCCCTCCACCTGGCGGATCGTGACGGGGGCTCCCGGAGGTCCTCCCAGGTCGACGTCATGGCCACACTGTAGGCGCGGGTGCCGCACAATGCGGGTATGCCGAGCCCGCTCCTCCTGCCGGTCCTCACCTGCGCCGTCGTGCTGCTCGTCAGCGGCGTGGCCAAGCTGCGCGACCCCGCGTCGGTCGACCGCGCCTTCACCTCGCTCGAGGTCCCGGCGCCGCTGTCCGGCAGCCTGGTCCGTCGCGTGGTGCCGTGGGCGGAGGTGCTGCTCGGGGCGGCCCTGCTCGTCACGAGCGGCATCCTCCTGGCCCTCGCCGCCACCGTGACGCTCCTGCTCTTCCTCGCCTACCTCGTCCTCGTGGCGCGGGCCGTGCGCCGACCCGAGCCGGTCGACTGCGGCTGCTTCGGCGCCCTGGGTGACGACCGGGTCACGCGGGTCACCGTGTGGCGCAACGTGGTCCTCGTCGCCGCCGCGCTGCTGGCGGTGTACGCCGGCCTCACCGGGGTCGGGCTCGTCCTCGTCCTCGACGACGGGTCGACGTGGGCCCTCCTCGCGCTGGCGGCCCTCACGGTGCTCGCGGCCGTCCTCGTCACGCACCGGTCGGCCGAGGCCGCCCCCGGGACCGACCCGCTCACCGACGCCGACGGCGAGTACGTGCGCACCCCCATCCCGCGCGCCCAGGTCATCACCGAGGACGGCAAGGTCGCCCTGCTCTCGGAGCGGGCGAAGTACGGCGCGCACCTGCTCGTGTTCCTCTCCCCCGGCTGCGGGAGCTGCATGGCGATCGGCCCGCTCGTGCCCGGGTGGGCGGCGGAGCTCGAGCCGCTCGTCGTCAAGGCCGTCATCCAGGGTGACGAGACCTCGCTCATCGCGAGCCTCGAGGTGCTGCAGGGCCAGGCGTGGTTCGACCCCTTCAGCATCGCGCGGCTGGCCTTCGAGGTCGCCACCCCGGGCGCGGTCCTCCTCGGCACCGACGGCCACCTCGCCGGCGGACCGGTCCAGGGCCAGGAGGACGTCCTCGCCTTCGTCGACGAGCTGCGCGAGCACCTGCGTGCCTCCGCCGTCGGCGGGGCCACCCAGGCCTGAGCCCACCCTCCCCGCCGGGTGCCGGCCGGGAGGGCCGAGCACCTCAGCGGTGGTCGGTGAGCGACCAGGCGTCCTCGCTGCCCTCGTCGTCGGCGTCGTCGCCGTACTCGACGGCCGGGGCGTAGCGGGCGAGGTCGTCGGCCACGGCGTCGCCGCCGTAGCCGCGCACGACCGGGACCTCGGAGGTGTCGTCCGTGGACTGGTCGGTGACCGCAGCCGGCGCGGCGGGTGCCCGGTCGTCGTAGGGCTGGTCGAGCGACTCCGGGATGTCGTCGCCACGCAGCAGCGCGAGCGTCATCGCGAGGTCGTCGGGCTTGACGAGGACGTCGCGTGCCTTGCTGCCCTCGGACGGCCCCACCACACCGCGACTCTCGAGGAGGTCCATGAGCCGGCCGGCCTTGGCGAACCCGACGCGCAGCTTGCGCTGGAGCATCGAGGTCGAGCCGAACTGCGTGGTCACGACGAGCTCGGTGGCCTGGAGCAGGAGGTCGAGGTCGTCGCCGATGTCGTCGTCGACCTGCTTCTTGGGCGCCACCACGGTGACGTCGTCCCGGTAGCGCGGCTTGAGCTGGTCGGTGACGTGCTTGACGACCGCGTGGATCTCGGACTCGGTGACCCAGGCGCCCTGCACGCGCATCGGCTTGCTCGCGCCCATCGGGAGGAAGAGGGCGTCACCCTGGCCGATGAGCTTCTCGGCGCCCGGCTGGTCGAGGACGACGCGGCTGTCGGCGAGCGAGGAGGTCGCGAACGCCATCCGCGAGGGGACGTTGGCCTTGATCAGTCCGGTGACGACGTCGACCGACGGTCGCTGCGTCGCCAGGACCAGGTGGATGCCGGCGGCGCGGGCGAGCTGGGTGATGCGGACGATCGACTCCTCGACGTCGCGCGGCGCCACCATCATCAGGTCGGCGAGCTCGTCGACGACGACGAGGAGGTAGGGGTAGGGCGAGATGACCCGCTCCGAGCCGGGCAGCGGCTTGACCTTGCCCGCCTTGACCGCCTTGTTGAACTCGTCGACGTGCTTGAACCCGAACGCGGCGAGGTCGTCGTAGCGGGTGTCCATCTCGCGCACGACCCACTGGAGGGCCTCGGCGGCCTTCTTCGGGTTCGTGATGATCGGGGTGATGAGGTGCGGGATGCCCTCGTACGCGGTGAGCTCGACGCGCTTGGGGTCGACGAGGACCATGCGGACCTCGTCGGGGGTGGAGCGCATGAGGATCGAGGTGATCATCGAGTTGACGAAGCTCGACTTGCCGGCGCCCGTGGCACCCGCGACGAGGAGGTGCGGCATCTTCGCGAGGTTGGCGATGACGTAGCCGCCCTCGACGTCCTTGCCGACGCCCATGACCATCGGGTGGTCGGTGCCGCGGGCGACCTGGCTGCGCAGGACGTCGCCGAGGCTGACCTTCTCGCGGTCGGTGTTGGGGATCTCGATGCCGATGGCCGACTTGCCGGGGATCGGGCTGAGGATGCGGACGTCGGCGCTGGCGACGGCGTACGCGATGTTCTTGCTCAGCGCGGTGACCCGCTCGACCTTGATGCCGGGGCCGAGCTCGACCTCGTAGCGCGTGACGGTGGGGCCGCGGCTGAACCCGGTGACCTGGGCGTCGATCTCGAACTGGTCGAGGACCTGGGTCAGCGAGTCGACGACGCGGTCGTTGGCGGCGCTGCGGGCCTTGTGCGGGCTCCCGGGCTCGAGGACTGCGGAGTCCGGGAGGGTGTAGGTGATGTCGCCGGCGAGCGAGAGCTGCTCGACGCGCTGCGGCAGCGGCGTCGTGGGCGGCGCCTCGAGCTGGGCCTTCTCGGGGACGGGGCCGCGGGCGGCCGGGCCGGTGGGGGCGGTGGCGTCGGCACCGGCGGGCGTGGGAACCGGCGCGGGGCGCTTCTGCCCCGGGCGCAGGCGTCGGCCCGTGACGGGGTCGACGAGCGCGGCCTGCTCGAAGGCCTCGTCGTCGGTGAGGGCGTCGGCCTCGAGCTCGGCGCGGGTGCGGCGGCGGCGCGGCGTCGTGGGCTCGGCGACCGGCTCGGCCTCGGTGGGCGCGTGGCCGGTGAGGCGGGCCAGGAGGGCGCTGAGGCGGTCGGGGACCTGGTGCAGCGGCGTCGCCGTGACGACGAGGATGCCGAACAGGCCCAGGAGCAGCAGGAGCGGGACGGTGCCGTAGACCGACACCGCGGCCTCGAGCGGGCTCGAGGCGAGGAAGCCGATGATGCCGCCGGCCGCGCGCATCGCCTCGGCACCCTCCGGGGGCGTGGGGATGTGGGCGGCCACGTGGGCCAGGCCGCACGCGGAGAAGGCCAGTGCGGTGGTGCCGACGAGGAGGCGCGAGCTCGCGCTCTCCTCCTTGGGGGCGCGCAGCAGGTGGATGCCGACGGCGAGCAGGACCAGGGGCACGGCGTAGCCGACCCGGCCGAAGGTGCCGGCGACGACGGCGTGCACGACGGTGCCCACGGGCCCGGGCATCCCCCACCACTCGCGGGCGGCGACGACGACGGCCAGCGCCACGAACAGCAGGCCGAGCCCGTCGCGGCGGTGCTCGGGCTCGAGGTCGCGCCCGGTGTCGCCGACCTTGCGGGCGACGGCGCCGGTGGCGTGTGCCAGGCCCATCCACGTGCTCTGGACCGCGCGCAGCGGCAGCGGCAGGCCGCCCGAGCGGGGCTTGCGCGAGGTCGAGGTGCGCTTCGCGGGCGCGCGGCGGGATGCGGGCCGGGTCGTGGAGGACCGGCCGCGCGCCGAGGAGGACGTGCGAGTCGCCATGCTCGCAGGCTACGGGAGAGTCACACGGGACTCACGCGTCACACGCGGCCCGGCGCGGCCTGTTTCGTGCGCGTGGGCGCCGCTGCCGCCGGGGCCCACGGCGTGACGGGTGCGGCACGACGAGCCGGTGCCGGACGGTGGCGACACGGTGGCGGGACCCGCCGGATCGACCGGCTCTCCCCCATCCGCTCCCCCCGAGCGGCGTTCCCGGTGCACCCGACCCCCTGCGGCCAGATGCACCGGGCGACGTCAGCACCCCTGCTCGGAGCTCACGTCGAGGCCTGAACTTTGACCTCCGCTGACGAGAACTTTACGAACTCCATACCTTCGTGTCAGCCCTTTACCATCATTTGGCCGGATGGTGCCACCTGTGGAGCCTCATGAGTCACAACCGTGATCAACGGACTCGCAGGTCACACCAGTCACAGACAGATTCGGACACCCCCGGACCAATGGTCAAGGAATGGCAAAGATTGGCCATGCAGACACCCCCCGCTCGATTTGCGAGCGGTCCGAGGTGGTGCTAGCGCACCGCGGATCAGGCCTCGACGACCATCGGGATGATCATCGGACGGCGCCGGATCTTGCGCCCGACCCATCCCCCGACCGAGCGCCGGATGACCTGCTGGAGCTGGTAGGTGTCGGTGATGCCGCCGGCGGTGGCCTCGTCGAGGGCCTTGACCAGCTGCGGCATGACGTCGTCGAAGACGACCTCGTCCTCGACGAACCCGCGCGCGGTGATCTCCGGCCCGGCGATGACCTTGCCCGTCATCGAGTCGACGACGACGATGACCGAGATGAAGCCCTCGTCGCGCAGGATGCGGCGGTCCTTGAGCAGGGCCTCGTCGGCCTCGCCCACCGACGAGCCGTCGACGTAGACGTAGCCGCACGGCACCGCGCCGGTGATCCGGGCCCGGCCGTCGACGAGGTCGACGACCACGCCGTCCTCGGCGACGACGACGTTCTCGCGCGGCACGCCGGTGGCGACGGCCAGGTCGGCATTGGCCACGAGGTGGCGCCACTCACCGTGCACCGGCATGACGTTGCGCGGCTTGACGATGTTGTAGCAGTAGAGGAGCTCGCCGGCGCTGGCGTGGCCGGACACGTGCACCTTGGCGTTGCCCTTGTGCACGACGGTGGCGCCCAGGCGCATCAGGCCGTTGATGACGCGGTAGACCGCGTTCTCGTTGCCCGGGATGAGCGAGGACGCCATGAGGACGGTGTCGCCCTCGCCGACGTCGATGCGGTGGTCGCGGTTGGCCATGCGCGACAGGGCCGCCATCGGTTCGCCCTGTGACCCGGTGCAGATGAGGACGACCTGGTCGTCGCGCAGGTTGTCGAGCTTCTTGACGTCGACGAGCACGCCCGGCGGGACGTGCAGGTAGCCGAGGTCGGCGGCGATGCCCATGTTGCGGACCATCGAGCGCCCGACCATCGCGACCTTGCGGCCGGCCTTCTCGGCGGCGTCGAGGACCTGCTGGACCCGGTGCACGTGCGAGGAGAAGCAGGCGACGATGATGCGGCGCTCGGCGTGGCGGAACACCTTGTCGATCGCCGGCGAGATCTCCCGCTCGGGCGTGGTGAAGCCGGGGACCTCGGCGTTGGTGGAGTCGGTGAGGAAGAGGTCGACCCCCTCCTCACCCAGCCGCGCGAAGGCCCGCAGGTCGGTGAGCCGGTTGTCCAGCGGGAGCTGGTCCATCTTGAAGTCGCCGGTGTGCAGCAGCGTGCCGCCGGAGGTCCGCACGGCCACGGCCAGCGCGTCGGGGATGGAGTGGTTGACCGCGACGAACTCGCAGTCGAAGTGGCCCAGGCGCTCGCGGTCGCCCTCCTTCACGCCGAGCGTGTAGGGGGTGATGCGGTGCTCCTTGAGCTTGGCCTCGATGAGCGCGAGGGTCAGCGTGGAGCCGACGAGGGGGATGTCCTTGCGCAGGCGCAGGAGGTAGGGCACCGCGCCGATGTGGTCCTCGTGCCCGTGCGTGAGCACGATCGCCTGGATGTCGTCGAGCCGGTCCTTGATGTACTCGAAGTCCGGGAGGATCAGGTCGATGCCGGGGTGGTGGTCGTCCGGGAAGAGGACGCCACAGTCGATGACGAGCAGCTGGCCGCGGTGCTCGATGACCGTCATGTTCCGGCCGACCTCGCCGAGACCGCCGAGGGCGACGACGCGGACGCCACCGTCCTTCAGGGGGCCGGGCAGCTCGAGCTCGGGGTGCGGGTGGCTCATCGGGTGGGCAGCGTCGAGAGGGCGGAGCGCAGGGCGGCGAGGTGCTCCGGCGGACTCTCCACGAGTGGCAGCCGTACCGCGGCCGACTCGATGACGCCGAGCTCGACGAGCGCGGCCTTGGCCATGATGGCGCCCTGCGAGGGCGTCATGATCGCGTCGACGACGGGCAGTAGCGCCTCGTTGATGCGGCGGGCCTCGGTGAGGTCGCCGCGGTCGACCGCCTCGACCATCGCCCGGTAGTGGGCGCCGGCGACGTGGCCGACGACGGAGACGGTGCCGACGGCGCCGATCGCGAGCAGCGGCAGGGTCAGGGCGTCCTCACCGCTGAACCAGAGCAGGTCGGTGGCGGCGATGGCCTTGGTGGAGGCGGCCAAGTCGCCCTTGGCGTCCTTGACCGCGACGATGCGCGGGTGCTCGGCGAGCGCGACGAGGGTGTCGTGCTGGAACGGGATGCCCGTGCGGCCGGGGATGTCGTAGAGCATCACGGGCAGCTCGGTGGCGTCGGCGACCGCGTGGCAGTGCGCGACGAGCCCGGCCTGGGTGGGCTTGTTGTAGTACGGCGAGACGAGGAGGAGTGCGTCGGCGCCGACCTCGGCCGCGCGGCGCGCCATGTGCACGGCGTGGCGCGTGTCGTTGGAGCCGACCCCGGCGACCACGACGGCGCGGTCGCCGGCGCGCTGCTTGACGCGCTGCACCGTCGCGATGCTCTCGTCGTCGGTGAGCGTGCTCGCCTCGCCGGTGGTGCCGTTGACGACGAGGCCGTCGTGGCCGGTCTCGAGCAGGTGGTCGACGAGCGCGTCGGTGCCCTTCTCGTCGACCTCGCCGTCGGGTGACATGGGGGTCACCATCGCGGTGAGGACACGGCCGAACGGGGAGGAGGACATGCCGACAGCCTACCGAGCCGGGACCGGGGCCCCGTGCCTGCCGCTGTGCGTGGGAGCCCGGGCCTACGCTGGACCCGTGCGCCAGTACCTCGACCTCCTCGACCACGTGATGACGAGCGGCGTCGACAAGGCCGACCGCACCGGCACCGGGACGCGCAGCGTGTTCGGGTACCAGATGCGCTTCGACCTCGCCGAGGGGTTCCCCGTCGTCACGACCAAGAAGCTGCACCTGCGCTCGATCATCGGCGAGCTGCTGTGGTTCCTGCGCGGCGACACCAACGTGCGCTGGCTGCAGGAGCGGGGCATCTCCATCTGGGACGAGTGGGCCGACGACCTCGGTGACCTCGGGCCGGTCTACGGGCACCAGTGGCGCTCGTGGCCCACCCCCGACGGCCGGCAGGTCGACCAGGTCGCGAAGGTCATCGAGGCGATCCGCACCAACCCCGACTCGCGGCGGCACATCGTCTCGGCCTGGAACGTCGCCGACGTCGACGACATGGCCCTGCCGCCGTGCCACGCCCTCTTCCAGTTCTACGTGCGGCCGGCCGCCGACGGCGGCCCCGCCTTCCTCGACTGCCAGCTCTACCAGCGCAGCGCCGACATCTTCCTCGGCGTCCCGTTCAACATCGCCTCCTACGCCCTGCTGACGATGATGGTCGCGCAGCTCACCGAGCTGCGGCCGGGCCACTTCGTGCACACCCTCGGCGACGCGCACCTGTACTCCAACCACCTCGAGCAGGCGCAGCTGCAGCTCACCCGCACGCCGCATCCCCTGCCGACGATGCGGATCACGCCGCGCGAGTCGATCGACGCCTACGACCTCGAGGACTTCGAGCTCGTCGGGTACGAGGCGCACCCCGCCATCAAGGCCCCGATCGCGGTCTGACGCAGGACGATCCCGTGACCACCATCTCGCTCATCGCCGCGGTCGCCCGCAACGGCGTCATCGGCCTGGACGGCGGCATGCCGTGGCACCTGCCCGAGGAGCTCGCGCACTTCAAGGCGACGACGATGGGCCACACGCTCGTCATGGGGCGCCGGACCTTCGACTCCATCGGGCGCGCCCTGCCGGGGCGTCGGACCGTGGTGGTGACGCGCGACGCGTCGTGGCACCACCCCGGGGTCGAGACGGCCCACTCGTTCCCTGAGGCGATCGCGCTCTCCGGGCCGGCCGACGAGGTGTTCGTCGCGGGTGGCGCGCAGGTCTACGCCGAGGCGCTGCCGTTCGCGCACCGGCTCGTGCTCACCGAGGTCGACGCCGAGCCCGAGGGCGACACCTGGTTCCCGCGGTGGGACCGCTCGCAGTGGCACGAGACCTCGCGCGAGGCGCACGACGGCTGGTCGCGCGTCGTCTACGACCGCGGCTGAGGCGTCGCGGCTCAGGTGATGTCGCGCGGCTCGCCGTCGACCCAGAGCACGGCGTCGGGCTGCGCCACGTCGCGCAGCCGCTCCATCAGGCGCCGACCGGTTCCCGGGTGGCGGCCGTCGAGGGCGCCGACCCGGTTGGCGACGACGACGTCGTAGCGCCGCTCGTCGGGCTCGAGCCGCAGGTCCTCGGCGGCGACGCACCGGGTGGAGAGCAGACCGGCCGCGACCTGCTCGGCGCAGGCCGCTTCCGTCAGGGCGATGCCCCGCTCCGACCGGTCGACGACGAGCACGTGCCCACCCGGGGCCACCGCGGCCGCGAGCTCTCGGGCCAGGGCGCCGGGCGCTCCCCCGAGCTCGAGCACCCGCAGCCCGGGGCGCAGGGGGATGCCGTCGAGCACGGCCTTCAGGCGAGGGGACAGCGAAGCGGCCACGTCGTCATCCGACCACGAGGCACCGACAGCCGGCCGCCCCCACCAACGCCACGTGGGTGAGAAGGATCGCCATGGCGACTCTTCTCACCCACGTCCGGTGCAGCTGTGGCTGAGGGGGGCTCAGCCGTCGAACTGGACCTCGAGGGAGATCGGCACCGAGAGGGCCTGGCTCACGGGGCAGTTCGCCTTGGCGCCCTCGGCCGCCTCCTGGAACTGCTCGGCAGTGAGGCCGGGCACCGCGCCGACGACCTTGAGCACGATGCCGGTGATGCCGGTGCCGGGCTGGAAGGTGACGTCGGCGGTGGTGTCGATCGTCGTGGGGGGCGTGCCGGCCTGCGCGAGGCCGTGCGAGAGCGCCATCGAGAAGCACGTGGAGTGCGCAGCGGCGATGAGCTCCTCGGGGCTGGTCACGCCGCCCGGCGCCTCGGCGCGCGCGGGCCAGTTGACGTCGAAGGTGCCGACGCCCGAGGACTCGAGCGAGACCTGGCCGGACCCCTCCATGAGGGAGCCCTCCCAGTGGGCGGACGCGGTGCGGGTGGTGGCCATCCAACTTCTCCTTCGCGAACGGGAACGTCGTCGGTTCGACCCTACCCACGAAGCAGCGCCACGGCGGACGCAGCCCGCGGGGCAGACACGGGCGGACGGGCGCGACCCGGCGGCCGCTCGGTAGGGTCCACAGGGTGCCGATCCACTCCCACCTCGCCGACCGCGTCGCGACGATCACGATCGACCGCACCCACCGGCGCAACGCCCTCGACCTCGAGACCCTCGACGACCTGCACCGCGCGGTCGTGAGGGCCCTCGACGACGGCGCCCGCGCCCTCGTCCTCACCGGCGCCGACGGGCACTTCTGCTCCGGGGCCGACCTCGTCGAGCTCGAGGACGTCTCGTTCACCGCACGCCTGGCCGAGGTCCTCGAGCACCTCGCGGCGGTGCCGGTGGTCACGGTCGCCGCCGTCGACGGGTCGTGCATGGGCCTGGGGATGCAGCTGTCCGTCGCCTGCGACGTGCGCGTCGTCGCCGACGGCGCCCGCTTCGCCGTGCCCGTCGCCCGGCTCGGCCTCATGGTCGACCACTGGACGATCGACCGCGTCACCCGCGTCTGGGGCGAGGGCGCGGCCCGGCTCATGGTCCTCACCGGCACCGTCCTCACCGCCGACGACGCGTGGCGCCTCGGTGCCGCCCAGGTGCGCGGCGACCTCGCCGACGCGCAGGCACTGGCCACCCGGGCCGCCGCGCTGGCGCCGCTGAGCCAGGCCGGCTCCAAGGTCGGCTTCGACGCCCGCCACGACGACCTCGCCGAGATCGCCCGCTACGAGGCCGCGTTCGCGCGCGCCTGGGGCAGCGACGACCTCACCGAGGGCCGTCGCGCGTTCACCGAGCGCCGCGACCCGATCTTCCAGGGCCACTGATGTCGACCCACGACCACGACCACTCCGGCCACGACCCCTCCGGCCACGACCACGCGGGGCACGACCACGGGCACCCGCACGAGCCGGCCGGCGGTCCCCTCGCCGACGCCAGCGTCCGCCGCGCCCGCCCGAACGACGCCCCCGCCGTCGGGATGGTGCAGGCCACGGTCTTCCGCGAGGCCTACGCCGGGCGCGTCCCCGACGAGGTCGTCGCCCTGTTCGAGCCCGACGCGTTCGCCCGCACGTGGCGCGAGAGCCTCACCGCCCCTCCGGGCGGCATCCACCGGCTGATGGTGGCGTGCGCCGGTGACCAGGTCGTCGGCCTGGCCGCGGTCGGCCCGTCCCAGGACCCCGACGCCGAGCCCGCGTGGGGCGAGGTCACCGTCCTCGGCGTCCACCCGGACGCCCGTCGCCAGGGCCACGGGTCGCGCCTGCTCAACGCCACCGTCGACATCCTGCGCGAGGCCGGGGCCGACGCCGTGGCCCTGTGGGTGCTCGCCGACGACGAGCCCGGCCGGGCGTTCCTCACCGCCTCCGGGTTCGCCCCCGACGGCGCCTACCGCGACCGCGTCGTCTCCCCCGACGGCGACACCCTGCGCGAGGTCCGCCTGCGGGCGCACCTCGGCGAGGGCGACGCCCCCACCGACACCGGCCCATGACCACCGACGCCGTGCTGTCGGACGACCGCCGCGGCGAGGTCGTGCGCCAGGCGTGGTCCGTCGGGGTCGCCACCGGCGCGTACGGCATCTCGTTCGGCGCCCTCGCCGTGGCCGCCGGCCTCGACGTCTGGCAGGCGCAGGTCCTCTCGCTCGTGATGTTCACCGGCGGCTCGCAGTTCGCGTTCGTCGGCATCGTCGGCGCCGGCGGGCTCGCCGCCGCACCGGCCGCGGTGGCCACCGCGGCGATGCTCGGCATCCGCAACGGGCTCTACGGGCTGCAGACGGCCCGCTTCCTCCAGGTCACCGGGCTGCGCCGCCTCGGTGCCGCACAGCTGACGATCGACGAGTCGACCGCGGTCGGCATCGCCCAGAAGGAACCCGCCGCGCAGCGACTCGGGTTCTGGCAGACGGGGATCGCGGTCTTCACCCTGTGGAACCTCTCGACCCTCGTCGGCTCGGTCCTCGGCAACGCGCTCGGCGACCCCCGCCGGCTCGGCCTGGATGCCGCGGCGGCGGCCGCCTTCATCGCCCTGCTCTGGCCACGCCTGAAGAGCCGCGACGCCACGGCCACGGCGGTCCTCGCCGCGTTCGTCGCGCTGCTCACCTCGCCGTACCTGCCCGCCGGCATCCCCGTCATCCTCGCGACGGTGGCGGCGCTCGTCGTCGGGCTGCGCCACGCGGGTCGCCACGAGGGCCCGCTCGAGGGTCGCGACGGCACCCTGCCCGGATCGGACCCCACGCCATGACGATGTGGCTGGCCGTCCTGGTCGCCTGCGCCGCGTGCCTCGTCCTCAAGGTGGCGGGCTACCTCGTCCCGGCGAACCTGCTTGCGGGAGAGCGCACCTCGCGCATCACGACCTTGCTCCCCGTGGCCCTGCTGGCCGCGCTGGTCGTCGTCCAGGCGGTCGGCGGCGAGGGCGGGGCGATCGTCCTCGACGCGCGCATCGTCGCCGTCGCGGTGGCGGTGGTCCTGCTCGTGCTGCGGGCGAACTTCCTCGTCGTCGTGCTCGCTGCGGCGGCGGTGGCCGCCCTCCTGCGCCTCGCCGGCTGGGGCTAGCCCGCGGCCGAGACGGCGGCGCGGTAGCGGTCGATGACGATCTCGGCGACGCGCGGATCCGGCAGCACCGGGCCGGTGACGACGTCGGCGCCGCTGGTCTCCAGGCGGCCCTGGAAGAAGCCGGGCGCCAGGAGGTATGACGCCACGGTGACCGGGGCTCCCCCACCGGCTTCCTGCGCCTCGCGGACCGCATCGGCGACGGCGGGCTGCGGTCCGGCCGCGTAGGCGAGCAGGACCGGCGCACCCCACCGTCGGGCCACCCGCCCCGCGACCTCGGCGCTGTCGGCCTGGGCCCGCTCGTCGCTCGACCCGGCGGGCGCGAGGACGACGACACCCCCCGCGGGCGCACCCGAGACAAGCAACCGGTCGAGGACGACGTCGACGAGCCGGTCGTCCGGGCCCAGCGCCGGGGTGGCCACGACGTCGGTCCGGGCGGCGACGGCCTGCGCGATGTCGACGTGCACGTGGAACCCGCCGGCCAGCAGCAGCGGCACGACCACCCCGGACAGCGGCTCCCCCGACGGCAGCCCGGCCACGACGTCGGCCACGAACGGGCTGTGGACGTCGACGAACGCCTCGTGCACGGCCACCTCCGGGAGCAGCGCGGCGACCTCGTCGACGACGGCGCGCACCGCGGCCCGACCGGCCGGGTCCCGCGTCCCGTGGGCGCAGACGACGAGCGCGGGCGGTTGGGAGTGTGGGCTCACGACGGGTCGGCCAGGGCCAGGGCGTAGCCGCGCTTGACGACGGTGCGCACGAGGTCCTTCGAGCCGCACGCCTCGCGCACCCGGGCGATGGCGGTGTCCACGGCGTGGCCGTCGACCGACCCGCCGGGCAGCAGCAGCTGGAGGCGCTCGCGCGGCACCACACCACCGCGCGCGGCCGCCAGCTCGGCGAGCACGGCCACGCCGGCCGGACCCAGCGGCAGGGGGCGCCCGTCGAGCACCGCGACCCGGGCCCGCACCGCGAGACCCCCGGCCACGGTCTCGAGGACCGGCTGCTCGGCGTAGTGGGTGACGAGCTCGCGCACCAGCGCCCCGAGCCGCCAGCGGCCGGGGACGAGGGGCGACAGCCCGGCCTCGATGAGCGGAGCGGCCGTGATCGGCCCGACGGTGGCCAGCACGAGCCGACCGCCGAGGTTGCGGCGGCGGATGGCGCGCAGGTCACCACCCTCGGCGGCCCCGAGCCAGGCGACGACCCCGGGCGCCGAGGTGAACACCACGGCGTCGACGAGCCCGTCGGCGGTGCGCTGCACCGAGTCGCGCAGCACCTCCGGGTCGCTCGGACCCCAGCTGTAGACGACGACCGACGTGATCGAGGCACCCGCCTCGGCGAAGGCCTCGTCGAGCCCGTCGGCGCCGCTGCCGTGGTGCTGCACGGCGATCCGCAGCCCGGCCACACCCTCGGCGAGGAGGAACTGCTGGATCTCCGCGGCGGTCTCCGACTGCGCGACCCAGTCGGCGGTCAGCCCGGCGGCCTCGATGGCGCCGCGCGCCTTGGGTCCGCGGGCGATGAGCCGGGCGTCGGCGAAGACGGCGAGGAGGTCCTCGGCGAGCCCCGCGGCGTCCGCCGCCTCCACCCACCCACGGAACCCGATGCCCGTCGTGGCGACCACCACGTCCGGCGGGTTCTCCAGGACCTCCCGCGTGCGGTCGACCAGGCTGAGGTCGTCGAGGTGCGGCACGACCTCCAGCGCGGGTGCGTGCTCGATGATGGCGCCGCGCCGTTCCAGCGCGGCCGCGAGCTCCTTGAACCGGCGGTCGGCCGTGACGGCGATCGTGCAGCCCGCGAGCACCGGCCCGCCCGGGGCCACCGCCCGCGCCCCCATGGCCACCGCCTCACTCATCCGAGCCCCCGGAGGTCGTCGCGCACACCGGGTCGTCGAGGAAGCCCTCGGCCGCCACGGCCCCGATGACGATGATGGCCGGCGGCTTCACGCCCTCGCGCTGCGCCACTCCCCCGGCGGTGCCGACGGTCGCGCGGGTGACGCGCTCGCGGGTCGTCGAGCCGTGCTCGACCATCGCCACGGGGAGGTCGGCGTCGACCCCGGCCCCGACGGCGGCGGCGCAGATGTCGGGCAGCGCGGAGACCGCCATGAGCAGGACGACGGTGGCGCCGGCCGTGAGCGCGGCGAGGGTCGCGGCATCGGCCCCGACGTGCCCGGAGCTGACGTGCACCGAGGTCGACACGCCGCGCTGGGTCACCGGGATGCCCGCCAGCGCCGGCACCGAGAACGCCGAGGTGATGCCCGGCACGACCGACACCTCGACCCCGGCGCGACGGCAGGCGTGGACCTCCTCGCCCCCTCGGCCGAACACGTACGGGTCGCCGCCCTTGAAGCGGACGACGGTGAGGCCCTTGAGGGCGCGGTCGACGAGGATCGCGTTGATCTCGTCCTGCGGCACGGGGTGGTTGGTCGGGCTCTTGCCGACGTTGACGACCTCGACGTCGGCGGGCAGCCGCTCCAGCAGCGGGGTCGCGCCGAGCCGGTCGGTGACGACGACGTCGGCGGTGGCCAGGGCCTCGAGCCCGGCGAGCGGCACCAGCCCCGGGTCCCCCGGGCCGCTGCCGACCAGCACCACGCGCCCTCGCCGCACCCGGCGACGCCGCAGGTCGACCTCCCCGGACGCCACGTGCACGGCCAGCGCGTCGCGCACCGCAGCGGCCCGCCGCGGGTCGGCGTCACCCACCGACACCACGCCGAGGGTGAGGTCGCCGTGGGTGCTGGCGGCCGCCATCCGGGCCGAGCCGTCACGGCGGTCGGAGGCGTTGACGCACCAGGTGCGTCGCGCCGCCGCCCAGCCCGCGACCTGCGCGTTCACCGCGGGGTCGGCCGTCGCGGCCACGACGAACCACGCGTCGTCGAGGTCGGCCTCCACCACCGCGCGCTCCACGAGCTCGGCGTCGCCGTGGCTCGCGAGCCGGCGCGCGTCATCGGACGGGGTCGGGTCGACGAGGACGACCAGGGCGCCGTCCTGGAGGAGGCGGCGGGTCCGGCGCATGCCGATGACCCCGGCGCCGACGACGAGCACTCGGCGACCGCTGAGGTCCAGGCCGACGAGGGTCGTCACGTGGACGTCACGCCGTCGACAGGTCGATGGTCACCCGTCCATCGTCGACCGTCACGGCGTAGGTCGCCAAGTCGGGTCCAAACCCGGGGCGGGGCGACTTGTCGAGCGTGTCGAGGCACCGGCCGTCCTCGAGCGAGAACACCTGCTTGTGCACGGGCGAGGCGATGGTCGGCACCTCCCCCCGCGAGCCGGTGATGCCGCGCGACATCACCGCCGCCCCGGAGAAGGGGCAGACGTTGTCGACGGCGAACACCCGCCCGTCGGCGAGGAGGAACACCGCGACCTGGCGGCCGTCGACGAGGGCGGCCACCCCCAGCTCGGGGGTGAGGTCGAGGACCGCGCACAGGTCGAGGCGGGTCGTGCGGTCGGCGACGGCGGTCATGAGCGGACCTCCAGGGTGGTGGGGGCGATGAGGACGGGACCGGGAGAGGCGAGCCCGGCCGCACGCTCGGCCTCGGTCGCCGGGCGGCGCTGGCCGCGCTCCGTGACGTAGGAGAGCGTGGGGTCGGCCGTGTCGGGGGCGTTGACGAACGAGGCGAACTGGCGCAGCCGCACGGGGTCGCGCAGCACGGCGGCCCACTCGTCCTCGTAGGAGTCCACGTGGCGCGCCATCTGCTCGTCGAGGTCGGCGGCGATGCCGAGGACGTCGTCGACGACGATCGCGCGGATGCGGTCCAGGCCGCCCTCGTGGTCCTGCTGCCAGGGGGCCGTGCGCTGCAGCCGGTCGGCGGTGCGGACGTAGTACATGAGGTAGCGGTCGACGAGCCGGATGGCGGTGTCGTCGTCGACGTCCTCGACGAGCAGCTCGGCGTGGCGCGGGGTGAAGCCGCCGTTGCCGCCGACGTAGACGTTCCAGCCCTTGTCGGTGGCGATGAGGCCGACGTCCTTGCCGCGCGCCTCGGCGCACTCGCGGGCACACCCGGAGACGCCGAGCTTGAGCTTGTGGGGGCTGCGCAGGCCGCGGTAGCGCAGCTCGAGGAGGACGGCCATCCCCACCGAGTCCTGCACGCCGAACCGGCACCACGACGACCCGACGCACGACTTCACCGTGCGCAGCGACTTGCCGTAGGCGTGGCCGGACTCCATGCCGCCGTCGACGAGCCGCTGCCAGATGGCCGGCAGCTGCTCGAGCCGGGCGCCGAAGAGGTCGATCCGCTGGCCTCCGGTGATCTTCGTGTAGAGGCCGTAGTCCTGGGCGATCTCGCCGATGAGGATGAGCTGCTCGGGCAGGATCTCACCGCCGGGCACGCGCGGGACGACCGAGTAGGTGCCGTCCTTCTGGAGGTTGGCCATGACGCGGTCGTTGGTGTCCTGCAGGGCGGCCCGGTCGTCGGCGAGGACGTGCTCGTCGTAGAGGCTGGCGAGGACCGACGCGATGACCGGCTTGCAGATGTCGCAGCCGCGGCCCGTGCCGAAGCGCTCGATGATGTCGCTGAAGGTCCGTAGCCCGGTCACCTGGACCGCGGTGTACAGCTCGGCCCGCGACATCGCCACGTGCTCGCACATCGCGGTCGAGACGGCGAGGCCGGCCTTGGCCATCTCGGCGCCCATGAGCTTCTTGACGAGCGGGATGCACGAGCCGCAGGACGTGCCGGCGCGGGTGCAGGCCTTGACGGACCCGACGTCGTGGCACCCCTGCTCGGTCACCGCGCAGCGGACGGCCCCCGCGGTGACGTTGTTGCACGAGCAGACCGCGGCCGCGTCCGGCAGCTCGACCTGGGGACGCTCGGCACCGGCGTTCTCGGGGAGCAGCCACAGGCCCGGGTCGCTGCCGAGCTCGGCGCCGACCATCGGGCGCAGGCTGGCGTAGGCCGAGGCGTCGCCGACGAGGATGCCGCCGAGCAGCGTGCGCGCGTCGTCGGTGACGACGAGCTTCTTGTAGACGCCCGAGACCGGGTCGGAGTGGACCAGCTCGAGGGCGCCGGGGGTGGTGGCGAAGGCGTCACCGAAGGAGGCGACGTCGACGCCGAGGAGCTTGAGCTTGGTCGACAGGTCGGCGCCGGGGAAGGTGGCGTCGCCGCCGAGGATCCGGTCGACCGCCACCTCGGCCATCGTGTAGCCGGGGGCGACGAGGCCGAGGCAGCGACCCTCGATGCAGGCCACCTCGCCGACCGCGTACACGCGCGGGTCGTCGGTGCGGCAGCCCTCGTCGACGACGACGCCGCCGCGCGGGCCGGTGGCCAGGCCGGCGGGGGCGGCGAGCTCGTCGCGCGGCCGCACCCCGGTGGCGAAGACGACGACGTCGGCCGGCAGGTCGGCCTCGTCACCGGCGACGCGCAGCCCGGCGACCCGGCCGTCGGCGCCGAGCGACACAGACTCGGACCCGGCGCCCACGCGGACGTCGACGCCCATCCCCTCGATGATGCGGCGCAGCGCGTGCCCGCCCCCCTCGTCGACCTGGAGGGCCATGAGGCGCGGGGCGAACTCCACGACGGTGGTGTGGGCGTCGAGCCCGACGAGCGCGCCCGCGGCCTCGAGACCGAGCAGGCCACCACCGACGACGACCCCGCGGACCGGGCGACCGAGCGCGACCGCGCGACCGCGCACCCAGTCCTGGAGGGCCACCACGTCGTCGATGGTGCGGTAGACGAACACCCCGGTGGCGTCGGCGCCCGGCACCGGCGGCACCCAGGCGTAGGAGCCCGTGGCGAGGACGAGGTGGTCGTAGGCGAGGGTCGAGCCGTCGGCGACGGTCACGGTGCGGGCGTCGCGGTCCACGGCGGTGGCGCCGGCGCCCAGGCGCAGGTCGACCCGCTCGTCCTCCCACATCCCGGCGTCGCCGAGGAGGAGGTCCTCGGGCGTCGAGCCGGAGAAGAAGGCGCTCAGGCCCACCCGGTCGTAGGGCGCCCGGGACTCCTCGGCAACGACGGTGACCCGGTGGGCGCCCTCGGTGTCCCGGGCGCGCAGGGCCTCCACGAAGCGGTGGGCGACCATGCCCCCACCGATGACGACGACGTGCTCGGTCATGACGCGCTCCTGACGAGGGTCTGGTCCTGCTGGTCGGTCGGGGTCGTGCTGTCCTGCGGGGTGGCGGCCACGAGGGCCTCGACGACGCCGCGGCAGTCGCCGCAGCCGGTGCTCGCGCGGGTGGCGGTGGCCACCTGCGTCGCCGTGGTGCACCCGCCGCGCACGGCGTCGCGGATCCGGCCGGCCGTCACGCTGTTGCACGTGCAGACGCGGTCGGCGTCCTCGAGCTCCTCGGGGCGCCGGGCGGCAGCGCTGGCCCCGCCACCGGCGAGGGCCCGCACCATGAGGAGCGCGGGGTCGTCGGGCACTGGGAGCGCGCGGGTGTAGAGGGCCGAGAGGGTGGCGGCGACCTCGGCGTCGCCGATGCAGGTGGCGCCGACGAGGTGCCCGCCGGAGACGACGACCTCCACGTACCGCCCGCGCTCGGGGTCCTTGAGGGAGAGCACCCGGTAGCGGGGGTCGTCGCGGTCGAAGTCGCCGCAGACGCCCATGCTCACCATCGACATCCCGGACGCCTTGACCCGCACGACGTCGTGGGTGGCGGGGCCGGCGCCCGTGGTGGCGGCACCGGGGGCGAGCGTCGCGACGAGCGCCGCGGCCTGTTGCCAACCCTGGGCGACGAGTCCCGTTGCCCCGGAGGCCGGTTGGGCACAGTCACCGATGGCGTGCACGTGCGGGTCGTCGGGGCTGGCGAGGTCGTCGGTGACGACGACGCCCCGGTCGACGGTGAGGCCGCAGCGGCGCGCGAGCATCGTCTCGGCGACGGTGCCGCAGCACATGACGAACAGGTCGGCCGCGGCCTCGACGCCGTCGGCGAAGCGGATGGATTCGAGCCGGCCGCGCCGGGTGTTGACCCCGACCACCGACGCGCCGACGTGGGTGGTGATGCCGAGCCGCTCGAGGCTGCTGATGGCGACCTGTGACGCCTCCCAGCCGAGCTGGCGCTCCATCAGGCGGTCGGCGAGGTGGACGATGCGGACGCTCAGGCCACGCTTGGCCAGCCCGGTCGCGACCTCCACGCCGAGCACGCCGGCACCGAGGACGACCGCCCGTCGCGCCTGGCCCGCGGCCTCGACGATGCCGGTCGCGTCGGCCATGTCCTTGAGGACGAACACGCCCCCGACGAGCCCCTCGTCGTAGGCGACGCCCTGGATGCCGGGCACCCGCGCCGCCGAGCCGGTGGCGAGGACGAGCTCGTCGTAGCGGTGCTCGTCCCCCCGGTCGTCGACGACGACCTTGCGGTCGCGGTCGATCGAGGCGGCGCCGACGCCGGTGAGGACCTTCACCCGCGGGTGCCACGGGCCGGCGAGCCCGAGCACCTCGGGACTCTTCGACCCGGCGACGACGCTGGAGAGCAGGACGCGGTTGTACGCCTCGACGGGCTCCTTGCCGAGCACCGTGACGCGCACCCGCTGCTCGGCCTCGACGAGCAGCTCGGTGAAGCGGGCACCGACCATCCCGTGGCCGATGACGACGACGTGCCTCATGCGGGCACCTCCTGGAGGGAGAGGTCGGGGGTGAGTGCGGCGGCGGGCTGCGCACGCTCGACCCGCACGGCGCAGACCTTGAACTCGGGCATGCCGGAGACGGGGTCGGTCGCGTCGTTGGTGAGGAGGTTGGCGCTCAGCTCGCCGGCCCAGTGGAAGGGCAGGAACACGGTGTCAGGGCGGATGCCGTCGGTGACGCTGGCATCGGCGACCATGCTTCCTCGGGCCGAGGTGACCCGCACCGGGTCGCCCTGTGCCACACCGAGATCGGCGGCGAGGAGCGGGTGCAGCTCGACGACCGGTGCGGGGACCGCCTCGACGAGCTCGGCGACGCGGCGGGTCTGCGCCCCCGACTGGTAGTGGTGCAGCACCCGCCCGGTGACGAGGTGCACGGGGCGCTCGGCGCTGACGTCGTCGGCCGGGCCGCGGTGGTCGACGGCGACCGCGTGGGCCCGGCCGTCGGCCGTGGGGAACCCGTCGAGGAAGAGGCGCGGCGTGCCCTCGGGGGCGGCGGCGGAGCACGGCCAGAACAGGGCCTCCCCCGCGTCGAGCCGGTCGTAGGTGATGGCCGAGTAGTCGGCACGCCCCCCGGCGGAGGCGCGGGCGAGCTCGTCGAAGACCTCGCGGGCGTCGACGGGAAAACCGCCGACCACGCCGAAGCGGCGGGCCAGCTCGGCCCACACCCACAGCTCGGTGCGGACCTCGCCGGGCGCGTCCACGGCCCGCCGGCGGCGGATGACGCGGCCCTCGAGCGTGGTCATCGTGCCCTCCTCCTCGGCCCACTGGGTCACGGGCAGGACGACGTCGGCCATCAGGGCGGTCTCGGAGGGGACGACGTCGGCGACGACGAGGAGGTCGAGGCGGGCCAGGGCCGTACGGACCTCGGAGACGTTGGGGGCCGAGACGGCCGGGTTGGCGCCGTGCACGAGCAGGGCGCGCGGGCCCCCGTCGGTGCCGAGGCGGCGGAGCAGCTCGACCGCGGGGACGCCGGGGCCGGGCAGGGAGTCGGGGTCGACGCCCCAGACGGCGGCGACGTGGGCGCGCGCGGCGGGGTCGGCGATCATCCGGTAGCCGGGCAGCTGGTCGGACTTCAGGCCGTGCTCGCGCCCGCCCTGGCCGTTGCCCTGCCCGGTGAGCGGCCCGTAGCCCGAGCCGACCCGGCCGACGAGCCCGAGGGCCAGCGCGAGGTTGATCGCGGCCGAGACGCCGTCGGTGCCCTGGGTGGACTGCTCCATCCCGCGGCCGGTGAGCACGTACGCGCCCCGGCCGCCGTGGACGGGGGCGGCGGCGGCGAGCAGCCGGGCGACGCGGCGGAGGGTGTCGGCGGGGATGCCGCAGACGGCCTCGGCCCGCTCGGGCCACCAGCGCGAGACCGAGGCCCGCACGGCGTCCCAGCCGGTCGTCATCGAGGCGAGGTAGGCGTCGTCCGTCAGGCCCTCGTCGACGAGGACGTGGGTGAGGGCGAGCAGGACGACGAGGTCGGTGCCGGGCACCGGCGCGAGGTGCACGCCGGCGCCGTCGTCGGTGAGCTTCGCGGTGGCGGAACGACGCGGGTCGACGAGGACGAGCCCGCCGCGCGAGCGCGCCCCGGCGAGGTGCTGGACGAGCGGGGGCATCGTGGCCGCGGGGTTGGAGCCGACGACGAGGACGGCGTCCGCTCCCCCGAGGTCGCCCAGCGGGAAGGCGAGCCCGCGGTCGACGCCGAGGGTGCGGTTGGCGCCCGCCGCGGCCGACGACATGCAGAACCGGCCGTTGTAGTCGATGAAGGGGGTGCGCAGGACGACGCGAGCGAACTTGCCCAGGGCGTAGGCCTTCTCGTTGGTCAGGCCCCCGCCGCCGAAGACGGCGACGGACTCGCGGCCGTGCTCCTCCTGGAGCGCGGCGAGCCGGGCGTGGACGAGGTCGAGCGCCTCGTCCCACGTGGCCGGCTCGAGCGGCGAGCCCCGACCGCCGCGACGCACGAGCGGCGTCGTCAGGCGGTCGGGGGCGCGCAGCACCTCGGCCGAGCTCCACCCCTTCTGGCACATCCCGCCCCGGTTCGTGGGGAAGTCGCGCGCGTCGACGCGCACCGGCAGCGGGGCGTCCGCGACCGGGTGGAGCGTCTGGGCGCACTGGAGCGCGCAGTAGGGGCAGTGCGTCGGCGTGGACACGTCGGTCAGACCTTCGCCATCGTCGCGCCGCGGCGCAGGTAGACGGCCCAGGTGAGGACGGCCAGGAGGACGAAGACGCCGATGTAGACCTGCAGGGCCGGGACGATCGAGCCGTACTCCTCCTTGGCGAACTTGTAGACGAACGGGATGACGAACCCGCCGAAGGCGCCAACGGCCGAGATGATGCCGACCGCGCCGGCCGCACGCCGCTTGAACTCCAGCGTCGAGTCACCGCCGCCGTCGCCGTCACGGGCGCCGAGGCGGGTGAAGATCGCCGGGATCATCCGGTAGGTCGAGCCGTTCCCGACGCCGGTGGCCACGAACAGGACCATGAAGCTGGCGAAGAACAGCGGCAGGCTCTTGGCCTGCACGCCGAGCACGGCGACGACACCGGCGACGGCCATGACGAGGAACGCGCCGACCGTGACGACCGAGCCGCCCAGCCGGTCGGACAGCCGACCGCCGAGGGGACGGGAGACGGAGCCGACGAGGGCGCCGAGGAAGCCGTAGCCGAGGGCGATGTCGGGGCGCTCGAAGACGACCTTGAGCAAGGTCGGGAACGCCGCCGAGTAGCCGATGAACGACCCGAAGGTGCCGATGTAGAGCAGGGCCATGAGCCAGGTGTGCAGGTGGCGGGTCGCGCGGGCGGTGGGGCCGGGGTCGGCCTTGGCGTCGCGCAGGTTGTCCATGAACTTGTACGCCAGGACCGCCGAGGTGATGGCGAGCGGCACGTAGAGCAGTCCGGCGTTGGCCAGCCCGGCGGCGACGCCGCCGAGGCCGATGACCAGCGGGACCGCCTTCTGCGCGACCGCGACGCCGATGTTGCCGCCGGCGGCGTTGAGGCCGAGCGCCCAGCCCTTCTCCTTCTCCGGGTAGAAGAAGGAGATATTGGCCATCGACGACGCGAAGTTGCCGCCGCCGAAGCCCGCCGTGCCGGCGACGAGGAGCAGCACCCAGAACGGGAGCCCGGGGTGCTGGACGACCCAGAACAGGCCGAGGGTGGGGACGAGGAGGAGCAAGGCCGAGACGACGGTCCAGTTGCGACCGCCGAAGATCGGCACGGCGAAGGTGTAGGGGATGCGCAGGACGGCACCGACGCCCGAGGCGACGGCGAGGACGGTGAGCGCCTGGCCGGCGGTGAGCGCCCAGCCGTTGGCGCCGGTGGCGACGAGGGCGCCGGTGGCGTCGAAGGTGCCGGACATCGCCACGACGACGATCGACCAGAGCATCCAGACGGAGAAGCCGATGTGCTCGGCGAGGATGGAGAACACGAGGTTGCGGCGGGCGATGGCGCGACCGCGGCTGGCCCAGAAGCCCTCGTCCTGCGGGTCCCAGTGCTCGATCCAGCGACCGGGGCCGACGACCCCGGGCTCGAGGGTGGGGGCCGCGGGGGCGGTGGCGGGGGGCGCCGTGGAGGCCGCGGCGGGGGTGACGGTGGTGGACATGACGACCCTTCCCGGAAGCGGAGCGGGCTCGGGACGACACCGAGGTCAGGGACACGGTGGTGACGTCCCGACCCCGGTGTCGGACGTTCCCGACGCTAGGGATCCGCTGTTTCCGGGGGCTGCGGGGCGTGTGAACCGTCCGAAACATCGCGCGCACCCCGGCGTGCTCGGGGTGCGTGAGGTGCGCGAAACACCCGCGTTACACGCGGGCGAACCCGCTGGTCAGCGTCCTGCGGCGCAGGGCGTCAGGCGAGGCCGAGGTAGTGCTCGAGGCCCACGGTGAGGCCGGGGTGCGACGCGACCTCGCGCACCGCCGTGACGACGCCGGGCATGAACGAGACCCGGTCGAAGGAGTCGTGGCGGATGGTGAGCAGCTCGCCCTCGCCTCCGAGGAGGACCTCCTGGTGGGCGACGAGCCCGCGCAGCCGCACCGAGTGCACCGGCACGCCGCTGACCCGGGCGCCGCGGGCGCCGTCGGGGTCGTGCGTGGTGGCATCGGGCACCGGACCCAGGCCCGCGTCATCACGGGCAGCGCCGATGAGCTCGGCGGTGCGGGCGCCGGTGCCCGAGGGCGCGTCGACCTTGTCGGGGTGGTGCAGCTCGATGACCTCGACCGACTCGTAGAAGCGGGCGGCCTTCTCGGCGAACGCCATCATCAGCACGGCGCCGATGGCGAAGTTGGGGGCGATGAGGACGCCCACCTCGGGCTGTTCGGCGAGCTGTCCGCGCAGGACGTCGAGCCGGTCGTCGGACCACCCGGTGGTCCCCACGACGACGTGCACGCCCCGGGAGACGCAGTGGGCGACGTTGGCGGGTGAGGCGTCGGGGACGGAGAACTCGACGACGACGTCGGCGCCGGCGAGGTCGCCCAGGTCGTCACCGGCGTCGAAGCGCCCGGCGAGCTCGAGGCCGTCGGCGGCCTCGACCGCGCGGCAGACGGTGGCCCCCATCCGCCCGTCCGCCCCGATGACCGACACCCTGATCGCACTCATGGGCCGAGCCTAGTCAGGGACTGCGGTCCGGGTCGGGCGCGGTCCGGTGCGGTCAGGTCGGGTGCGGACCCTTGATGGTGATCGCCGCGAGGACGACCGCCGGCATCACGACGACGACGAGGCCCAGGGCCGACAGGGCCCAGGCCAGCTCCCCCGTGCCGATGGTGACCGCGGCGACGGTGACGACCCACGCCAGCAGCGCGCCCGCGACCACCGAGGAGGCCAGCGAGCGCGGCCCGCGGGCCACCGGGTCCTCCGCCAGCGCCCGGTTGGCCACGAGGACGACGACGCAGCCCAGCCCCGACACGACTCCCAGCACGCAGGCCGCGACGAGCACCGCCCGCGCCCCCTCCGGCGCCGACACCGCGAACGCCCCGGCCCCGACGCCGAGCACGCCCGAGAGCACCGCCCCTCCAGCGGCCGCCCTGGCTCGCACCCGGGCGACGTCGCGCGCCGTCGTCACGTCCATGGACCGAAGGCTCTCACCCGAAGGTGGGCCACGCCGCCTCCGGGTAGCCCGAGAGCTTGCTGCGCACCCCCTGCAGGTCGCTCTTGGCGAGCAGGCAGAGGGTGGTGAGGACGCCCGTCGTGGTGATGAGGCAGCCGATGAAGGCCGCCCAGCCGGTGAGGACGGTCGGGGGCACCGCCGGGAGCCCGAACACCGAGATCGCCTCGCCCGTGGCCGCCGTGAGGCAGATGAACAGGATGCCGATGCCGACGATGATCCCCAGCCACCAGGTGATGATGCCGGCGCCCACCTTGGTCAGCGCCGAGGCGATCGTCTCGGCGAACTGCTCCGAGACCCCCTTGATGGCGCTCTCCTGCTGGCCGAGCCGGTCGTTGTAGCGACCGGCCGCCGTCCCCTTCCAGGTCTGGTCGACGTCGAGCTGGCCCTTCGTCGCCAGCCCGGCCCGCTCGGACACCGGCTGCCCGACGTCGGAGCGCCAGTCCCCCGCCGAGCCGAAGCACAGCCACGGGGCGCCGAAGACGTTCCAGTGCTCGCCCATCCAGTCCACGGCCTGCTGCCACTTCGGCACGACCTTGCTGTTCCAGAAGTCGACGGCCTTCTCGGCGATCCACCCGGCGAAGCGGGCGATCTTGTCGAGGGTGTTGTTGAACGCCTCGAGCAGGCGCTCGGCCTTGGCGACCAGCTCCTCCCACTTCTGGCGCAGCTTCTCCAGGATCTCCTCGGGGCTCATCTCGTGCTCCTCGCTCGTGTCACGTCGGTCGTCAGGGTCGTGGGGGTCGGGTCGTCGTGGGTGGTGCCGCGTGGGCGGTCACTCGACGGGCGACCACTCGGCGCCGATCCGGCGCAGGGCGGCGTCGTCATCGGCCTCGTACTGCCGCTTCACGTCGCGCAGGGTGGCGGCCATCGTGTCGGTGGCGGTGGCGCCGCCGTCGAGGATGCCCGCGACGAAGTCCTGCAGGTCGGCGTAGGCGCTGTTGAAGCCGGTGGCGTCGGCGATGACGGAGGTCGAGATCGTCGTCACCGTGATGGAGCGCGCCTCGCCGGCCGCGTCGTCGAGGACGTCGCTCGTGCGGTCCCAGATCTTCGCGTCGTGCTCGAGCGCCTCGAGCTGCACCTCGTAGCCCATGTCGTCTCCTACAGGTCCAGGCCGAGTCGACGGCCGATGCGGGTGGGGTCGCCCAGGCGGGTGAGGGTGGCGGTGTTGCGGTCGGCGTCGGCCCTCGTGCGGGCGAAGGTCGACAGGGCCTCGCCCTGCGCCTGCTCGATCGTGGCCAGGACGGTGCGTCCGATGTTCGCGGGGTGGGTGCGGGTGGCCCACGCCTCGCGCAGGGTGAGGCCGAGCAGCCCGCCGGCCGCGGAGAGCTCGACGTTCACGTCGCCGTTCGGGCTGGAGGCGCGGTGGACGCGCTCGACGCCGGCCGTGACGTCCTCGATGGCGGCGTCGAGCTGGGCCTCGAGCTCGGTCCAGACCTCGAGGAGCTCGCGCAGGACGTCGTCCTGGTCGAGGGTCGTCGCGCTGGGGAGGCCGCCGACGTGCTCGGCCACGGCGGTCGGGAACGGGCGGTTGGCGGGCTCGGGCAGCTCGAAGGCCCCCTCGACCTTCTCGTTCCAGTCCTCGAGGCGGCCGGCCCCGGCCGAGACGTAGGCCTGGGCGATGGCCGGGCCCAGCTCGGCGGGGGTGAGCAGGTCCTGCCACCGGTGGTCGACGGTGATGGCGCCGACCCGGCCGTCCGGCGCGACGCGGACCCGCACGGCCTTCCTCGCGTCGGTGCCCTCGACCTCGCTCGTCGACGGCTCGACCGTCTCCAGGCGCTGCAGGGCGCGGTCGATGTCCTCGCGTGCCTCGTGCAGGCGCTCGGTGTCCTGGTCCATGGCGGCTCCTCCCCGTTGCCGCCAGTCTCACCGCGTCGGAGCGCGGGCGGAATGGGGAGCACTCCCCGCCGACGCCTGTCGCCACCCCTCCGGCGCGCCGGGTTGTTCACCTTCTGTTCACCTTCTGGTCGCCGGTCGGTTACCCTAGAGGTGAACAGACGATGAACGACCCCGAAGGGAGGACGCGATGAAGAAGGCCACGACCTCGACGACCCGCACCGGTCTGTCGATGCGCTGGGTCCCGGTCACCACCGACGGGCGCGTTCGCATGGAGATGCGCTGGACCGCTCCTC
This sequence comes from Oryzobacter telluris, assembly GCF_043099285.1. Lineage (GTDB taxonomy): Bacteria > Actinomycetota > Actinomycetes > Actinomycetales > Dermatophilaceae > Oryzobacter > Oryzobacter telluris. Next base: position 1,713,677 of record NZ_CP170723.1, on the reverse strand, counting down.
CGGCGATCCGCCCCCGCTCGGTCGCCTGAGCGACCCCCACCGCCGAGAGGCCCGCACCCCACCGGGGTGCGGGCCTTCGTCGTCGGTGGCAGAGGCGATGACCCCTTGGACGCGCCGAGGGCGCGGCACCCACGTGGGGTGCCGCGCCCTCGGTCGGACTGCGGTGCTGCGGTCGCCGGATCAGGCGTCGGCGGGTGCGCCCTCGGAGTCGCTGCGCTCACCCTCGGACCGCTCGCCACGGCTTCGGCCGCCACGACGGCGGTTGCGGGGGCGCCGCTCGCCGCGCTCGCCGTCCTCCGAGCGCTCGTCGCGCTCGTCGGAGTCGGAGTCGGAGCCCGACTCGTCGTCGAGGTCGGCAGCCGGAGCGGCCGGGGCCGAGTCGGCCGCGGGGGCCTGCTCGTCGCCGGTCTCGCCCTCGGCCATCACGGCCGCGAGCGACAGCTTGCCGCGCGGGTCGATCTCCTTGAGCTCGACCTGGACCTTCTGGCCCACGGCCAGGACGTCCTCGACGGCCTCGATGCGCTTGCCACCGACGAGCTTGCGGACCTCCGAGATGTGCAGGAGGCCGTCCTTGCCCGGCAGGAGCGAGATGAACGCGCCGAAGGTCGTCGTCTTGACGACGGTGCCCAGGAAGCGCTCGCCGATCTCCGGCATCTGCGGGTTCGCGATGGCGTTGATCATGGCGCGCGCGGCCTCGGCCGACGGGCCGTCGGTGGCGCCGATGTACACGGTGCCGTCGTCCTCGATCGAGATCTGCGCGCCGGTCTCGTCCTGGATCGTGTTGATCATCTTGCCCTTCGGGCCGATGACCTCGCCGATCTTGTCGACCGGGACCGTGACGCTGATGACGCGAGGAGCGAAGGGGCTCATCTCGTCGGGCGCGTCGATGGCCTCGTTCATGACGTCGAGGATGTGCAGGCGCGCGTCGCGGGCCTGGGTCAGCGCGCCGGCCAGCACGTCGGCGGGGATGCCGTCGAGCTTGGTGTCGAGCTGGATGGCCGTGACGAACTCCCTGGTGCCGGCGACCTTGAAGTCCATGTCGCCGAACGCGTCCTCGGCACCGAGGATGTCGGTGAGGGCGGCGTACTGCGTCACGCCGTCGACCTCCGCGGAGACCAGGCCCATCGCGATGCCCGCGACCGGCGCGCGCAGCGGCACACCGGCGTTGAGCAGGGCGAGGGTGGACGCGCAGACCGAGCCCATCGAGGTCGAGCCGTTGGAGCCGAGGGCCTCGGACACCTGGCGGATCGCGTAGGGGAACTCCTCGCGGGTCGGCAGGACCGGCATGAGGGCACGCTCGGCGAGCGCACCGTGGCCGATCTCGCGACGCTTCGGCGAACCGACACGACCGGTCTCACCGGTCGAGTAGGGCGGGAAGTTGTAGTTGTGCATGTAGCGCTTGCGCGTCACCGGCGACAGCGTGTCGAGCTGCTGCTCCATGCGGAGCATGTTCAGCGTCGTGACGCCCATGATCTGGGTCTCGCCACGCTCGAAGATCGCCGAGCCGTGCACGCGCGGGAGCACCTCGACCTCGGCGCTCAGGGCGCGGATGTCGGCGAGGCCACGGCCGTCGATGCGGACCTTGTCCTTGAGGATGCGCTCGCGGATGTACTTCTTCTGCACCGAGCGGAAGGCGGCCGAGACCTCCTTCTCGCGACCGGCGAACTCACCGGTCGTGCCCTCACCGTCGCCCACGAGGGCGAGGTGCGCGGCCGACTTGAGCTCGTCGAGGCGGTCCTCGCGCTCCTGCTTGCCGGCGATCTGCAGGGCGGCAGCGGTGTCGGCGCCGACCTTGGCCTCGACGGCGTTGTACACGTCGTCGGAGTAGTCGAGGAAGAGCGGGAACTCCTGGACCGGCTTGGCGGCGGTCGCCGCGAGCTGGGCCTGGGCCTCGCACAGGGCCTTGATGAAGACCTTCGAGGCCTCGAGGCCCTGGGCCACGATCTCCTCGGTGGGGGCGGTCTTGCCCTCGGTCTTGACCAGGTCCCACGTGTTCTCGGTGGACTCGGCCTCGACCATCATGATCGCGACGTCGTCACCGGCGACGCGGCCGGCGACGACCATGTCGAAGGTCGAGCGCTCGATGTCCGAGAAGTTCGGGAACGCGACCCACTGGTCGTCGATGAGGCTGACGCGGACGCCACCGATCGGGCCGCTGAAGGGCAGGCCGGAGATCTGGGTCGAGGCGCTGGCCGCGTTGATGGCGAGCACGTCGTACTGGTGGTCGGGGTTGAGCGCCAGGACCGTGATGACGACCTGGACCTCGTTGCGCAGACCCTTGGTGAAGGTCGGGCGCAGCGGGCGGTCGATGAGACGGCAGGTGAGGATCGCGTCCGTGGACGGGCGGCCCTCGCGACGGAAGAACGAGCCGGGGATCTTGCCCGCGGCGTACATCCGCTCCTCGACGTCGACGGTCAGGGGGAAGAAGTCGAATCCCTCGCGCGGGTGCTTCCCGGCGGTGGTGGTGGAGAGGAGCATCGTGTCCTCGTCCAGGTAGGCCGCGACGGAGCCGCCGGCCTGCTTCGCGAGCCGGCCGGTCTCGAACCGGACGGTGCGGGTGCCGAACTTGCCGTTGTCGATGACGGCTTCGGCGACAGTGATCTCAGGACCCTCCATGGGTCCTCCTTTTCTCTTGTGTGAAGCTCGCGTGCATCGTCGTTGTGCACGGGCTTGTCCAACAGGGGGTGCGATGTCGCTCCCCCTCTCACGCGGAAAGGGCGGCCCTCACGGTCAACGTGAGGACCGCCCCTCGCGGAAGTCCTTATCGGCGAAGGCCGAGGCGCTTGATCAGCGAGCGGTAACGCTCGACGTCGACGCTCTCCAGGTAACGCAGGAGGCGGCGGCGCTGGCCGACCAGGAGCAGCAGGCCACGACGGCTGTGGTGGTCGTGCTTGTGCTGGCGCGAGTGCTCGGTGAGGTCCTTGATGCGCTGGGTGAGCAGCGCGATCTGCACCTCGGGAGAGCCGGTGTCGCCCTCGGACGAGCCGTACTCGGTGATGATCTGCTTCTTGACGTCAGTGCTCAGCGGCATGGGGCGTCGGTCTCCTTCAAGGGTTTCGCTGCGCGGCGCTCCCGGGCTGGTTCACCGGGGCTCTCTGTAATCCGCGGCCGAAGTTCACGGCAGTGGTCAAGGTTACCAGTGGGGTCCCACCACCCCTAATCGACCGGGGCCGTTCGTCCTCGGGCGATGCGGGCGGGCGACGCTCAGGAGGACGTGGTGTCCGACGCCGTGGCCGGGACGCGCAGCAGCGTGCGCGTCCAGGTGTCGAGGACGAGGTCGGCATAGTCGCGGGGCGTGCGACCCCCGCTCGTCACCAGGCGGTAGTACTGCGGGCTGTTCGCGAGCCAGAGCCGGTGGGCGACGGCCTCGTCGTCGAGGTCGTCGCGCAGGTCACCGGTCTCCCTCAGCTCGCGGGCGAGGGCGCGCATGTTGGTGCGGCGCCGCTCCTCCAGACCCTCCCACACCGCGCGGCAGGCAGGGTCGTCCTCCGCCGCCCGCTGCAGCGCGAGCGCGAGCGGGACGACGTGCGGGAAGCGGGCGCCCAGCGCGTCGGCGTAGGTCCGCAGCTTGGCTGCCCCTGACGGTGCGGCGCGCACCTGCGCCACGTAGTCGCGCTCGGAGGCGGCGACCGGCTCGTCCCCACCGGCTAGCGCCATGTCGTGCACGGCGAGCAGGAGCTCGGGCTTGCGGCCGACGCTCGCGTACACGGTGTCGACCGACACCCCGGCGTCCCGGGCGACGTCCGCCACGGTCGTCCCGGGGTAGCCCACGGTCGTGAACAGGTCGCGGGCGGCGTCGAGCACCGCACGGCGGGTGGCGGCCGCCTGCTCCTCCCTCACGGGCGAGCGGTAGCGACGGGTCTTGACCGGCTTCGTCACGAGGCCTACTGTACCAATATTCGTCCGAAGGTGTTTCGGGTCAATTAATGGAGGCCGCCATGGGTGCCGTGGGCACGAACCGGGCCGTGGGCGGCAGCGGCCCCGGCGAGGAGGCACGGGGCGACCGCGAGCGCGTCGTCGTGCACCGTGCCGGCGACGGTCCCGGCACCTGGGCGATGGGTTCGCTCTTCGAGCACCTCGTGTCGGCGGACCAGACCGGCGGGGCGCTCGGCGTCTCCCTCGTGACCCAGCCGCCCGGCATCGCCACGCCCTTCCACCGGCACACCCGCGAAGCGGAGGCCCTCTTCGTCCTCGACGGGCTGGTGGAGTACCGCGCGGGTGACAAGACGTTCTCGCTCACCGAGGGCGCCTTCCTCTACCTCCCCCTCGGGGTGCCGCACGCGTTCCGGATCCGGGGCGACTCCCCCGCGCGGTTCCTCTCGCTGACCACGCCCGGCGGCCTCCTGGGCCTGTACGACGAGGTCGGTGTCCCCGCGGCCGGCATGCACATCCCTTCGGAGGGGGAAGGGCTGTCCGTGCCGGAGGAGATCGCCCGCTGGAACGAGGTCGGGCCGCGCTATGGCCTCGAGGTCGTGGGGCCGCCCATCCCCGTCGGCTGAGGCCCCCGGACCGGGGAGGCGCCGCCGCGCAGACGTCCGACCCGCGCCGACCCGAAGCCTCACCCAGGGCCCGGAGGTCGCCTCGCGTGCCGTGCATCGCCCGCTCACCCGGACCATGCGCCGCACCCGCACCACCCGTCTCCTCGGCCGCCCTGGCCGGGGCTCGTCCTCCACCGAATGCGGGACGCCGTGCCGCACCGCTCCCTATCCTGACGAGAGGACCGCACGGCCGTGGACGGGTTCGTCGCAGGGGACGCGCTCGGCACGGCAGGTCCGGGAGCCCGCCATGCGCGCATCGACCCTCGGGCCGTTCGTGGCCCTCGTCGCCACGGGTCTGGTCGTGCTGGGGCCGGCCGCTGAGCCGGCCGCCGCCACATCGCTGTCCTCGTCCTCCTCCCCCTCGCCATCGCTCGCGGCGGCGTCGAGCGCCACCAGCTCCTCGACCACATCGCCTTCGCTCGCGGTGGCGGCGACGGCCACGACCTCCTCGAACACATCGGGTGCCGCTGTCTCGGCCACCGCCGCCGAGGACCCCACGCCCGCCCCGCTCCCCGTCATCGACATCACGCTCAACGCCGTCGACCCGCTGCAGGACACCCTGGCGTGGGTGCACGAGGCGAAGGACCACGAGGTCCCCGTCCTCGCGTCGGTCGACTCCCCCGACGACTCGCTCGACCTCGTCGCGCTCACCGGGAAGCTCAAGGGTCGGGGGAACTCCACGTGGACCCTCGCCAAGCGGCCCTACCAGCTGAAGCTCTCCAGCTCGCGCACGCTCCTGGGGATGCCGGCGGCCAGGACCTGGGTGCTCCTGGCCAACCACGCCGACGCCTCGCTCATGCGCAACAAGCTCGCGTTCGACCTCGCGGCCGCCGTGGGGCTGCCCCACTCCCCGCAGTCGCGTTTCGTCGAGCTGCGGGTCGACGGGGAGTACCTCGGCAGCTACCTGCTCGCCGAGAAGGTGGAGGTGGCGACCAACCGCGTCGACCTCACCCACCCGCAGGGCGTCCTCACCGAGCTCGACCTCAGCTACGGCCTCGCCGAGGACCACTGGTTCCGCACCGCCACCAGTGGCACGGTGTTCACGCTCAAGGACGCCGTCTCCGACGTCCCCGACCTCGCGGACGGCCCACTCCCCGCCGACACCCAGGCCGGGTGGGACGACGTCCGGGCCGACCTCGATGCCCTCGACGTCGCGCTGCGCGCCTGGCGTCCCGACTGGTCGACCATCAGCTCGCTCATCGACGTCGACTCGTTCGCCCGCTACTACCTCGTGCAGGAGGTGGCCGAGAACCCCGAGCTGCTCGTCTCCAGCGTGTACCTGTGGAAGGACGGTCCCGACGACGTCCTCCACGCCGGCCCCGTCTGGGACTTCGACGCGGCCTTCGGCATGTACGACAAGCAGGAGAAGTACGGGGCGAACCCCGATGCCGAGTACGCCGCCAACGCCGTCGTGCTGCGCGGCCTGGGCAACCCGTGGATGTCCGACCTGTTCCGCGAGCCGCGCTTCGTGCAGCGGGTCAACGAGCTGTGGGTCGGTGGCGTGGGAGCCGCCGTCGCCGCCCTGCCCGCCGCGGTCGACGCCCACGAGGCCGCCCTCGCCACCTCCGCCGCCGCCAACTTCACCCGATGGCCGATCCTCGGCGGAACGAACCTGCTCCACCCGGTGGAGGGCCGGTCGTACGCCCCGACCTACGCCGCGGAGGTCGGGTCCTTGCGCGCCTGGGTGACCCGTCGCGTCGCCCACCTCGAGCGCTTCCACGGCGAGGTACCGGTGCTGCGGGTGCGCTCGTTCCTCCACTCCCGCTACTGGGGGCAGTGGGTCTCCACCGGGCAGGTGTCGGGGGCGCCCGGGAAGCGGCTGCGGCTCGAAGGGCTCGAGCTCGCTCTCGTCGACTCCCCCGTCGCGGGGACGCTCGTCGCCCAGGCGAACGTCGAACGCCTCGGGTGGATGAAGGAGACGACCACCGGGCGGATCGGCGCCCCCGGCCGCCGGTTGCGTCTCGAGGCGCTGCGGCTGCGGCTCACCGGTGATCTCGCCCAGCGCTACGACATCTCCTACCGCGCCTACGTCGCCGGCGTCGGGTGGCAACCCTGGGTCGTCAACGGCGCCGTCGCCGGCACCACCGGCCAGGCGCGACGGGTCGAGGCCGTGCAGGTCCGCCTCCTCGAGCGCCCGAGCCCAACGGCTCGGTACGCGCGGTACTCCACCGTCCGCTGACCGCAACTCAGGCTGGTTCACCGCCTTGGCCGGTCGATCAGTGGTGCCGGGCCGACGTCACGACGCCATCGCCGTCGAGGTGTAGGCCCACTCACGGTCCTCGGGGTCGTCATCGCCCCGCGTTGACTCCTCGAGGAGCGCTTCCTCCGCCATGGCGGCACGCACCAGCTCGTCCTCGGCACACCGACGCTCCACCTCCTCGCCACCGCTGACCGCGGCCAGGAGCTCCCACCACCGCTCCGCCGTGAGGAGGGGTGGGTCATCGGCCGCGCGTTCCGCCGCTCGGCGTTCGAGGAAGCGGTCGTAGCTCCCGGGGCTCAGGTCCCAGACGACGTAGCGCCCTCGTTCGTCCGGACGTCGACGAACCGTCGCCATGAGGCGTCTGTCGTGGACATAGGTGTGGTGGCGCTGGCACAACAGAGCGGCGTTGAGCAGCTCCGAACGACCGTGGTCAGCCCAGTGGACGACGTGATGAGCACGTGTCCAGGCCGCGGGCGCCGTGCATCCCGGGAAGGTGCAGCCCCGGTCGCGGCGGCGGAGCGCCCGCCGTTGCGCCCGCGTGAAGAGGCGCGCCACTCGTCCCAGGTCGAGGTCCTCCCCAGCCGTGCCCAGGACGTGCGGGATGAGGTCGGCCTCGCAGCACACCCGGCGCAGCATCTCCGGGGTGAGCACGGTGCCGGTCGCGGACGACCCCAGCACCTCGCCGAAGCCGGTGCGAGCCTGCAGGTCGGACAGCGCGATCGTCACGTGCACCGCCGAGGCTGCGGCCCCGGCCCCATCAACACCTGCGCCGTCAGCATCGAGCGCCGACGAGCGGCGGCAGACCTCGGCCAGCGCCTCCACCCGTCGCTGCCCCGACGGCCGGAGGTCGCGCTCACCCGTCTCCTCGTTCGGCGCGGGCGCGCTGAGCGGACCGATCGCCGCCTCCATCGCCACCGCCTGCTCGGGTGTCATCCGCAGCTGGTACTCCGTGACGTCGCCCGACGAGACCACCGGAGCCGACAGGCACGCCGCGGACGACAGCCGCGACTGGAGGTCGTCGAAGGCGCCCGGCGTCCCGAACTCGGCCACCAGCCGCGGCCGCAGCCGCCGCATCTGCCCCACGCCCCACTGCGTGCCGAGCGCGAGGAACGCCGCGGTCACCGTGCCCCGCACCTCGTCGCGCAGCACCGGGTCGAGCCGGACCTGTTCGCGCAGCACCGCGGTGGCCAGACCGGGCGCCACCGCTCCCTGCACCACGCCCGCCCACACGATCCCGAGTGGCGACGCGGGCTCCACGCCGTCGCCCACCGCACCCGCCTGACCCAGCCCACCGGACGGGCGTCCACACACGGCGACCGCCAGCTTCGCCACGTCGCCCGCTCCGCCCTGCCGCAACGACGGCGCGTGGGCCCGCACCCAGGAGAACGCGTTCTCGCCGGCCGCCGCGACCTCACCGCGGGCCACGGCCTCGGCAGCGATGGACACCCGAGCCGCCGCGGCGAGGGCCGCCAACCGGTCGGCCTCCTCCATCAGGTCCGCGAGATCCCCCGACCCCGCCTCCCAGAGACTGTCAGCGAGGCCCGAGAGCGCAGCCGTGGCCTCCGCGACGGCCTCCCGCCGTGCCTCGAGTGCTCTTTCCCCTGTCATGCCGTAATCGTACAGATGTCCACCGACAGGCGTCCGCCGTCATCCACAGGCCCCACCACCGAGGCGCACGAGCCTCCGCGTGCGCGCACGCAGGGCATCCGCACCACCCCGAACCCGCAGCCCCGCGAGCCGCCACCGGAACGCCGCGACCGCCGCGACCGCCGACGCGTCATCCGCAACACCCTCCCCCGAGTTCCATTTCGGCCGAACCACTTGCCGAACAGGCACGCACAACAACCCACATCGCCGCAGGTCAGGGCGTGTTCCACGACATGGCACCGCGCGTCCTCCCCCGAGCCCTGCCGTTGCGCGCCCCCGCCGCGTATCGTGACGAGAAAGGTCATTTCTCGACGACGAGGAGCGCACGGCCCGTGCCCAAGCGAGGTCCCATCCAGGCCCCGACGCCCGCCCCTGCCGACCCGGTCCGGGCGGAGTCCGTGCGCGCCATCGCCGAGCAGCTCGCGGGCATCCGCGGACCGCTGCTCCCCGTCCTCCACGAGGTCGTCGCCACCCACGGCTACGTCACCGACGACGACGTCACCGTCGTGGCCAAGGTCCTCAACCTCAGCAGGGCCGACGTCCACGGGACCGTGACCTTCTACCACGACCTGCGCCGCACCCCTCCGCCCGCGCACCGCGTCTCCCTGTGCCGCGGCGAGGCCTGCCAGGCGCGCGGCGGCGAGGCCCTCCACGCCGACGCCAGCGACCGCTGGGCGACCGACCCCGACGTCGAGGTCGGCGAGGTCTTCTGCCTCGGCCTGTGCGCCCAGGGCCCGAGCGGCACCCTCGACGGCTCCCTCCACGCCGGCCTGACCCCCGAGCGCCTCACCGAGATCACCCAGGAGTGGCAGCGATGACGACCGCCTGGGTTCCGTGCGACGCCTCCGCCGTGGCGATGGGTGCCGACGCCGTCGCGGCTGAGCTGGAGGCGCGCGGCATCACGGTGCGGCGCAACGGGTCCCGCGGGATGCTGTGGCTCGAGCCCCTCGTCGAGCTGGAGACCGACGCCGGCCGCGTCGGTTACGGCACCGTGACCACCGCCGACATCGACGCCCTGCTCGACGGCAGCCTCAAGGACACCGACCGCTGCATCGGCCTCGTCGACGAGCACGAGTGGCTCACCCGCCAGCACCGCGTGTCGTTCGCGCGCGTCGGCGTCATCGAGCCCACCGACATCGCCGCCTACCGCGAGCACGGCGGCCTCGTCGGCCTCCAGCGCGCCCTCACCCTCGAGCCCCACCAGGTCGTCGAGGAGGTCACCGAGTCGGGCCTGCGCGGCCGCGGCGGTGCAGGCTTCCCCGCCGGCATCAAGTGGGAGACCGTCCGCAAGGCGAGGGCCGACGTGAAGTTCGTCTGCTGCAACGCCGACGAGGGCGACTCCGGCACCTTCGCCGACCGCATGCTCATCGAGGGCGACCCGTTCACCCTCATCGAGGGGATGGCGATCGCCGCCATCGCCGTCGGCGCCACCGAGGGCTTCGTCTACCTCCGCAGCGAGTACCCCCACGCCATCCGCACCCTGCGCCGGGCCATCGACATCGCCTACGCCCACGGGGTCATCGGCGAGTCGGTGCTCGGCAGCGGTCGGCGCTTCGACCTCGACGTGCGGGTGGGCGCCGGCGCCTACATCTGCGGCGAGGAGACCTCGATGCTCGAGTCCCTCGAGGGCAAGCGGGGCGAGGTGCGCGCCAAGCCGCCGATCCCCGCGCTCGAGGGGCTGTTCGGCCGGCCGACCGTCGTCAACAACGTCCTCACGCTCTCCGCGGTCCCCATGGTCCTGGCCGATGGCGGCGCCGCGTACGCCGCGCTCGGCACGGGCCGGTCCCGCGGCACCCAGGTCTTCCAGCTCGCCGGGAACGTGGCGCGCGGCGGCATCGTCGAGGCCGACTTCGGCGTCTCGCTCGGCACCCTCGTCGACGACTTCGGCGGCGGATCGGCCTCCGGCAGGGCGGTGAAGGCGGTGCAGGTGGGCGGGCCCCTGGGCGCCTACCTGCCCACCAGCCAGTTCCACCTGCCGATGGACTACGAGGCCTTCGCCGAGGCGAACGCGATGGTCGGCCACGGCGGCATCGTCGTCTGGGACGACACGATGGACGCCTCGCTCATGGCGCGCTTCGCGATGGAGTTCTGCGCCAAGGAGTCCTGCGGCAAGTGCACCCCGTGCCGCATCGGCTCCACGCGCGGTGTCGAGGTCGTCGACCGCATCCGCAACGCCACCGATGACGGCGTGCGCCGCACCCAGCTCGTCCTGCTCGAGGACCTCTGCACCACGATGACCAAGGGCTCGCTGTGCGCGATGGGCGGCCTCACGCCCATGCCGGTGCGCAGCGCCCTCGAGCACTTCCCCGAGGACTTCGGGGTCCGTCCCGACGACGCCCACGAGGCGGCTGCGGGCATCCCCGAGTCGGCCACGGTCACCACGGAAGGGGCCAGACCATGACGCTCGTCCACGAGCCCGAACCCGCCCTCGAGACACCGGATCACGGCACGCCGCCGGTCTTCGGGGAGGCGACGGCGCACGTCACCATCGACGGCGTCGTCGTGATGGTGCCGCCCGGCACCTCGGTGATGCGCGCGGCCAAGCTCGCCGGCATCGACGTCCCCAAGCTGTGCGCCACCGACAACCTCAAGGCGTTCGGCTCGTGCCGCCTCTGCCTCGTCGAGGTCGAGGGGATGAAGGGCACCCCCGCCTCGTGCACGACCCCCTGCGTCGACGGCATGGTCGTGTCGACCCGCACCGAGCAGGTGCAGCAGCTGCGCCGCGGGGTCATGGAGCTCTACCTGTCCGACCACCCCACCGACTGCGCCGGCTGCGAGCGGGGCAACTGCGAGATGCAGGGCCTCGCGCTGGAAACCGGTGTGGCAGAGGTCCGCTACGGGATGGGCGGGGTGTCACACCTGGCCGAGCCGGCCGACGCGTCCAACCCGTACTTCGACTACGACCCCAAGGCGTGCATCGTCTGCTCGCGCTGCGTCCGGGCCTGCTCCGAGGTGCAGGGGACGTTCGCGCTCACCGTCGAGGGCCGCGGGTTCGACTCGCGAATCACCCCCGGTGGCACAGACTTCCTGTCGTCCGAGTGCGTCTCGTGCGGGGCGTGCGTGCAGGCCTGCCCCACTGACGCGCTCACCGAGAAGTCCGTCGTCTCGCTGGGGATGCCGACCCGCTCGGTCATCACCACGTGCGCGTACTGCGGAGTCGGGTGCTCGTTCAAGGCCGAGGTCCAGGGGGCCGGCGACAAGACCCGCGTCGTGCGCATGGTGCCGTGGAAGGACGGCGGCGCCAACGAGGGCCACTCCTGCGTCAAGGGCCGCTTCGCCTACGGGTACGCCTCACACGACGACCGCCAGATGAACCCGATGGTGCGCGACTCCATCGACGACGAGTGGCAGGTCGTGTCGTGGGAGGAGGCGATCGAGCGGATCGCGACGGGCTTCCTCGGCCTGCGTGAGAAGTACGGCATCGGCTCCATCGGCGGCATCTCGTCCTCGCGCTGCACGAACGAGGAGGTGTACGTCGTCCAGAAGATGGTGCGGGCGGCGTTCGGCAACAACAACATCGACACCTGCGCGCGGGTCTGCCACTCCCCCACCGGGTACGGCCTCAACCACGCGTTCGGCACCTCGGCCGGTACCCAGGACTTCAAGTCGGTCGAGTCGGCCGACGTCATGCTCGTCATCGGCGCCAACCCCACGGATGCGCACCCGGTCTTCGCGTCGCGGATGAAGAAGCGGCTGCGGGAGGGCGCGAAGCTCATCGTCGCCGACCCGCGGCAGATCGACCTCGTGCGCTCGCCGCACGTGCAGGCGCAGTTCCACCTGCCGGTGCGGCCGGGGACGAACGTCGCGTTCGTCAACGCCATGTGCCACGTCATCGTCACCGAGGGGCTGTGGGACGAGGAGTTCGTGCGCTCGCGCTGCGAGGACGCCGACACCTACCTCGACTTCATCGCGAAGCCCGAGCACTCGCCCGAGGCGATGGAGGCCGAGACCGGCATCCCCGCCGCCGAGCTGCGTTCTGCCGCAAGGCTGTACGCCGGTGGGCCGAACGCGGCGATCTACTACGGCCTGGGCGTCACCGAGCACAGCCAGGGCTCGACGATGGTCATGGGCATGGCGAACCTCGCGATGCTCACCGGCAACCTCGGGCGCGAGGGCGTCGGGGTGAACCCGCTGCGCGGGCAGAACAACGTGCAGGGCTCGTGCGACATGGGCTCGTTCCCCCACGAGCTGCCCGGGTACCGGCACGTGTCGCGGCCCGAGGTGCGCGACATCTACGAGTCGCTGTGGGGCGTGACGATCCAGCCGGAGCCGGGGCTGCGCATCCCCAACATGTTCGACTCCGCGATCGGCGGATCGTTCAAGGGCTTGTACGTGCAGGGCGAGGACATCGCCCAGTCCGACCCCAACACGCAGCACGTCGAGGCGGCGCTGCGCGCGATGGAGCTCGTCGTCGTCCACGACCTCTTCCTCAACGAGACGGCCCGTTTCGCCCACGTCTTCCTCCCCGGGGCGTCGTTCCTCGAGAAGGACGGCACGTTCACCAACGCCGAGCGGCGCATCAACCGGGTGCGGCCCGTGATGCCGTCGCGCGTCGGCAAGGACGAGTGGCAGGTCGTCTGCGAGATCGCCACGGCCATGGGCTACCCGATGTCGTACGCGTCGTCGTCACAGATCATGGACGAGATCGCCGCCACCACACCGACGTTCGCCGGCGTCTCGTTCTCCCGCCTCGATGACGAGGGCTCGATGCAGTGGCCCGTCACCGAAGCGGCCCCGCACGGGACGCCGACGATGCACGTCGGGTCGTTCGTCCGTGGTCTCGGCCAGCTGACGACGACGGTCTACGTGCCCACCACCGAGCGGGCGAACCGCCGTTACCCTCTGGTCCTCACGACCGGGCGCATCCTGTCGCAGTACAACGTCGGCGCCCAGACCCGCCGCACGCCGAACTCCACCTGGCACCCCGAGGACGTCCTCGAGATCCACCCGTCCGACGCCGAGCTGCGCGGCATCACCTCGGGTGACGTCGTCGAGCTGTCGTCGCGGGTGGGCGCCACCCGCCTCACGGCCGTGGTCTCCGAGCGGATGCCGGCCGGCGTCGTCTACACGACCTTCCACCACCCGGTGACGGGCGCGAACGTCGTGACCACCGAGAACTCCGACTGGGCGACCAACTGTCCGGAGTACAAGGTGACGGCGGTGCAGGTCGAGGTCGTGACCCAGGCGGCGAAGGCGGAGGCCGGCGTCGCCGAGCCTGTGTCGACGGCGGGCCGCTCGTGAGCGGAGAACCTCCCGTCGTCCGGCTCGGGCGTGACCTGGTCCGGAACTTCGAGTCGCTCCCGCCGGACAAGGCGGCGTCGGAGATCGCGACGCACATCCGCAAGTTCTGGGAGCCACGGATGCGTCAGGACCTGCTGGCGCGGGTGCGTGCCCGCAGCGCCGACCTCCCACCGCTCCTCGTGAGCGCAGCCGAACACCTCGTCGACGGCGACGTCGACCGCGAAGAGGTCAAGCAGCCCTCCGGCGGCTGATCAGCACCTCAGGCGTCGCCGAGGTCACCCCGGCGGAGGCGGCGCTTCTTGCCGATCTGGCGCAGCACCGCCCACGGCTCACGCGCGGCGCGGCCGTGGCGACGGTTCTTGTGGGGCTTGCAGAGCTGACAGCCCTTGTGCTGGCGATGAGGTGAGTGAGCCATCGTGGCTCCGATCCGCGACCAACACCCGCCACGGAGGGCGGGGTGGGTACGGGGAGCTGCTCACGACACAAGGCTAGCCATCAGGGGGCGTCAACGGCACCGTCGAGCAGCTGTGCGATCTGTGCTCACCGCAGTTCCTCTCCGGCACCCATGGCCCAGAATGACTATGTACGGCAGGAGGACACCCGACTACGGTTCGAGGACTCTCGGGCCGCTGACCAGCGCATTCACTCGGAATGACCGGGACGTCTTCGGAGGTCAGCCATGCGGGGGAAGTTCGTTCTCGGTGTCCTGTCGACGGTGTGCATGGCCGCGTTCACGGTGCTCCAGGCCCTCCCGGCCGCCGCGGCGGATGATCCCGTGGTGCTGCGCCTGGCGTGCGCGGCGAAGAGCAACGGAGTGCTCCGCCACACCCCGACCGCATCGGGGTGCACCAAGCAGGAGACGCTGGTGACCCTCTCCGTCGCCGCACCGAGCGAGCTCTGCGCCACCGGCAGCACGGTGCACCTGGTGTCGAAGACGAACACCTGCAGCAAGCAGCTCAAGGGCGTTCCACTGAGCGTCCCCACGGCCACGGCGGTCTACTTCTGTGCCCAGCCGGGGGCGGTCCTCCGTCGGGTCAGCGCCCTGACGCAGTGCTCGGCCACGGACCTGAAGCTGGTCTCCGTCAACAACCCGCCCACCGGTCTGGCCCTCTCGCCGTCGGTCGTGACGGAGAACGTGCCCACGGGAACCCTGGTCGGCACCGTCTCCGCCACGGACAACGACCCCGGTGACGCCCTGCAGTTCGCCCTCACCGCGGGCGCGGGTTCCCAGGACAACGCGTCCTTCGTGCTGTCGGGCACCCAGCTGCGGACCGCTGCCGCGGTGGACTTCGAGTCGAAGCCGTCGTACTCGGTCCGGCTCCTCGCCACGGACGCGGGCGGCCTGAGCCAGGCCCAGGCCGTCACCATCACCGTGACCGACGTCCAGGAGAACCGGGCGCCCACGGGGATCTCCCTGAGCAACGGACAGGTGGCCGAGAACACCGCGACGACGGTCGGGACCCTCACCACGACCGATGCCGACGCCGGTGACACCTTCACGTACACCCTGACGTCAGGCACGACGCCGAACGACAACGGGCTGTTCAGCATCACGGGGACCACGTTGTCCACCACAGGCTTGGACCACGAGGGCGCGGGACCCGAGTACGTCGTGACCGTCCAGACGGACGACGGCCACGGTGGCACGTTCGTCAGGGACCTCACCGTCACGGCCACGAACGTCAACGAGGCCCCGACCGCCCTGGCCGTGAACCCGTCCACGGTGGCCGAGAACGGTGGAGGTGGGACGGTCGGCACGCTCAGCGCGAGCGACCCCGACGGCGACTCCCTGACCTTCCTCCTCGTCTCCGGAACCGGGGACGCGGACAACGCCGCGTTCACCGTCGCCGGCAGCGACCTGGTCGCTCGCAACGGGTTGGACTTCGAGCACGGCCCGTACGCCGTGCGGGTCCGGGGTACGGACGGCGGCGGCCTGTCGACCACTGCGGCGTTGACGGTCTTCGTCACCGACGGCAACGACAGCCCGACCGGCATCACCCTCGAGCCGGGAACCGTGACGGAGAACCAGCCGGCGGGAGCGTCGGTGGGAACGCTGTCGGCCGCGGACCAGGACGCCGGCGACAGCATCACCTTCGCCGTGACCGGCGGCGCCACGGGCCTGTTCACCGTCGACGGCGACCAGCTGCGGACGAGCCAGCCGCTGGACCACGAGGCGGCCGGAACCAGGACGGTGGTCGTCCGCGCGGACGACGGCCACGGTGGCACGGTGGAGGCCACCCTGACCGTGACGGTGACCGACGTCAACGAAGGTCCCAGCTCGGTGAGCCTGTCCCCCGCGCAGGTGGCCGAGAACCAGCCCGCAGGGACGACGGTCGGCACCCTGTCCTCGCAGGACCCGGACGGCCCGGACACGCCCGGCTATGCCCTGGTCGCGGGAACCGGCGACGCCGGCAACGGCGCGTTCCAGGTCGTGGGCGACACGCTCCGCACGGCAGGGTCCTTCGACTTCGAGCAGACCAACACCTACTCGATCCGGGTCCGCGTGACCGACAGCTCGGGTGCCACCGCCGACCAGGTGTTCACGGTCGTGGTCACCGACGTCAACGAGGCTCCGCAGTCCCTGGCGCTGACCGGGACGACCGTTGCCGAGAACCAGGCCTCGGGCACGACCGTCGGCACCACGTCGTCCGTCGACCCCGACGCCGGCGACTCCGCGACCTACTCCCTGCCCGCCGGTTCGGCGGACAACGCCCGGTTCAGCCTGACCGGGTCGACCCTGAAGACCGCCGCCGTCTTCGACTACGAGACGACGAGCTCGTACACCGTCCTCGTCCGGGTGGTCGACGGCGGCGGACTGGCACGACAGGAGACGTTCACCGTCACCGTGCTCGACGGCAACGACGCCCCGACGGCCGTGGCGGACACCTACTCCGGAGTGGTCGGCAACACCCGGGCCGTCCTGGGAACCACCTCCACCGGGGCCCACACCACGCTGACGGGCGACCTGCCGACCCAGAACGACGTCGACCCGGAGGGCGACACCCTCAGCGCGGTCGCGGAGACCAGGAGCACCACCGGGGGTGGGACGGTGACGATCAACAGTGACGGCAGCTTCGTCTACTCGCCCGGAGTCGGGGACCGGAGCCAGACCGACACCTTCACCTACCGGGTCACCGACGGTGAGTTCACCTCCCCCGCAACGGTCAGCATCACCATCGGCTCCGAAATGGTCTGGTACGTCGACAACGCGGCCACCGGCCCCGGCGACGGCCGGTCCCACACGCCCTACACCAGCACCACGCAGGTCAACGGGTTCGGCGACGCCGACGGTCCGGGCGACATCATCTTCGTGGCCAGCAGCGCCACCGCGTACGCGCCGCTGACCCTCGAGAGCAGCCAACGGCTCTGGGGCCAACCGGAGGGCCTGACGGTGTCCGGGGCCGAGCTCCTGCCGGGGTCAGGTGTGAACCCCCTCATCGCCGCCGTGGACCAGACTGCGCTGCAGCTCGTCAGCGGGAACGACGTCCGTCGCGTGGACGTCCAGGCCACGGGTTTCGGCAGCATCGGTGTGGTGTTCTTCGGCGGGAACCTCAGCTTCGGCGCGAACACCCGCGTCAGCGCGTCGGGGTCCTCCAGCCGCGCCTTCCTGTTCCAGCCCAGCAGCGCCGGCACGGCCCTCATCGGTGCGGCCATCGAGGGAGTCGGCGGAGCGGCCGTCCAGGTGACCTCGAACGGAGCAGCGGCGTCGATGACGTTCGCCGGCCCCGTCGTGGGGACCAACGCCAGCGTCGAGGTGAACAACGTCCACGCCGACACCGTCGTGAACTTCACCGGTGGCGTCGCCATCGACAACACCGACCGCCCGGGGCTCGCGATCCAGACCGGCGGTGTCGTCACGGTCACCGGGGCGGCGAACGTGGTGCGGACGACGACGGGTCGAGCCGTGGCCATCTCCAACAGCCGCATCGGAGCTGCGGGCGTGACCCTCCAGCGCGTGGATGCCGACGGTGCTCCGAGCTCCGCGGTGATGGTGAACAACACGGGAACCCTGGGCTCCTTCGTCGTCACGGGCAACTCGTCAGGACGGTGCGGCGGCCTCACGGGCAGCGACGGGTCGCGGACCACCGCCGCTGACGCCTCGGACTGCTCGGGGGGCACGGTCCAGCACGTGAACGGGTTCGGCTACGAGCTGGTCAACACTCTCCAGCCACGCCTGACGCGTGTCCGCGTGCTCGACACGGCGGCGTCCGGGATCTACGTCACCGGCACGAACGGGTTCACCCTGAGGTCGTCCTGGATCAAGGACAACGGGGCCAACCTGAGCTCCAGCGTCAACCTGGGAGGTTTCCAGGGGGACTTCGGCGGAGCCGCAACCATCGTCGACACCACCGTCGAGGCATCGCGCTACAACGGCATCGCCGTGCGAGGCGTCTCGCCGGTCACCGCTGTCCTGACGGGCAACCAGGTGATCGGGGCAGCCCGCTTCGGCATGGACGTCAACTCGCGGGGCGCGAACACCTACGACGCGGACGTGTCACGCAACTACTACGCCGACAACATCTCCAACGTCGTCGCCGGTGCCGACCACGTGGTGACCAGCGGCAACATGCGCATCACCATCGCCGACAACACCATGGACCCGCCGAACGTCAGCGGCGGCGGCCGACCGATCTCGGTCGGTGGAAACGTGAGCTCGTTCCAGGCAGGCGTGTGGGCCGGGGTGGTCCGCTACACCATCGAGAGGAACCGGATGGTCGGTGGTTCCTCGGGCGGCATCACGGCCTTCAGCAACCAGGGTGCGCCGACCGGTGTCGTGGAGGGGGTCATCCGGGACAACGTCATCGGTCGTGTCGACCTGGCGGGTTCCTGCGGAGACCAACAGGGGATCCAGGTGTACGCGGCCACTGGTGTCAACACCGCCCTGGTCACCAGGAACACGCTGTCCCAGTGCCGGTCGGTGGGCATCGGGATCGATCGCCAGGCCCTGGCCACCACCGCTGACGTCACCGTGACGGACAACTCCGTGACGTCGCCGTCGGGAGCGTTCGCCATCTACGGCCTCCTCCTGCGGTCGGACAACAACGGGGTCACGCCCGGGTGCTTCGACCTCCGGAACAACCGGCTCGAGCACGGCCCCTTCGCCGGTGTGCAGGACATGAGCGTGCGGACGAACGGGGCAACACCTGCTCGACTCCCCGGGTACGTCGGCGTGCCGACGAGCACCACCGCCATCTCGAGCTTCGTCGGTGGCCAGAACTACGCGGCCTCCGTCGAGACGGTCCTGTCGACCGGCGGCAGCTTCATCGGTGGAGGGGCGTGCGCCGCACCGACACCCTGACCGCTGGGACGCCGCGCCGACCATCGCAGGTGGCGCGAGGCGGGACTCTCTCGCTACCATCGTCGGTTCGCCCGTATGGGTACTCCTCGACAGATGAAGGGCGGATCCGCTGTGCCTGCGTCGTCCGCCGACACCTCCACCACTGACGTCCTCGCCCGCGAGCAGGCGCACCTCGACCACGCCCGGGACCAGCTGCGCCGCATGCGCGAGCAGGCCGACCGGCTTGATGCCAGCAAGGCCAGCGACACGTACTCGAGCGAGCTCCTCGGCCTGGTCCTCGCCCGACGCGTCGCCTCCCTCCAGGACGACCCGAGGACCACCCTCTTCTTCGGCCGCATCGACACCCGCACCGCGCACGGCGACGAGACCTTCCACGTCGGCCGCCGCCACGTCAGCGACGACCGGGGCGACCCGGTCGTGGTCGACTGGCGCGCTCCCATCAGCACCGCCTTCTACCGCGCCTCCCCCACCGAGCCGATGGGCGTGGAGCTGCGGCGGCGCTTCGGCGTCGACCGGGGCCGGCTCACCGCCTACGAGGACGAGCGCCTCACCCAGGGCAAGGCAACCGACCACAGCGCGATCCTCGCCGCCGAGATCGAGCGCCCCCGCTCGGGCCCGATGCGCGACATCGTCTCGACGATCCAGCCCGAGCAGGACGAGATCGTCCGCAGCGACCTCACGACGAGCATCTGCGTCCAGGGCGCCCCGGGTACCGGCAAGACCGCCGTCGGCCTGCACCGCGCCGCATGGCTGCTCTACTCGTTCCGCTCGCAGCTCGACCGTTCCGGCGTCCTCGTCGTCGGGCCCAACCGCGCCTTCCTCGACCACATCGGCGCCGTCCTCCCCTCGCTCGGCGAGGTCCGCGTGCAGCACGCCACGATCGACACCCTCCTCGCCCACGGCCGCGTCCGCGCCGAGGACCCCACGGCCACAGCGGTTCTCAAGGGCGATGCCCGGCTCGCCGAGGTCCTGAACCGCGCCGTCTGGTCACGGGTGGGCCGCGCCGAGGATACCCTCGTCGTCCCGAGAGGCGTGCGGAAGTGGCGGGTCCCCGCCTACGACATCCGCGACGACGTCGAGGCGCTCGTCGCCCGCGGGGTCCGCTACTCCGCCGCCCGCGACCTGCTCCCCCAGCGCCTGGCCCACCACGTGCTGCTCCAGATGGAGCGCAGCGGCGACTCCCCCGACGACCGCGTCCAGGACACCGTCGCCCGCTCGGCGCCCGTGACCGCGTACGTCAAGGCGCTCTGGCCCGCCCTCGACCCCGCCGCCGTCCTGTTCCGCCTCTTCTCGGATGCGGACGCGCTCGCCGAGGCCGCCGACGGCATCCTCACCGCCGAGGAGCAGCGGATGCTGCTGTGGGACAGCCCTGCTCGCACCAAGGGTGCCGCGCGATGGACCCGTGCCGACATGGCGCTGCTCGACGAGGTCGCCGACCTGCTCGACCGCACGCCCAGCCTCGGCCACGTCGTCCTCGACGAGGCGCAGGACCTCTCGCCGATGCAGCTGCGCGCCGTCGGCCGGCGCGCGTCCACCGGGTCGCTCACCGTCCTCGGCGACATCGCGCAGGGCACCACGCCGTGGGCCACCGAGTCGTGGGAGGACGCCATGGGCCACCTCGGCCGTCCCGCCCACGAGCTCGTCGTCCTCGACCGCGGGTTCCGCGTGCCCGGGCTCGTCATCGAGTTCGCCGCCAGGCTCCTCCCGGCGATGGCGCCCGGTCTCGGCGCGCCGAAGGCCGTGCGCGACAACCCCGGCCGCCTCACCATCGTCCCCACGGATGATGACGCGCACGCCGCCGCCGTCCTCGAGGCCGTGCGCGGGGCGACCACCGAGCCGGGGTCCGTGGGCATCATCGCCCCCGACGCGGAGGTCGCCGCCCTCAGCGCTGCGCTCGGGGCGGCCGGCATCCCCCACGGGCGGCTCGACGCCGACCACGGAGACGACGAGGACCGGCAGGTCGAGATCGTGCCGGCGAGCATCGCGAAGGGCCTCGAGTTCGACCGGGTCGTGGTGGTCGAGCCAGCCGCCATCATCGACGCCGAGCCCGACGCCCGCACCGGCCTGCGCCGGCTCTACGTCGTCCTCACCCGCGCGGTCACCGAGCTGACCGTCGTGCACACGCGCCCCCTGCCGGACGTGCTGGCCGTCGCCTGAGAGCCGGGGGCTGGTCGGTGACCACGTCCCGGTGGTGCACTGGGCCATGGTCACCGGTCGGCCGCTCGCCCTGATGGCGGTCGCGGCCGCCGTGGCGGTCACGGTCGGCTGCTCCGCGACCCCACCCATGGCCATGGACGGCCTGGTGTGGGGGCCGTGCGACTCGTCCGTGAACCCCACCACCGCGGGCATCGCACCCGACCGACTGCCGCGCCTCACCATCACCTGCAGCTTGGTGGACGTCCCGCTCGACCCGCTCACCACCGCGACGAGCACCCCCACCACGCGAGGCGGGACCATCACCATCCGGCTCGTCCGCGTCCACCACGGCCCGATGGAGAAGGCGAAGGAGCCGCTGCTCCTCATCGCCGGCGGCCCCGGCGGGTCGGGTGTCGACAACGCCCTCTACGCCGCCGGCTACCTCCCGCAGGCGACGCTCGACGCCTTCGACCTCGTCGGGTTCGACCCTCGCGGCGTCGGGCGGTCGGGACCGATCCACTGCCCGAAGCAGGAGCCGCTGTCGCGCCCGATCGCCGACCTCACGACGGATGCCGGGTACTCCTCCGTCGCCGACCCGTACCGCGAGCACGTCGAGAGATGCATCGCGGCGCTGGACGGAAACGCCGGGCACTACGGCACGACCGCCACGGCCCACGACATCGACGCCATCCGTGCCGCGCTCGGGGAGGAGAAGCTCACGGCCGTGGGGTGGTCGTACGGGGCAAAGCTCGGCGGTGAGTACGTGCGCCTGTTCCCCAGCCACGTGCGCGCCATCGTCCTCGACGCCCCCACCGACCCCACGGTGCCGTGGATCATCACCAGCGAGCGCCAGGTCGCCGGCTTCGAGGACACCTTCGACGCGTTCGTCGACTGGTGCGCCACCCACCTCGTCTGCGACGCACTCGGCGACGTTCGTGCCTCCACCGCGCGGCTCGTCGAGCGCGCGGACGCCGACCCCATCCGGAGCGGCCGGCCTCAGGGCGACCTCCCGGCCACCGGCGTCGACGTCCTCGACGGCGTCACCGCAGCGCTCTACGACGACGCCCGCTGGCCGGACCTCGCCGAGGCTCTCGCCGAAGCGGCCTCCGGCGACTCAGGGAGCCTTCGCGAGCAGGCGGCCTCGGTCCGCGGCGAGGTCGACGCCGACACGAACTTCCAGGACGCCCTCATGGTCATCAACTGCACCGACAGCGCTCCCGGACCGACCGAGGAGGAGATCCGCTCTGCTGCAGCCCGGTTCGCCAAGAAGTACCCCCTGTTCGGGCAGTGGGGTGCCCCGCAGATGATGGCCTGCACCCCGTGGACGGCACCTCGCCACACCCTCCACGCACCCGTGGCACCGTCGGCCCCCACGATCCTGGTCGTCGGCACCGTGCACGACCCGGCGACCCCGTACCAGGGCGCCGTCTCGATGGCCGCCTCGCTCGGCCACGCGCGCCTGCTCACCTGGGAGGGCGTGGGTCACGGCGCGTTCGGGCGCGACGACTGCACCGGCGAGCACGTTTCCCGCTACCTCGTCGACCTCACGGTCCCTCCCGAGGGCACCCGCTGCCCACCCTGATGACGGTGTGCCGCACCGCGGCTCAGGAGGCCTGCTCCAGCACGAAGATCCGCACGTGCCGGTCGGTCACGCGGGTGAAGTACTTCGGGTAGCCGACGTAGACCTGCCCTGCGAGAGTGAGGATCTCGCTCCGCTCGGCGTCCGACGCCACGCGCGCCACGACATCACGAGCCACGTCGCGGTGCATCACCACGGCCCGCGGGTCGGCCTCGAGGTTGAGCACCCACGTGGGTGTGCCGGACTGGCCGAAGTTCGTCCCGATGAGCGCGACGTCGCCGGCGAACGGGACACCGATGAGCTGCGCCGAGCGCGGCAGGCCGCTGCGGCGACCCGTCGTCGTCACGACGAGGACGGGCAGGCCGGCGAGCACCTCGGCCGCCGTGGTGCGCCCGCGCGAGAGGCGCGAGACGACCCGGTCCAGCGCGGGCAGGATCCGCGCCAGCGTCCACGCCCCCGGACGGCTCGACGCCACCACCCGCACCGCCCGCTGGAACCCGGTGGACGGAGCGATCGAGTACCCGAGGTCGGAGGCGAGGCCCATCGGGCGACGGTAGCAACGACCACCCCACACCCCTCCCCCGAAGAGAACCTCGTCGCCCCCTTGACAACGTACAACCGATTGGTTGTATGTTGGTGCCGTGAACGAGACCAGCGAGGACCGGGCCGACGCCCTGTTCCACGCGCTCTCCGACCGGACCCGGCGCGACATCCTGCGCCGCGTCCTGGCCGGCGAGCACTCGGTCACCGCCCTGGCGGCGGGGTACGACATGAGCTTCGCCGCCGTCCAGAAGCACGTCGCCGTCCTCGAGAGGGCCGGCCTGCTGACGAAGCGACGCAACGGTCGTGAGCAGCTGGCCAGCGGGGACGTGCAGGCGGTCCGGTCCGTCGCCTCGATGCTCGACGAGATCGAGAGCGTCTGGCGGGGGCGGGTCGCCCGTATCGACGCACTACTCACCGAGGAGAACTGACATGCCCGTCACCGACATCACCAAGGACGTCGAGTCCCGCACCCTGACGATCACGGCGGAGTTCGCCGCCCCGGTCGAGCGCGTGTGGAGCCTCTACGAGGACCCGCGCCAGCTCGAGCAGGTGTGGGGCCCGCCGGAGTACCCGGCCACCTTCGTCGACCACGACCTCAAGCCCGGCACCCGCACCACGTACTACATGACCTCCCCCGAGGGCGAGAAGTTCGCGGGCTACTGGGACATCACGGCGGTCGAGCCGACGTCGCGCTTCACCTTCAGGGACGGCTTCGCCACCGAGGACCTCACCCCCAACCCCGACCTGCCGGTCTCCGAGAACGTCTACGCGTTCTCCTCCACCGACGGCGGCACGACCGCGGTGTTCACCAGCACCTTCGAGTCCGCCGAGGCGCTGCAGACCGTGCTCGACATGGGGATGGAGGAGGGCGCGCGCTCGGCCATCAACCAGATCGACGGCTTCCTCGCGCAGAATCCGGCCTGACGACCACCCCACCCACGAGGGCCCGGCGGCACCTGCCGCCGGGCCCTCGTGCGTCTCGACACGCGTGCCTCCCAGCGGTTTGATGGACGGGTCCGCGAGTCGGGAGGTGCGTGGTGGCGAAGAAGAAGCGCCGGAAGAAGGGCAAGGGCAGCTGGTACCGCAGCCCCGGGGTCTACCTCGAGGAGGTGTCCAGCGGCGCCCGGCCCCTGGAGGGTGTGGGCACGTCGACCGCCGGTTTCGTCGGCTTCGCGCGTCGGCACCCGCTGCTCACCGGAGCGGCCGTCATCACGCTGGCGCTCGGGGCCGCGGTGGTCGCGGTGAACAACACCAAACGGCTCGCCAGCGCGTTCGGCTGAGAAGGCCGTGAGGCCGCCACCGCGGTAGTCATTTCGGTCCATTGACCTGCGGCGCAGCGCGTCCCTAGGGTCCGAACTGGGCCAACCGGACGACGGTCGCCCGGTCCGCCCGTGGAGATCCCATGCTCGGCGACCACGACCCGATCCCCGCCCTCGCGGTGAAGGACGTCCAGAGGGCCCGCGACTTCTACGAGGGGGTCCTCGGCTTCTCCTCGGTGGGTGAGCCGCCCGAGGGCGTCATGTACAGCGCCGGGAAGACCTCGTTCTTCGTCTACCCCTCGGCCTTCGCCGGCACGAACAAGGCGACGGCGATGTCGTTCCAGATCCCGCCCGACCAGTTCGACGCCGAGGTCGCCGCCCTGCGCGAGCACGGCATCACCTTCAGCACGTTCGAGGCCGAGGGCCTGGAGTGGGACGACGGCGTCGCCACGATGGGCGGGTCGTTCAAGTCGGCCTGGTTCGAGGACCCGGACGGCAACATCCTCAACGTCGAGTCCGGGATGTAGCCGCCGCTGCCCTCGGTCCTCCTGATGACGCCCGCCCGCCCTCACGTGGCGGGCGGGAGCACCTCGACGCGCCGGTCCGTGGCGGCGTCGACGACGGCGCGCGTGCCGAGCGGCCGGTCGAGCGTGACCGCGACGGAGTCGGCACAGTCGGGATCTCCCCAGGAGCGGTTGGCGTGCACCAGGATCCGCACCTCCGCCTCGGACTCCTCCACGGTCGCGGTCGGGTGGGCGTTGCAGTCGTCGACGCCCACCACGAGGCGCGGCGAGTCGGCGGTGCCGTGCACCGTCTCGATGCGGGGCGTGTCGGACCCGCAGGCGGCGGTCGTCATCATCAGGAGGGCGGCCACCATCGAGCGCACGGCGAGGCGCCCGCGTCCGGGGTGACGGCGGTCAGACCGGTCGGAGAGAACGGTCAGAGGTTGATCATGTGGCCGGCGATGCCCTCGACGGCCTCCTTGACCGCCTCGGACAGGGTCGGGTGCGCGAACACGTTGCGCGACACCTCGTCCGCGGTGAGGTCCCACTTCTGCGCGAGGGTCAGCACGGGCAGCAGCTCGGTGACCTCGGGGCCGATCATGTGCGCGCCGAGGATCTCGTTGTGGGTGGCGTCGGCGACGACCTTGACGAAGCCGACGGCGTCGCCCAGCCCCATGGCCTTGCCGTTGGCGCTGAACGGGAACGACGCGGTCTTGACGTCGTAGCCCTTCTCCTTCGCCTGCGCCTCGGAGTAGCCGAACGAGGCGATCTGCGGGTGGCAGTACGTGGCCCGCGGGATCATGTCGTAGTCGACGGGCAGCGTCTCGGCGCCGGCGAGGGTCTCGGCGGCGACCACACCCTGCGCCTCGGCGACGTGGGCCAGCATCAGCTTGGCCGTGCAGTCGCCGATGGCGTAGACGTTGGGGACGTTGGTGCGGCAGTACTCGTCGATGGCGACGGCTCCGCGGTCGGTGATCTCGACGCCGATCTCGGCCAGGCCGTAGCCCTGCGTGCGCGGCGCGAACCCGATCGCCGAGAGGAGCTTGTCGGCCTCGAGGACCTGCTGGTCGCCCCCGGCTGCCGGAGAGACGGTGACCTTCACGCCCGACCCGGTGTCCTCGACGCTCTCGACCTTGGTGCCGAGCATGACCTTCACGCCGAGCTTCTTGTAGTGCTTGAGCAGCTCCTTGGAGATGTCGGCGTCCTCGGTGGGGACCATCCGGTCGAGGAACTCGACGATGGTGACGTCGACCCCGAAGTTCTTCATGATGTACGCGAACTCGACGCCGATGGCGCCCGACCCGGCGATGATCAGCGACCCGGGGAGCTCCTCGTCGAGGATCTGCTCCTCGTAGGTCACGACGTTCTTCGACACCTCGACGCCGGGAAGCATCCGGGTGACGGCACCGGTGGCGACGATGAGGTGGTCGAAGGTCAGCTGGCGGGTCGAGCCGTCGTTGAGCGCGACGTCCATCGAGGTGGCGCTGGTGAGCGTGCCCCAGCCGTCGACCTCCTCGATCTTGTTCTTCTTCATGAGGAAGTGCACCCCCTTGACGATGCCGCCGGACACCTGGCGCGAGCGCTTGTGGGTGACGCCGTAGCTCACCGTGGCGTCGCCCTCGATGCCGTACTTCGCCTTCTCGTGCTGGAGCAGGTGCGCGACCTCGGCGTTCTTGATGAGCGCCTTGCTCGGGATGCAGCCGACGTTGAGGCAGACCCCGCCCCAGTACTTCTTCTCGACGACCGCCACCTTCTTCCCCAGCTGCGACGCGCGGATCGCCGCGACGTAACCACCAGGACCAGCACCGAGCACCACGACGTCGAAGTCAGCCATGGCGCCAGCCTATCGGCCGGTCGGCGACCCCTCGCGCCCGAGGTCGGCGCCGAGACGACCCGTGGGGCTCAGCGGATGGAGCGCAGGGTCTCATGGACGCTCTTGGCCACCGGGCCAGCCGTCCGCGCCCCCGGCCCACCCTGCGACACCACCACCGAGACGACCCAGCGCGGCGTGTTCGCCGGGGCGTAGGAGACGAACCACGAGGTGTCGCGCTTCCCCACGACCTCGCCGGTCCCGGTCTTCCCCGCCACGGGCCAGTCGGTCATCGTGCGGAACAGCCAGCGGGTGCTGCCGTCGGTGACGGCCGAGCGCAGGGCGCCGCGCAGGTAGGAATCCAGCTCGGCCGACACGGGAGCCTTGCGCGTCGGGCCGGCGGCGATGTCGGAACGCGCCCCCGTGACCGGGTCGGCCGAGGCGGCCCCCACCCGCGGCGTCAGGACGGTGCCCCCGTTGGCGATCGCCGCGTACATCACGGCGACCTGGAGCGGGGTGGTGGCGACGTCGCCCTGGCCGATCGAGAAGTTCGCGACGTCGCCGGGGCGCACGAGGTAGCCGTCGGCGCAGTTCTCCACCGCGACCGCCTGGAGGTAGGCCGCGTGCTTCGTGTCGGCGACCTCGGGGTAGCCCGTGCGCGCCCGTCCGCACAGCTCGTCCTTCGTCGCCTCCCAGTACGCCTTCTTCGTGGTGCGGTCGGGGACGCGGCCCGCGGCCTCCCCCGGCAGGTCGATCCCGGTGCGCGTTCCGAGCCCGAACCCCTTGGCGACCGAGGCGAACGGGTCAGGGGCGTCGGTGGCCGCGGTGATCCCGCCCTGGGCGCGCCACGCGTCGTACGCGGTCTTGTAGAACACCGTGTCGCACGAGATCTGGATGGCCGTGGCGAAGCTGATGAGGCCGCGGCCCTTGGTCTCGTGGTTGTTGAAGACGCGGTTGCCGATGCGGTAGCTCGAGGGGCAGTCGTAGCGTCCGTGCAGCGGGTTGCCCGCCGCCACCGAGGCCGTGACCGAGGCGGGCTTGAGCGTGCTCGCCGGCGCCGTGGCATAGCCGATCGCCCTGGACAGCAACGGGGTCCCGGCCGCCGGCGAGGTGAGGGTGGCGTAGTCGGCCTCGCTGATGCCGCCGGTCCAGAGGTTGGGGTCGTAGGTGGGCGCGCTCGCCAGGGCCGCCACGGCTCCGGTGCGCGGGTCGAGGACGACGACGGCCCCCGAGTCGGCCGCCCACCCGCGCTTGCGGGCCGCAGCGATCTGCGCCGCCAGGGCCTGCTCGGCGGTGGCCTGCACCCGCGCGTCGATGGAGGTGACCAGGTCGCGCCCGTTGACCGGCGCGGTCCGCGACACGACCCCGGTCACGAGCCCCCGGGGGTCGACCGAGACGACGGTGCGGCCGGGCGTCCCGCGCAGGACGTCGTCGTACTGCTCCTCGAGGCCGGCCCGCCCCACGAGGTCGTCGGCGGTCAGCCCGGTCGCGGGGCCCACCTCGTCGGCGCGGACCTGGCCGAGGTAGCCGATGAGCTGCGCGGCGCTCGTCCCCAGCGGCCGGGGGTACACGCGCACGGGACGCGACTCCACGGCGATGCCCGGGAACCGGTCGGGCCGCTCGACGAGGGTGAGGGCGCGGGTGGCGTCGACGTCCTCGGCCAGCGGGACGGGCACCTGCGGCGACCCGGCCCAGCACGCCGGAGCGGCCGGCGCGCCCTCCTCGCCGCACAGCCAGGTGCGGGCCAGCAGGTGCTCGGGCGGCAGCCCGAGGACGCGCGCCACCTCACGCACGACCGACTCGGCCCGGTCGCGGCTGCCCACGATGACGCGGCGCTCGATGGTCACGACCGTGCTCGCGCGGTTGTCGGCGAGCGGCAGGCCCTGGGCGTCGAGGATGCGGCCGCGCATCGCCGGCTCGGTGAGGGTCCGGGTGTCGAGGGAGGAGGCCGCGGCGTAGTCCGCGTGGCCGACGAGCTGCACCTGTCCGAGCCGCGCCACGAGCGTGCCGAAGCACAGGACGACGAGCAGCACGACGGCGAGGAAGCGGCCGTGGAACGCCACACCCCGGCGGTCGCGGGGTCCGGTGCCCAGGCGCGGGCGGCGGCGCATCATCACCACGACGCGGTTCAGCCGTACCGGCGCCGGACGAGGCCGCGCTCGGCGCCCACGACGAGGCGCACGACGACCGCCGCGACGGTGGCGGTGAGCAAGCAGCGCAGGGCGAGGTCGGCGAGGTCGACCGGCGCGGAGACGGCGAGCGCCCCGACGACCGCGACCGACTCGACGAGGACGGCCGCCCCCAGCGCCACGAGGGCGACACGCGGCGCCGCCACCGGACCCTCCACGCGCGTGCGGCCCGCGACGAACCCCGCCGCCGCGTAGACCAGCGCCGTGACGCCGAGGTGCGTGGGACCGGGCGGGACGAGGTCGACGAGCCAGCCGGTGGCCAGGCCCGCCGCCGCCCCGACGAGCGGCCCGCGCAGGAGCGCCCACGCGACGACGAGGACGAGCGCGAGGTCGGGGACGGGCGAGAGGCCGCGCGCCCCCATCGTGACGGCGACCAGCACGGCGGCGAGCACGAGCAGCCCCCGCGCGACTGCCGCCACGGGGGTCACGAGCCGGTACCGGTGACGACGGGTCGCGGGACGTCGCGCGAGGGGCCGAGGACGACGGCGACGACGTCGAGGCTGGTGGGGTCGACGGCGGGGGCGAGGGTGCCCGTGGGGGCGAGCCGGCCCGGTCGGTCGTCGACCTCGCGGACCGTGCCGACCCGCACGCCGGCGACGTACGGGCGCCCGCCGACGCTGCCGAGGGTCGTGACGGTGTCGCCGGGGGCCATCACGCCGCGCTCGACGAGGCCGAGCGAGAGGAGGCCGGCCATCGGGCTCGCAGCGCCGCGGACGGCCGACCCGGATGCCTCGCCGAGGACACCCCGCTCCCCCACGCGCACGCCGACCACGAGGTCGGGGCTGCCGACGACGAGGACGTCGGAGGTCCACGGAGCCACCGAGACGACCCGCCCGACGAGCCCCTCGGCGGCGACGACCGTGGTGTCGACCTCGACCCCGTCGTTCGAGCCGACGTCGATGGTGACCCGCTCGGGGCCCGCCGGCCCGGACGGCCCCACGGCGACGACGCGCGCGGCCACGAGTCGCTGACCGGTGAGGGCCGGGTCGGCGAGGAGCGCGGCGAGCTCGGACCGGCCCGCAGCCTCGCGCTCGGCGCTCGCGGCACGGGCCTCGGCGGCGGTGCGGGCAGCGCGCTCGGAGGTGAGGGCGTCGCCATCGGGGCCGAGCCAGCGCTCGAGCGGGCCGAGGACGGTGGCGGCGGCGGACCGCACGGGGGCCAGGTCGGTGACCCCGCCCGCACCCAGCAGCGTCGCGAGCGCGGTGAGGACGACGGCCACCACGAGGAGGCGCGTGCGTCGGGTTCGCCGCCGGGTGGTGCTGCCGACGGGGCGGAGGGCGGGGGCGCGGCGGACGTGCATGTCAGGGGCGGCGGTTGTCGACGAGCACGCGCTCGAGGGCACCGAACTCCTCGACGCAGCGGCCGGCGCCGCGGGCCACGGCGTGGAGCGGTTCGGAGGCCGCGTGGACGGGCACGCCGAGCTCGTGCGAGAGGCGCTCGTCGAGGCCGCGCAGCAGCGCCCCACCACCGGTGAGCGCGATGCCGCGGTCGACGACGTCACCGGCGAGCTCGGGCGGGCAGACGTCGAGGACGGTGCGCACGAGCTCGACGATCTGGGCGACCGGGGTCTCGATGGCGCGGCGCACCTCGGCCGAGCCGATCGTCACCGTCTTCGGCAGGCCGGTGACGAGGTCGCGGCCGCGCACCCGGCCGGTGAGCTCCTGCGCCAGCGGGAACGCCGAGCCGACGTCGACCTTGAGGTCCTCGGCGCTGCGCTCCCCGAGCAGCAGCGAGTACTCGCTCTTCACGTGGCTGACGATCGCCAGGTCGATCTCGTCGCCGCCGGTGCGCACGGTGCGCGCGGTGACGACCCCGCCGAGGCTGATCACGGCGACGTCGGTGGTCCCGCCGCCGACGTCGACGACCATCGACGCCCGGGTCTCCTCGACCGGCAGCCCGGCCCCGATCGCCGCGGCCATCGTCTCCTCGATGACGTAGACGCGCCGCGCGCCGGAGCGCAGCGTGGCGTCCTCGAGGGCACGGCGCTCGACGCCCGTGATGTCGCCGGGAACGCAGACGACGACGCGCGGCCTCATCAGGCGGGACGGGGCGACCTGGTCGACGAACCAGCGGATCATCCGCTCGGTGACGTCGGCGTCGGTGATGACGCCGTCGCGCAGCGGGCGGACCGCACTGACCGTCTCCGGGGTGCGGCCGAGCATCTCCTTGGCCTTGCTCCCGGCCGCCAGGAGCTGGTGGGTCCCGGTGCGCACGGCGACGACCGAGGGCTCGTCGAGCACGACCCCGCGGCCTCGGGCGTAGATGACGGTGTTGGCGGTGCCGAGGTCGATGGCGAGGTCCCTGCCTCGGAGCCATCCGACGTCCCACCCGGTCATGCCCAGCAGGCTAGGTCGGGGGGCGCGTCATCCCTCGGTGCCACACCGTGGGCGGGCCGTTCAGAGCTCGGGGAACCAGATGCCGATCTCGCGGGCGGCGGACTCGGGCGAGTCGGACCCGTGGACGATGTTCTTCTGCACCTTCTCGCCCCAGTCGCGGCCGAGGTCGCCGCGGATGGAGCCGGGCGCGGCGGTGGTGGGGTCGGTGGCACCGGCGAGGGCGCGGAACCCCTCGATGCAGCGCTCGCCCTCGATGACGACCGCGGCCACCCGGCCGGAGGACATGAACGCGACGAGCGGCTCGAAGAAGGGCTTGCCCTCGTGCTCGGCGTAGTGGAGGTGGAGGCGCTCGACGTCGGGGGTCAGCACCTGCAGGGCGACGAGGCCGTAGCCCTTCGCCTCGATGCGGCGCAGCACCTCCCCGGTGAGGCCGCGGGCGAAACCGTCGGGCTTGACGAGGACGAGCGAGCGTTCGGTGGTCACGGGACCAGCCTAGCCACGGGAGGACGAGCGCCCGGCCGCCGCCTCCGCCTCACGGCGGGCGACCAGGGCGTCGACCTTGAGCCCCTGGAGCAGGAGCACCACCCACAGCAGGGTGAAGACGACGCCGACCCCGATCATCACCGGCACGACGAACGCGCTCACCCAGGTGAGGACCTGCACGAGCCAGCCGACCGTGATGCCGACCGGGCTGCGCATCAGGCCGGACCCCAGGAGCGCGAGCACCGCGAGACCCAGGCCCAGCCAGAGCAGCGGGCCCGCCTTCTCGGGCTCCCCCGCGGCGATGGCGTTGCCCCGCGCGACGAGCGCGAAGAAGCTGAGGATGACCGACTGCCCGAACAGCGCGATCGCGAGGAGCCGGTAGGTGAACTTGCCCTGTCGCCCGTACAGCGGCAGGCGGCTCATGCGCCCTGCTTCCACTTCCGCACGTCGATGGCCGCCTTGGACGCCATGAGGCTCGCCCCGGTGGCCGCGCGGTAGTGCTTCACGGCGGCGACGACCTCACCCCGGGCGAGCGCGGCGTCGACGGCGTTGCGCGCCTCCTCGGGGAGCTCCTCGACCGGCGTGAAGGTCACCGGCTCCTGCTGGGCCGAGCGGATCTTCACGACGACGTACCAGATGGCGACGGCGACGGCCACGAGGAGCAGCAGCTTCACGAGCGGGGACATGCGCCAAGGGTAGGGGGCCGCGGCGTCTGCTCTGATGGTCGGGTGACGTCACCGGTCCTCGCCCCAGCCGCGCTGCGACGGGTCGTCCTCGTCGTCGCGGCCCTCAACCTCGCCTACTTCGCCGTCGAGGGGTCGGTCGCGCTGGCCATCGGGTCGGTGGCGCTGCTCGCCGACTCGGTGGACTTCCTCGAGGACACGGCGATCAACCTGCTCATCGCGCTCGCGCTCGGGTGGACCCTGGCCCGGCGCGCGCTGGCGGGGCACGTGATGGCCCTCGTCATCCTCGTCCCGGCGGTGGCGGCGGCGTGGCAGGTGGTGACCCGGGTGTCCGACCCGGTCGCGCCCGCGGTCCGGCCCCTCGTCCTCACTGCCGGCGGGGCGGCCCTGGTGAACGGGGCCTGCGCCCTGCTGCTGGCCCGGGTGCGGCACCACGGCGGCTCGCTGTCGGGGGCGGCCTACCTCTCGGCCCGCTCCGACGTCGCGGTCAACCTCGCCATCATCGCGATGGGGGTGCTCACCGCGGTGACGCGCTCGGGGTGGCCGGACCTCGTCCTCGGTGCGGTGATCGTGCTCGTCAACGGCGGCGCAGCGCTGGAGGTCTGGCGGCTGGCCGGCGAGGAGCGGCTCGCGGCGCGGGCGCTCGCCGGCGAGGACCTCGACGACTGACCCCGCGCCCACGAGGGCGGCCCCGGACCGTGGGGTCCGGGGCCGCCGTGGGTGCCGGGTCGGCTCACCGCTCGGGGATGTACCCGGGTGCCGGCACCCCGTTCCCGGTGAGGTCGTCGCAGCGGACGAGCTGGTCACCGACGCGCTCGAGGAAGCACGCGCCGGCGTGGCCGACGACGGTGGCGGCGGGGCCGGCGTCGTCACGGGCCTGCGCCGGCGTGGCGCCGAGGCCGACGGCGAACAGGCCGGTGAGGACGGGGACGGCGAGGCCGGCGAGGACGCGACGACCGGTGCCGACCCGGCAGGTGATGGAGGTGGTGGTGGTCTGGGACTGGTTCTGGTTCACGGTCTTCTCCGAGCTGGTGGTGAGCGGTTTCTCCGACTCCTCCACGGTCGGCCCGGCGCACCCCCACCCACATCGGGGTGCACCCCTCAGACCCGGCCCTCACCCCCCTCAGATCGGGCCATGTCGGGCCGGAGCCGTGGCTGCCACACTCGGGGGGTGGCCAGCCCTTCGGGCG
The DNA here is from genome assembly GCF_043099285.1 of Oryzobacter telluris. Classification (GTDB taxonomy): domain Bacteria; phylum Actinomycetota; class Actinomycetes; order Actinomycetales; family Dermatophilaceae; genus Oryzobacter; species Oryzobacter telluris. The sequence continues at coordinate 1,680,041 of NZ_CP170723.1, read as the reverse complement.
CGGCCGCCCCGTTCGTCGGCAGGTCCCGGGAGGTCGACCGGGTCGCGTCGGTCGTCGAGGCGGCGCGCGACGGTCGGATGACGGCCCTGCTCGTCTCGGGCGACGCGGGGGTCGGCAAGACCCGACTCGTCGAGCGGGTCTGCCGCGACGCCGCCACGCAGGACCCCGACCTCGTCGTGCTCAGCGGGGTCTGCCTCCCGATGGGCGCGACGACCGTCCCGCTGATGCCGATCCGCACCGCGGTGCGCCGGCTCCCGGCCGGGCTGCGCCCTCCCCCGCTGGACGGTGAGGGGTCGGGGGGCGCGCCCGTCGTCGTCGACGAGTGGCTGGAGCGGACGAGCCGCGACCACCCCGTCGTCCTCGTCGTCGACGACATCCAGTGGGCCGACCCGGGCTCGCTCGACGTCCTCACCTACGTGCTCGCGGGCCCCGCCGACCGCGGCCTCGGCATCCTGATGACGCTGCGCCGCGACGAGGTGGGCGCGGCCGGGCACGCCCTCCAGCGGTGGCTCGCCGACGTGCGCCGGATGCCGTGCCTCACCGAGCTGTCGCTCGGGGCGTTCGACCGCACGGCGACGCGTGAGCAGCTGCAGGCGCTGCTGGGCTCGACACCGCACGAGTCGCTCGTCACCGAGGTGCTCGAGCGCACCCGGGGCAACGCGTACCTCAACCGGCTGCTCGTGGAGGACCTCGGCCCGGACGCCCGTCACCTCGGGCCCGGCCTCCCGGACGACCTGCGCGGCGCGGTGCTGAGGCCGTGGCACCGGCTGTCCGCGCCGGCGCGCGAGCTGGTCCTGGCGGTGGCGGTGGGCGGCGAGGTGGCCACCGGAGCGGCGCTGCGGCGGGCGGCCTCCCTCGTCGGGTCGACACCGGAGGAGGCCACGCCCCTCCTGCGCGAGGCCGTGGAGGCGGGCGTCCTCGACGTCACCGCCGACGGCGGCCACTGGTTCCACCACCCCCTCCAGGCCGAGGCGCTGGAGTCGGGCCTCGCCGCGGAGGAGCGGCGCCAGCTGCACGCCGCCTTCGCCCGGGTCTGCGAGGCGGACCTCGACGCGGACGGGGCGACGGACCCGGCCGCGCGGCTGGCCGCCGCGTCGGCCGTCGCCGAGCACCACCAGCGGGCCGGCCACGACGCCGACGCCTACCGCTGGACCCTGTGCGCGGCCGACCTCGCCACGGACCGCGACGACGGGGCAGCGGCCCTCGTCCTCCTGCGTCGCCTCGTCGAGCTGAGGGAGCGGGTGGAGGACGTGGCCGAGTCACGCCGCGACCTCCTCGACCGGCTGCGGCGGGCGGCGGCCGCGGAAGGCAGCCACGAGGCCGAGCTCGACGTGGTCGAGACCCTGCTCGGGGACCTCGACGAGACCGTCGACCCCCTGGCCGTCGCCGAGCTGGTCGTGCGCCGCGAGCACCTCCGGTTCTCCACCGGGAGGGGCTTCCTCCGAGTCGAGCCCATGCGCCGCGCCGTCGAGCTCACCACGCCCGAGCCGGCCTCGTGGCAGCACGCCTTCGCCCTGGCCGAGCTGGCCCATGCCTCGCTGTGGGCCGACGACCCCACGGCTCCCGGCGCCGCCGCCGCCGCCCTGGAACGAGCCACCACGGTCGGGCACCCCCGAGCCCTGGCCTACGCCTACGCGGCCGCGTCGATGGCGGCGGGGTTCTCCGGCTCGGGGGACGGCGAGGCGCTGGGCGCCCGGGGCGTGGAGAACGCGGCGGTCGCGCGCGACTGGTGGGGCTTCGTCCACGCCTCGCTGTGGGAGGCGAACGGTGCCGACGTGTGGGCCACCCCGACGTGGGCGCACCTCGTCGGGCGGCGGAGGGAGCAGCTCGAGTCGCTCGGTGGCCCGCATCCCTACCTCGCGTGGATGTCGGCCGACGAGGCGGGCACCCTGCTGGGCGCCGGCGACTGGAAGGGCTGCGGCGAGCGCCTGCGGGTGGCCTTCGGGTCCGACCCGGGCGCGGCGGCCGACGTCACCGCGCGCCTGACCGCCGCCCGGATGGCTGCCTACCAGGGGCGACACCGGGAGGCCGAGGAGCACCTGGCCCGAGCCGACGAGCTCTTCGCCGAGACCACGGACTTCCTCGCGTTCGAGTTCGACGCGGTGCGGGCCCAGGTGAGGCTCGCGTCGGGTGACCCCGAGGGCGCGTACGCGGCGGCGATGGCCGGAGCCCTGTCCCCCGGCGTCCCCCCGACCTTGTGCGAGTGGCTGTGCCCGCTGGGCGCCCGGGCCCTCGCGGACCTCGCACTGGCCGCTCGGTCCGAGCACCGGTCGCCCGAGGTGCACCTGCGCCGGCTGGACGAGCTGGTGGCCCGCTTCCCGCGGGTCATCGTCGACAGCGTCGCGATCCGGGAGACCTACACCACCCAGCTCGACGGTCTCGACGCCCTGTACGCCGCGGAGGTCGCCCGGGCCCGGCGCTCCCCCGACGGCCCGCCCCTGTGGCGCCGGGCCGCCGGCCTCCTCGACGGCGTCTGGCCGTGGGACGCGGCGTACGCGGCGTTCCGGGCCGGTGAGTCGCTGCTGCTCTCCGGGGGGTCGCGCGAGGAGGCGGCGGGCTTGCTGCGGCGCTCGGCCGGGCTGGCGGCGGAGCTGGGCGCCGAACCGGTGCTGCGCGAGGTGGTCGACCTCGCCCGCTCGGCCCGGGTCCGTCTCGACGAGGTGGCCACGAGGGGTGGTGGGTCGGCGTCGGGCGACGCGGGGCTGCCGGGGCTGCCGGGGCTCACCACGCGCGAGCGCGAGATCCTCGACCACGTCGTCGCCGGGCGCACCTACGGCGAGATCGCCAGGGCTCTCTTCGTCAGCGAGAAGACCGTGAGCTCCCACGTGTCGAACCTGCTGCGCAAGACGGGGGCCGCGAACCGGGTCGAGCTCGCCCGCCTCGCCCGCAGCGCCTCGGACCGCCCCGCCCCCGGCTGAGGGACGCGCGCCGCGTCATCCAGCACGACGCAGACCTGCGAGTTCTCGCAATGACGGGGCCGGAAGTCCCACGGTGTCGGGGCCTCGTCGTATGGTCCCCTCGTCGTTCTTCATCAGGGGGTTCTCTTCGTGTCGTCGTCGTCCCGCCGTGCCCTGGTCGCCGCCGCTCTCGCGGCCGTGGCCCTCGCCGTCCCCGGCCTGCCCGCCCACGCTGCTGCGCCAGCCACCGCACCTGCGGCCGCCACCGCACCTGCGGCCGTCGTCACGGCCCCAGCAGCCGCGTCGGCCCTCGACGTCGCGAAGGTCGCCGGCATCACCCAGGTGACCGACGGCGCCGACCTGTACGACTCGCGCACCACGGGCGGGGCGCTCGCCGCGGGCCAGCGGCGCACCATCGCCGTCCCCACCGGCGACCCGGCCTACGTGCCCTCCGACGCGACGGCGGTCGTCCTCAACGTCACGGCGGCGTCGCCCACGACGACGGGGTGGCTGGCGGTGTGGCCGTCGGGGGCGAGCCAGCCCTCGACCTCGAACCTCAACTACGCGCCGGGCACGCCCACCGCCAACCTCGCGGTCGTGCAGCTCACCGGGAGCCGCCAGCTGACCGTGCTCAACGGCGGCAAGGGCAGCACGCACGTGCTCGTCTCGCTGCGGGGGTACGTCCGCACCAACCAGGGGACGACGAACCCCGGCTCGGTGACGCCCACCGAGGCCACCCGCGTGCTCGACAGCCGGGTCACCGGGCCGGCCGTCCCCGCCCAGGGCTACCGCGACATCCAGGTCAGCGGCGTCTCCGCCCCCGATGGCGCCGCCGCCGCCTTCCTCAACGTCGTCGCCGTCCGGCCCTCCACGGCCGGCTACCTCGTCGCCCATCCGTCCGACACCGCTCGCCCGAACACCACGACGCTGACCTACAAGGTCGGCAGCGACCGCGCCGGGATGTCGCTCGTGCGCCTGTCGTCCACCGGCACGGTCCGCGTGTGGAACATGTCATCCGCGCCGGTCCACGTCGTCGTCGACTCCTTCGGCTGGGTGCAGCAGGGCGACGCCACCGACACCCCCCTCGGCACGGTCGGGCTCGCCCCGCAGCGGCTCCTCGACACCCGGGCCACGGGGCAGCAGCTCAACGCCGACAACGGCCGCATGGTCTCCATCCCCGTGCCGAGCACCCCCGTGCAGGGCCCGCCCTCGGCGATCGTCGTCGCGGTCACCGCCACGCGGGCCACGGCCGGCGGCCACCTGCGCTTCGGCCTGGGCGACACCGCGCCCTCCGTGCTCAACTTCTCGGCCGGGGAGACCGTCACGAACACGACCTACGTGTCGACCGTGGCCGGTGGCTCGATCATCCTGCGCGCCGTCACGCCCGGCTCCGTCCACGTCATCGTCGACCTCGTCGGCGTCGTGGGGGTCACCCACCGCCTCGACGGGCGCGTCGTCGAGGAGGGCTCCGGCGACCCGCACCACCCGTCGGCGGCCGGGTTCGGCCTCGGCTTCTCCCAGGCACCCACCACGTCGGACGGACGCTTCGTCATCCGGTCGAACACCGCCGCGACGAGCGTGAACATGTGCGCCGCCGCGATGACCAAGGCCGGCGCGGTGAGCGTTGAGGAGCAGTCCTACGTGCCCGCCTGCCTCGGCGGCAACGTCGTCAAGACCACCGTCCCCCTCGCTCCGGGCGCGCACCTCGGTCGGAGACGTCGCCATCCCCCGCGCCGGTGCCCTCACCGGCCGCTTCGTCGGTCCGGACTCGGCCGGTGCGCCGGGCCAGCCCGTGTACCTCCAGCGGTCGGACGGGCGCTTCTCCGCCGTGCCCTCCACGACCCTCTCCGGTGCCTGGACCTCGTCGCGGCTGCCCGTCGGCGACTGGGTGGTCACCTCCGGCGACGGACCCAACAACACCAAGGGCGAGGTGCTCGACGAGATCCCAAGGTTCGGCACGGCGATCGGTGACGTGCCGGCGCTCATCGCCGCGGGGGCCACCACCTTCGCCGTCACCCCGGGCGGGACCACCGCCACCCCGGAGTCGCAGCTGAAGGTCCGCGGGACCCTGACGTGGAGTGTCACCGACCCCGATGGCGCGTACGGCAACGTCACGCTGTCGGTCCGCCACTCGAGCGGCTACGTCGTGCGCAGCCAGACCCTGTTCAGCGCGACCGGGTCGCTGGCCCTGCGACCGGGGTCGTTCACGGTGTGCGCCACCGAGTCGGGCGTCACCCGGTGCAACGGCGACGCGACGAGCCACGACACGGCGCCGCCGCTCGTCGTCGAGTCCGACGGGACCGTGGCAGCCACCATCACCCTCCCCTGAGGTCCACGCCGCGCTGACCGGCGTCAGCCGGCGAGGGCGACGAACCAGACCGAGCCGTCACCGAAGTTGGTGACCCAGGTGCCCTCGTCCGTGGGTGCGACGACGGCCGGACCCGAGCCGACCTCGAGCCGCTCCACGGCATCGCCGGTCGCCGCGTCGATGCGGGTGAGGAGGTTCGTCGCGTCGTCGGGCACCCACACCCAGCGGCCGTCGGGGCTGCCCGCGAGGTTCACCGGCGACGACCCGGCCGGCGTGGGCCGACCGACGACCGCTCCGGACGCGGCATCGAGGGCGGTCACCGTGCCGGACTTCACCCGCGAGACCCAGACCCGGTCCCCCGTCGCCGCGACGTAGCCGGGACGGTTGCCCCCGACCTCGACCTTCGTCACGGCCAGCGACGTCGGGTCCACCCGGGCGATGGCCGCCGAGCCGGTCGTGTCGTCGCCGACCCACAGCGCGTCCGCCGTGGCCGCGAGGCCTCCGGCGTTGACCCCGGGGAGGTCGACGGTCGTGGTCGCGTTCGACGCGGGGTCGACGCGGGTCAGCGACTGCCCGTTGCGGTTGCTCACCCAGATGCTGCCGAACGCCTCCACCGCCTCGTACGAGGCGAACCCCGTCGGCACGGAGGCGACCACCGTGCGCGTGGCGGGGTCGACCCGGTCGACGACGCCCGACTGGGTCACGACCCAGAGGGCGTCCTTCGTCGCCGTGATCTCGCACGGCTTGTCGGCGACCTTCGTCCGGTGGGTCACGACGCCCTTCGCGGGGTCGATGCGCAGCAGCTCGGCGGTGTCGTTGACGCTGACCCACACCGCGTCGAACGCCACGACCACCCCGCACGGCTGGCCCCCGACATCGACCTTCGTCGCCACCGTGGAGGCCTTGCCGTCCGTGGCCGCGAGGACGCCCGTCGGCCCCTCGCGCGGGGTGTCCGGCCCAGCTGAGGAGGCCGGCGCGCTGGGCGTCGCCGAGCCCGACGACGCACCACCCGACGCCGGGGACCCGCCGCACCCGGCGACACCGAGCAGGACCACGGCGGCGAGGGTGGTGGCGGTCCGGCGCATGCGCCGCACCCTAGACCCGCCGGCGCACCGGCGTCATCGACCCGAGGAGGTCAGACGTTCGTCGTCCCGAGGAGCATGCGGACCTCGGCCGCGGTGACGACCGAGCCGGTGGCGAGCACCCCTCCCCCGACACCGCCCCCGGCGTCGGCGAGCCCGGCGGCCTGGTCGAGGGCGTCGGGCAGCTCGTCGACGACGGTGACGCGGTGGTCACCGAAGATCTCGGCGGCGATCTCGCCCAGCTTGCGCGGCGACATCGCGCGCGGCGAGGTGGTGCGGGTGACGACGACCTCGTCGAGGGCCGGCTCGAGGATCTCGAGCATCTCGGCGGCGTCCTTGTCCTTCATCACGGCGATGACGCCGACGAGCCGGGCGAAGGTGAACGAGTCCTCGAGCGCCTGGACGAGCGCCACGGCCCCTGCGGGGTTGTGCGCGGCGTCGACGAGCACGGTGGGGCTGCGCCGGACGATCTCGAGCCGTCCCGGTGAGTCGACCCGGGCCAGCCCGGCGCGGACCACCTCGATGTCGATCGGCTGCTCGCCACCGCCGAGGAAGGCCTCGACCGCGGCGATCGCGACGGCCGCGTTCTGGGCCTGGTGCGTGCCGTGCAGCGGGAGGTAGAGGTCGGGGTACTCGGCCGCGAGACCGCGCACCGAGATCTGCTGGCCGCCGACCGCGACATCACGCTCGGAGACGCCGAACTCGTTGCCCTCCAGCACGATTCGCGCACCGACCTCCTCGGCGCGCTCACGCAGGACCTCGTAGGCCTCGGGCTCGAGCTGGAGCCCGGACACGGTGATGGCGTCGGGCTTGATGATGCCGGCCTTCTCGGTGGCGATCGCCTCGATCGTGTCGCCGAGGAAGTGGGCGTGGTCCATGCCGATGGGCGTCACCACCGACACGGGGGCGTCGATGACGTTGGTCGCGTCCCACGAGCCACCCATGCCGACCTCGACCACCGCGACGTCGACCGGCAGGTCGGCGAACGCGGCGTAGGCGACGGCCACGATGACCTCGAAGTACGTCATCGCCGGGCCGCCGTCGAGGATCGAGCGTCCGTCGACGATCTCGATGAACGGGATGACCTCGTCGTACGCGTCGAGGAACCGCTCGGCCTCGATGGGGACGCCGCCGATGGCGACCCGCTCGAGCATCGAGTGCAGGTGCGGGGAGGTGAACCGTCCGGTCTTCAGCCCCAGCTCGCGCAGCAGCGACTCGATGATGCGCGCGGTGCTCGTCTTGCCGTTGGTCCCCGTGACGTGGATGACGGGGAAGGTGCGCTGCGGGTCGCCGAGCAGCTCCATCACCGCGGCGATCCGGTCGAGCGAGGGCTCGAGGTCGTGCTCGGGGGCGCGGGAGAGGATCGACTGCTCGACCTCGCGCATCCTGCGGGTGACGGCGGCCTGGTGGGCGGCGTCGCGGAGCGGGGCGTCGGGTGCGGGACTCACCCGCCCATTCTGTCCGACGTGGCGACCCCGCCGGTCCAGCGCAGGCCCGGGCCGCGCCCGCATCCCGCGAACGTGGGTGAGAACCGTCGGCATGGCGACACTTTTCACCCACGTTCGCCGGCCACCGGGCGGCGGAGGCCTTCCCGCCCGTCCACACTTGATGTTATGGGTTGCACAACTCGACGTTATGTGACTACCGTGCTCGCATGAGTTCGCAGCGAATGTGCAGCCCGCGCCCGGCCCTGCCGATGACGCGCCGCGGCTGTCGCTGTCTCGCCACGGCCTGAGCACCCGGCCGCCGCGCACGACTCCAGCACGACTCCAGCACCACCCCAGCACCTCACCTCCCCCGCCCGAGCAGCGCCCCTGCGCGCCGGGCCCCTGACCAGCACCGGAGCACACCCATGACCGTCATCGCCCGCCCGACCCTGCCGCAGACCCACGCCACGCCCTCGACGAGCCCGCTCACCACGGCCCGGCGCCTCGCCGGCCAGGACGACCTGTGGCGCCCGCACGTCGACTTCGACCCCAGCGCCCGCTACTTCCGCCGCCTCCTCGCCGACGGCGACCACGAGGTGTGGCTGCTCACCTGGCTGCCGGGCCAGGGCACCCCGTGGCACGACCACGGAGGCAGCGCCGGCGCCTTCGTCGTCCTCCAGGGCGCGCTGGTCGAGCAGACCGCCGTGCACGGCCTGGTCCGCGGCCTCAAGCGGATCCACCGCAGGGGCGCCTCCCACGGCTTCGGCGCGCAGTACGTGCACCGGGTGACCAACGAGGGACCCGACCCGGCCGTCTCGCTGCACGTCTACGCCCCGCGCCTGGAGCGGATGAACGACTACGCCGACCGCGAGGGCGTCCTCGAGCTCACCGAGTCGCGCCGGGCGGGTGACGACTGGTGAGCACCAGCCGCATCGACCTGCTCCTCTCGGCCGCCCGCGCCCGGCTCGACCGGCTCACCCCCGAGCAGGCCGCCCTGGAGCTGACCCAGGGCGCCGTCCTCGTCGACATCCGTCCGGCCGCCCAGCGCGCCGAGCACGGGGAGGTGCCGGGGGCGCTCCTCGTGGAGCGCAACGTCCTCGAGTGGCGGTTCGACGCGACCAACGACGCGGCCCTGCCGATCGCCGACGACGACCTGCGCGTCATCGTCCTGTGCCAGGAGGGGTACACGTCGAGCCTGGCCGCCGCCGCCCTGAGGGACGTGGGCGTGCACCGCGCGACCGACGTCGACGGGGGCTTCGCGGCGTGGGGCGCCGCCGGCCTGGCCACCCGACCCGCCGGGGAGCGGGCCGCCTGAGACCCGTCGGGAGGGCGCACGGGGTCAGTCGCCCGCCCGGCGTGGAGACGAGGTGGTGCCCGGGTCGCGGGGACCCGGGCACCACCTCGTCAGTTCACCCCTGCCGCAGCCGAACCGGCCCAGCTGGACCGGTTCGGCTGCGGCGCAGGGTGGTTCAGCCCTTGGCCTTCTTGCAGGCGTTGCCGACGTCCACGGTCTTGCCGCGGTCGACGATGACCGAGCGCTGCGAGACCATCGCGCCACCGGTCGTCGAGCACGTGAGGGTCCACGCCTCCTTGACGCCGGTGTAGTTGGCCGGGTCGGGACCGCCGAAGCGGACCTCGCCGGTCCAGTCGCTCGTCTCGCCACCGTCGTAGTTGATGAGCTCGACGGTGTAGGTACCGGGGACGGGCTCGATGAGCAGCGCCACCTCCGGGTCGGCCAGGGTCTCCGCGGAGCCCACGACCTCACCGGCCTCGTTGTAGATGACGACGTCCCAGTCGACGTTGGCGTCGGGCCACTGGACCCGCACCTCGGCCTTGAAGTTGTCGTACTGCGGCATGCCGCCGATGGTGAACGTCGTCGTCTCCGACTCGAACGTCCCCGGCGTGCCGGCCGGGTTGGTCAGCGCCTGCGTCGGCTGCGCCGGCGCCGCGGGGTCACGACCCCAGCGGCCGGCGACGACCGGACGCGTCGACGGGTTGACCGCCCACGAGAACTTGCCACCGGTCGTCTTCAGCGACGACGAGAGGTCGTTCTGGTACGCGACGGGTGCTCCCACCGAGCCGTCCGGCTGGTTCACCGGCGAGGTCAGCGTCTGGAACGACTTGCTCACCGTGAGCACGCGGCCCGCGGGGGCCGTGCCCGTGATGGTCGAGTGGAACGCCTTGTCGACCGTCGCCTCGGCCATCCGGTAGTAGGCCTCGCGGTTGCCGCCCTTGCCCGCACCCGCTGCCGGCTCGAGGCCGAGGTACTCGGCGACGACGGCGTTCTGGTACTCGGGGTGGAAGCCCTCGGTGCCGATCTCGAAGGTGAACCCGAAGCCACCGGTCTGCCAGTAGCTCCAGTCCTCGACCGACCCGGAGGTGTCGTACAGCTGGAACGAGGCCCAGTTCGAGTACGAGTTCGCGTCGGTCATGCTCTTGCCGAGGGCCTTGTACTGCGGCTCGTCGGGCGAGTACCCGGTGGAGAGCAGCGACGGCGGGCGCAGCACGAGGTTGCTGAAGGTGTGGTTGGTGATGAGGTTCGTGACCTGGCGGCTGGAGATCAGCCGCTTGATGTTGTCGACCTCGGGGGTGTCGCCGGGGCCGTCACCGCGGTAGGTGTCGCTGCTCCACGAGGTGCTCGCGCCGTTGCCGCCCCAGAAGCCGGGGTAGTTGCGGTTCGGGTCGGTGCCGCGCAGGCGGCCGGCGAGGTTCGCGTTGCAGGTGCCGGTGCGGTACGCCGCGGGCGTGTTGGCGGAGATGGTGCAGTTCTTGCGCTTCATCTCGTAGTCGAAGGTGCCGAAGTCGCCGATGGGGGCGGCGGAGCGGCTGATGACGAAGCCGTCGACGTTGACGACCGGCACGATGATGGTGCGCGTCTTCTGCACGATGTTCGTGGCGCGGGCGTCGGTGCCGTAGCCCTTGAGCAGCTCGTACGCCCACTCCATCGAGTGCTCGACCGAGGGCCACTCGCGCGCGTGGTGCGCGCCCATCATCAGCATGACGGGCTTGCCGTCGTCGACGTTCGCGGCGTTGGTCGTGATCTCGATGCCCTTGACGTCGCGACCCTCGACGCTCTTGCGCTCCAGGGTCAGCGGCTTGACGAGGGTCGGGTAGGTGGCCGCGAGCTGGGCCAGCTCGGCGTTGACCTCGTCGAGGGTGCGGTACGACGTGCGCCCGCTCGGCAGGCCGGACGCGGCGACGGAGGCGGCGTACGCCTTGTCGGCGGCACGGGCCTTGCGCATCGTGGCGGCGAGGTCGGCGTCCTCGACGCGCCAGGTGAACCCGGCGTCGCGCAGCCTCTTGGCGTCGGCGGCGGAGTGGAGGAGGACCTCGACACCCGACGCGTCACCGTGCTCGGTCGTGTCGAGCCCCAGGTTGTTCACCTTGGTGCGCTCGGCGGGCGTCTTGGCGTTGACGTGGACGACCTGGACCTTCTCCCCGGAAGGAGAGGGCGTCGCTGCGGACACCCCCGCCCCGGTGAGGACGACCGCGGCAGCGAGCGCCACCGTCATCGGAAGTCGTCGGGTGTGGACAGGTAGAGACTTCATCGGCTGCTCCTGCTGCGTCGGGGGGTGACCCTTGCTGTGCGGCGACTATGCGCCACCAAGGCAACCTAGACCCGCAGGTGGGCGCACGCACCCCCTCGGACCTCGTTGAATCCCGCACGACCTCCCCGTGGCGCGGGGAGGTCGTGCGGGAGAGGTGCCTAGCGCAGCGAGACGCGCAGGCGCACGGGGTAGCGCTCGCCGACGACGACCTCGGTCACGCCGTCGCCGTCGGCCGCCAGCGCGTCGAGGTCGGGCCCCACCGTCAGCTGCTCGGCGAGGGTCTCGCCGGTGACGAGGTCGCGGTGGTTGAGCACGGCCCGGTAGACGAACTCGGCCCCGGCCACCTCGAGGGAGATGCGGTCGGAGACGTCGAGCCCGGCGTCGCGGCGGGCCTGCTGGACCGCCCGGACGAGGTCGCGCGCCGCGCCCTCGAGCTCGAGCTCGGGCGTGACGTCGGTGTCGAGGACGACGAAGCCGCCCCCGGGCAGCATCGCCGTGGCCCGCGTACCCGCCTGGCCGGCGTCGACGACGGTGTCGAGGGTGTACTCGCCCTCGACGAGCGCGAGCCCGCCCGAGGTGACGGTGCCGTCGTCGGCCACCGACCAGTCACCGGACTTGCTGCCCTTGATGGCGACCTGCACCTCGCGGCCCAGGCGCGGGCCCGCGGCACGCGCGTTGACGGTGAGCCGTCGGCTGATCCCGAAGTCGGAGCCCGACGCGTCGGCGACGTCGAGGACGCGCACCGACTTGACGTTGAGCTCGTCGGCGACGATGCCGGCGAACGGCTCGAAGGCCGCCGGGTCGGGGGTGACGACGGTGAGCTCGGTGAGCGGCAGGCGGACCCGCAGCTTCTCGGCCTTGCGCAGCGAGGACCCCGTGGAGCAGACCGCGCGGACCTGGTCCATCGCGGCGACGAGCTCGTCGTCGGCCGGGAGGAGCGACGCGTCCGGCCAGTCCTCGAGGTGGACCGAGCGACCGCCGGTGAGGCCGCGCCAGATCTCCTCGGTGACGAGCGGCAGCAGCGGCGCCGTGACGCGGGTGACGACCTCGAGCGCCGTGAAGAGGGTGTCGAACGCCGCCCGGGCCGCCGATCCGTCGCCGGAACCGGTGTCCCAGAACCGCTCTCGCGAGCGGCGGATGTACCAGTTGGTGAGCACGTCGACGAACTGGCGTACCGACTCGCAGGCACCCGGGACGTCGTAGGTGTCGAGCTGCCCCTGGACGGTGTCGACGAGGACCCGCAGCTTGGCCACGAGGTAGCGGTCGAGCGGGTCGGTGGAGGCCGTGGACCACTGGGCCTCGTAGCCGGCTCCGCCGTCCATCGCGTTGGCGTAGAGCGCGAAGAACGACCAGCTGTTCCACAGCGGGATGAGGACCTGTCGCACGCCCTCGCGGATGCCCTCCTCGGTGACGACGAGGTTGCCGCCGCGCAGGATCGGCGAGGCCATGAGGAACCAGCGCATCGCGTCGGCGCCGTCGCGGTCGAAGACCTCGGTGACGTCCGGGTAGTTGCGCAGCGACTTGCTCATCTTCTGGCCGTCGTTGCCCAGGACGATGCCGTGGCTGATGCACGACGAGAAGGCGGGACGGTCGAACAGCGCGGTGGCCAGGACGTGCAGCGTGTAGAACCAGCCGCGGGTCTGGCCGATGTACTCGACGATGAAGTCGGCGGGGAAGTGCGCGTCCTCGGTGTCGGTGCCGGCGAACCAGTCGGCGTTCTCGAACGGGTAGTGCACCTGCGCGTACGACATCGAGCCCGAGTCGAACCAGACGTCGAGGACGTCCTCCACCCGCCGCATCGTCGAGCGACCCGTGGGGTCGTCCGGGTTGGGCCGCGTGAGCTCGTCGACGAACGGCCGGTGCAGGTCGGGGTTGCCGTCACGGTCGCGCGGGAGGTCGCCGAAGTCGCGCTCGAGCTCGGCGAACGAGCCGTAGACGTCGATGCGCGGGTGGGCCGGGTCGTCGGACTTCCAGACGGGAACCGGGCTGCCCCAGAAGCGGTTCCGGGTGATCGACCAGTCGCGGGCGTTCTCGAGCCACTTGCCGAACTGGCCGTCCTTGACGTGCTCAGGGACCCAGGTGATCTCCTTGTTCAGCTCGACCATGCGGTCCTTGAACGCGGTGACCTCGACGAACCACGACTCGACGCCCTTGTAGATGAGGGGCTCGCGGCAGCGCCAGCAGTGCGGGTAGCTGTGGTCGTAGGTCTCGCGGCGCAGGAGGACCGTCCCCGGAGTGACCGAGCCGGTGGAGCCCTCACCCTTCGTGGCGTTGCGCAGGTGGTCGATGATCATCGGGTTCGCGTCGAAGACCTGGACGTCCTCGTAGTCGGCGACCGGAACGGTGAAGCGCCCGCTCTTGCTCACCGGCATCACGGCCTCGATGCCCTCGCGGTCGGTGACCTCCTTGTCGACCTCACCGAACGCGCCGGCGGTGTGGACCACGCCGGTGCCGTCGGTGGTGGTGACGGCGTCGTCGGCCGCGACGACGCGGAACGCGTTCTCGTGGTCGGCGTAGTAGGAGAACGGCGGCGCGTAGGTGCGGCCCACGAGGTCGGCGCCCGTGTAGCGCCCGAGCACGGTGAACTCACCCTCGGCGTCGGCCAGCTCGCGCGCGTAGGCGGGCAGGCGGGCCTCGGCGAGGAGGTAGCGGGCGGTGGTGTCGGTGCCGGGCACCGGACCCTCGACGACGACGTAGTCGATGGCGGAGCCGACCATCACCGCGAGGTTCGAGGGCAGGGTCCACGGCGTCGTCGTCCACACGAGGACGTGGGCGCCGTCGAGGACGGCGTCCTCACCGGTGTCGGTCAGGACGTACCCGACGGTGACGGCGGGGTCCTGGCGGTTCTGGTAGACCTCGTCGTCCATCCGCAGCTCGTGGTTGGACAGCGGGGTCTCGTCGTTCCAGCAGTACGGCAGGACGCGGAAGCCCTCGTAGACGTAGCCCTTGTCGAACAGCGACTTGAACGCCCAGATCACCGACTCCATGTAGTCGGGGTTCATCGTGCGGTAGTCGTGGTCGAAGTCGACCCAGCGCGCCTGGCGGGTGACGTACTCGCGCCAGTCGCCCGTGTACTTCATCACCGAGTCGCGGCAGGCCTCGTTGAACTTCTCGATGCCCAGCTCGAGGATCTCGTCGGTGGTCTTGATGCCGTTGAGGCGCATCGCCTCGAGCTCAGCCGGCAGGCCGTGCGTGTCCCAGCCGAAGCGGCGCTCGACCCGGCGGCCGCGCATCGTCTGGTAGCGCGGGACGACGTCCTTGACGTACCCGGTGAGCAGGTGGCCGTAGTGCGGCAGGCCGTTGGCGAAGGGCGGGCCGTCGTAGAAGACGAACTCGTTCTCGCCCCGCTCCCCCGTGGGCCGGTTCTCCACCGAGGCGCGGAAGGTGTCGTCGGCCGCCCAGTGGGCGAGCACCGCCTCCTCCACCTGCGGGAACCGGGGGCTCGCGGGCACGCCGAAGGCGGCGCCGGTGTGCTCACCGGTCGTGCTGACCTTGGGGTACGTCATGGGGGTGCTCCTGCGGGGTCGTCATCGCTCGTTGACCACGAGGACGACGGCTCACCACGACATCCGGACCGGACGCCGAAGCGGGACCACCGCGGTACCACCTCGCTTGCCCCCGTTGCCGGCGGCCGCTCTTGCACCAGGTCGTGACGTGACCCCGACGTCCGGGTCTAGTGAGGACCGCTCCCGTGAGGGGGTGGTCCCGTTCTTCCGGAGGGCTCGCCGCTGATGACGGCTCGGACGCCCTGGGAGGTGATCCTACCCACGGTGGGCGCGGTCTCCCCACCGGGTCGCGGAGGCGGTAGAGTCGGCGCGTCGTCCTCCGGGACGGCAACACCCAACGCCTCTGCAGGGGGAAGCCGGTCGAAGTCCGGCACTGTCCCGCAGCCGTAGGTCACGAGCGATCGTGGCGAGTCGGAATGCCCAGCAGGTGCGCGCGGCTCCAGTTCACCCGTCGAGGAATGCGGGACGGAGCCCGAGACCCCGGGTTTCCGGTGCTTCGGGCGGTCGTCACGAACCGCCATGAGAGGCACCGATGTCCCCCACCACCACCCGCGCCGCGATGCGTCGCGCCGGGACCCTGCTCGTCGCCGCCGCCCTGGTGGGCGGCCCCGTCGGCGTCGCGTTCGCCGACCCCAGCGCCGAGCCCACCCCCACCGTCACGCCCACCGGGTCCGCCCCCGTCGCGTCGTCGGAGCCCTCCTCGTCGGCCGAGCCGTCGGCCACCGAGAGCGCCACCGCCACCCCGGAGCCCTCCGCCGAGGTCTCGGCCACTCCCGGGCCGAGCGTCTCGGCACCCGCGCCGAG
Organism: Oryzobacter telluris; assembly: GCF_043099285.1. Classification (GTDB taxonomy): domain Bacteria; phylum Actinomycetota; class Actinomycetes; order Actinomycetales; family Dermatophilaceae; genus Oryzobacter; species Oryzobacter telluris. Next base: position 1,664,469 of record NZ_CP170723.1, on the reverse strand, counting down.
CGCCCCCGCCAAGGCCTCCTCCGCGAAGAGCGCCCTCGCCGCGCTCGCCGCCTCTCCCGAGTCCGAGGCCGCCGCCGCCTTCATCGCGCGCACCCTCGCCGACGGCGACGACCACTACGTCTACCCCGGCGGCACGTACTTCGACGGTGGCAACACCATCGACGCGATCATCGCGCTGAGCGCCGTGGGCACGCAGGACGCCCAGCTCGCCGCGTCGCTGGCCTACCTCGACGAGAACCTCGGCGGCTACACCGGCTCCGACTTCGACGAGTACTACGCCGGCCCCACGGCCAAGGCGCTCCTCGGCGTCCTCGCCGCGGGTGGCGACCCGACCGACTTCGGCGGCCACGACCTCGTCGCCGACCTCGAGGACCTCGAGACGGGCGCGGGCCGGTTCAGCGACGACTCCGCGTACGGCGACTACTCGAACACCATCGGCCAGTCCCTGGCCCTCATCGCCCTCTCGCGCGCGGGTGAGCCGCTCTCCGCGGCCTCGGTCGAGCTGCTGCTCGACCAGCAGTGCTCCGACGGCGGGTTCCGCGGCTCCATCGGCGGCGCCACGTGCACCTCCGACGCCGACGCCACGGGCTTCGCCGCCCAGGCGCTCCTCGCCGCGGCCGGCACCCTCGTCTGCGGCACCGGCGCCGACGGCCTCCCCGCCCGTGCGGGCGACGCCGCCGACGAGGCCCTCGCCCGCCTCGCGGCCCTCCAGGGCCCGGGTGGCGGAATCGTCGGCAGCGAGGGCGAGGCGAACGCCAACACCACCGGCGTCGCCGCGCAGGCCTTCTCGGCCGGCGGGCGGACCACCGACGCCGACGAGGCCGCGACCTTCATCGCGACCCTCCAGTACGACGACAGCGTCGCGGCGCTCGAGGGCGGCATCGCCTACTCGACGACCACCCGCTCGACGACGACGCCGAGCGACACCGACCTGCGGGCCACCCCGCAGGCGACCCTCGGCCTCGCCGGCGGCTCCCTGCTCGACGCCCTCGCCGCGGAGGCCTCCGACCCCGAGCCCGCGACCGAGTGCCCGGTGGAGCCCACCTCCACCGGCGAGCCCACCTCCACCGGTGGCGCCAGCCCCACGGGCTCGACCGCGCCGACCTCCGGCTCCGACGGCGGCGAGACGGTCTCCCCGGTCGCCTCCGGCCCGGACGCCCTCGCCCAGACCGGCTCGGACCTGCTGTGGCCGGTCGGCGCGGGCCTGGTCCTGCTCGTCGTCGGTGGCGTCGCCGTCGCCGCCTCGCACCGCCGGGGGGCGCACGCCTGATGCGTCGCGCGTCCCACCGTCGTCTCCTCGGTCGCCTCGCCGGCACCGCCGCTGCCGCGGGCCTGGTCCTCACCGGGTTCGTCGCCACGGCGGGGCCGGCGAGCGCCGCCGCCTGCTCGGGCACCTCGGGCGTCACCGTCGTCGTCGACACCGGCAGCTCGACGAGCATCCGGTGCGCGTCGGGTGACCCGTCGTCGGCGTGGAAGGCCCTCGAGGCCACCGGCCACAGCGTGACCCCGGTGCAGCAGTTCCCCAGCGCCATCTGCCGGATCGACGGCTTCCCGTCGTCCGACCCGTGCGTGCGGATGCCTCCGGCCGACGCGTACTGGGCGTTCTTCCACGCCTCGCGCGGCGGGAGCTGGACCTACAGCAGCAGCGGCGCCACGAGCTACGACCCGGCCCCGGGCAGCGTCGTGGGCTTCCGGTTCGGCTCGGGGCAGCAGCCCCGCACCGCTCCCCCGGCCACGAGCGCGCCGGCGCCGACCCCGGCGACGACGACCCGCACCACGACGCCGCGCACCCAGACCGCGAAGCCGAGGGCGACGGTGACCCCGCGGGCCGCGACCACCACGAACGGCTCCGCCACGGCCCGCTCGGCTGCGCCGAAGCCCTCGGCCTCGCCGAGCGCGTCGGCCACGCCCAGCGCGTCGGTCACCGCGAGCGCGACCCCCACCCCGTCCTCCTCCGAGAGCGACGAGGCCACCACGGTGGCCGCGGCACCGACGTCCACGGACGCCACGGGCGACGTCGGCACCCTCGTGGTCGGCGGGGCCCTCGTCGCCCTCGTGGCCGGCGGTGCCGGCTGGGCGGCGTGGAGACGACGCACCTGAGCCGGCGGGGCCATGATGGGCCGATGAGCACCACCCTCCCGCGCGCGGTCCACCCGGCCGCCTGGTGGGGGTGGGCGCTCGGGATGGCCGTGGCCTCCAGCACCGCGAACAACCCCTTGCTGCTCGGGCTGGCGCTGGCGGTCGTCGCGCTCGTCGTCGCCTCGCGGCGCGGCTCGTCGCCGTGGGCGCGCGCCTTCCGGCTCTACCTCTGGCTGGGCCTGGCGATCGTCGTCGTGCGCATCGTCCTGCACGTGCTCGTCGGGCTGAAGATGGGGACCGTCGAGCTCGTGTACCTCCCTGAGGTGACCCTGCCATCGTGGGCGGCCGGCATCCAGGTGGGCGGGACGGTCTACCTCGAGGGGCTGCTCTTCGCGACCCTGCAGGGCTGCCGGCTCGCCGTGATCATCGCCTGCATCGGGGCGGCCAACGCCCTGGCGAACCCCAAGCGGCTGCTGCGCTCGCTGCCCGGCGCGCTGCACGAGATCGGCTCGGCGGTCGTCGTCTCGGTGTCGGTGGCGCCGCAGCTGGCCGAGAGCGTCCAACGGGTCCGCCGGGCCCGGCAGCTGCGCGGCGACACCACGCGCGGGCTGCGATCGGTGCAGGCGGTGGCGCTGCCCGTCCTCGAGGACACCCTCGAGCGCTCGCTCCTCCTCGCCGCGGCGATGGACTCACGCGGGTACGGCCGCACGGTGGTGCTGCCGCGGCGGACCCGCCTGCTGACGGGGGTGCTGACCCTGGGCGGGCTGCTCGCGAGCGCGCTGGGCATCTACGGCGTCCTCGACACCTCGACCCCGGCGCTGATGGGCACCCCCACGCTGCTGCTCGGGCTGGTCCTGTCGGGCGTCGGGCTCTGGCTCGGCGGGCGGCACCTGCCCCGGACCACGTACCGTCCCGACCCGTGGCGCGGTGCGGAGTGGCTGACGATCGGGTGCGGGGCGGTGGCCGCGCTGGTGCTCGTCTGGATCTCGCGGACCACGCCGATGGCCCTGGAGATGCCGCTCACCCCGCTGGGCCTGCCACCGCTGCCGCTGCTCGCCGTGGGTGGTCTGCTCGTCGGGGCCCTGCCGGCGGTGCTGACGCCCGAGCCGCCGCGGCCGCCGTCTCGCGAGCCGCAGCGCGGCGGGATCTCGATGTCGTCGCGCGCCCACGAGAAGCTGGTGGCCGGACGTGACTGAGCCGCACGCCATCAGCCTCGAGCACGTGTCGGTCACCCTCCCGGGGTCGGACCGACCGGTGCTGCGCGACGTCTCGCTCACCGTCGGCGAGGGCGAGCTCGCCCTGGTCGTCGGGCGCACGGGGTCGGGCAAGTCGACCCTGCTGGGGGCGATGTGCGGCCGGGTCCCCCACTTCACGGGCGGCACCCTCGCCGGGCACGTCCGGGTGCACGGTCGCGACACCCGCGAGTTCCGGCCGCGCGACCTCGCCGACCTCGTCGGGGTCGTCGGGCAGGACCCGCTGGCCGGGTTCGTCACCGACACGGTCGAGGAGGAGCTCGCCTACGGGATGGAGCAGCTCGGCCTGCCCGCCGCGACGATGAGGAAGCGGGTCGAGGAGACGCTCGACCTCCTCGGCATCGCCGAGCTGCGCGGCGCCGCCCTGCGCGAGCTGTCCGGCGGGCAGCAGCAGCGCGTGGCCATCGGGTCGGTGCTCACGGCGCACCCGCGCGTCATCCTCCTCGACGAGCCGACCTCCGCCCTCGACCCGACCGGCGCCGAGGAGGTGCTCGCCACCATCACGCGGCTCGTGCACGACCTCGCGGTCACCGTGGTCGTCGCCGAGCACCGGGTCGAGCGGGTGCTGCACTATGCCGACACGGTGGTGCACGTGTCGCCCTCCGGCGAGGTCGTGTCCGGCACGCCGGCCGACGTGATGGTCGACTCCGACATCACCTCCCCCGTCGTCGAGCTCGGCCGGTGGGCCGGGTGGTCGCCGCTGCCGCTGTCGGTGCGTGACGCCCGCCGCGCCGCCCGCGAGCTGCGCGCCCGCCTCACCTCCAGCCTCGACACGGAGCACGGTCGACCGACCGGTCACGACAGGGACGCCGGGGGGGTCATGGTGTCGGCGCGCGGCGTCGTCGTGCGCTACCCGGGCGACGTCATCGCCGTGGCCGGTGTCGACCTCGACCTGCGCTCGGGCGAGGTCGCGGCGGTCATGGGGCGCAACGGGTCGGGCAAGTCGACCCTGTTGTGGGCGCTGCAGGGCAGCGGGCCGCTCACCTCCGGCACCGTACGCGCCACGCCCCCGGGCGCGACCGCCACCGTGGACCCGCGGTCGCTCGCGGCCGGGGAGCGGCGGGCGCGGGTCGGGCTCGTCCCCCAGTCGGCCGCCGACCTGCTCTACCTCGACACCGTGGGCGGCGAGTGCGCCCAGGCCGACCGCGAGAGCGGCACCGACACCGGGACCTGCGCCCGCCTCCTCGAGGGCATCGCCCCGGGCATCCCCGCCGACCGGCACCCGCGCGACCTGTCCGAGGGGCAGAAGCTGGCCCTCGTCCTCGCCGTGCAGCTCACCGCCGACCCGCCCGTGCTCCTCCTCGACGAGCCGACCCGCGGCCTCGACCCCACGGCCAAGGCCTCGCTGAGCGCGACCCTGCGCGACCTCGCCGCCCGCGGTCGCGCCGTCGTCGTCTCGACGCACGACGTCGAGTTCGTGGCCGAGAGCGCCGACCGGGTGGTCGTGATGGCGGCCGGCGAGGTCGTCGCCGACGGGCCGACCGCCGAGGTCGTCGTGTCCTCCCCCGCCTTCGCCCCGCAGGTCTCCAAGGTGACCGCGCCGGGGCCGTGGCTCACCGTCGCCGACGTGCGCGCCGCCCTCGACCCGGTCCCGAGCCGATGACGGCCACCGCCTCCCCGCCCGGTGCCGCCCCGGGCCGCACCCGCCTGCGCGTCGTGCGGCTGCGCCCGCGGTCGGCGACGGCGGTGGCGCTGGTCAGCGTCATCGGGCTGCTCGCCTTCCTCTGGCCGCTCTTCGTCAGCCCGGGCTCGGGGCTCGCCCACAGCACCGACGCCCCGCTCGTCTTCGCGCTCGTTCTCCCGCTGCTGCTGGCCGTCGTCCTCGCCGAGCTGAGCGAGGGCGGGATGGACGTCAAGGCCGTGGCGATGCTCGGGGTCCTGTCCGCCATCGGGGCGGCGCTGCGCCCGCTCGGGGCCGGGACCGCCGGGCTGGAGACCGTCTTCTTCCTCCTCGTCCTCGGCGGGCGGGTGTTCGGGGCGGGGTTCGGGTTCGTCCTCGGGGCGACCACGCTGTTCGCCTCGGCGCTGGTCACCGGTGGGGTCGGGCCGTGGCTGCCGTTCCAGATGCTCGGGGCGGCGTGGGTCGGCTGGGGGGCGGGCCTGCTTCCTCCGGCGCGGGGCCGGGTCGAGCTCGTGCTCCTCGTCGCGTACGGCGCGGTGGCCGGGCTGTTCTACGGGCTCATGCTCAACCTGTCGTTCTGGCCGTTCGCCACCGGGATGACGGGGAGCCTGTCGTTCGTCCCCGGCGAGCCGCTGCTCGACAACCTGCACCGCTTCGTCGTGTTCACCCTGGCGACGAGCCTCGGGTGGGACATCGGCCGGGCCGTGACGACCGGGGTGCTCGTGGCCGTGACCGGTCGGGCGGTCCTCGGGGCTCTGCGCCGGGCGGCACGGCGGGCGGCGTTCGAGGAGCCCGTGGCGTTCGCGGCGTCCGACCCCACGCGTGACGCGGACGTCCGCCACTGACGCGGGTGTACCCGCGTCATCCGGGGACATCCGCGCCATCGCCGTGACTCGCTGCCGACGCCGGGGCGGGCGCGGTCCAGCGCCGGTGGGTCACGTCCGGGGGCGGGTGACCGACATGGCACGATCGGGGCCATGAGTCCCCTCGAGCTGGACCGTGACCCCGCCTGGCTGAGCCGCGAGGACCTCGACGCGGCCCGCCAGAAGCTCCCGATCCTCTACGTCGACGCCGTTCCCGTGCGCGTCGACGACCGCGGCGCGATCACCGCGGTCGGGGTGCTGCTCCGCCTCGGCGGCGAGGGCACCGTCTCGCGAGAGCTGGTCTCGGGGCGCGTGCTCCACCACGAGCGCGTCCGCGACGCCCTGCTCCGCCACATCGAGAAGGACCTCGGCCCCATGGCGCTCCCCCGCGTCCCGGTGAGCCCGCAGCCGTTCACCGTGGCCGAGTACTTCCCGACCCCCGGCGTCACCCCGTTCCACGACCCGCGCCAGCACGCGGTGTCGCTCGCGTTCGTCGTCCCGGTCGCGGGCGACTGCTCGCCGCAGAACGACGCCCTCGACCTCACCTGGCTCACGCCCGACCAGTGCCTCGACCCCGGCGTCCAGGCCGAGATGGACCGCGGCCACGGCGTCCTGCTCCGGCAGGCGCTGGCACACCTCGGCCACCCCGTCTGAGGACGCCCGCCCGTCACCCGTCGTGGTGTCGGCTCCCTTGACGGTGCGGTGGCCCGGCCGCACAGTGGTCTGCCACGCCGACCTTCGCAGCCGTGAACCACGTCGCCCTCACCGTCACCGACCTCGACGTCAGCGAGCGGTTCCACACGCAGGTGCTGGGGTCATCGCCGACGCCGCCACCCGCGAGGTGACCGACGAGGAGGTCGCCGAGATCGCCCGGCGCCTGCTCGGCGACCGGCTCCCGGCCACCTGAGGACCGAGGGGCGCGGCAGCCCGGTGGGTCAGCCGGTGAACTTGTCCCGGGTGCGCGTCATGTCGTGCAGGTCGGCGGCGTGCGCAGCGTCGAGCGTGGGGGCGGTGCCGCCGAGCCGGGCCGGGACGTAGCGCAGGTCGTCGCCGGACAGCGCCGGGTAGGCCGCCTGCTGGACGTCGAGCTGGGCCTGCATCGCCGCCTTGACGCGGGCGTTGGCCTCCTCGACGGGCTCGCGCCGGCCGATCTCGATCGGCTCACCCACGGTGATGGACACCGGGATCCGCGCGACGCCGAGGTGCTTGGGCAGGTCCTTGCTCCACACCCGCTGGCCGCCCCAGATGGTGACGGGCAGCACGGGGACGCCGGCGACCTGCGCCATCTTCACCGCGCCCGGCTTGAACTCCTTGAGCTCGAAGCTGCGCGACATCGTCGCCTCGGGGAACACGCCCACGATCTCGCCGGCGCGCAGCATCCGGATGGCGGTGGCGAACGCCTCGCCGCCCTTGTGCCGGTCGACGGGGATGTGGCCCATGCCGCGCATCAGCGGCCCGGCGACGCGGTGGGAGAAGATCGACTTCTTCGCCATGAACCGCACGTACCGCCGGTGCGGCCACGCGGGCAGCCCGGCATACATGAAGTCGAGGTACGAGGTGTGGTTGATCGCCATCACGGCGCCGCCCTCACGGGGGACGTTCTCCGTGCCGAGCATCGTGAACTTCGTCCCCTGCAGGAAGAACACCGTCTTCGCCGCATGGATGACCGGTCGGTACACGCGCTCCATGCGCCCACCCTAGGCCAGCGCGACACCCTCGGACACCGCCTCCCCCGCGCGCTACGGGGCAGTAGAGGCCGTGATCACGACACGTCCTGCCCCGTAGCGGGGACCACAGGAGAGGAGGGTGGGGCGCGGCGGGCGGGTCAGCCGAGGCGCGGCGGGTGCCAGGCCAGCTGGAGCACCTGGTCGCCGAGCTCGCGCGACACGATCCGCGCCCGCCCGGGCGGCTGCACCGACGGCTTGACCCGCCCGATGAGCATCCCCTCGTCGGGGTTGCCCGACAGCAGGATGCCCGGCGAGCCGAGGTCGCGCACCGACTGCATCACCGGCTCGAACAGCGCCCGCGACGCCCCACCCATCCGGCGGGTGAGGACGAGGTGGAGGCCGACGTCGCCGGCCTGCGCGAGCAGCGGCACGAGCGGCCGCAGCGGGCTCCCGGAGGACGTGACGACGAGGTCGTAGTCGTCGACGAGGAAGAACACCTCGGCACCAGACCACCACGAGCGGGCGCGCAGCTGCTCGGGCGTGACGTCGGGCCCGGGGAGGCGGGTGCGCAGGAACTCGGCGATGCCCTCGGCGGCCGCGGCGGTCTGGTCCTCGGTGGTGAGGTACTCGCCGACGTGCTCCTCGGGCAGCTCGCCGAGCAGGGCCCGGCGGTAGTCGACGACGAAGAGCTTGGCCTCGTCGGGCGTGTAGAGCCGGGCCACCTCGTGGGCGAACCCGCGCAGGAAGGCCGACTTGCCGCTGTCGGCGTCGCCGAGGAGGTAGGCGTGCGGCTCCTCCTTGAGGTCGAGCCCGATGGGAGCCAGGTTGCTCTCGTCGAGACCGAGGAGCAGGCGCTTCTCGTCGGCGCCGGCGAGCTCGCGCACGGCGTCGAGGGTGACCTGGGCCGGCAGCAGGCGCAGCTTGGGCGCGCGCTTGCCGGTCCACGCGGCGTTGACCCGCGTGACGAGGTCCTCGACGCCGTCGCCGAGGTCGTCGACGCTCCCCCGGTCGTCGACCCGTGGCACGGCGCTGAGGAAGTGGTGCTTGGTCATCGTCAGGCCGCGGCCGGGGCGTCCCTTGGGGACGTTGGCCGCGACGCGGCGGTCGACCTCGGAGTCGCTGGGGTCACCCAGGCGCATCTCGATGCGGGTGCCGAGGACGTCGCGGATCTGGTTGCGGAAGTCCATCCAGCGCGAGGTCGTGACGACGACGTGCACGCCGAAGGTCAGGCCGCGCCCGGCGAGCTCCATGACCTGCTGCTCGAGCTCGTCGAACTCCTGGCGCAGCGTCATCCAGCCGTCGACGACCAGGAAGACGTCGCCGTACCCGTCGTCGACCAGGCCGTTGGCCCGCCGCGAGCGGTAGGTCTCGATGGAGTCGATCCCGTTGGCGCGGAAGTACTGCTCGCGTTGGTCGACGATGCCGCGGATCTCGGCGACGAGGCGGCGCACGACCTCCGGCTCGCTGCGGTTGGCGACCCCGGCCACGTGGGCCAGCTTGGCCAGCGGCGTGAACGTGCCGCCTCCGAAGTCGAGGACGTAGACCTGGCTCTCGAGCGGGGTCGTGGTGAGGGCGATCGCGGTGACGATGGTGCGCGCCATCGTGCTGCGGCCGGTGCGCGGGCCACCGACGACCGCGACGTGGCCCGCCGCCCCGCCGAGGCGCAGGACGAACAGCTCGCGCCGCTGCTCGAGCGGGCGGTCGACGATGCCCACGGGGAAGACGTACGAGCCGCGCTCGCGCCAGCGCTTGCTCACCAGGCCGAGCTCGGGGTCGGCGGCGAGGTCGCCCAGCACCTGGTCCAGGGAGTTCGGCACGTCGAGCGGCGGCAGCCACACCTGGTGCGCCGGACGGCCCTTGCCCTTCATCCGGGCGACGGCGATGTCGAACACCGCGCGCTGCTCCTCGGGCTCGGCGGCCCCGGCCGACGGCGCCTCCTCGCTCGTCCGCCCGCGGCCCACGGCCACCGGCGCGAGCGTGAACGGCATGATCTCGGCGGTGCTCCCGGCACCGGCCTCGACCTCGGTGCTGCGGCGCCGGCGCCCCTTCGGCGGGCCCGACACGTAGGCGGCCTTGAACTTCAGCAGCGTCGTCTGGTCGGGCTTGAGGTAGCCCAGGCCCGGAACCGGCGGCAGCTCGTAGGCGTCGGGGACGCCGATGACGGTGCGCGACTCACCGGCCGAGAAGGTGCGCAGGCCGATGCGGTACGACAGGTGCGACTCGAGCCCGCGCAGGCGCCCCTCCTCCAGCCGCTGGGAGGAGAGCAGGAGGTGCATCGACAGCGAGCGCCCGAGGCGGCCGATCGCCACGAAGAGGTCGGCGAACTCGGGCTTGGCGGAGAGCAGCTCGGAGAACTCGTCGGCGACGATGAGCAGCGCGGGCAGCGGCTCGAGGTCGGCCCCCTGAGCCCGGGCGCGCTCGTAGTCGGTGACGTTGGCGAAGTTGCCGGCCGAGCGGAGCAGCTCCTGGCGGCGGGTCATCTCGCCCTGGAGCGCGTCCTGCATGCGCTCGACGAGCGTGAGCTCCTGGCCGAGGTTGGTGATGACGGCGGAGACGTGCGGCATGTCGGCCATCCCGGCGAACGTCGCACCACCCTTGAAGTCGACGAGGACGAAGTTCAGCGCCTCGGGCGAGTGGGTCATGGCCAGGGCCAGCACCAAGGTGCGCAGCAGCTCGGACTTGCCCGAACCGGTGGCGCCGATGACGAGGCCGTGCGGCCCCATCCCCTGCTGGGCCGACTCCTTGATGTCGAGGGCCACGACCGCGCCCGCCTCGTTGACGCCGATGGGGACGCGCAGCCGGTCGCGCTGGAGGCGCGGGCGCCAGGCGGTGTCGGCCTCGAAGTCGCGCACGTCGCCGGTGCCGAGGAGGTCGACGAGCTCTGTGGAGGACGACAGCGCGTCGCGGACCTCGGGCTCGTCGGCGGTGTAGCGCGGCGCCAGCCGGCGGGCCGCGGCCTCGGCGCGCACGGTGGACAGCTGGTCGGCGACCCCGTGCGCGGTGCCGCGCGCCAGGGTGATGATCTCGAGCGGGTGGGTCCCGGCCCGCGGGCCGCGCTCGACCTCGTGGCCGACGGCGAGGCGCAGGGTGGAGCCGGAGGTGATCTCGCCCCACTGCTCGGGCAGGTCGAGCACGGTGACGCCGAGGACGCCGTCGGGCGTGACGACCGGGTTGCCGGGCGGGACGTCCCCGCCGTCGACGACGAGGAGGACGTGCGGCAGCGAGGGCGTGTCGCTGGGGCCGAAGCGCGGCCGCTCGACGATGTCCTGCGGCAGCAGGCGCAGGAGGTCGTGGACCGACTCGCCCACGACGCGCACCGGACCGACGGCGTCGCGCTCACGAGTGGAAAGCGCGTGCGGCAGCCACTTGAGCCACTCCCACTCCGAGCGCGCCTCCCGCGAGACGCACGCGGCGATGACGAGGTCCTCGGGGGCGTGCTGCATCGCGGCCGACAGCACGAGCGATCGGGCCAGCGCCCGCGCAGGATCGGCGTCGCCGGTGACCTCGACGTGCGCGAACGCCCGCAGCGCGACCGACGCCGGCAGGCCCGGCTGGACCTGGTGGGTGGAGAGCAGCCGGTGCAGCGCCGAGGCCGCCACCGGGTCGAGCTGGGCGAGCGGCGCGGTCTCCGGCGGCTCGAGGGTGAGGCAGAGCGGCTGGGACGTGGTCCCCATCCGCACCTGGAGGAAGTCGGCGTCGGAGGGGGTGCGCTCCCACACCCGGGTGCCCTCGGCGGCGATGGCCGGCAGGGCGTCGGGGTCGGGGTAGTCCCACAGGGCGGCCTCGCGCTGGCGGCCGGCGGCGTCGCGGATGGTGCCGCGCACCTCGGCGAGGTAGGCGAGGTACTCGCGGCGGGCCGCGAGGACGGTCCCGGTGTGCTGCTGGCGCTGGCGGACCCCGCTCGCGGCCACGAAGCCGACCGAGGCGAGGAGGAACATGCCCGCGGTGAACCACGCGCGCGGGCCGCTCTGCGACATCGCGACGAAGCCGATGGAGCCGAGCGAGCCGAGCATCGGGACGGCCTGGAGCAGGAGCCCGCTGGCGCCGTCGGAGGGGGTGATCTCGGGCGGCGGCTGGAGCTCGATGCGCCCGGTGGGCACCCGGGGCGCCTCCTCGCGGGCACCGCGTCGCGCGGCCACCGTCATACCGTTCCCCTCCCGAGTCCCACTGGTCGATCTGCCCCACCGTACCTGTGGCTATTGTTCATGGCGGACGCTGCCCGGTCAGGTATTCGAGCACCTCGGGGGGAGGGAATGTGGCGGACCAGACGCACCAGCTCACCCTCGTCGCCGACGAACGCAGCTACGACCTCGTCGTGCCCGTGGGGACCCGGGTCACCGACGTCCTGTCGGTCCTCGGCATCTCCTCCAGCGCCTCCCCCAGCTCGGTCGCCACGGCGGCCGGCCACGTCTACGGGCCGCACGACCGGCTCGGCGACGACCTGCCGGCCGGGTCGGTCCTCACCGTCGTGCGCACCACCACCCACCAGGTCACCCGCGACGTCGTGAGCATCGACCGCTCGTCGTCGGCCCCCGGAGGTCGCGGTGACGCCGCCGGAGGACGCCGCGGCCGTCCCGCGTGGGCCGGAGGCGGCCGCGCCACCACCGTCGAGCCGACCGCCCCGGTCGTCGACGACTCCACCCGCCGCCGCGACGACCTCGACGAGGCCACGGTCAGCCGCGCCTCCCTGCGCACGGCCGCGCGCGACCGGCCGCGGGTGCGCACCCGCGGCCGCACCGCGGCCCCCCGCCCGGAGGTCGTCGGCCCGGCGCTCGTCGTCGGGGTCGGGCTGGTCTGCCTCGCGGGCGCCCTCGTCACCCTCCTCGCACCGGCCACCGCCGGCGGCGGGCTGCTCGGGTCGGCCGCGGCCCGCTGGGGCAGCGCGCTGCTGCTCCTCGCCAGTGCGGTGCTCGTCACGCTCGTGGCCCCGCGGGAGCGCGCCGGGGCGGGCGCGGTGCGGCTCGTCGGCGCCCCGGCCCTCGCCGTGGCCGCCGGCCTCCTCGCCCCCTTCGGCTCCTCCCCGCAGGGCACGGCCGTGCGCGGTGCGCTGGCCTGCGCGCTCGGCGTGGTGGTCCTCGCGCTCGGCTCGGCCGGCGGTCCCGACACCGACCGCGGCGAGCGTACGGCCACGGCGTGCCTCGCGGGCGTGGGTGGGCTCCTCGCGGCCGGGGTGATGATCGGCTGGTCGCCGGTCGCCACGTGCGCCCTCGTCATCGGGCTGGCGCCGGTCGTCGTGCGGGCGCTGCCGAGCACGAGCCTCACGGTCGACCCGACCCAGCTCGTCGACACCGACCGCCTCTCCAGCACGATCTGGGCGGTGCGCGAGCGCCACGCCGGGCGCCGCCGCCGGGTCACCTCGCTCGACGTCCGCGAGCGCGTGGCGCAGGCGCGCGCCGTCGTCTCGGTGGGCACCGGGTACGCCGCCGCCGCAGCCGCCCTGGCCGGCTGGGTCGTGGCGCTCGGCGCCCCCCAGTCGACGGTGGCCCCGTGGGCCGCCTGGGTGCTGCCCGGGGTCGCCGCCGTGGCGATGGGCTACCAGGCCCGCACCGTGCGCGACCGCGTCGCCCGGTTCGCGATGCTCGGGGCCGCGGCCTCGCTCACCGGCGCCGCGGCCGTGGCCGTGCTCGCGGCCCACCCGACCTGGGTGGTCTGGCTGGTCACGGCGACCGTTGCCGTCGCGCTGCTCACGGTCGTGGGTGCCGTGGCCCTCGCCGGCGGATACCACTCCACGCGGATGTCGCGCCTCGCCGACCGCGTCGAGTCGCTCGCGGTCGTGCTCGTCCTGCCGTTCGGGGTCGTGGCGGCCGGCGGCATCGAGGCGCTGCGGCGCCTCACCTCCGGCTGAGCCGGACCTCACTCCCAGACGGGGTTGCTCGCCTGGTCGGCCCCCTCGAACCAGGTCTCCTCGTCCTCGTGGGTGAGGTGGTCGACGTCCTGGGGGTCGCGCTTGTCGTCCGTGCCGCCGCGGCTGCCCGCGGACCCGGCCGCGCCGGAGACGCCACCGCGCCCACTCCGCTCGCCGAGCTTCGGTACGCCGTAGCGTCCGGTGCGACCACCGGCGCCGGACTGGCCGCCGCCACCGGCGACCACCGAGGCCCGACCGCTGCCGCCCGTACCGCCACGACCGGCTGCTCCGGTGCCGCCGCGCCCGGCCGCACCACCGGTGCTCCCGACGCCCACGACACCGCCGCGCCCGAAGGCGCCCGCGCCGCCGGGGCCGCCGCGACCCAGCAGGGCCGCCGCCCCGCCGCCGGCGATCATGCCGCCCATCCCGAAGGCCGTGCCTCCGGCGCCGAGACCGCCACCACCCGGGGTGCCACCGGGACCGGTGGTGCCGGGGAGCGGGCCGGTGCCCGTGCCGGGGCCCAGCGTGCCGTCGCCGTCCCCGTCGAGGACGACGGGGTCGGGGGTGGGGTCGACGGGGGTGAACCCGGTGCAGATCTCGTCCGGGCCGTCATTGTCGTCGTCCGGGGGAACCGGGACGTCGTCCCAGTCGGGGTCACGGGGGGTCCAGCCGCCGCCGCCCGTGGGTGCGACGTAGCTGCCGCCGGACGGACCGCTGCCGGTGGGGTAGTTCCCGCCCCCGCCACCGCCGCCGGAGGGGTAGCGGTTGTCGGTGACCGGGGACTCGGCCGGCTCGACCGGCAGCTTCTTGGCCGCCGTCTCCATCCGGGTCTCGAAGGTCGCCATCACGGTGGCCGCCTCGGCCTCCCGCTGCGCCTTGGCCGCGGCGACCGCCTGGTCGTACGCGCCCTGGTCGAGCTGCGGCGGGACCGGCGGCCCGACGGGCGGCGCCGGCACGGTCTTCATGTACCCGGACTGGTCGAGGTCGATGTCGACCGTGCGCACCCGGTTGCCGTACGCGATGCGCGCGTCGGTGACGGCGTCGCCCGCGGCGGTGAGCCCGCCCTCGATGTTGGTGACGTCCTCGGAGTGGCGGTCGAGGTTGGTCGCGAGCCGGCCCAGGCTCTCGTACGCCGCCTCCGCCGCGGCACCACTCCACGCCTCGCCGCCGTCAGGGGCGTTGCGCAGGTCGCTGACGACCTTGCGGACGCTGGCCGCGAGCTCGGTGAGCTCCTCCGCCGTGGTCGTCCACTGGCTCGCCGTGTAGGACACGATCCCCGACTGGAAGTCGTAGATCTCGTACAGCGCCCGCTCGTTCGGCCCCGCCCCGTCGGGCAGGGGAGGCCGTCCGGAACCACCACCGTCGTGAACCTGAACCATGTCTCACTCCTCCCCGTCGGCGCGGGCGCCGGTGTGGGCGCTCGGTGCGCCCCTGTCGTCGGTGTCGTCGATGTCGTCGGGGCGGGCCCCGGTGGTCGTGGTGCGGCGGCGGGCGACGACGAGGGCGCCCACCCCCGCCGCGAGGACGGCGAGGGCGCCGAGGCCGACCAGCGGCCAGAAGGCGCCGGACCCCGTGTCATCGGCCGCCGGCGCCGCACCGGGTGAGGGGGCGGCGGTGGCCGAGGGCGTGGCCGAAGCACTCGCCGAGGGGGCGGCCGTGGCCGCCGTGACGTCGGCGAACGACGGCTCCTCGCCGCCGAGGTCGAGGGCCATGGGGTTGGTGTCGGGCAGCGTCGTGGGGTCGGTGGCCACGGCGTCGGCGGGGTCGACGATGCCCCAGCCGTAGGCGGGGTTGCGCGCGGTGACCTGCGGCAGGTCCGACCCCTCGCGGCGGAACCAGGTCTCGACCCCGGTGGCGCCCTTGCGCAGCCCGACCTGGGCCTTCGCGGCCTGGAGGACCTGGTTGGCGGTGGCCTCCCGGTGGGCCGACCACATCGCGGCGAGCCCGCCGCTGACGAGGGCGGTGGCGTTGGAGGAGCCGTCGGCGAGGAAGTCGCTGCGCCAGCGGCCGGCCTCGACCCCCAGGGCGTTGACGCCCTTGCCGGGGGCGGTGAACCCGATGGAGGGGGCGTTCTTGACGGACTGCTCGTAGACGCGGCCCGTGCGGTCGACGGGGTTGACGACGACGACGCCGTTGCCGAGCGCCGGCCACATCACCCCGCGCCCGGCGTTGTCGGTGCCGGCGACGACGATGACGCCGGCCCGGTAGGCCTCGAGCAGCGCGGGTCCGTAGTCGGCGTCGTAGTCGGTGACCACGGAGAGGTTGATGATGTCGGCGCCGTCGGCGACCGCCGCGCGGATGGAGGCGACGACGCCCTCGGCGAGCTCGTCGTACCCGGGGCCGGACAGCCCGCAGGCGAGGTCGCCGGCGCGCTTCGGGTTGGGGTAGCTGACGGCGTAGTGCAGGAGCGTGGCGTCGGGGGCGATGCCGCGGATGCCACTGCCCCCGGGGCCGCTGCCGCGGCCGGTGCCGCCGATCAGCGCGGCCATCGTCGTGCCGTGCTCGGCCTCGCGCCCGGTGCTGCGCGGCGACATCGTGCCGCCGCCGGCCTTGAGGCACGGGCTGGAGGACTTCGCGATGCGCCCCTTCAGCTCGGGCACGTCGGGGTTGATCGGGGTGTCGACGACCGCCACGGTGACGCCCGTGCCGGTGCCGGCGCGCTGGAGGGTGTCGACGCCCATGGCGTCCCACCACCAGCCCCCCTCACCGAACCCGTCGGCGGCCGCGGCCGCCGGGGCCGCAGGTGCGGCCGGCGCGAGTGCGTGCGGGGTCGCCACGGCCGGTGCGGCCACCACGGGCGCGACGGCGGCGGCGAGGAGCCCCGGCGCGAGCCGGCGGCGCCACGTGCGGGACCCGCGCCGCTGGCGCGGGCCCGGCATCGGGGGTCGGGTGGACACGGTGGTCAGGCCACGCCGTCGCGGCCGGGGCTCGGCCCGGTCCCGGTGGGACCGGTCGCCATCGTCGGGGCGGGCTCGGCCCCCGGGCTGCTGCCGGGACCGGCACCGGGGCCGGTGACGGGGCCGCCCGACGGGTCGGGGCGGTCGCCGGCCGGCGGCTGGTCGTCCTCGGTGAGGTCGGCCATCGTCGTGGCGCCCTGCTGGCCCTGCTCGGTGCCGCGGGCCTCCTCCTGGCGCTGGGTGCTCTCGAACCCGTTGGGGTCGGTCCAGCGCGAGAGGAGCGTGACGAACGCGGCGCCGGCGTTCTCGTCGCGGCTGCGCATCTCCTGCGCGGCCAGGGCGAGGTTCTCGGCGGCGATCCGGAGGTCCTCGCGGGCGCCCTTGAGCACGGCCTCGTACTCGGTGCGCGCGGCCTCGTAGACGCTGGCGAACTTCTGCGCGGCGGGGGTGCCCCCGAAGGTCGACCGCTCGGCGAGCGAGTTGTCGACGCGGGTGACGCCGTCGCCGGCCTTCTCGGTCCATTGCTCCCGGTGCTCACGGCCCAGGACGCTCAGGACCGACGGGTAGCGGATCGGTCGGTCCTCGTCAGGCAGTCCCATGGTGTCTCCTCCCCCGAGGTCGGTGCGTGTGGAACGCCGGTCGTGCCGGCACCCGCGTCACGGGTGCCGGCACGCGGCTGGTGGTGCGGTGCTGTGGTGGGGTCAGCCCCACATGTTGGTGTTGCGCAGCTCGCCGGAGAGGTAGTCCTCCTTGGAGCGGATGACGGCCTGGCGGACGTCCTCGAGGAGCTGCTTGCAGTCCTCGATCTGCTGGTCCCAGTCCTTCTGGGCCTGCGAGTACGCCTGGCGCGCCGAACCGTCCCACTGCTCGACGTAGGGGCGCAGGTCGCTCTTCATGGTCTCGAGACGCGACTCGAGGTTCCCCAGGCCGGTCTTCATGTCGCCGACCAGGGTGTCGATGCCGGACCCGCCGACCTTGATGCCGTCAGTCATGATGGTCTCCCTCCCGCTCACTTGCCGAGCATGCTGTTGTACTTGGACAGGCTGGACGCCGCGGACGAGTCGTCGGCGTCGTACTGGCGCTGGGCGCCGGTGAGGTTGGCCTCGAAGGTGTCGAGGACGTCCACGATGTCCTGCGTCTGGATCTTCCAGGCCTCGGAGACCTGGTCGAAGCTGCGCGCACCCTCGCCCTGCCAGTGCGCCTTCACCTGCTCCATCTGGCCGCGCAGGCCGCTGATCTGCTGGCGCAGGTCGGCGCGTGCGGTGCTGACGATGTCGGCACTCTTCTTGACGACGCCTTCGCCGGCGCTGAACGAGTCACCCATGGTCATTCCTTCCCTGTGGCGACGCCGGCTGTTGGTCGTCGCGCTGATGTTGAACGGCTTTCCCCTGACCGGAGGCCCCTCTCCCGACCCCGGATCCGGCCCTCCCGTGGTCTCGCAACGATGACACTACGACGTGGTGGAACGACGGCCAATGGGGAGAACTCCCCGGCGAGTCCCCGTCTATGCTCGTCACGGCCGCGGGGACGCGCCGGGGGACCACCCGCCGCGCAGCCACACCGTGCCCGCCGGAGGGGAGAGTTCCAGTCGTGAGTCAGGTCAGCACCGCAGCGTCGCTCGTGCGCGTGTCCGTGTCGTCGGGCACCCGTCGCGCCGACCTCGGCGTCCCGGGCGGCATCCCGGTCGTCGAGCTCGTCCCCGAGCTGGCGCGCGAGCTCGGCGTCCTCGACGCCGGCAACGCCTCGCACGGGTTCCGGCTCGTCGTGCGCGGCGGGGTGCTCCTCGACCCCGACCGCTCGCTCGCCGCCCAGGGCGTCACCGACGGCACCGTCCTCTCGCTCGAGACCGTCGACGTCACCACCGACAAGGTCTACGACGACGTCGTCGAGGCGGTGGCCGACGTCGTCGAGACGCAGTTCGCCCCCTGGACCGCCCGGCACAGCGCCGGCACCGCGGTCGGGGCCGCCACCGTCTTCCTCCTCTGCGCCGCGTGGGCGCTGTTCACGGCCCGTGGCTCGGGGCTCCTCGTCACCGCCGTCGCCGGGGCGGTCGCAGTGCTGCTCGTCGCCACCGCCGCGGTGCTGCACGCCCGCACGCGCTCGGCCGGTGCCGTCGCCCTGGCCGCCACCGCCCTGGTCCACGCCGCGGTCGCGGGCTCGGCCGTCGTCCCGTCCGCCCCGCTCTGGGGCGAGGGGCTGATCTACGCCGGCGGCGCCGTCGCCGTGGTCGGGGCCCTGGCGGCTCTGGCCCTGAGCACGCACCGGCTGGCCCTGGCCGCCGGGTCGGTCGTCGGGGCCGCGATGGTCGTCCTCGGCGCCGTCTCCACCGCCGCCGACCTCCCGATGACGAGCGTCGCCGCCGTGGTCTTCGTCGTGGCCGTCGTCGTCGGCAACGTCCTGCCGTGGGTCGGCATCTCCTCGAGCCGCCTGTCCTCGCACGCGCCGCGCACCGAGGCCGAGATCTCCGCCGACGCACCCGAGGTCGACCGTGGCCAGGTCCGCGCGCAGGTCGCCCGCGGCCACGACGTCATGGTCGCCATCGCCCTCGCGTCCGGCGGCATCACCCTCCTCACCACCCCGCAGCTCGTCGCGGCGGGCGTCTGGGGTGCGCTGCTCGTCGTCGTCGGCCACGTCGCCACGCTGCTGCGCACCCGGCACAGCCGCACCCGCACCTCGGTGCTGCTCGCGATGGCGTCGGGCATCCTCGGTCTGGCCCTCGCCGCGGTGGCCGCCGCGCAGGTGCACGCCTCGTGGCGCCCCGCCCTCGCCGTCGTCCTGGGTGGAGGGGCCGCCGTCGTCGTCTCGCTGGCCGTCCTCGCGCCGCGCACCCGGGTCGGGCTCGGCCGGATCGCCGACACCCTCGACGGCGTCGTCCTCGTCGCGCTGCTCCCCCTCGCGGCCGCCACCATCGGGGTGCTCTGACCCGTGGCGACCAAGAAGGACCTCGTCGACGCCCAGTCGTTCAGCCGTCGGCGCCTCACCACGGCGTTCGTCAGCGGGGCCCCCGGCGGCCGCGAGGTCGAGCCGCACCGCCCGCTGCGGGCCGTGGCCGGCGGGCTCGCGCTGACCGTCGTCCTCGTCCTGGGCTCGATGGCGTTCGGCTGGCTGCGCTCCTCGCTGCCCGACGGCTGGAAGAACAACCGGCTGATCATCGCCGAGGACAGCGGCGCCCGGTACGTCTCGCTCAACGGCAGGCTCCACCCGGTCGTCAACACCACGAGCGCGCGCCTCATCATCCCGGCGGCGGAGTTCAAGGTCCTCGCCGTCCCCGACGACGAGCTGCGCGACATCGGGCGCGGCCCGACCCTGGGGATCCTCGGCGCGCCCGACTCGCTGACCCCCGCCGACGGCCTGGTCAACTCCGGCTGGGTGTCGTGCCTCGAGGAGGGCGAGCTCGTCTCCACCGCCATCGGCACGCGCCGCGCGGCCACGCCGCAGGCCGACGGGGCCGTCGTCGTGCGCAGCGGCGACCGCACCTTCGTCGTCGCCCAGGGCCGCCGCTACCCCGTCGCCGCCCGCGACGTCTCCGCGGTCACCGTGGCGCTGCGCCTCGACGGCCGCACCCCCATCAGCGCCCCGGCCGCCTGGCTCAACCTCTTTCCTGAGGCCGCGGCGCTCGGCCCGCTCACCATCGACGACCTGGGCAAGTCGCTGCCCGGCCTCCCGGCCGGGGCCACCGTCGGCTCGGTGCTCGCCCTCGAGGGCGACGCCGACGGCCGCCGCTACCTCGTCCTCCCGAACGGCGACCTCGAGCCGCTGCCCGAGGTCGCCACGGAGATGTACCGGCTCGGGTCGGGGGCGTCGGGTCGCGAGGTCCCGGTACAGGCCGCCCAGATCCGCCAGCTCGAGGTGCGGCCGCAGCAGTTCGCGCCGCCCGAGTGGCCCACCACGATCCCCACGCCGATCCCCGACATCCCCTGCGCCACCCTCACCGCCGCCGCCGGCACCCAGCCCGAGGTGACGCTCGGGTCGCGCGCCGACCCGGTCCCCGAGGCCGAGCGCGGGCGCACCGTCGTCGACACCGGTGACGGCGCCCTCGTGCGAGCCGTGTCGGGTGCGGTCCTCAACAAGGGCCCGGTGCTCGCGGTCGACCAGACCGCCACCGCCTACGCCCTCGAGGGGGCCGACGACGAGCTCCTGGCCCGCCTCGGCTACCGACCCGACGACGTCGCGCCGGTCCCGCAGTCGTGGGCCGAGCTGCTCCGCCCCGGCCCGGTCCTCGGCTCGGCGGCGGCCCGGACCGTCGTCTCCGGCGGCTCGTGAGCCGGCCCACCGGCCGGCGCCCGTCGCGACGGGTGGGCGCTGCCGCCGCCGTCGGTGGCGTCGTGCTGCTGTCCGCGCTCACGGCGGCCTCCCCCGCTGCCGCTGCGCCGTCCTCCTCCCCCGCGCGTGCCGTCGCGGCGGCCGAGAAGTGCGAGGAGGGCAAGGTCGCCTACCTGCCCGCCACGCCGACCGCCCTCACCCGGCTCGGCGCGAACCGGGCCTGGCAGCTCGCCACCGGGCGCGGCGTGCTCGTCGCCGTCGTGGACTCCGGTGTGGCAGAGCGCAACGGGCACTTCCCCGACGGCGTCCTCGTCGGCGGCCGCTCGTTCGCCGGCGGGTCGCCGCGTGCTGACGAGCGGGCCCACGGGACCGCCGTGGCCGGCATCATCGCGGCGCGTCCGGTGCAGCGGTCGGGTGTCGTCGGGCTGGCCCGCGACGCGCGGATCCTCCCGGTGAAGGTCGTTCCTGACGAGCAGCGCGAGGAGGACGGCGAGGTGGGCGTCGCGGCGCTCGCCCAGGGCATCCGGTACGCCTCCGAGCAGGGCGCCGCCGTCATCAACGTCTCCCTGAGCACCACCACCGACGACCCCCGCCTGCGCTCCGCCGTGCGGTTCGCCACGGCCAAGGGGGCGCTCGTCGTCGCCTCGGCGGGCAACCGGCTCACGGCCGAGGACCGGGCCGACGGCCCGCGCTACCCCGCCGCCTACCCCGAGGCCGTGGCGGTCTCGGCCACCGACGCGAACGACGCGGTCACCGACGACTCCGTGCACGGCCAGCACGTCGACCTCGTGGCACCGGGGCGCGACGTCCTCACCGCCTGGGGCGCGTGGGGCGACTGCTACCTCAGCCAGGAGGGCGCCTCCACGAGCTACGCCACGGCGTACGTGAGCGCCGCCGCGGCCCTGGTCGCGCAGCGGTTCCCCACCGACGGGCCGGCGCAGTGGAAGCACCGCCTCGAGGTCACCGCCGCCCGCGACCGCCGCGACGCGCGCACCGACACGGCCGGGTGGGGGCTCGTGCAGCCCGTCGAGGCCCTGACGGCCGTCCTCGACGACCGGGTGGCCGGGCCGCTCGCCCCCGGCGCGAAACCGCGCCCCACCGAGACACCGGGCAGCCAGCGGGTCGCCGTACGCCCCGTGGCCGACCCCCTCGTCGGCGACCGCCGGCAGGTCGTCTGGGTCGGCGTCGCGGCGGGTGCCGCCGTCCTCGGCCTGGCCCTCGTGCGCCTGATGCGCCGCCGCCCCACGGCCTGAACCCGGGTGAGGACGGCTCCGGCCGTCTGGGAGGATGTCGGCCATGACCGAGCCCCTCTCCCCATCTCGCGCTGCCTCCGTCCCGGAACGGCCGTCCCTCGACGGCCTCGAGGACAAGTGGGCCGCGGTCTGGCAGGAGCAGGACACCTACGCCTTCGACCGCGACGCCGCCCTGGCCGGTCCGCGCTCGGCCGTGTTCTCCGTCGACACCCCGCCGCCCACCGCCTCCGGCTCGCTGCACATGGGGCACGTCTTCAGCTACACGCACACCGACTGCGTGGCCCGCTACAAGCGGATGGCCGGCTTCAACGTCTTCTACCCGATCGGCTGGGACGACAACGGCCTGCCCACCGAGAAGCGGGTCCAGAACTACTACGGCGTGCGCGGCGACGCCTCGCTGCACCACGACCCCGACTTCGTGCCGCCGTTCCGCGGTGACGCGAAGAGCACCAAGTCCTCCGACGAGCTCCCGATCTCGCGGCAGAACTTCATCGAGCTGTGCGACGAGCTCACCGTCAAGGACGAGGAGGCCTTCGAGTCCCTCTTCCGGCGGATCGGCCACAGCTACGACTGGTCGATCACCTACCGCACCATCGACGAGCACTCGCGCGCCACGGCGCAGCAGGCGTTCCTGCGCAACCTCGCCCGCGGCGAGGCCTACCAGGCCGAGGCGCCGGGCCTGTGGGACGTCACCTTCCAGACGGCCGTCGCCCAGGCCGAGCTCGAGGCCCGCGACTACCCCGGCCACTACCACCGGGTCGCGTTCCACCGCCCCGACGGCTCGCCCCTGTACATCGAGACCACGCGCCCCGAGCTCATCCCGAGCGTCGTCGCCCTCATCGCCCACCCCGATGACGAGCGCTACCAGCCGCTGTTCGGCACCACCGTCACCTCGCCGCTGTTCGGTGTGGAGGTCCCGGTCGTGGCGCACCCGGCCGCCGAGATCGACAAGGGTGCGGGCATCGCCATGTGCTGCACGTTCGGCGACCTCACCGACGTCATCTGGTGGCGCGAGCTGCGCCTCCCGACCCGATCGGTGGTCACCCGCAGCGGCCGCCTGCAGACCGAGGTCCCCGAGTGGCTCGTCGGCACCACGGGCGAGGCGCTGTACGCCGAGGGGCTCGCCGGCAAGACCGCGTTCGGCGCCCGTGAGGCCGTGGTGACCGCGCTGCGCGAGTCGGGCGACCTCGACGGCGAGCCCACCCCCACCAAGCGGATGGCGAACTTCTACGAGCGCGGCGAGAAGCCGCTCGAGATCGTCACCTCGCGCCAGTGGTACATCCGCAACGGGGGCCGCGACGCCGACCTCAACGCCGCCCTCGTCGCCCGCGGCGAGGAGATCGACTTCCACCCGGCGTTCATGCGCTCGCGCTACGCCAACTGGGTGTCGGGGCTCAACGGCGACTGGCTCGTCTCGCGCCAGCGCTTCTTCGGCGTGCCGATCCCCGTCTGGTACCCGCTCGACGCCGACGGCGAGCCGGTGCACGACAGCCCGATCGTCCCGTCCGAGGCCGACCTGCCCGTGGACCCCGCGGCCAACCCCCCGGCCGGCTACACCGAGGACCAGCGCGGCGTGCCCGGCGGGTTCGTCGGCGACCCCGACATCTTCGACACCTGGGCCACGTCCTCCCTGTCGCCGCAGATCGCCGGCGGCTGGCGCCGTGCGGATGGCGCCGAGGGCTCGGACCCGTTGTGGGAGAAGGTCTTCCCGTTCGACGTCCGCCCCCAGGGCCACGACATCATCCGCACCTGGCTGTTCTCCACGGTCGTGCGCTCGCACTGGGAGCACGGCTCGGTGCCGTGGACCGACGCCGCCATCAGCGGCTGGATCCTCGACCCCGACCGCAAGAAGATGAGCAAGTCGCGCGGCAACGTCGTCACGCCCGAGGACCTGCTCAAGGAGCACTCGGCCGACGCCGTGCGCTACTGGGCCGCCAGCGGCCGCCTCGGCACCGACGCCGCCTACGACACCGGCCAGATCAAGGTCGGCCGGCGCCTCGCCATCAAGGTGCTCAACGCGAGCAAGTTCGCGCTCACCTTCGGGGACGTCGAGGGCGACCTCGCCGCGCAGGTGACCGAGCCGCTCGACCTCGCCCTCCTGGACGGGCTGCGTGACGTCGTCGCCCGCGCCACCGCCGGGTTCGAGGCGTGGGACTTCACCCGTGCCCTCGAGGTCACCGAGCAGTGGTTCTGGTCGTTCTGCGACGACTACCTCGAGCTCGTCAAGGACCGCGCGTACGGCGGCCACGGGGAAGCCGCGGCGGCGAGCGCCCGCGCCACGCTGCGCATCGCCCTCGACGTCGTCCTGCGCCTGTTCGCCCCCGTCCTCCCGTACGTCACCGAGGAGGTCTGGTCGTGGACCCACGAGGGGTCGGTGCACCGGGCCGCGTGGCCGTCGGTCGACGAGGTGCCCGCCGGTGGTGACGCCGCCGTGCTCGCCTCGGTCGGTGCCGCGCTCGCCGTGGTGCGCAAGGCGAAGTCGGAGGCCAAGGTCGGCATGCGCGCCGAGGTCCCCACGATGACGCTCGTCGGACCGGAGGCCGCGCTCGCCCACGTGCGCTCGGCCGAGACCGACCTGCGCGCCGCGGGCAAGCTCACCGGGACGCTCGACTACGCCGTGGGCGACGAGGTGTCGGCCCGCGACATCGAGCTCGTCGCCGTCGCCAAGCCCACCGCCTGACCCACCGCAGGGCGCCCACCCCAGGCGTCCCTGCCCCGGCGCGCCTTCCCACCTGCCCTCAGTCGCGCGCTACCGCCTGGTACGTGGGGTGATCACCCCACGTACCAGGCGGTAGGACACGCTTCAGGCCGCACCGCACGTGCGCGCTACGGGGCAGTAGGTGTCGTGATCACGACACCTACTGCCCCGTAGCGCGGTCGTCAGGCGGGGGCGGGGCCGAGGGCGGGCGCGGCGGCGGGCGTGCGCACCGGGCGCAGCCCCACGGGGCGCACCGCGATCCACGGGACGTCCCACCCGCTGAGGCGCAGCCGCCGCTCGACGACGGTGTCGCGCCGCAGGTGGTCCACCCGGCCGCTGCCCGGGTCGTACACGTCGAGCATCCGGTCCCCGTCGCCCGGGAGGACGAGGACGACGTGCCGCGGCATCAGGGCGTTCCCGACGTAGAGCAGGGCGGGGGCGCCGTCGGCGACGACGTCGACGAGGGTGTCGAACGCAGCGACCCGCTCGCCCTCGTCATCGGCGCGCAGGAGGTCCTGGGTGTACTGCGTACCGTGGCGCGCGGCGCCGAGCTCGAGCTCGCGCTGCGCCCCCCACGGCGGGGTCCCGAGCCGCCGCGGCCACGGGAGGATGGGCGGCTGGCCCGGCGCGAAGACGCTGTTGGTCCGCCGCATGACGACCCGCTCGTAGGCCGCGAACCGCTCCTGCTCCGTCGACCCGCTGGGTGACCCGGGCAGCCGCGGCGAGCCCGTGCGGACCCACGAGGCGAACACGGGGTCGACGA
This sequence comes from Oryzobacter telluris, assembly GCF_043099285.1. Taxonomy (GTDB): domain Bacteria; phylum Actinomycetota; class Actinomycetes; order Actinomycetales; family Dermatophilaceae; genus Oryzobacter; species Oryzobacter telluris. Next base: position 1,639,267 of record NZ_CP170723.1, on the reverse strand, counting down.
GCATCCGGGCCACCGTGAGGCAGGCCGAGCCGCAGGTGACCGGGGACTGCTGGACGGGACCGGTGTCGCCCGCGCGGAGTCGGTAGGCCGTGGTCACGACCCCATCGTCACCGTCCGCACCTCCGTTCGCCAGCACCCGGGTGTGATTGGGTGTGTCCGTGGTGGATGTCAGAGCCGTGCTGTCGGGGGCGACGCGGCCCCGGTGGGTCGTCGCGATCGGGGCGACGACGCTCGCTGCCGCCGTCTGGGCCTCGGCCACCCCGCAGGCCGTCCGCGCGATCGTCGACCCGGGCATCCGCAAGATCAAGAGCGTCGGGTACGACGACACCCCCAACCTCACCCAGTCGGAGATCCTCGGGGCGAAGTACGTCGGCCCGCGACGCGCGGCCGAGGGTGCCGAGGGGTGGATCGGCTACGCCATCGTCGGCGCGCTCGCCGTGCTCATCGCGTTCTGCATCTGGCAGGGCCTGCGCCAGCTCATCCACCGCAGCGACCGCCAGCCGCTCGCCGCGCCCGACTCCGGCGTGGACGTCGCCCTCGAGGACCTCGCGCGCACCGTGGCGGCAGGTGAGGGCGAGCGCCTCGTCGCGCTGTCGGCCGGGACCCCCGCCGAGGGAGTCGTCGCCGCCTGGTCCCTGCTCGAGGCCTCCGTCCACGCGGCCGGGGTGCCGCTCACCGCCTCGCGCACCTCCTCCGAGGTGGTCCTCGAGGTGCTGCGCCGCTTCCCCGTCGACGACGCCACCCTGCGTGGTCTGGCCGTGCTGTACCGCGAGGCCGCCTGGTCGCGCCACGCCCTCACCGAGGACGACCGCAGCCGGGCGGCCGAGGCCTACCGTGCGCTCGGCGCCGCGGTCGCGGCCACCGTCCCCGTGGCACCGGGTCGGTCCCGTGGCTGAGCCACGCCCGGTCCCCCGACAGGTCTGGGTGGCCGTCGGCGCCGTCGTCCTCGTCCTCGTCCTGCTCACGCTGGCGCGCGGACCCGTGGCCCTGCTGGCCGCCGCCACCGTGGCCGTCGTCGCGGCCTTCGTGCTCGGGCTCCCCCCGCTGCTGCGCCCCGACGGCATCGACTGGGACTGGCGTCCCGGCGGCGCCGCCGAGGCGCGCGCCGAACCCGGCATCGCCGCGCTCGCCCGCCTCCTCGACCCCGCTCCCTCCGACACCGAGGCCGCGACGCAGCTCCACGCGCTCGTCACCGCGCTCGCCGCCGACCGCGCACCCCACGGCGTCCCCGCCGGCGGCGCGCTGTCCACCTACCTGACCTCCCCACCCCGTCGGTTGTCGGCCGCCGAGGCCGACGCCCTGATCACCGAGCTCGAAGCACTCACCTGACGAGGAGTCACCCGTGACCGACATCCCCAGCGCCCACCGCCGCATCACCGAGATCCTCGACGAGGTCGACACCGTCATCGTCGGGAAGCGGGCGGCGACCGAGGTCGTCCTCGCGGGGGTCCTCGCCGGCGGCCACGTCCTCATGGAGGACTACCCCGGGCTGGGCAAGACCCTCGCCGCGCGCACCTTCGCCACCGCGCTCGGCCTGGACTTCACCCGGGCGCAGTTCACGCCCGACCTCCTCCCCTCCGACCTCACCGGCGCCTTCGTCTACGACCAGGGGCGCGGCACCTTCGAGTTCCGCCAGGGCCCGGTCTTCACCGGCCTGCTCCTCGCCGACGAGATCAACCGCACCCCGCCGAAGACCCAGGCGGCCCTGCTCGAGGCGATGCAGGAGCACCAGGTGACCGTGGAGGGCCAGACCTTCCCGCTCCCCCAGCCCTTCCACGTCATCGCCACCGCCAACCCGGTGGAGTACGAGGGCACCTACCCGCTGCCCGAGGCCCAGCTCGACCGCTTCCTCGTCCGCGTCGCCTTCGGCTACCCGAGCGCCGACGACGAGTGGGAGGTCCTCGGCCGACGGATGCAGCGCCGGCGGGAGGAGACCCAGGTGCGTCGCGTCGTCGACGCCGCCGAGCTCCTCGACCTCCAGGCCACGATGGAGGACGTCACCGTCTCCCCCGAGGTCGGCCGCTACTGCGTGGCGCTGGCCCGGGCCACCCGCGAGCACGAGCACGCGCTCATGGGGGCCTCGCCGCGCGGCTCGCTCGCCCTGCTCCTCGTGGGGCGCGCCTACGCCGTCGTGCGCGGCCGCGACTACCTCACGCCGGACGACGTCAAGGCCATCGCGCCCGCCGTCCTCGAGCACCGCGTCGTCGTGCGCCCCGAGCTGTGGATGAGCGAGGTGTCCTCGCGCAGCATCGTCGCCGACCTGCTGCGCTCGGTCGCCACGCCGAGGACGGCGGTGCGCTCGTCGTGACCTCCGGATGGCGCCCCACCCGGGCGTTCGGGCGTGCGACGGTCGTGGGGCTGCTCTTCCTCGTGGCCGGCGTGATGCTCGGCCGTCCGGACGTCGTGGTCATCGCGGTGCCGCTCGTGGCCCTCACCCTCTGGTCGATCGCGACCCGGCCCACCCGGGCGCCGCGGGCGACGAGCCGCGTCGGCGCCGACCTCGTCCAGGAGGGCGAGACCACCGCCTGGCAGGTCGAGGTGGAGGTCGTGCCCGGGCTGCGCGACGTCGTCGGCCACCTGCCCGGCGACCGGTGGGCCACGACGGCCCCGCTCCACGGCCACGTCGCCGGGTCGGTCGGGGACGACCGGCGCTCCGGCGGCCCGGACGACGCCACCGTCGCGGTGGGCGTCCAGGTCCGTTCCGACCGGTGGGGCGTGCGCCGGCTCGGCCCCGCCCAGGTCGGCGCCTTCGGTGACTTCGCGTCGTTCGCGTGGCAGTGGCCCGAGCAGCGCACCGAGGGCGTCCCGACCCTGCCCACCCCGGGCACCTTCACGACGCGGGCCGGGCTGCCGCACCCCGTGGGCCTCGTCGGGCAGCACCGCTCCCCCCGGCCGGGCAGCGGCGCCGAGCTCTCCGACATCCGGCCGTTCCGAACCGGGGACCGGCTGCGCCGCATCCACTGGCCGGTGTCGCAGCGCACCGGGACCCTGCACGTCACCACGACCCACGCCGACCAGGACGCCGAGGTCCGCCTCGTCGTCGACGCCCTGCGCGACCTCGGCGAGCGCGACAGCACGCAGGGGCGGCGCTCCAGCCTCGATGTCGCGGTCGAGGCCGCCGGAGCCGTCGCCGCCCACTACCTGGGCACCGGCGACCGGGTCGGCCTGTCGGTCCTCGGCGGCGGTGGGTACGTCGAGCTCCCGGCCGTCGGTGGCCACCACCAGCTCGCCCGCGTCCTGCTCGCGCTGGGGCGTGCCGAGGAGTCGCGCGGCACGGTCCTCGAGGCCCGGGCGCTGCGAGCCCAGCTCGGCCGCCCGGTCCCCCCGGGCGCCCTCGTCGTCCTGCTCTCGGCGCTGGTCTCCCCCGAGCCCCTCGCCCACGCCGTGCGGCTGGCCCGCAGCGGCCACGACGTCATCGTCATCGACGCCCTGCCACCCGAGCTCTCCGCCGGACGCGTCGGCGACGACGCCGTCCTCGCGGCCACCCTCCTCGAGGACGTGCGCCAGGCCCACCTCGTGTGGCGGCTGCGGCTGCTCGAGCGCGAGCGCGAGGCCCGCCGCTGCGCCGAGGCCGGGGTGCCCGTCATCCCCTGGCGCGGACGGGGGTCGCTCGACGCCGTGCTGCGCGGGGTCGGACGACGCGCCCGCGCCCCGAGGGTGGCCGTCCGATGAGCGCGTCCGTCACCCCTGCGGTCGAGGACGTCCGCCCCGTGCGCCGACCGGTCGCGAGCCGCACCTGGCGGGGTGCCGCCGTGGGGGTCGTGGCGGCCGGGGGCGTGACCGTGGTCCTCGCCGGGGCCGCCGACCTGCCGGGCTTCATCCCCTACTCGGCGATCGCCGTCCTCCTCGCCACCCTGTGGGCGGTGCGCCGGCCCGGCGGGTGGGGCGCGTTCGCCCTGCTCGTCGTGCAGGTCCTCGCCGCCACGGTGCCGTGGGCGGTGCCCACCTCGCTCGTCGACTGGGCGCTCGCCGCCGCAGCCGCGACCGCGGTCGTCACGACCCACCTCTCGCTCGCCCTGCTGGCCGCGTGGCCGGTGCGTGCCGAGCTGCCCCGCGCCAGCCTCGACCGCTGGGTGCGGCAGGGGGCGGTGCTCGTCCTCGTCGGGGTCGTCGCGGCCCTGGTCGGGGCGCTGGCGTCACGGACGCCGATCTCCTGGGGTCCGTTCGTGGGGACCCTGGCCCTGCTGCTCCTGGCCGCGCTCGCCTGGACGGTCCGGCTGGCGACGCGCCGACGCTGAGCGGGGCCTCCACACGACCGACGAGGGCGGCCCCCGTGGTGGGGGCCGCCCTCGTGGTCGGTGCGGGGGTGCGGTCAGGCCGAGCGCTTGCGCGGGGCGCGCTTGCGGCCGCTCTCCTCGTCGTGGCGCACGATCGTCGGGTTGACGTTCTTGTAGACGACCTCGCTGTTGATGACGACCTTGGCGATCTCCTCGTCGGAGGGCACGTCGAACATCGTGGGCAGGAGGACCTCCTCCATGATGGCGCGCAGGCCGCGGGCGCCGGTGCCGCGCGCGAGCGCCTGCTCGGCCACGGCCGCGACGGCGTCCTCGGTGAACTCCAGGACGACGCCGTCGATCTCGAACATCTTCTGGTACTGCTTGATGAGGGCGTTGCGCGGCTCGGTGAGGATGCGTACGAGCGCGGCGTTGTCGAGCGGTGCCACGGTGGTGATGACCGGCACGCGGCCGATGAACTCGGGGATGAGGCCGAACTTCATCAGGTCCTCGGGCATGACCTCGTGGATGCTCTCGGCGAGGTCCTTGGGCGTGTGCAGCTCGGAGCCGAAGCCCAGGCCCTTCTTGCCGTTGCGCGACTCGATGAGCTTCTCCAGGCCGGCGAACGCGCCGCCGACGATGAAGAGCACGTTGGTCGTGTCGATCTGGATGAACTCCTGGTGCGGGTGCTTGCGCCCACCCTGCGGCGGCACCGACGCGGTGGTGCCCTCGAGGATCTTCAGCAGCGCCTGCTGCACGCCCTCACCCGACACGTCGCGCGTGATGCTCGGGTTCTCGGACTTGCGGGCGATCTTGTCGACCTCGTCGATGTAGATGATGCCCGTCTCGGCCTTCTTGACGTCGTAGTCGGCGGCCTGGATGAGCTTGAGGAGGATGTTCTCGACGTCCTCGCCGACGTAGCCGGCCTCGGTCAGGGCCGTGGCGTCGGCGATGGCGAAGGGGACGTTGAGCATCTTGGCCAGGGTCTGCGCCAGGTACGTCTTGCCACAGCCGGTGGGGCCGATGAGCAGGATGTTGGACTTGGCGATGTCGACGTGGTCGGGGTCCTTCTTGCCCAGGGCCGACTCACCCGCCTGGATGCGCTTGTAGTGGTTGTACACGGCGACGGCGAGGGCCTTCTTCGCGACGTCCTGGCCGATGACGTACTGCTCGAGGAAGTCGAAGATCTCGCGGGGCTTGGGGAGCTCGTCGAGCCCGAGCTCGCTGGTCTCGGCGAGCTCCTCCTCGATGATCTCGTTGCAGAGGTCGATGCACTCGTCGCAGATGTACACGCCGGGACCGGCGATGAGCTTCTTGACCTGCTTCTGCGACTTGCCGCAGAAGGAACACTTCAGCAGGTCGCTCGTCTCTCCGACGCGTGCCACGGACGTCCCTTCCCTCACTGGATGCAACGGCCCCGACGCTACCTCTCGGCATCGACGGCTGCATCCATTGAAGCCCGCACGCGCCGGGCGCGTCGCCCCTGTCCGCTGTCAGCGCAACGGGCTCAGGCGGGGTGTCGGCGGGCCACGCGGCGGCGCCGCAGGAGGGCCAGACCGACCGTGACCAGCGCGGATGCCGCGGCCACCGGCCCCCACAGCAGCGGGGTGCGCACGACGTCGGTGAACCCCGCCGCGAGACCCGGCAGCTCGACCCGCGACGCGCCGGCGGCGGGTGGCGTGGCGGGGCCGACCGCGGCGAGGTCGGAGACCGTGACGTCCGAGGCGAGGGTCGTGCCGTCGCACAGGGAGGACCGCAGGCCGTCGGAGGTGCTCGTGGCCACGACGACGTAGGTGCGCCCCTGCTCCACCTCCAGCCCGCACGAGGCGCCGGAGGCCGCCGTGCGCACCTCGGTGACGGCGCTCGCCGAGCCCTTGCGCACCTCGGTGACCGTGAAGGCCCGGGCCACGGCGTCGCCGCTCGAGGTGGGCGGGCCCGGCGAGCGGGTCTCGACCAGGGTGCCGACGAACACGACGTCGGCGCGGGCTGCGGCCTCGGCGAGGCTCGGCAGCGCCGCGCACGAGCAGGCTGCACAGGGCGTGGCCGAGGCCGCGGTGAACCCGACGAGGGCGAGGGCCCCGACGGCGGCGGCGCGGGTCAGCGGGAGGCGGCGCATGCCGCTGCGACGCGCCCCCACCATCACCGGTTCCGGTGGGCTACCAGGCGGAGGCGGTGGGGGTGTCCTTCGCGGGGCGCGGCCCCTCCTCCGTGGGTGCCTCGCGGTCCGGAGCCGGCGCTGCCGACCGGGCGCCCGCGGACTGCAACGGGGGGAACGGCACGCCGGCGATCGTCTCCGGGAACGGCGGGAAGATCTCGAAGGTGCCCGTGATGTCCATCGCCACGTCGAGCGTGCCGACCGCGTTCTGCAGCCGGAAGCCGTTGCCCTCGTCCAGGCCCGGCCACACCGAGTTCGCTCGGGTCACCCCCGTCATGAGGTTGAGGTTGCTCACCCCCGGGACGGTCCCGCCGCCCCAGGCAGTGAGGTGGGTCGACGTCGAGGGCACGATCCCGGTGAGGTTGCCGACGAGGGCGTACGTGTCGCGCCCCGCCACGGCCCGCGAGGCCTGGACCCGCTTCGCGACCCCCTTGCCGATCGAGGCCAGGCCCAGGTCGCTGCGGGTGTCGACGACCCGCGTCGGCGCGAGCGGCTGGAACCGGAACCCGGGGTCGTCGATGGTGCCCTGGGCGAAGTAGCCGACGATGTCGACGATGACGTGCGTGCTGGCGTTGCCCGTGTTGGCGATCCAGAACGTCGGGACCTCCAGGCCGCTGGAGCTGTTGGGCGCGCGTTGCACCACCGCCATGTTCGCGGCGGTCAGGCCCTTGGTGTAGTTGAGGGTGGAGGTGGTGGGTGGTCCGTACTCGGGCTCGTTCTGGACGGCGCTGAGGACGCCCGACCCGGTGGTGCCCGTGGCCGTGACGTTGACGACGAGCGCCTCCACCCTGCCGTTGGTCTCGGCGCCGTAGTCGGCGACGAGGGGGAAGTACTCGTGCGGGCCGAGCCGCTCGCCCCACGCGGTGCGCGAGTCGAACAGCCGCGAGGGATCGTGCTGGTAGAAGTCGGCGGTCCGGCCGAGCGGGGCGACCCGGTCCTTGGCGTAGATCCCCACGAGGTCGGCCACGAGGTGCACCGAGCCAGTGGCGTTGTAGAAGGTCACGGACCCGTTCGCCCCGATCGGCACGGTGACGAGGTTGGCGCCCGTGAAGCCCGCCCGGAAGTTGATGTTCGAGGCGGTGGGTCGGGTCGTCCCCGCCGGGTAGGCCGTGACGTAGCCCGAGCGCGTCGAGCCGGTGACCGTGAGGTTGAGGACGGCGGCCGAGGTGCCCGTCGACGGGATGATGCCCTTCCCGGCGATCTTCAGGGTGACCGTCTGGCCCGCGCCGACGACGCCCTTGCGGACACCGGTGCCGGATCTGGTGTCCATGACGCGGTCGGACAGCGGGGTGAACTGGCCTCGTTGCGAGACCCAGGCGCCGTCGTGGCGCAGGAGGGTGCGCCCCGTGGCCCCGCCGGCGGTGACGAGGAGGGGATGGCTGCCGCTGCCGTAGCCGTCGATCTTCGTGAAGGCCGGCCGCAGCTGCACCGAGCAGGTCTGCAGGTGTCCGAGGGTGACGCCGCTGCAACCGTCCCCCTGGTACACCGTGACGTACTGCGGATCGGTCTCCGGGGCGTGGCCGACCTCGACCGAGGTGATGGCGGGGGCCTGGGTGCCGTGGCCGCGGATCACCACGGGGGTCGCCGGCGGGATCTCGCCCATCGTGACCGTGCCGAACTCGACGGAGGCCGGGACGTCGATGCCGCCGTACGGGACGGTCGACCCCACCCGGACCTGCCCGTGGGGCACCCCGTTGCACGAGCCCGTCCAGTCGACGGCCAGGCTGGTGGGCGTGCCGTCGCCGGCGAAGCTCAGCTCGAGGACCGTGACGGTGCCGCTGACGAGGCAGCTGCCGCTGCCGTCGCTGAACAGCAGCGCGAGCGGCCCGTCGTTCGACGACACGGGGTGCTCACCGGACGTGGGCAGGTCAGCGGCGTCGTTGGGCGAGAAGAACCACCCGTAGCTGTCGTTGCTGCCGTCGGCGTGGTCCCCCGTGAGGTAGACACCGCGGCGGTTGCCGGTCCACGTCATCGTGGCGTTCGTGTCGTCGTCGACCCACGCGGCGGTCGTCGCGCTCCCGGCGGCGACGATCGCGCTCGCCGCCGTCTCGGCCGCTCCCGCCGCCGGAACCGAGGCGATCAGCGGGACCGCCGTCAGCGCCCCCACCACCGCCGCGACCCACGCCCGACGCCGACCTGCTGCTCCCCTACCCACCCGTGTCACGCGCGCGAGCCTAGGTCTCCCGCCGCGGTTCACCCAGCGGTCTTGCGAGAACTCGCAGTCCCGCACACCGCTCGCCCTCGACGCGGCCGGGCCGGGACGCACCGATGCCGCCCGCTCGGGGTGAGCGGACGGCATCCGGTGGTGCGGTTCGGCTGGGGTCAGCCGTTGCCCTTGCGCGAGGCGAGGACCTCGTCGATGAGGCCGTACTCCTTGGCCGCTGCGGCGGAGAGGATCTTGTCGCGCTCGATGTCCTTGCGGACCAGGTCGAGGTCGCGACCGGAGTGCGAGGCGATGGTCTCCTCGAGCCAGCCACGCATCCGGATGATCTCGTTGGCCTGGATCTCGAGGTCGGAGGCCATGCCGCCGGTCCCCTCGATCGCCGGCTGGTGGATGAGGACCCGCGCGTTGGGCAGCGCGAACCGCTTGCCCTTGGCGCCGGCGCCGAGCAGCACGGCCGCGGCGGAGGCGGCCTGCCCGATGACGAAGGTCTGCACGTCGGGGCGGATGTACTGCATCGTGTCGTAGATGGCGGTCATCGCCGTGAACGAGCCACCGGGGCTGTTGATGTACATGAGGATGTCGCGGTCGGGGTCCTGCGACTCCAGCACGATGAGCTGGGCGATGACGTCGTCGGCGGACGCGTCGTCGACCTGCACGCCGAGGAAGATGATGCGGTCCTCGAAGAGCTTCGTGTAGGGGTCGAGGCGCTTCATCCCGTAGGAGGTGCGCTCCTCGAACTGGGGCAGGATGTAGCGGCTGGAGGGGGCTGGCACGTGGAGGCGGCCGGTCAGGTTGGCGTTCATGTCTCTCTCTCGCGTCGTCTCGGCCGTGGTCAGGAGGTCACGGGGTTGTCGACCCCGGGGCCCGCCATCGTCGCCTTGGTGATGACCTGGTCGACGAAGCCGTACTCCTTGGCCTCCTCGGCGGTGAACCACCGGTCGCGGTCGGAGTCGAGCTCGATCTGGTCGACGGTCTGGCCCGTGTGCTGCGCGATGAGCTCGGCCATCTGCTTCTTGATGTGGAGCAGCTGCTCGGCCTGGATCTTGATGTCGGACGCCGTGCCACCGATGCCGCCCGAGGGCTGGTGCATCATCACCCGCGCGTGCGGGGTGGCGTAGCGCTTGCCCGGCTCGCCGGCCGACAGGAGGAACTGGCCCATCGAGGCGGCCATGCCCATCGCGACCGTGGCGACGTCGTTGGGGATCCACTGCATGACGTCGAAGATCGCCATGCCGGCCGTGACGGAGCCGCCCGGGGAGTTGATGTAGAGCCAGATGTCCTTCTGCGGGTCCTCCGCCGCCAGGAGCAGCATCTGGGCACAGATGGCGTTCGCGTTGTCGTCGCGCACGTCCGAGCCGAGGAAGATGATCCGCTCCTTGAGGAGGCGGTTGTAGATGTGGTCGTCCAGACCGGCCTGGGGTCCCGGGCCGGCGGCGACGATCTCGGTGCTGGTCACGCTGGAGACGCTCCTCGCTGAAATCGGGTGCTTCTTGTCACCGACCCTAACGCCCGGTTCCTGCCCTCCACTCCCGGGTCCGGCCCGTGTTCGCCGTGAGCACAACGCCGTCCCGACGGTCGGCCCGCGCACCCGCCCGCGCGGCTGCGGTGCGCGCTACGGGGCAGTAAGTGTCGTGATCGCGACACTTACTGCCCCGTAGCGAGCGGCAGAGGTGGGGTGGTTAGCGCGTGGCGTTGCGCGGGAGGCCGCCGGGCTCGCGCACCGAGGGCACCACGCTGAGCGCGAGGATCGCCAGCGCCCCGACGACGAGCAGGGAGTGCAGCACCCCGACCCGGTCACCGAGGAAGCCGAGCAGCGGCGGCCCCGCGATGAAGGCGACGTACCCGATGGTGGCGACGACCGACATCCGGGCCGCGGCCCGCTGGGGGTCGTCGGCCGACGCGCTCATCCCGACGGGGAAGCCCAGCGCCGCACCGACGCCCCAGACCGCGGCACCGACGAACGCGAGCCAGTCGGCGCCGAAGATGACGAGCGCCGCACCGACCACGGCGAGGGCGAAGCTGCCCCGCAGCACGGGCACGCGGCCGTGGGTGTCGAGCAGGTTCGTGCCGAGCAGCCGGCCGACGGTCATGAAGCTGAGGAAGGTGGCGAACCCGAGGACTCCGGCCCACGCGGGCAGCTCGTGGCCCTCGACGAACGCGACCGACAGCCAGTCGTTCGCGGTGCCCTCGGTGGCGGCGGCGGCGAACACGACGACGCCGATGAGGAGGGTGCGCGGCTCGAGCCACGCCGAACCCTGGCGCGCGGCGGGCGCGACCTCGGCACCGTCCTCCGCCGCTTCGATCTCACGGGGCAGGAAGCTGCGGACGGCCCACAGGCCGACGCCGACCGTCACGGCCGCGGCCCCGGCGAAGTGCGCGAGCAGCGGCACGCTCCCCCACGACATCGCGGCGCCGATGAGCGCGGAGAGCACCGTGCCGCCGCTGAACGCCGCGTGGAAGTGCGGCATCACCGACGAGCCGAGCGCGTGCTCGACGGCCGCGCCCTCGAGGTTCATCGCGACGTCCCAGAGACCGACCCCGAGCCCGATGAGGAAGAGCCCGCCCGCGAGCAGCGGACGCGGCCCGGCGGCGTCGACCACGAGGGCGACGACGAGCAGCCCGACGAGCGAGACCGCACCGCCGGCGAGGACGGTGCGCGCGGCCCCGAGCCGGTTGCTGACCCGGCCGGCCAGGGGCAGCCCCGTGACCGAGCCCGCGCTCATCGCGAGCAGGACCAGGCCGAGCTCGCCGGCGGTGAGGTCGAGGGAGGCCTTGGTGTCGGCGATGCGCGAGGCCCACGAGGCGAAGACGAGCCCCGCCAGCGCGAAGACGACGAAGACGGAGGTGCGGGCCCGGGTGACGGTGGCGCGCGGGAGGGTGGAGGTGGGGACGGGGCTGGTCGAGGTCGTGGCGGGCACGTGCGGAGGTCCTTCGGCGGGTGGCGGTGCGGTGGGCGGTGACGCGGGGGCGACGGTCGGAGCCGGGCGGGCCGACGGGTCGGGCTCGGTGGGGGCCACGGGCGTCGTCCTCGGTCGTCGTCACGGGTCGAATCGATTCGATCGAATCGATTCGACTATGGTGTCACCCATGGCCGCCCCTCGTCAACCGCGCCCCGACCGGCGCCCCACGCTGCGCGACGTCGCCACGCGCGCCGGGGTCTCGACCTCCACTGCGTCCCTCGTCTTCAGCGGCAAGGGGCCCGTCGCCGCGGCCACCGGCGAGCGGGTGAGGGCGGCGGCCGCCGAGCTCGGCTGGGCTGGCCCCGACCCGCTGGCGGCGCAGCTGCGCGGGGGCCGGGTGGGCACGGTCGCCGTCGTCGTCGAGGGACCGCTGCGCTACGCCTTCCACGACCCCTTCGCCCTCGGCGTGCTCGACGGACTGGCCGAGGAGCTCGACGCCGCCGGTCGCTCGATGCTCCTCGTCGCCCAGCCGCTCGACGACCCCGAGCGGGCCGTGGCCCAGCTGGCGAACCTCGCCGTCGACGCCGCCGTCTTCCCCCTGTGCGGCGCCCGCGCCAACCCGCTCGTCGAGCACCTGCTCGCCCGTGGGGTCCCCCTCATCGGCAGCGGTGCGCCCGTGCACCCGGCGGTGGCGCACGTCCTCACCGACGAGGCGGCGGCCATGGGGCTGACGACGCGCCACGTCCTCGAGCTCGGGCACACCCGCGTCGCCCACCTCTCGATGCCGCTGCGCCCCACGTCGGTCACGGGCGTCGTGGAGGCCGCCGACCTCGAGAGCGCCGACTACCCCGACGCCGTGGGCCGGGTGCGCGGCTTCCGGGCCGTCGCCGGGGAGGAGGCCCGCGTCGTCCAGGCCCGCGACCTCACCGTGGAGGCGGGCACCGAGGCCGCGCTCCTCCTCCTCGACGTGCCGGCCGACCAGCGGCCGACGGCGGTCGTGGCCCAGGCCGACCTCCTGGCGGCGGGAGCGGTGCGCGCCGCCGAGTCGCTCGGGCTGCGCGTCCCCGAGGACCTCACGGTCACCGGCTTCGACGGCGTCGACCTGCCGTGGCTCGACCACGTCCTCACCACGGTGCTGCAGCCCGGGGCGGCCAAGGGCCGCGCGCTGGGCGCGATGGTGCGCCGCGCGCTCGACGGGCAGCCCGTGGCCGACGAGCCGTTCCCGGTGTCGCTGCGGGTCGGCACGACGAGCGCCCCTCCCCCGGCCTGACCCGGCCGCGGCACGGTCACCCGGGCTCACCCCGGACACGGCGACGCCGGGCGGGGAGGTCCCCACCCGGCGTCGTCGATCCGGTGCGTCAGTACCGGGAGGACGTGCTCCGCACCGGCCTGGTGTCGAACCGCTCCGACCCCGGCGCGGTCGTGGTCGCGACCTCGCGCTGCGTGCCGGTGGTCCGCGCCAGCGGCGGCGGGGTGTCGAGCGTGGGCGGAACCAGCTCGAGCGTGCCGGCCGCGTCGAACAGCACGTGCATCTTGCCCGCGTTGTTGTAGATGGCGAAGGACAGCACACCCGTGCCCTCGGTGAACTTCAGGGGGGCGATGGTGCCGGCGGCGCGGGTCCGCTTCGGCGTGACGTTGAGGTTGCTCGCCGTGGGGCGCGCGTTCTCGCCGCTCCAGATGGTCAGGTACGTGTTGAGCGTCGGCAGGACCCCGGTCGTGTTGCCCACGACGTAGTAGGAGTCCGGGGTGGTGACGCTCGTCGCGTTGAGGGTGCGGGCGCTCGCCGGCCCGAACTGGCCGGAGAGCCCCTTCCCCGTGCGGGTGTCCAGGATCCGCGTCGGGGTCGAGAGCGGACGGAAGCGGAAGCCGCCGTCGTTGCTCTTGATGTAGTACCCGACCTGGTCGACGATGATGTGCACGCTGCCGGTCCCGGTGGTCGCGTTCGCGATGGCGAACCCGGTCTCCAGCGTCGACTGGCGGCCCGAGGGCACGACGGTCATGTTGGGGGCCGCGACACCCGGGAGGTAGTTGACGCTCGACGCGTTCGGCGGGTCCTCGGTCTCGCCCGACCAGGCAGAAAGCACCCCGGCCTTCGTCGCGCCGACCGCGGTGATGTTGAGGGCGTACGCCTCGACCGCGTCGGCGTCGGCGCTGGTGTCCCACTCGTCGTGCCACACGAAGACGTCGCCGTCGACGTAGGCGCCGGCCTCGTCGTCACGGCTGTCGTAGAGGCGCTCGGGGTCACCGGACACGGTGGACTGGAACTGCGCCCCGATGCCCTTCGCACCCCGCACGGTGTCGTCCGCGGCGTACCAGCCCAGGACGTCGAGGATGGCGTGGGCCGACCCGGTGTCGTTGTAGACGACGACCTTGCCGTCGGCGCCGATCGGCACGGTGACGAGGTTGGCGCCGGTCCAGCCGGAGGGGAAGTTCAGGGACGACGCGGTGGGGCGGGACACCCCGCTCGGGTACAGGGTCATGTAGCCGGCCGTGCTCGTCTTGGTCGCCGTGAGGTTGGCGACGATCGCCGAGACGCCCGTCGACGGGATGCCGGACACCCCCCCGACCTGCACCGAGCGGGTGCCACCCTGGCCCAGCGGCACGCCGCTGCCCGACCGGGTGTCGAGGAAGCGGGTGGGGTCGGGGAGGCGGTAGTAGGTGCCGGTCGCGTTCGGCGCCATGGCCGGCACGACGCAGCCGCCGTCGACGGGGGTGCTGACGTCGTAGGCGGCCCAGCACTTCGTGGTCGCGCCGAGGGGCTTGGAGACGGTGGCGTTCCCGGCGAGGGCGAAGTTGTCGACCTCCGTGCCGCCCTCGGTGGCCGACCGCTTGACGGTGAGGGCCGTGGCGACGTGGCTGGTGTAGGTCGCCGTGCCGTCGCTGTTGACGACGACGGTGACGTCGCCGTCGGCGGCCGACGAGGGCGCGGCCGCGAGGCCGACGAGGGTGACGAGCGCGGCGAGGACGGCGAGCGGGCGCACGAGGCGGCTCCGCCGGGCCTCGACGCGGGGAGGCGTGGCAGGGGACATGGTGCTCCTCAGCAGGGACACGGCGGGGACAGGGACGCCGTCCTGCCACGATAAGTGAGGGTCCGCGGCGCGGCCCGCCGAACCGCGAAACCCCGCCTCGGCGCGTCGCGCCGGGCGGGGTCTCGTGCGGGTGGAGCCGGTCAGGCCTTCGCCGCGACCTCGGTGTCGCTGGTGTCGGAGGCCTCGGCGGCCTCGTCGTCGGCGACGTCCTCGTCGGCCTGGACGGTCTCTGCCTGGGGCACGAGGTCGTCGAGGTCGATGCGCGTGCCCGCGGTGTCGGTGACCGTGGCCTGGTCGAGGACGGCGGCGAGCGCCTTGCGGCGGGCGACCTCCTGGACGATCGAGGGGATCTGGCCCTGCTGGTCGATGGCCTGGGCGAACTGGTTGGGGTCCATGCCGTACTGCTGCGCGCTCATCACGAGGTACTCGATGAGCTCGGGCTGCTCGACCCGGACCTCGAGCTTCTCGGCGATGGCGTCGAGGAGGAACTGGGCCTTGAGCGCCTTGCGGGTGCTCTCCTGGACCTCGGCGCGGTGCTCGTCGTCCTCGAGGCGGTTCTCGCCCTCGAGGTGGCTGTGCACCTCGGACTCGACGACGCCCTCGGGCACGGGGATCTCGACGGTGTCGAGGAGGTGCTCGAGGAGCTTGTCGCGGGCCTGGATGCCCTGCTCGTACTTCTTGGCCTGCTGCGCCTGGGTGGCGACGTCGGCGCGCAGCTCCTCGAGGGTGTCGAACTCGGAGGCGAGCTGGGCGAAGTCGTCGTCGAGCTCGGGGAGCTCGCGGACCTTGACCGACTGCACGGTGACGGTGCACTCGGCGTCCTGGCCCTCCTGGTCGCCACCGGCGAGCGGGGCGGTGAAGGTCTTGGTGTCGCCGGCGGCGAGGCCGACGAGCGCCTCGTCCATGCCCTCGAGCATGTTCTTGCTGCCGACCTCGTAGGAGACGCCGGAGACCGAGTCGATCTCCTCGCCGTCGATGACCGCGGTGAGGTCGATGGAGACGAAGTCGCCGTCCTCGACCGCGCGCTCGACGCCCACGAGGGAGCCGAAGCGCTCGCGCAGCGTGGTGAGGCGCTCCTCGATGTCCTCGTCGGACGCCTGGGCCTCGTCGACCTCGACCGCGATGCCCTCGAGGTCGGGGAGGTCGAGCTCGGGGCGCACGTCGGTCTCGACGGTGAACTCGAGGTCCTGGCCGTCCTCGATCGGCACCGCGGTGACGTCGACCTCGGGCTGGCCGATGGCGCGCAGGTTCTCGGCCTCGGCGGCCTCGGCGAAGAACTTGGGGAGGGCCTCGTTGACGGCCTCCTGGATGACGGCGCCGCGGCCGACCCGCTGGTCGATGATGCGGTTGGGCACCTTGCCCTTGCGGAAGCCGGGGATCTGCACCTGCGCACCGATCGTGCGGTACGCGTCGTCGAGCATGGGCTTCAGCTCGTCGAAGGGGACCTCGACGATGAGCTTGACCCTGGTCGGGCTGATGGTCTCGACGGCACTCTTCACTTCGGGCACTCCACGTGGGGGTTTCGGGGGACGTCTGTCGTTTGCCTGCCTGCCGGCCGGTCCGCACGGGACCGGCACGGTCCGGGGTCCGCGCGGGCGGCGCCCGGATCGGCACCAAACGTCAATGGTAGCGGGGGGCGCGAGCGCCTCCCAATCCGTGCCCGTCGATGGTCGGCCGCCGCGGACCTCCCTTTCGCGCCTCCGCGCAGGTAGCGTCCCCCCGCAGCGCGCCCCGGACCGGGGTGCCCGACCCAGGAGGACCCGGATGTCTCCCCTCTCGCTCGCCACGCGACGCCTCGGCGCCGTCGTGTCCGTCGCCGCCGCCACCGTGGCGCTGTCGGCCGTCGCCGTCACCGCACCGGCGGTCGCCGCCGGCGACGCCTCGACCCCCTGGTCGGCTTCGGCCCTCGACTGCGGCCCCGCCAACGCCCTCGCCCTGGGCCTGGGCTCGAGCGCGGCTCGCGTCCGCGACGACGCCAAGGGCGTCGCCGAGCCCAAGCTCTACCCCGACAACGAGGCCAAGGCCTACGGCGTCCTCCCCGACAAGCCCTACCTCGGCGACGGCAGCGTGACGATCAGGACCGTCTTCCACATGATGGGCGGCGACGCCTTCACCGATGCCGAGAAGGCTCGCTGGAACACCCTCATCGCCAACCAGATGACCGTCCTCAACGACTCCTTCGGCGGGCGCACGGCCGCGCTGGCCTCGAAGACCCCGTTCCAGTTCGAGCTGGCGAAGACCACCTGGACCGTCAACCCCGCCTGGTACAAGGTCACCCCGGGCAAGGTCGAGCGCGACATGAAGGCCGAGCTGTACGAAGGTGACTCGCGCGTCCTCAACGTCTACGCCGCCGACATCGGCGACGGCCTCCTCGGCTGGGCCTACTTCCCGAAGGGCTACAACAACGGCCGCGACTTCATCGACGGCGTCGTCATGCTCGACGAGTCGATGCCCGGCGGGGTGGACCCCGAGACCGGCAAGCCGTGGAAGTACGGCCTGGGCGACACCCTGACCCACGAGGTCGGCCACTGGCTGATGCTCGACCACACCTTCAACAAGGGCTGCTCGGCCGCCGGTGACTACGTCGACGACACGCCCAAGGAGGCCCAGCCGCAGTTCAACTGCCCGGACGCCCCCGACACCTGCCCGGCTCGGGGCCTCGACCCGATCCACAACTTCATGGACTACACGCAGGACTCCTGCATGAACATGTTCACCAAGGGCCAGGCCGAGCGGATGAGCGACGCGTGGCGCGCCTTCCGCGCCAGCGGCGTGGGCGGC
This sequence comes from Oryzobacter telluris, assembly GCF_043099285.1. Classification (GTDB taxonomy): domain Bacteria; phylum Actinomycetota; class Actinomycetes; order Actinomycetales; family Dermatophilaceae; genus Oryzobacter; species Oryzobacter telluris. Next base: position 1,622,024 of record NZ_CP170723.1, on the reverse strand, counting down.
AAGGGCTGACCTCCGCCCCTGCTCGATGACGAAGGGCCCGGTTCCCCTGGGGGGTTCCGGGCCCTTCGCCGTCGGAGCGGGTGACGGGAATCGAACCCGCGTAGTCAGTTTGGAAGACTGGGGCTCTACCATTGAGCTACACCCGCGCACCTCGTCGGCGTGCACCGCGAGGGCAGCGATAGCCTAGGGCGCTCGCTCGCGGGATCCGAAATCCGACGCTCGTCTGCATCGGTCCAGTGCGCGTTTTCACGGGGTATGGCGCAGGTTGGTAGCGCGTCCGCTTTGGGAGCGGAAGGCCGCCGGTTCAAATCCGGCTACCCCGACGATCGGACGGTGCGCGAAGCGCACTGGGCCGACGACGGGGGTGCCGGATGCAGGGAGCCGACCGGGGCACCGCGACGAAGGAGCGGAGGCCCCGGGCGGCGGCTCCGGCTACCCCGACGATCGACGGGTCGAGGTGAAAGACACCCCTCTGCCGGTCGCATTTCACCTCGAACCGAGGAGCCCCTTCTGGTTCGAGGTATTGCACGGGTGTGGGACGCCGGGCGAATACCTCGAACCGTTGCGGCACCCGCCCGGTTCGAGGTGAAAGAGACCCCTCTGCCGGTCGGATTTCACCTCGACCCGGGAGCTGCTCCGCTGGGTCGAGGTACTCCGGCGGCGTGCAGCACCGGGCGGACACGTCGAACGCCGGGGGCGCGGGCCTCAGCGGAGGGTGGCGGTGAGCTCGGTGACGCTGCGGCCGGCGCGCACGCCCTTGGCCTCGAAGCCGGCGTCGGGACGCCACGGCGGGCGCTCCCCCTCGACGACGTCCCACCGGCCGTGGTGGGCGAGCTGGGCGCGGGTGTGCTCGGCGTAGACGTCCTTGTCGGTGGCGATGCGCAGCACCCCGCCCGGCACGAGCCGCGAGGCGATGAGGGTCAGGGTGTGCTGCTGCACGAACCGGCGCTTGGCGTGCTTGTTCTTCGGCCAGGGGTCGGGGAAGAACAGGTGCACGGCCGCCAGCGAGCCGGGCGACACCCGCTCGCTGAGGAAGGGCAGCGCGTCACCGGGGTGGGTCCACAGGTTCTCGACCCCCGCCTCCGCCGCGAGCGCGAGCATCCGCGCCACCCCGGGCACGTGGACCTCGACGGTGACGAGGTCGACCTCGGGGTGCGCCAGGGCGAACGCGACGGCCGCGGCGCCGTGGCCCGAGCCGATCTCGAGGACGACCGGCGCGGTCCGCCCGAACGCCTCGGCCGGGACGAGCGGCCCCTCGGGCAGCGAGCGCGAGGGCAGCAGCGTGGCCATCCGCTCGTCGGTCAGGGGGCTGTTGCGCCAGCGGGGCGTGAAGGTGCGCACGCCCTCTCGGGGCTCGTGGTCGAGCACCGGGTCGGATCCCACGGTGAGCGTCCTCTCGAACGGGGTCAGAGTCGACGGACGGCGAGCGCCGCCCGGTCGTCATCCTCTCCCGAACGCGCCGACTCGCACACCTCGCGGGCGACGTCGCCCTGCCCGAGGATCGACACCGACGCGACGCCGAGCATCCGGTCGATGCCGTCGACGAGGTCGCGGCCGCGCGACTCGATGACGCCGTCGGAGTAGAACAGCAGGGAGTCGCCGCGCTCCAGGCGCCCGGTCTGCCGCGGGAACGGTGCCCCGGGGACGACCCCGAGCAGCGGCCCGCGCCCACCCTCGAGCAGCGACCACCGCGCCCGGCCGCTGGTGTAGCGGGCCGGCGAGGGGTGCCCCGCGTTGGCCACCGAGTAGTCACCGGTGCGCAGGTCGAGGTCGAGGTGCACGGCGGTGGCGAAGCCCTCCTCCCACTCCTGGCGCACGAGGTACTCGTTGGCGGCGCGCAGGAAGTCCGACGACGGCACGGCGCCGAGCAGCGCCCCCAGCGCCCCCGACAGCAGGAGGGACCGCGTCCCCGCCCGGGTGCCCTTGCCGCTGACGTCGACGAGGACGACCTCGAGCCGGTTGCGCGACGGGCTGAGGTACGCGACGACGAAGTCGCCCGAGAAGCGCTCGCCGTGCGCCGACAGGACGCAGGACGTGGCCGCCCAGCCGTCGGGCAGGGCCGGCATCCGCCCCACCGAGGCGATGCGGTCGCGCAGGTCGGCGAACATCCGGTCGCCGCCGAAGCCCCGGGTGCCGACCCGGGCGCGCGACTGGGCGGCGAGCACCATCATCAGCATGACGACGAGGATGGCGAGCAGGACGAAGGAGAACCGGGTGACGCCCAGCCCCGACCGCGGCGCCCAGACCCCCATGACGACCGCCACCGCGACGTAGACGCGCATCAGGCGGCGCGGCACGAGGGCCAGCCCCGCCAGCACGATGAGCGGGAAGAGGAGGGCGAACGGCACCTCGGCCGGGAAGCGGATGATGAGCAGCCCGACGACGAGGGTGGTCGCGATGAACACGACCTCGAGGGTCGGCTCCGACTCGGAGGCGGTCCTGCGCAGGGTGGCGAAGCGCCCGGAGAGCGTGGACCGACCGTCGTGGGTCTCCAGGCGATCGGCGCCAGCCATTCACACCCCCTGAGATCGGTTGGGCCGCGGCCACCCTAGTGGCCGCGGCTGGGGAAGGACCAGAGGCTCGCGAGGACCCCCACCCCGTCCTCGCAGGTCAGGACGGTTCCGGCGGGGTCGAACGGGTCAGGCGGGCAGCGGCGGGAGGGTGCCGTCGGCCTCGTAGCCCGCGACCATCTCGATGCGGCGGGCGTGCCGTTCCTCGCCGCTGAACGCCGTGGCGAGGAAGGTGCTGACGATGGCCCGCGCCTCCTCGGCAGCCGTGAACCGGCCGCCGATGGAGACGACCTGCGCGTCGTTGTGCTCGCGCGCGAGCGACGCCAGCTCGGGGGTGTAGCAGAGGGCCGCGCGGATGCCGGCGACCTTGTTCGCCGCCATCTGCTCGCCGTTGCCCGACCCGCCGAGGACGACGCCGAGCGAGCCCGGCTCGGCCGCGACGGCCTCGGCCGCGCGCAGGACGAAGACCGGGTAGTCGTCGGCGGCGTCGTAGGTGTGGGGGCCGTGGTCGACGACGTCGTGCCCCTCGGCCTCGAGGAAGGCGCGCAGGTCCTGGTGGAGGTCCCAGGCGGCGTGGTCACCGCCGAGGTGGACGCGCACGTCAGGCCTGCGTGTCGAAGATCGGCCCGACGGTGCGGCTGCGCTTGATCTCGAAGAAGCCCGGGGTGCCGGCGACGAGCACGCACCCGTCCCAGAGCCGGCCCGCGGCCTCGCCCTTGGGGGCCGGGCTGACGACCGGCCCGAAGAACGCGACGCCGTCGACGGCGATGACCGGCGTGCCGACCTCGTCGCCGACGAGGTCGATGGCGCGCTGGTGGCTCAGGCGCAGCTCCTCGTCGTGGTCGTCGGAGTCCGCGGCCTCGGCGAGCTCGGCCGGGAGGTCGAGGTCGGCGAGCGCGCCGGCGATGGCCGTGGGGTAGTCCTCGCCGCGGTGGTGGATGCGCTCACCGAGGGCGTCGTAGAGCGGCTTGACGATGTCGTCGCCGAACTTGTCGCGGGTGGCGATGACGACACGGACCGGGCCCCAGCCGGCCTCCATGAGGTCCTTGTACTTCTGGGGGAGCTCATCGCGGCCCTCGTTGAGCACGGACAGGCTCATCACCGACCAGGTGACGTCGACGTCGCGGACCTGCTGCACCTCCCCCATCCAGCGGGAGGTCATCCAGGCCCAGGGGCACAGGGGGTCGAACCAGAACTCGGCGGAGTGGCGCTCGGTCATGCCCGCCATCCTGCCATCCACCGGGGACGTCCGAGGAAGCGCGTGCCGGGGTGAGAGGATGGTCCGCCGCGGAGCCCTCACCCCGGGCCGCCGCCCCCGACACCACCGACGCCCCCGCAAGGAGACCCCGTGCCCGGCACGAACCTCACCCGTGAGGAGGCCGCCACCCGCGCCGCCCTCGTCACGGTCGACACCCACGACGTCGTCCTGGACGTGACGAGGGGTCCCGACACGTTCGCGACGACGAGCACCATCGTGTTCACGTGCGCGCAGCCCGGAGCCGAGACCTTCCTCGACTTCATCGGCGCCTCGGTGGAGTCCGTGACGGTCAACGGCACCGCGCTCGACCCGGCCACGCACTTCGCCGACAGCCGGGTCCGCCTCACCGGCCTGGCCGCCGAGAACGAGGTCGTCGTCGCCGCCACGGGCCGCTACACCAACACCGGTGAGGGCCTGCACCGCTTCGTCGACCCCGTCGACGACGAGGTCTACCTCTACAGCCAGTTCGAGGTGCCCGACAGCCGCCGCATGTACCCGGTGTTCGAGCAGCCCGACCTCAAGGCCGCGTTCGCCTTCACCGTCACCGCGCCGGCCCACTGGGAGGTCGTCTCCAACTCCCCCACCCCGGAGGCCGAGCCGGCCGCCGAGGGCAGCGCCACCTGGCGCTTCGCCCGCACGCCGCGCATCTCCAGCTACATCACCGCGCTCGTCGCCGGCCCGTACGACGTCGTGCGCTCCTCCACGCCCTCGCGCCGCGGCGACGTGCCGCTGGGCATCTTCTGCCGTCGCAGCCTCACGCCGTACCTCGACGCCGACACGCTGTTCGACCTCACGCGCAAGGGCTTCGCCTTCTTCGAGGAGGAGTTCGACTGCGCGTACCCGTTCGAGAAGTACGACCAGCTCTTCACCCCCGAGTTCAACGCGGGCGCGATGGAGAACGCCGGGGCGGTCACCTTCAGCGAGATCTACGTCTTCCGCTCCAAGGTCACCGAGGCGCTGGTCGAGCGCCGCGGCCTCACCGTGCTCCACGAGCTGGCCCACATGTGGTTCGGCAACCTCGTGACGATGCGCTGGTGGGACGACCTGTGGCTCAACGAGTCGTTCGCCGAGTGGGCGTCCACGACCTGCCAGGCCGAGGCCACCGAGTGGGTCGACGCGTGGACCACCTTCGGCACGCACGAGAAGGACTGGGCCTACCGCCAGGACCAGCTCTCCTCCACCCACCCGATCGTCGCCGAGATCAACGACCTGCAGGACGTCGAGGTCAACTTCGACGGCATCACCTACGCCAAGGGCGCCTCCGTCCTCAAGCAGCTCGTCGCCTACGTCGGGCGCGAGCCGTTCCGTGACGGGCTGCGCGCCTACTTCGCCAAGCACGCCTGGGGCAACACCACCCTCGACGACCTCCTCACCGAGCTCGAGACGACCTCCGGGCGCGACCTGCGCACCTGGTCCAAGCTGTGGCTCGAGACCGCCGGCGTCGCGACCCTGCGCCCCGTCATCGAGGTCGACGACCGCGGCCTGATCTCGTCGGCCGTGGTCGAGCAGACCGGCGCCCCCGGCTACGAGACGCTGCGCCCGCACCGCCTGGGCATCGGGCTGTACGCCGTCCGCGACGGCGTGCTGCACCGCACCGACCTCGTCGAGGTCGACGTCGACAGCGGGCACACCGAGCTCCCCCAGCTCGTCGGCCGCGAGCAGCCCGACCTGCTGCTCGTCAACGACGAGGACCTCGCCTACGCCAAGATCCGCCTCGACGAGCGCTCGCTCGCCACGGCCCTGGCGCACCCGCGGGGCTTCCCGAGCTCGCTGCCGCGCGCCCTCTTCCTCGGCTCGGCGTGGGACATGACCCGGGATGCCGAGATGGGCGCGCGCCGCTTCGCCGACCTCGTCCTCGCCACCCTCCCCGGCGAGTCCGACTCGACCCTGCTGCGCACCCTGCTGGGCCAGCTGCAGATCGCGGTCTTCCTCTACACCGCACCCGAGCACCGCGAGGCCACCCGGGCCGCCACCCGCGACCGGCTGTGGGACGTCGCGCGCTCGGCGGAGCCCGGCAGCGACGCCCAGCTCCAGCTCGTCTCGGCCGCCGCGGCCCTGACGACCGCGGGCGACGACACGACGCTGCTGCGGGCCCTGCTCGACGGCACCGAGACCGTCGACGGCCTCGAGGTCGACTTCGAGATGCGCTGGACCCTCCTCACGGCGATCGTCGCCGCGGGCGACGCCGGTGCCGACGAGGTCGAGGCCGAGCGCCGCCGCGAGGACACCGCCACCGCTCGCGAGCGCGTGGCCCGCGCCCTCGCCGGCCGCCCGACGGCCGAGGCGAAGGAGGAGGCCTGGGTGCAGGCGGTCGAGGGCGACGGCCTGCCCAAGGCGATGGTCGCCGCCGCCGGGGCCGGGTTCACCCGGACCGGCACCGACCCCGCGCTGCTGCGCCCGTACGTCGAGCGCTACCACGCGATGCTCGACACGGTCCACGCCCGCAAGGGCTCGCACGCCCTCGTCGAGACCGTCGTGCAGGTGTTCTACCCGCGTCCACTGGTCGACCGCGCGCTCGTCGACGCCACCCAGGCGTGGCTCGACGCCCACCGTGACGCCCCCGCCGCCCTGCGCCGCCTCGTCGCCGAGAACCGTGACCCGATGGTGCGCGCGCTCGCCGCCCAGGAGCGCGATGCCCGTGACTGAGGTCCACACCGCCCTCGTCCCCGACCTCAGCCTCAAGGGGTTCGTCCTCACCATCGAGCAGGTGCAGGAGTGGCTCGTCACCGACGGGCTCCGGGTGCTCCTGACGCTCGTCATGGCGGTCCTCGCCGTGTGGGCGCTGCGCCGCCTCATCGACCGGGTCGTGGCGACGATGACGTCGAAGTCGGCCAGCCGGCTCGCGGAGTCGGGCCGGGCCGGCAAGGCCCTGGCCACCGCCACCGGCCTGGCCACCGAGCGCCAGCGCCAGCGGGTCGGCACCATCGGGTCGCTGCTGCGCAGCACCGTGACCTTCACCGTCGGGACGATGGCGGGGCTGACGGTCATGGCCCTGCTCGGCATCCCGCTCGGGCCGCTGCTGGCGTCGGCGGGCGTGGCCGGTGTGGCCATCGGCTTCGGCGCGCAGAGCCTGGTCAAGGACTTCCTCGCCGGGATCTTCATGATCCTCGAGGACCAGTACGGCGTGGGCGACGTCATCGACACCGGTGAGGCCATCGGCACCGTCGAGGAGGTCACCCTGCGGATCACCCGCCTGCGCGACGCCGACGGGGTCACCTGGTACGTCCGCAACGGCGAGATCATCCGGATCGGCAACAAGTCGCAGGGCTTCTCCACCGCGCTCGTCGACATGCCGGTGTCGTACGCCGAGAACGCCGAGCGCGTCATCGCCATCATCCGCGAGGTCGCCGTCGAGATGGGTGCGGACCCGGAGTGGGCCGACCGCCTCTCCGAGGAGCCGAAGGTGCTCGGCGTCGAGTCGATCTCCGGCGCGACGATGACGATCCGCACCATCGCGCAGTGCTCGCCCGGCGAGAACTTCGCGGTGCAGCGCGAGCTGCGCGAGCGGATCAAGAACGCGCTCGACGCCGCCGACGTCAAGGCTCCCCCGCTCGGGCCGTTCGGCGGTCCCGTCGGCAGCCCGCCCGGGGGGCGGCCGTGAGCGTCTACGAGGAGGTCGGGGGCGCACCGACGTTCCAACGGCTCGTCCACGCCTTCTACCAGGGCGTCGCGACCGACCCCGAGCTGCGGGCGCTGTACCCGGACGAGGACCTCGCGGCGGCGGAGCGCCGGCTGCGGATGTTCCTCGAGCAGTACTTCGGCGGGCCGACCGCCTACAGCCGGGAGCGCGGCCATCCCCGCCTGCGGATGAGGCACACGCCGTATGCGGTGACCCTCGACATGCGCGACCGCTGGATGCGGCACATGCTCGCCGCGATGGACACCCTCGAGCTGCCCGAGCACCACGCCGAGGCCATGCGCGACTACTTCCTGCGGGCCGCCCACATGCTCGTCAACACCGACGACGGCGCCCCGCCGCACGCCGGCCCCTCGCTCACCGGCTGAGGGGGCCCCCGGCGTCTCGCGGGGCGGTTGCGTTTCGCGTCGTGGCCCCGGTTTGGAAGCATGGTGCGGGTGACGCAGACAGCCGCCGAGGCCCCCACCCTGACCGTGACCGCACCGGGCGAGGTCGTGCACCCCGCCGACGCCCCCGACGCACCCTGGTGGCGCGACGCCGTCATCTACCAGGTGTACCCGCGCTCGTGGGCCGACGCCGACGGTGACGGCATCGGCGACCTCCCGGGCATCACGAGCCGCCTGCCCTACCTGCGCGACCTGGGCGTCGACGCCCTGTGGATCAGCCCGTTCTACGTCTCCCCGATGAACGACGCCGGCTACGACGTCGCCGACTACCGCGACATCGACCCGCGCTTCGGCACCCTCGACGACGCCGACACCCTCGTCGCCACCGCGCACGGGCTGGGCATCAAGGTCGTCCTCGACCTCGTGCCCAACCACACGAGCAGCGAGCACGCGTGGTTCACGGCCGCCCTCGCGGCCGGCCCCGGCAGCGCCGAGCGCGAGCGCTACCTCTTCCGCGACGGTCGCGGCGCCTCCGGCGAGGAGCCCCCGAACAACTGGCCCTCGGTGTTCGGCGGGCGCGGCTGGACCCGCGTCACCGAGGCCGACGGCACCCCCGGCCAGTGGTACCTCCACATCTTCGACACCACCCAGCCCGACCTGAACTGGGAGCTGCCCGAGGTGCGCGAGGAGTTCCTCGCCATCCTGCGCTTCTGGTGCGACCGCGGCGTCGACGGCTTCCGGGTCGACGTCGCGCACGGCCTGGTCAAGGAGGACGGCCTGCCCGACTGGTACGGCGCCGTCGGCCTCTACGACGAGGTCGCCGAGACGAAGGGCGACGACGGCGACACCACCGTCCTCGACCACCACGGCACCGGCCGTCCGCCGATGTGGGACCAGGACGGCGTCCACGAGATCTACCGCGCCTGGCGGCAGGTCCTGGACTCCTACGGCGCCCCGGACCGCATCCTGTGCGCCGAGGCGTGGGTGACGCCCGAGGAGCGCCTCGCCCGCTACGTGCGCCCCGACGAGATGCACCAGGCGTTCAACTTCGACTTCCTCGAGACGCCCTGGGACGCCCGCCGGCTGCGGGCCGTCATCGAGGCGAGCCTGCGCAGCAACGACGCGGTCGGCGCCCCCACGACGTGGGTGCTCTCCAACCACGACGTGGTCCGGCACGCGTCGCGCCTCGGGCTCGACCAGAGCCTGCCGCGCCCCAACGGCATCCGCGAGGACGACCCCCAGCCCGATGCCGTGGTCGGCCTGCGGCGCGCCCGGGCCGCGACCGCCCTGATGCTCTCGCTGCCCGGCGGGGCGTACCTCTACCAGGGCGAGGAGCTCGGCCTGCCCGAGCACACGAGCATGCCCGCGGAGTTCCGCCAGGACCCGACCTTCCACCACACCAAGGGCACGGTCACCGGCCGGGACGGCTGCCGCGTGCCGATGCCGTGGGCCAAGGACGCGCCGAGCCTGGGCTTCGGGCCCGGGGACAGCCCCTGGCTCCCGCAGCCCGACGCCTACGCCGACCTCGCCGTCGACCAGCAGGAGGGCGTCGCCGGCTCGACCCTCGAGCTCTACCGGACCCTCCTCGCCATCCGCCGCGACCTCGGCCTCGGCGGCGCGGCCCTGGCGTGGGACGACCTGTCGTCCGAGACCGTCGTCGCGCTGCGCAGCACCCCGGCGGAGGGCGGGGCCGTGGTCGTGGTCACCAACACCGGCGAGCTCCCCGTCACCCTCCCGGACGGCGAGGTCCTCGTGGCGTCCGGACCGCTCGACGGCGGCCTCCTCCCCACCGACACGACGGCCTGGGTGGCGGTGGGCTGAGGTGCGGGCCAGCGACTTCGCCTACCTGGCCACCCCGACCCCGCTCGCCCTGGCGCACCGCGGCGGGGCGGCCTACGGGCCGAACGTCGGCATCGAGAACACCCTCTCGGCCTTCCGGCAGGCGGTCGCCATGGGCTACCGCTACCTCGAGACCGACGTGCACGCGACGCGCGACGGCCAGGTCGTCGCCTTCCACGACACCGTGCTCGACCGGGTCTCCGACGTCAGCGGCGCGGTGGCCGCGCTGTCGCTGGAGCGGGTGCGCCAGGCCCGGCTCGACGGCCGCGAGTCGATCCCGCTGCTGTCCGAGCTGTTCGAGGAGTTCCCGGAGACCTTCGTCAACATCGACATCAAGGCCGACACGGCGCTCGAGCCGACCGTCGCCGAGATCCGGCGCCACGGCGCCACCGAGCGCGTCTGCATCGGGTCGTTCTCGGAGCGTCGGCTGCGGGCGGCGCGGGCCGCGCTGGGACCGGGCGTGGCGACCGCGGCCGGGCAGGTCGGCACCGCCCTGCTGCGCTTCACCCCGGCCGGGCTGAGCCGGCTGCTGCACACGCCGGCGCCGGTGCTGCAGATCCCGGCGCTGCACCGGGTCCGTGGCCGCACGGTCACCCTCGTGACCCCGGGGCTGCTCCGGCGCGCGCACGCCCTGGGCAAGCACGTGCACGTGTGGTTCCACGCGTGGTCGCGCGAGGACGCGGCCGAGATGCACCGCCTGCTCGACCTCGGGGTCGACGGCATCGTCACCGACCACATCGACGTCCTGCGCGACGTCCTCGCCGAGCGCGGCCACCCGCTGACCCCGGCCTGACCGGATCGGACCGACCTCCCGCCCCGACCGAGCCCACCCTCGACAAGGACCCGCCACCGCGCGCGCCTCCATGGGCCGTTCGGCGGGACTTCCTCCCCGCGGCCCCGACGCGCGAGCGCCACGTCTAGGGTGGGGACGATGCGTGCCGCGACCGGGATCCGTGGAGACGGGCCGCTCAGCAGGACCTACCTCGAGGTCACGCTGGCGGTCCTCGCTCTCGTCACGATCGTGGCCTTCGAGTCGATGGCGGTGTCCACCGCGATGCCCAGCGTCGCCCGCGACCTCGACGCCGTGCGGTCCTACGGGTTCGCCTTCTCGGTCATGCTCACCGCCCAGCTGCTCGGCATCGTCCTGGCGGGCGTCTGGTCCGACCGGTCCGGCCCGCTGGCCGGGACCGTCGTGGGCCAGGCCCTCCTCGCCGGTGGCTCCGCCCTGTGCGGCACGGCGATGAACTTCCCCGTCTTCCTCGTCGGGCGGGCGCTCACCGGGCTCGGGGGCGGCCTGCTCGTGGTGATGCTCTACATCATCGCCGGGCGGGTGTACCCGGAGGACGTGCGCCCGCGCCTGTTCACCTACGTCTCGGCCGCGTGGGTGCTCCCCTCGCTGCTGGGCGCCCCGATCTCGGCCGGCCTGACCACGCACCTGTCGTGGCGCTGGGTGTTCTGGGGCGTCGTGCCCCCGGTGCTGCTGACGATGCTCGCCATCGCGCACGCCCGACGCCGGGTCAACACCTCCGACCTCACCGCCGCCGTCACCAGCCGCGACCGCTCCGCCCACCTGCGCGCCGCCTGGGCCGGGCTGGGGATCGCCGTGGCCGCCGGGGCGCTGCAGTACGGCACCCACCACCTGCGCCTCGAGTGGTCGCCCCGGACCTTCATCGCCCTGCTCGGCCTCGTCGGCGTCGTCGTCGTCGCGCCGATGCTCGTGCCCGCCGGCACCTGGGTGATGAGGCGCGGCATCCCGAGCGTCATGCTCGCCCGCGCGCTGTTCACCGGCGCGTTCTACGCCGGGGTCACCTACGTCCCGCTCTTCCTCGTCGGGCAGCGCGGCACCAGCCTGCAGACCGCCGGCCTCGCCCTGGCCGTCGGCGCCATCGGCTGGGCGGCGGGCGCCTGGTACCAGGGCCACGACGCCCTGCACCTGCCCCGCTACCGGCTCGTCGAGGTGGGCGGCGTGCTGCTCGCGTCGGGGCTGGCGCTCGTCGGCCTGGTGTCGGCGCTGCACCTCCCGTGGCCGATCGCCCCGCTCGGGCTCGTGCTCATGGGCCTGGCGATGGGCCTGGGCGTCACCACCACCACGGTCCTGGCCCTCGAGCTCAGCCCGATGGAGGACCACGGCTCGGCGTCCTCGTCACTCCAGCTGGCCGACGTCCTCGGCAGCGTCATCGGGATCGCCGCGGCCACCGCCGTCTTCGCGGCCAAGCACGTCCCCGGTCAGGACGACGGGCTGTTCGGCGTCATCTTCATCGGGCTCGCGGTCATCGCGGCCATCGGCATCCCGGCAGGTCAGCGCATCAGGACGTGACCGCCGGGCGCGGTGAGCCGGATCCACCGGTTCGAGCGCAGCACCCGCACCACGGAGCCCGGCTCGAGGAAGCCGAGCGCGTAGGCGGCGAACGCGCCACCCGCCCGCACCGGGACGTCGGTGGGGCCCACCGACCCGCCGGCCATCAGGTCCGGATGGGGGCCGGTCGCCTCCCGCACGTCGCGCGCCCACACCCGGTCGCGGACCAGGCCGGCGGCCGCGCCGCGCTCCTTGACCGCCTCGGTGACCTCGGCGAGGCCGACGCGGGCGACGTCGGCGAGGAGGTCGGCCGGGAGGTCCCCGAGCGGCTCCCACGGGCCGCGGGGCGGGGTGACCGCGGCCCACGCCGCGAGGGCGCGGGTGGGCGGCACGGGGAGGTCGGCACCGCCGGACCCGGGCCGCGCGGTGCGGTCGGTGACGGCGCCGAGCGGCACCACGGCATCGAGGGTGGCCGGCTCGGCGAGCGCGAAGGTCCGCAGGCCGAGCACGGTGCCCTCCGCGAGGATCCCCGAGCCGGGCAGCACGCCCACCCAGGCGGCGAGGACGTCGCCGGTGGCCTGGAGGCGCATCGCCCCGTCGGCCTCGAGGGCGCGGGCACGGGCCGCGAAGCGGCCGAGGTCGTCGAGGGCGGCGGCGTCGACGAGGCGCAGGAGGTCGGTCACCGGCCCGCCCACCGGAAGCGCACGGGGTCGCCGCGGTGGGCGGCGAGGGCGGCGCGGTCCTCGGGGGTGAGGCGGCGCGGGCGCGCGGTGGCGAAGTCGTAGTAGGCCAGCCCGGTCTCGGCGTAGGCGTAGACCTGCTCGCCCACGTCCTGCGGGTCGCGCACGACGTAGCCGAGGTCGAAGCCGGCGCCGTGCACGTGCGTCACCCACATCTCGACCTCCACCGGGGCGGGCCGGTAGGTGAGCGGGGCGCGGTACTCGATGGCGTGGCGGGTGACGACGATCCCCTCGTCGAGCATCGACACGCGCCCGACGAACCACTCGCGGATGCCGACGACGCGCGCGTCCTCGAGGAGCCGGAGGTACTGCACGTTGTTGACGTGGCCGTAGGCGTCCATGTCGGACCAGCGGAGCGGGACCTGCACGCGGTAGGGCTGCGACTCGTCGGGCATGGGGCCATCCTCCCAGCCGTGGGCCGGGCCTAGGGTGGTCGGGTGCCGCTGCAACCCTCGACGACCCGCCGCCTCGACCACGTCCTCACCACCGCGCAGCGCGAGGGCCGCATGCCCTCGGTCGCCGCGGGCCTGGTCAGGGGCGGGTCCCTCGTCTGGACGGGCGCCGTCGGCACCGTCGACGGGCGCGCCGACGGCCGGGCCGCCGACGACGACACCCAGTACCGGATGGGGTCGATCACCAAGACCTTCGTCGCCGTCGAGGTGCTGCGGCTGCGCGACGCCGGTCGCCTCGACCTCGCCGACCGCTTCGGCGCCCACGTTCCGGGGTCGGCGTTCGACGACGTCTCCCTCGAGCAGCTGCTCACCCACGCCGCGGGCGTGCAGGCCGAGTCTCAGGGGCCGTGGTGGGAGCGGACTCCCGGCGGCTCGTGGGACGAGCTCGTGGGTTCCGGTGTGGGACAGCGGTTCCGCGCGGGGCGCCGGTTCCACTACACGAACGTCGGGTACGGCGCGCTCGGCCGCCTCCTCGAGGTGCTCCACGGCAAGGGCTGGTTCGAGGTCGTGCGCGACGAGCTGCTCGAACCGCTTGGGATGACGCGGACCACGACGCGGCCCACCGGGTCGGCGGCGCAGGGCCTGGCCGTGCACCCGTTCGCCGACGTCCTGCTCCCCGAGCCCGAGCACGACGCCGGGGCGATGGCGCCGGCCGGCCAGCTGTGGACGACCGTGACCGACCTCGCCCGCTGGGCGACCTTCCTCGGCGGCGAGACGGCGGGGCTGCTGTCCGCCGAGACCCTGGCCGAGATGGTCGAGCCGCACCACGTCGTCGACGAGCCGGGGAAGCCGTGGACCGGCGCGCACGGGCTCGGCTGGCAGGTGTGGAACGTCGACGGCGTGCGCTCGGCCGGGCACGGCGGCTCGATGCCGGGCTTCATCGCCGGGCTGCGGGTCGGGCTCGACGAGCCGGGCGCCGGTGACGGGGTCGTCATGCTCACCAACACGACGGCGACCGCGGGCGGGCGCCCGCTGATGAACGACCTCCTCGGCGCCCTGGCCGAGCACGAGCCGGCGACCCCGGCACCGTGGTCGGCTGCCGGCGACCCCGCCCTCCTCGAGCTCGCCGGGCCGTGGCACTGGGGGCCGTCGGTCGACACGGCGAAGGTCGTGGGCGAGCATCTCGTCCTCGGCGAGCCCGGGGCCGGTCGGGGCTCACGCTTCCGGCGCGTGGGCGAGGACCTCTGGGAGGGCCTCGACGGGTACCACACCGGCGAGCCGCTGCGCGTGGTGCGCCGGGCCGACGGCACGGTCTCGCACCTCGACCTCGCTTCCTTCCGCTTCACGCGCACCCCGTACGACCCCGAGGGCGACGTGCCCGGCGGGGTGGACGACCTCGGCTGGCGCTGACCGTTCCAGGATCCGCGGGCCGACGAACAGGACATGCCCGGCTCTGGACGGCTTGCGGGCCGCGCCCTGAGCACGGGCGACCCCCTCGGCTCGGCCCATGTCCTGTCGGTCGGCCGCCCCACGCCTCCACCCGGTGGGCTGTGGACGGCGATCGGGGTGATGTCGGCCGGTCGGCATACGGTGGGCGCACCATGACGAACACCACCGCCGTCAGCACCACCCCCGTCGACCCGGCCCTCGCCGAGCACGCCACCACCACGCTGCGCCGCCTCGTGGGCCGCGACGACGCGCAATTCCGCGACGGCCAGCTCGAGGCCGTCAGCGCGCTCGTCGCCGACCGCAGCCGCGTCCTCGTCGTCCAGCGCACCGGCTGGGGCAAGTCGGCGGTCTACTTCGTCGCCACCGCACTGCGGCGCGCCGAGGGCGCCGGGCCGACCGTCATCATCAGCCCGCTCCTCGCCCTGATGCGCGACCAGGTGGCCGCCGCGGCCCGGGCGGGCATCCGCGCGGTCACGATGAACTCGGCCAACGCCCAGGACTGGGACGAGGTGCGCACGGCCCTGGCCGAGGACGCCGTCGACGTCCTCCTCGTCAGCCCCGAGCGGCTGAACAACCCGCGCTTCCGCGACGAGCAGCTCCCCGACCTCGCGCGCCGGTGCGGCCTGCTCGTCGTCGACGAGGCGCACTGCGTCAGCGACTGGGGCCACGACTTCCGCCCCGACTACCGGCGCATCCGCGACCTGCTGGCCGGGCTGCCCGCCGACACCCCGGTCCTCGCCACCACGGCCACCGCCAACGCCCGCGTCGTCACCGACGTCGTCGAGCAGCTCGAGGTCGGAGGGCGCCGCGTCCTCACCGTGCGCGGGGGCCTGGCCCGCGACTCGCTGCGCCTGGGCGTGCTGCGCTCGATGTCGCCCGAGCAGCGGCTCGGCTGGCTGGTCGCCCACCTCGGCGACCTGCCGGGCAGCGGCATCGTCTACACCCTCACCGTGGCAGGAGCCGAGGACGTCGCGGCGGCGCTGGCCGACGCCGGCCACGAGGTCGTGTCGTACACCGGGCGCACCGACGCCGCCGACCGCGAGCGCCTCGAGGCGCGGCTGCGGGCCAACGAGGTCAAGGCCCTCGTCGCGACGTCCGCGCTGGGCATGGGCTTCGACAAGCCCGACCTCGGGTTCGTCGTCCACCTGGGGGCACCGAGCTCGCCGGTGGCCTACTACCAGCAGGTCGGTCGTGCCGGGCGCGCCACCGAGCGCGCCGACGTGCTGCTCCTGCCCGGGCCCGAGGACCGCGACATCTGGCAGTACTTCGCGTCGGTGTCGATGCCGCGCGAGGAGCAGGCCGATGCCGTGCTCCGCGCTCTGGCCGAGGCGGGCCGCCCGCTGTCGACGGCCGCGCTGGAGACCGCCGTCGACGTGCGTCGCACCCGGCTCGAGCTCCTGCTCAAGGTCCTCGACGTCGACGGCGCCGTGCAGCGCGTCTCGGGCGGCTGGGTGTCCACCGGGGTGCCGTGGACCTACGACGCCGAGCGCTACGAGCGGGTGGCGCAGGCCCGCCAGGTCGAGCAGCAGCTCATGGTCGACTACGAGCGCACCGACGCCTGCCGGATGGCCTTCCTCCAGGAGACGCTCGACGACCCCTCCGCCGTGCCGTGCGGACGGTGCGACGGCTGCGCCGGACCCTGGTACCCCACCGACGTCCCCGAGTCCGTGGTCGGCGCCGCGCGCGAGCGGCTCGCCCGCGCGGGGCTCGACCTCGAGCCGCGGGTCCAGTGGCCCACCGGCATGGACCGCCTCGGCGTCCCGGTCAAGGGCAAGATCGGCCCGGACGAGTCGCTGCTGGGCGGGCGGGCCCTGGCCCGGCTGTCCGACCTCGGCTGGGGCCAGCGCCTGCGTGAGCTGCTCCGCGAGGACGCCCCCGTCCCTCCCGAGCTGCTGCGCGCCTGCGTCCCGGTCCTGGCCCAGTGGGGCTGGGCGCGGCGCCCCGTGGGGGTCGTCGCCATGCCGTCGCGCAGCCACCCCCAGCTCGTCGGGTCGCTCGCGGCAGGGCTCGCCGAGATCGGCCGGCTCCCCTTCCTCGGCACCCTCGACCTCGCCCACGGCGGCCCCATCGGCGAGGCCGGCGGCAACAGCGCGTTCCGCCTCGCCGGCGTCTGGGAGCGCTTCGTCGTCGGGCCCGACCTCGCCGCCGTGCTGCCCACGGTGGCCGGGCCGGTGCTGCTCGTCGACGACCTCGTGTCCTCGCGCTGGTCGCTCACCGTGGCCGGGCGGGCGCTGCGGCTCGCCGGCGCCCCCGACGTCCTCCCGCTGGCGCTGGCCGTCGACGGCTGACGCGCGGTGGCCCGACCGGGCCAGAGACAGGGCGCAACCCGCCTCCCTAGCGTGGGAGGCGTGGGCAACCCGGAGGTGCTCTACACCGAGAACGACCGCTGGACCCCGCGCCGGCAGCGCTGGACGATCGCGCTCATCGGCGTCAGTGCGGTCGCGGCCGTGCTCGTCGTCGTGGCCGAGGCGGTCACCGACCTCGGCACGACGGCGTTCGTCCTGCTCCTCGTCGCGTCCGGGGCCGCGGCCCTGCCCGCGCTCGCCCTGCTGCCGAACCACGAATGGTACGACCGCACGGCCGACAGCCAGTCCATCACGGTGGAGCGCGACCGGCTGGTCGTCGACACCGTCGGCTACCCGTTCGCGATGCTCGACGCGCGCGTGGCCGACCCCGCGACCTGGCCGCCGGCCGAGCGCCGGCGCCAGCTGAGCGTCCCCATGGTCGGGAACTGGTCGATCGAGGTGCGCAGCCGCGACCCCGACGCCTTCACGGACGCGCTGACCCGCTCGTACTCGGCGTGGGCCGCGGAGCGGGGCGCTCGATCCTGACCGTCAGCATCGGCAGGAAGAACTGGACGACCGGCCCGATGAGCACGGCGTAGAGCACCGTGCCGACCCCGACGATGCCGCCGAGCAGCCAGCCGAGGACCACGACGGTCACCTCGATCGAGGTCCGCACGAGCCGGATCGAGCGTCCGGTCCGTCGGTGCAGCCCCGTCATCAGCCCGTCGCGCGGGCCCGGGCCGAGCTGGCTGCCGATGTACATCGCCCCGGCGATGCCGTTGCCGACGATGGCCACGAGCATGACGAGCACCCGCCAGCCCAGCCCCTCGATCTCCGGCACGACGCCGAGCGTGAGGTCCGTGGCGATGCCGATGACCACCGCGTTGGCGACCGTCCCCAGACCCGGCCACTGCTTCAGCGGGATCCACAGCAGGAGGATGACGAACGAGGACGCCACGACCATCTGCCCGTAGGAGAGCGGGATGTGCTGGGTCAGGCCGTAGGTGAACACGCCCCACGGCTCGAGTCCCAGGCCGGCCCGCAGCATCAGCGCCATCGTCACGCCGAACAGCCCGAGCCCGACGAGGAGCTGGGTGATGCGGCGGCCGAGCCGGCCGGCCCGCAGCTGCTCGATCGGGTTCATCGGCACGAGCTCGACGCGGCGGGACACGCCACGGCGGAGCACCTGGATCGGGGTCATGCCCTCATCGTGCCGCGAAAGTGGCCTTCACATCCATGGCCAATCCTGCGAGAGTGGCCACATGGCCACCCCCACCGTCTCCGCGGCCCGCACCGCCCGCCTCGTCGGCACGCTCGTGCCCGGGAGGCCCGCCTACCAGGCCCTCGCCGACGCCCTCCGCCACGCGGTCGCCGACGGCCGGATCGCCGTCGGCACCCGCCTGCCGAGCGAGCGCGAGCTGACCGGTGCCCTCGACGTCAGCCGGACCACGGTGACCCGCGCCTACGAGGTGCTCCGGGAGGCCGGCTACCTCGCCTCCCGCCGCGGGTCGGGCTCGGTGGCCACGCTCCCCGCCGCGAGCCGGCGACGGGGCACCGGCTCGCTCTTCCCCGCGGACCCCGCCGAGGGCGTCATCGACCTCACCTGCGCGGCCTCCCGGGCACCCGCCGGCGTCATCGAGGCCTACGAGCGCGCGGTCACCCGGCTGCCCGAGTTCCTCTGCGGCGCGGGCTACCTCACCCTCGGCGTCCCCGAGCTGCGCGAGGTCATCGCCGACCGCTACGCCGCCCGCGGCGTGCCCACCGAGCCCGACGAGGTGATCGTCACGTCCGGCGCGGTCGCGGGGCTCGGCGTGGTCCTGCGCGCCCTCCTCGGCCGCGGCGACCGGGTGGTCGTCGAGAACCCCACCTACCCCAACACCGTCGACTCGCTGCGCCGCGGCGGCGCCCGGCTCGTGCCGCTGGCGATGGACCCCGACGGCTGGGACGTCCCCGAGGCCGCGCGCACCGTGCGCGCCGCCGGCGCGGCCGCCGCCGTCCTCATCCCCGACTTCCACAACCCCACGGGCGCCCTGCTCGCCGAGGACGACCGAGCCGTCCTCGCCCGGGCCCTGCGCGCTGCCGGGACGGTTCCCGTCGTCGACGAGACGATCGCCGAGGTCTGCCTCGACCACGACGGCCCGCTCCCCCGCCCGTTCGCCGCCCACGACCCACGGACCATCAGCGTCGGCAGCTCGTCGAAGTCGCACTGGGGCGGCCTGCGCACCGGCTGGGTCCGGGCCCCCCGCACCGCCCTCCCCGGCCTGGTCGAGGCCCGGGTGACCACCGACCTCGGCGCGCCGGTGCTGGAGCAGCTCGTCCTCCTCGAGCTGATGCGGACCAGCCCCGGCCTCACCGAGGAGCGCCGCCAGGACCTCCGGGCCTCGCGCGACGCCCTCGTCACGACCCTGCGCCGGGTCCTGCCCGACCTCGGCTTCGCCGTCCCCGCCGGCGGGCTCTCGCTGTGGTGCGAGCTCCCCGACGGTGTCGACGCCACCGCCGTCGCGGTCGCTGCCGAGGACGAGGGCCTCCTCCTCGCCGCCGGTCCCCGGTTCTCCGTCGCGGGCGGGCTCGACCGCTGGATCCGGCTGCCCTACGTCCTGGACCCCGCGACGATGACGACCGCGGCCGAGCGGCTGGCCCGCGCCGTCGCCGTCGTGGCCGACGGGGCGGCGCGCCCCGCGACCTCGCGCCGGCGCCCGCAGGGACGGCCGTCGCGCCCGCTCGTCGCCTGACTAGGCTTGGCCGGGTGACGACCGAGCAGCCCGCCCCCCTCCTGGACCTCCTCGCCACGCTCGACCTCGAGGAGCTCGGCTCGGCGCGGGTCAGCGTCCAGCCGCTGTCGACCGCCGGCGAGCTCGCGGGCGACGCCCCGGTCCCGCTGCCCGAGACCTTCGCCGAGGACATCACCCTGTTCCGCGGCCAGAGCCAGAAGCAGCCCCACGGACGGGTGTTCGGCGGACAGGTGCTCGCCCAGGGCGTCATCGCGAGCGGCCGGACGGTGCGCGCGGTCGAGGGCCAGGAGCACCGCCGCCTGCACTCGCTGCACGCCTACTTCATGCGCCCGGGCGACGACACCCAGCCGATCACCTTCAGCGTCGAGCGGATGCGCGACGGCCGCTCCTTCTCCACCCGCCGGGTCCACGCCGTGCAGCACGGCAAGCCGATCCTGTCGATGAGCTGCTCGTTCCAGGAGCCCGACGGCGGCCTCGACCACCAGGACCCGTCGCCCGGCGCGCCCGACCCCACCACCGTGCCCTCGCTCGCCGAGGTCTTCGCCGGCATCGACCACCCGGCGGCCCGCCACATGGCCGAGGGCCGCGCCATCGACCAGCGCCACGTCGAGGGAAACCTGTTCGTCACACCCGCCACCGACGAGGTCGCCGACCAGCGGGTCTGGATGAGGGCGACGGGCCGCCTCCCCGACGACCCGCTCGTCCACGACGCCGTCCTCGCCTACGCCTCCGACTACTCGCTGCTCGAGTCGGTGCTGCGCCGCCACGGCCGCACCTGGA
Source organism: Oryzobacter telluris (assembly GCF_043099285.1). Lineage (GTDB taxonomy): Bacteria > Actinomycetota > Actinomycetes > Actinomycetales > Dermatophilaceae > Oryzobacter > Oryzobacter telluris. The sequence continues at coordinate 1,601,720 of NZ_CP170723.1, read as the reverse complement.
CGGCCAAGGGCCTGCGGGTCGCGAGCCTGGACCACGCGATGTGGTTCCACCGCCCCGCCCGCGCCGACGAGTGGATCCTCTACGCCCAGCACTCCCCGTCGGCCACGGGAGGACGCGGGCTCGGCATCGGCCGGATGTTCACGGCCGACGGGACGATGGTCGCCACCGTCGCCCAGGAGGGCATGGTCCGCCTCCCCGACGCCTGACCCCGACTCCTTGCGATCCACCCACCGCGCAGAGGGCCCACAGCCCCTCTCGCGGTGGGTGTTCCGCAATCAGTGGGTGGGTGTCGGGGTGACGAGGCGGCCGTCGGCGAGCTCGACGACCCGGTCGGCGATGGAGAGCAGCGCGGGGTCGTGCGTGGAGACGATGGTCGTCATCGACTCCTCCTTCGCCAGCCGGGCGATGAGCATCATGATGTCGCGGCCCGTCTCCGAGTCGAGCTGCCCGGTCGGCTCGTCGGCCAGGAGCAGGGTCGGGCGCGACGCCAGCGCCCGGGCCAGCGCGACCCGCTGCTGCTGTCCGCCCGACAGCTCGCCGGGCCGCTGGTTGACGTGCGCACTGAGGCCGACGTGCTCGAGGGCCTCGGCCACCCGCGCCTCGCGCTCCCCCGCCTCGAGCGACACGAGGCGCAGCGGCACCCCGACGTTCTCGCGCGCGGTGAGGATGGGCACGAGGCCGAAGGACTGGAAGACGTAGGAGACGTGCCCCCGCCGCAGCGCGAGGAGCCCGGCGTCATCCATCGCGGTGACGTCCTCGTCGTCGAGGACGACCCGTCCCGAGTCGGGCCGGTCGAGGCCGCCGATGACGTTGAGCAGCGTCGTCTTCCCCGACCCGGACCGCCCCCGCACCGCGAGCAGCTCGCCGGGCTGCGCTGACAGCGAGACACCCTGGAGCGCGTGGACCTCCCCCGCGCCGGAGCGGAAGGTGCGGTGCACGTCGTGGACCTCGAGGTGCCGGCTCATGCGCCCGCCTCCTCGTCCGCGCCGCGCGAGGGCCACACGCCGATGTGGTCGGTCTCGAGGTCGAGCCGCACCCGGTCGCGCATCCCGAGGGCGGTCGTGAACCCCTTGGGCAGCTGGAGGCGGCCGGCCCGGTCGAGGACCGCGAACTCCTCGGCGACCAGCCCCTCGTTGCCGTGCTCGTCGACGGCCGTACGGCGCCGGACCTCCGAGGAGGTGCGCCCGTCGCGGATGCCGACCGTGCGGGCCACGTGCTCGCTGACCTTGGGGTCGTGGGTGACGACGAGCACCGTCGTGCCGAACGTCGTGTTGGCGCTGCGGATGGCGCCGAAGACGTCGTCGCCGCTGCGGCTGTCGAGCTCGCCGGTGGGCTCGTCGGCGAGCAGCACCTTGGGCCGGTTCGCGAGCGCGACGCCGAGCGCCACCCGCTGCTGCTGGCCGCCGGACATCTCGTGCGGTCGCCGGTCCGCGCAGTCGGCAACACCGAGGACGTCGAGCGTCTCGCGGGCCCGCGTCTCGCGCTCCCCGCGACCGAGGGACGCGAGCGACATCGGCAGCTCGACGTTCTCCAGGGCGGTGAGGTACGGGAAGAGGTTCGCGCCGGCCTGCTGGTACAGGAAGCCCACGGTGTGGCGGCGGTAGCGCAGCCGGTCGCGGGTCGACATCTGGAGCAGGTCACGTCCCGCCACCCGCACGAGCCCGGCGCTGGGGGTGTCGAGCCCGGAGAGGATCGACAGCAGCGTCGACTTCCCCGACCCGGACGCCCCGACCACGGCGACGAGCTCGCCACGATCGACGGTGAGGTCGAGGCCCTGGAGCGCCACGACCTCCACGCCCTCGGACGTGAAGATGCGAACCAGGTTGTCGCACAGGATGTGTGGACCACCATCGACCGTGGCGCCACGGCCTCGTGTCGTCGTCGTGCTCATGCGGAGTCTCCTCTGCGCAGGTGCTGGGCGAGGTCGCCGTGTCGGGCGGACACGGCGTCGGACAGGAGCGCGAGCGCTCCGAGGACGAGGACGCCGGCGCCGGCGAGGGCGCCGGCCAGCGGGCGGGGCTCCACGGGGAAGCGGGCGACGGCACCGGTGTACGGCGCGAGGTCGAGGGCGGCCGCCACGGCGACCGGGGCGGCCACCCCCGCGGCGACACCCGCGAGGACACCGACGGCGAGCAGCGGCATCACCTCGGTCCACGCGAGGCGGCGTTCGCCGCCGTGGGGCAGCCCGAGGGTGCGCAGCCGGATGACGAGCTGGGTGCGGGCCGGGCGCGTGGTGGCCAGCAGGAGCAGCAGGGCGAGCAGGGTGAGGACCCCACCGAGGACGGTCCCGGCGAGGTAGGAGGCGGTGACGAACCGGGCCAGCGCGCGGTCGCGCACCGCCGCCCGCTGCGCGTCGACGGTGACCACCCGGGTCACGAGGCCGCCGAGCTCCGAACGGTCCTTGGCGGCCGTTACCGATAGAGCCGCCTGGGCGGCCGAGGATGCCTGCAGGAGAACCGTGTTCGGCTGGGTCGTCGGCAGCGCTGCGGTGAGCGCATCGAGCGGCACGAGCGCGACGACGCTCTCCCGACCGGCCAGCGCACGCACCAGCCCCGGAACGGTGGCGACCCGTCGGGCCGGCAGGGTGGTGCCCGCCACGACGAGGTCCATCGCGTCGGCGCCGGGCCCGCCACTGAGCACCACGGGCAGCCGGTCGGCCCCGCCACCCAGCGCCGGGAGGTCGACCGCGGCCGGGGTCCCGCGCAGCATCGAGGCGTAGGCGACGGGGTCGACCGCGAGCACGGTCACGAGCGACTCCCGCTCGTCGACCACCACCCCGGACGACGGGTCGACGAACGCGGGGAGGGCGGCCCCGACCCCCTCGCGGGCGCGGAGGCCCTCGAGGTCGGGGGCGTCGATGCGGACGGCGTCGACCCGCGCATCCGCCCCGACGGCGCGGTACGCCGCGAGGTCGCGTTGTGCGTCGACCGTGGCCGACAGCGTGGCGGTGAGCGTGACGAGGGTCGTGCCGACGACGAGCGCCGTGATCGGCACGGCCGCCGCCGCGCCGGTGCGCGCGGCACGGGTCAGCCCGAGGTAGCCGACGAGCCCCTTGCCCCGGGCAGCGAGCCGGGCGAGCAGCCCCACCGGCCACGGCAGGAGCCGGATCGCGACCACGGCAGCGGCCAGGGCGACGAGCACGGGGGTGACGGTGGCGAACCAGTCGGTGCGCCCCGCCGCGATGACGTCGCCGCGGCTGCGGACCGTGGTCACCGCGCTCACGGCGAGGGCGAGGACGACGAGCTCGAGGACGACCCGCCGGGCTGCACGGCCGAGGTCGCGGGTCTCGTCGGGGACCTCCTCGAGGACGCGCAGCCGCCGCCAGGTGACCCCCACGGCGGCCAGCAGCGGCAGCAGCACGACGAGGGCCACCTCGACCCACGTCACCGTGGGCACCGTCCCCGGGAGCGCCAGCGCCATGGCCACGCCGGCCACGAGTGCCGCGGGCACCCCGAGCGCCGCGGTCCAGGCCGCGACCAGCGCGAGGACGAGCGGGCTCGACGCCCCGCGGCTGCGCAGCAGTCGCACCTCGGCGGCCCGGCGGTCGGCGCCCACGAGCGCGGTGAGCCCGAGGACGAGCACCGCCAGAGCCGTGACGCCGCCGGTGACGAACGAGGTCATGACGTCGGTGACGGCGACGTCGCGGTCGTACCGGTCGAGCAGCCGCCCGAGCCCCGTCACCAGGGTGGGCCGCTCGGGGACGGTGGTCCACACCGACTGGTCGGTCGCGAGCGTGACGAGGAGTCCGCGCAGGGCGGTGGCGTCGCCGCGTCGGAGCCGGTCGGCGTCGACGCGGTAGCGCCACGTGTGGTCCAGGGCCGGCGAGGAGCGCTGGTCGGTGCCGGGCAGGATCCGCCAGATGCCGTCGGCCAGGGCGCCGTAGCTCGACAGCGGGGCGACCAGCGCCGCCTGGTCCTTGGTCTCGCCGTCACCGAACGGGATCTTGGCGACGCCGAGCAGCCGCGGCTCGGCCTCCCAGGCCAGCGCATCGGCATCGAGCGGCTCGTAGGTCCCCGAGACCTGCACGACGGTGGGGGTGACCGAGCGCAGCGCGTCGTCGGACGGCGTGAGCTCGAGGACGTCGCCGACCGCCACCCCCCACGCCTGCGCCGTGGGCCGGCTCAGCGCCATCGGCACGACGCTGACCGTGTGCTCCTGCCCCGTCGAGGTGGTGATGGTGCGCAGGCCGGTCGGCGCGCCCGGCGGGCCCCCGTCGGTCCACCGGACGCCGTCGGTGACGACGTCGTCGAGCCGCAGGACCACCTCGACGAGCGAGACCTTCAGCGTGGTCCCCGAGCCCTGGACGACGACGAAGGGGTCGCTCTGCGCGGACTCGGCCGCAGGCCCGAGCAGCGCGGAGACGCGCGGTTCCATCGCGTCGCGCACCGCCGTGTCCACCGTCTCGAACGGTGGGGAGGCGGGGACGCCCAGCGTCGTCCCCGGGACCGCCACCCCGCCGACACCGCGCGGGGTGAGGCGGAGGCCCAGGTCGCGTTCGCCGGGCCCGGCCGACTCCACGGTGTCGGCGAGCCCACGGTCCTGCGCAGCACCGGCGAGCTGCGGCAGCGCGACGAGGAAGGTGGTGGTGACGAGGGCGAGGGCCGCGAGGAGGAACGCCGTCCCCCTCCCGGCGGGGAAGCCGTGCCGCAGGACCTGCAGCGGCCCCAGCCCGGCCGACCCGCGCACCCGTGCCGCACCGTGCCGGCCGTGGCCGCGGTCGGTCCGGCCGTTCCGGTCGGTCCCGTCGGTCCGCTCCCGGCGCGCCGGCGGCGGGCCGGCGTGGCGGCCGGTCACGACTCGCCCCGGCGCAGCTCGGCCGCGACGTCGGTGCCGACACGGCGCAGGACGAGGACGCCGACGACCGCGAGGACGAGGGCGACGAGGGCGGCGAACAGCACCAGGCGCGCCCACGGCAGCGCCACGAGGACCGACGGCACCTGGCGGTGGCCGTCACCCCCGACGAGCACGGGGACGACGGCGAGCGCCGACAGCACCCCCAGCACCAGCCCCACGACGACGGTGAGGACGACGACGGCCACCCGTTCGGCCTCCAGGGTGCGGCGGATGCGCCCGGGCGGCATGCCCAGGGCGAGCAGGACGGCGTTCTCGCGGCGGCGCTCCCGGCCCAGGGCGGCCGTCGTGGCGGCGAACCCGACCGCCGCCAGCACGAGCGCCGCGGCGGTGACGAGCAGCATGGCCGCGCGCATCCCGGCGTTCACGGGGTTGTCCAGCCGGTCGCCGACGACGTCGGACCGCAGCGCGAGGGTGCTGCCCCCGGGCAGCTCGCCGAGGAGCGCCTCGGCGTCCACGGCGGCCCGGGGGGCCAGCCACCACTCCGAGGGCTCCAGGGGCCGCGACGACAGGCGCCGGTCGGAGGCGGGCGGCTCACCGAGGACCGAGACCGTCGGCAGGTCGACGAGGACGGCACGGTCCGGTGTCGTCGCGGTCGGCACCGTCTCGATGACGTCCGCCACCTCCAGTGGGACCCGCCGTCCGGCGAGGAGCACCTCGAGCCGCGACCCCTGCTTCGCGCCGGTGGCCTCGGCCAGCGCCCGGGTGACGACGGCGGGCACGACGTCGGTCGGTGCGGCATCGACCGCCGTGACGAGGGCATCCGGGTTGGGCCGGTCGCGCATCGCGTCGACCCCGGCGAGCGCCCGGCCGTCGGCCGAGGCGGACTCCACCACGAGGCTGAACAGGCCCGACCCGGCGATCGGCGTGGTCGCCGGGTCGAACGCCCCCACCGGGCCCAGCGACTGGCCGAGCTGCGCGGTGGTCGTCGCGACCACCCCGAGCACGGTCGACGGCCCTCCCCTGGCGGGCGGCAGGTCGATGACGAGGTCGCCGCTGCGCGGTCCCACCGGGCCGAGCGGCAGCGTCTCGACCAGCCCGGTCGCCTCACGGACCAGGACGGTGGTCTCCACCGCGAAGCCGGGGTCGGTGTCCTTGGGCGCCTCGAGCCGCAGCCGGACCGAGAGCGAGCGCGCGCCCTCCGGCAGCGCGACACCGGGGACCGGGCCGCGCCGGGCGGCGAGACCGCGGGTGAGCGCGGCCCAGTCGCGGCCGTCGAGGCCGTCGGCGCGCGGGGTGGCGACCCGGCCCACCACCGCCGCGTCGACCGCGAGCACGGTGACACCCGTGACCGGGCCGACGTCGACGACGTCCCGCACGACGGGGGTCAGCCGGTCGCTCCCGCCGGCGACGCCGTCGAGGGTGGCGCCGAGCGCGGCCAACCGGGCCCCGCCCACGGCACCCGTGAGCACCCGCACCGGGCCACCGGTCTCGAAGCTCGACTGGTCCTCGACCGCCTGCTGGGCGGTGGCGGAGTGCGACAGGGCGAGCGACCCCATCGAGACCGCGAGGAGGACGAGGAGCACTGTGCCGCTCTGGCTCGCCAGGCGGCGCGAGAGCTGCCAGCCGCCCCAGGCGACGTCGAGGCTCGGGCGCGCGCTCGTCACCCGGGCCACCTGGCTGGAGAGCAGCGGGAGGAGCCGCAGGCACAGCACCGCCGAGCCGGCCACGACCAGCGCGGGGGCCGCGATGGTCAGGGGGTCGGCGACCACGGAGCCGGCCGTGTCGTAGCGGCGCAGCTGCACCACCCCGAGGACGCTGAGGCCGACGAGCGCGACGTCGAGGCCCGACGAGCCGAGGGCCCGCAGGACCTTGGCCGCCCCGCGCGAGCCGCCTCGAGCCCCACCGCGCGCCCGACCGACGCGCAGGGTCGTCGTCACGACGACCACGGTCGCGAGCAGCCCCATGACGACGACCGACACCCACGGGAGCGCCCCGACCGACGAGCCGGTCGCGAGGTCGTCGGCGCCCAGACCCGCCCCGCGGGCGACCGCGCGGGCGAGCACCGGGGCGACGAGGAGCGACCCGACCGTGCCGACGGCCACGACCGCGAGCGCGTCGGCGAGCGCCAGCGTCGCCAGGCGGCCGGTGGAGGCACCGCGCGTGCGCAGCAGCCGGGTCTCGACGTCGCGCAGGGCCGCGAGCAGGGCTGCCGCGACGACGAGGCTCGACGTGCCGAGCACGACGAGGAGGACGGTGGGCGCGAGCAGCGCGGCCCGCACCCGCGCCTCCGACACCGTCGCCTGGCGCACCACCGCGGGCAGCGAGGTGGTGACCCGCGCGTCGCGCAGGGGTTGCTCGGCGCCGGCGTCCGAGGAGGCCGTCGTGCCCACGCCGGCGACCCGCTCGAGCCGGTCGACGACGTCGTCGAGGCGGGTGGCCAGGCCGGTGAGCCGGGTGCCGTCCATCGCCCGGACGTCCGGGGTCCAGCGCCAGGTGACCGTGGAGGCGCCGACGAGCGGACCGTCGAAGGCCCCCGCCGCCAGGACGACCGGGCCGTAGGTCGTGAAGTCGGTGCGGACCACCCCCCGCAGCCCGAGCGGGTCGTCGGCCCAGAGCCCGTCGTCCACCCCGACCGGCGCGTAGACCCCGCTGACGACGACCGCGAGCGGCGGCGCGTCCCGGGTGATGAGGTCGGTGAGGCCGAGCCGGTCGCCGACGGCCAGCGACAGGGCGGTGGCGACGTTCTCGGGGACGACCGCCTGCACGGGGTCGCCGCCCGGTGCCGTCCCGGCCGGGGGCGCAGCGGGCCAGTCGCCGCTGACGAGCCGGGCCCGCCCGGTCAGCCCGTCGAGGTCGGCGAGGAGGACCCGGTCGGTGGGCGCGCCGCCGACGAGGCCGCGTGTGGTGGCCGCCGCCGTGCGGGTCAGGGTGGCATCGCCGCCGGCGTCGACGGCCGCGCGGACGCGCCGGTCGGCCTCGGCCAGCTCGCCGGGACGCAGGCCCGCGGTGAGCGTGACGCCGCGCTGCGAGGCCGGCACGCCGAGCTCGGCGCGGACCCCCGCGTCGGCGATTCCCACGGACAACAGCTGCAGGGTCGCGACGACGAGCATCGAGGTGAGGACCGAGGTCGCCACCGCGACGAGGGCGGCGGGATGCGCTCCCACGCGACGCAGCAGGAGCGTCCTCACACCACCCGTCCCTCCCCTGTCGCCGACCGGACCGGGCCACCCTAATCGTGGCCACGCGGCCGGTGGGGGCACGGGTCGGGTCGTCGCCGGATCGTGACCCGGAGGCCGGGCGAGCCTGGTCCGGGCTCAGGAGAGGGCGACGACCGCCACGGCATCCGCGGGGAGGCGGACACCGCTCCCGCCGACCGAGGTCCGCTCGAGGTCCCACGCGAGGAGGACGGCTCCGGCACCCTCGACCGGCACCTCGCCCTCCGCCGTGGAGAGGTTGGCGACGACGGCGTAGGGCGACCGGCCCGCGGGACGGTGCTCGAGGACGACCCAGCCCGCGGTGTCGTCGGCCCGCACCTGCACGTCGGCGAGTCGGGTGGGCCCGTCGCCGAGCAGGACGCGGCGCAGGGCCGTGCACGCCGTGTACCAGCGCAGGACGCGCGCGTGCGGCTCGGCCTCGACCTCGTCCCAGCGCAGCACCGAGCGGTGCCGCGTCTCGGGGTCCTGGGGGTCGGGGACCTCGTCGCCGACCCAGCCGTGCGAGCCGAACTCGGCCCGGCGGCCGTCGCGTACGGCGGCGGCCAGCCAGTCCTCCTCGAAGCTGGTGAAGAACTGCCACGGCGTGGAGGCCGCCCACTCCTCCCCCATGAACACCATCGGCGTGGTCGGGGCGAGGAGGTACAGCGCGGCACCGGCGGCCTGGCGCCCGGGCGGGGCGACGGCCGAGATGCGGTCGCCGGTCGCGCGGTTGCCCACCTGGTCGTGGGTCTGGAGGTAGCCCAGCAGCCGGCGGGCGTCGAGCGCCTCGCGGTCGACGGGGACGCCCCACGCCCGGTTGCGGAAGCTGCTGTGGCCGCCGTCGTGGAGGAAGCCGTGGCCCAGGGCCTTGGCGAGCACCGCGAGGGGGCCGACCTCGTCGCGCTCCGGGCCCCCGCCGAAGTCGGCGTAGTACCCCTGCACCTCGCCGGTGAGCGCGACGTGGAGGGCGTGGTGCACGTCGTCGTCCCACTGGGCCGTCATCCCGCGGCCGCCCTCGGAGGTGGGCGCGACCATCATCGTGTCGTTGAGGTCGCTCTCGGCCACCAGGTCGAGAGGGCGGCCGAGCTCGGCGGCGAGGACGGCGACGGCGTCGGAGAGCTCGGCGAGGTAGTGCCGGTCGGAGGAGTCCTTGAGCTCGTGGACCGCGTCGAGCCGCAGGGCGTCGACGTGGAAGTCGCGGAACCAGCGCAGCACGCTGTCGACGAGGAAGCCGCGCACGTGCTCGGCCCCGGCGTCGTCGAGGTTCACCGCGACGCCCCACGGCGTGTGGTGGCCCTCGGTGAAGTACGGGCCGAACCGGCTCAGGTAGTTGCCGCTGGCGCCGAGGTGGTTGTGCACGACGTCGAGGGCGACGCCCAGGCCGCGGGCGTGGCAGGCGTCGACGAAGCGGTGGAGGGCGTCGGGCCCGCCGTAGCCGTCGTGGACGGCGTAGAGGTCGACGCCGTCGTAGCCCCACCCCCACCGGCCGGGGAACGCGGCGAGCGGCATCAGCTCGACGACGTCGACGCCGAGGGCCACGAGGTGGTCGAGGCGCTCGACGGCGGAGTCGAGGGTGCCGTCCGGGGTGAAGGTCCCCACGTGCAGCTCGTAGACGACCGACCCGAGGACGCCGTGGCCGTCGCGTGGGCCGGCCCACCCCTCGTCGGTCCACGCGAAGCGGGTGGTGTCGACCGTGCGGCTCGGACCGTGGACCCCGTGCGGCTGCCAGGCGCTGCGCGGGTCGGGCAGGGCCGGCTCGGCGCCGTCGAGGACGAACGCGTAGTCGAGCGCCCCGCCGTCGGCGAGGAGGTCGGCCGGCGGCTCCCAGCGCCACCACCCGTCGCCGGCGGCCGTCATCGCCTCCCGCTGCGCGCCCCGGGACGCGGTCGACGGGTCGGACGGACCCGCGCCGGCGACGGCCCACTCGACGTCGACGCGCTCGGCCAGCGGCGCCCAGACCTCGATGGGCGACTGCCCCGCTCCCGGCCGGCAGATCGCGTGGAACTCGCGCATCAGCGCTCCGCCACGAGGAGGGCGACGGGGCGGTCGGCGAGGAGGTCGGCCAGCGCGACCCCCGTCCCGTCGGAGACGACCTCACGGTCGGAGAGGACGTCGTGCCACGTGCCGCCCGGCAGCGCGACCGTCGCGTCGCCGAACCCGCCGGCGTCGGCGAGGATGCCGGCGGCGCGGGTGACGAGGGTGACCGCGCGCGGCCCGTGGGCGTCGCCCCGCACGAAGGCCAGTGCGTGGTCGGTCGTCGTCGCGATGCCGGCGTAGGTCGTGGTGTCGCCGATGAAGGCCTCCGGGTGGTCGCGGCGCACCCGCAGCGCCCGCGTCGTCACCCGCAGCTTCTCGTCGTCGAGGTCGAAGGCCGGCTCGTCCGCGAGGACGCGCTCGAGCCGCTCGCCGCGCTCGGTCCAGTCGACGGGGCGCCGGTTGTCGGGGTCGACGAGCGAGAGCGCGACGAGCTCGCAGCCCTGGTAGACGTCGGGCACGCCCGGCATCGTCAGCTGGACGAGCTTCTGGGCCAGCACCGCCGCGCGGACCGACGGTTCGTGCTCGACCATCCACGCGTCGAGGTGCTTCTGGATCGCGCTGTCGTGCACCAGGTTTCGCGCGTAGGCGACGACGGCGTCCTCGTAGTCGGTGTCCCCGTCGACCCAGGCGGTGCGGACCTTGGCCTCGCGCACGGCCTTGAGGAGGTACTCCTCGAGGCGCGCGCCCGTCATAGGCCAGGTGCCGACGAGGGTCTGCCAGAGCAGGTACTCGGTGGGCCCGTCGACGAGGTCGGTGCGGTGCGCGGCGGCGAGCTCGCGGGCCGTGCCGAGCCAGGCCGACCAGCCCGCGCCGTCCTCGGCCAGCGACATCAGCCGGGTGCGGACGTCCTCGGAGCGCTTGGTGTCGTGGGTGGTGAGGGTCGTCATCGCCGTGGGCCAGGTGGCCACCTGCTCGGCACACCAGGCGTGGAACTCGTCGACCCCGATGGACGCGTGGTCGGGGTGTCCCCCGACCTCGTTGGCCCCGGCGAGACGGAACCACCGGTAGTACGCGGTGTCCTCGATGCCCTTGGCCATGACCGGGCCGCACGTCTGCTGGAACCGGACCCGGAACTCGTCGGCCACGTGCCGGGTGTCGAGGCGCGCGTCGGCGACGTCGCGGTCGAGGACGAGGGCCACCACGGTGGCGAGGGCGTCGTGGTCGCTGGGCGCGAGCAGGGCCTGGGCCCGCTCGGCCGCTCCCTCGACGACCCCGGCCTGCTCCGGGTCGACGCCGCGGCCGGGCACGAGGTACGCGCGGTAGCGGTCCATGGACACGAGCAGGGCCTCGAGCGCGCGACGCAGCGCCGCGTGGTCGACATCGCCGAGGACGCGGCGCACGAGCCGCATGAGGCGGTCGACCTCGGCCGCCTGCACGTCGTCGACGACGAGCCGCTTGGACTCGGTGACGACGTCCGTGAGCGAGACCCGGTCCGGGGCGACCTCCGCCCAGAGCCGGTCGAGCTCGGGCAGCCCGGCGGTCGGCGTCAGCACCTGCTGCACGCGCAGCAGCGCGTCGTAACCGGTGGTCCCGGCGCAGCGCCAGGAGTCGGGCAGCCGCTCCTCGCCCTCGAGGATCTTCTCGGCCACGACCCACGCGTCGCCGGTGGCGTCGGCGAGCCGCTCGAGGTAGCCACCCGGGTCGGCGAGGCCGTCGGGGTGGTCGATCCGGAAGCCGTCGACGGCGCCGTGACCGTGCAGCGCGAGGAGGAGGGCGTGCGTCGCCATGAAGACGACGGGGTCCTCGACCCGCACCGCGACGAGCGAGGTGACGTCGAAGAATCGGCGGTAGTTGAGGGCGTCGCCCGCCTCGCGCCAGCTGGAGAGCCGGTACGCCTGGGCCTCGACGAGCTCGGCGACGGGCAGCTCCTCGGTCCCGGGGGCGACGGGGAACTCGTGGGAGTAGTAGCGCAGCACGTGGTCGGACCCGGTGGGGCCACCGTCGGAGGCGAGGAACAGCTCGCCGTCCTCGACCGCCTGCTCGAGGGTTCCGCCGAGCACCGGCATGAGGATGCGGTCGTCCTCGGCCACCCAGTCGACGTCGAACCAGCCCGCGTACGGGCTGCGCCGGCCGTCGCGCAGCAACGACCAGAACGGGGCGTTGAGGTGGGCCGGTTCGGGCACGGTCATGTGGTTGGGCACGACGTCGACGACGATGCCGAGGCCGTGCTCGCGGCACGCCCCGACGAGGCGGTCGAAGGCCTCGCGGCCACCCGCCTCCTCGCTGATCCGCGTGTGGTCGAGGACGTCGTAGCCGTGGGCCGAGCCGGGAGCAGCCTGGAGGATCGGCGAGAGGTACACGTGCGAGACACCGAGGTCCGCGAGGTAGCCGACGTGCTCGGCCGCCGCGTCGAAGCCGAAGCCGGCGTGGACCTGGAGCCGGTACGTCGACGTCGGGACGACGCGACCGGGGTCGGGACGGTGGACGGTCGCCATCGTCACGCCCGGGTCGTCGTGGAGGCTCCCGCCGGCACCGTGGGCACCTCGCGCTGGTCGCGCAGGACGACGACGGAGCGGGCCCGGACGAGGATCTCGTCGCCCGAGGCGTGCCAGCCCGGGTCGACGACCTCGACGGCGGTGTCGATCTCGGCGACCCACTTCTCGCCGAACTCCCGGCCCGGCAGGCGGAAGGTGTGGTCCTCGTGGTCGGCGTTGAACAGCACGAGGAAGTCGTCGTCCTCGACGCGGCGGCCGCGCGAGTCGGGGGTGGGGATGGCCCCGCCGTTGAGGAAGACCATGACCCGCTTGGCGTCGCCGTCGGACCAGGCGTCCTCGCCCATCGGCTCGCCGGAGGGCTGGAGCCAGGCGATGTCGCCCATGTCGGACTGGCCGCCGTGGTCGGCGCTGCCGGCGAAGAAGCGGCGGCGACGGAACACGGCGTGGGTGCGGCGCAGCGAGGTGAGGGCCGAGGTGAACGCGAGCAGCTGCTTCTCGTCGTCGTCGAGGTCCCAGTCGACCCACGACAGCTCGTTGTCCTGGCAGTAGACGTTGTTGTTGCCCTGCTGGGTGCGGCCGAGCTCGTCGCCGTGCGCGATCATCGGCACGCCCTGGCTGAGCAGGAGCGTGGTGAGGTAGTTGCGCTGCTGGCGCAGGCGCAGGGCCCGCACCTCGGGGTCGTCGGTCGGACCCTCGACGCCGCAGTTCCAGGAGCGGTTGTGGCTCTCGCCGTCGCGCCCGTCCTCGCCGTTGGCCTCGTTGTGCTTGTCGTTGTACGACACGAGGTCGCGCAGCGTGAAGCCGTCGTGGGCGGTGACGAAGTTGATGCTCGCGATCGGCTTGCGGCCGCTGTGCTCGTAGAGGTCGCTCGACCCGGTGATCCGCGAGGCGAACTCGGCCAGCGTGCGCGGCTCGCCGCGCCAGAAGTCACGGACGGTGTCGCGGTACTTGCCGTTCCACTCGGTCCACAGGGGCGGGAAGTTGCCGACCTGGTAGCCGCCGTCACCGACGTCCCACGGCTCGGCGATGAGCTTGACCTGGCTGATGACCGGGTCCTGCTGGATGAGGTCGAAGAACGCCGACAGCTTGTCGACCTCGTGGAACTGGCGGGCCAGGGTGGCGGCGAGGTCGAAGCGGAAGCCGTCGACGTGCATCTCGGTGACCCAGTAGCGCAGCGAGTCCATGATCAGCTGGAGCACGTGCGGGTGGCGCATGAGGAGGCTGTTGCCCGTGCCCGTCGTGTCGTAGTAGTGCGCCTTGTCCTCGTCGACGAGGCGGTAGTACGCCGCGTTGTCGATCCCCTTGAAGCACAGCGTGGGGCCGAACTCGTTGCCCTCGGCCGTGTGGTTGTAGACGACGTCGAGGATGACCTCGATGTGCGCCTCGTGCAGCGCCTTGACCATCGCCTTGAACTCGGTGACCTGCTCACCGCGGCGGCCGCGGGAGAAGCCGTTGTGCGGGGCGAGGAAGCCGATGGTGTTGTAGCCCCAGTAGTTCGTCAGGCCGCGGTCCTGCAGCGAGGTGTCGTCGACGAACTGGTGGACCGGCATCAGCTCGATGGCCGTGATGCCGAGGCTGGTGAGGTGGTCGATGATCGCCGGGTGGGCGATGCCCGCGTAGGTGCCGCGGATCTCCTCGGGCACCTCGGGGTGGGTCATCGTCAGGCCCTTGACGTGCGCCTCGTAGATGACGGTGTCGTGGTACTCGTGGCGCGGCGGGCGGTCGTGGCCCCAGTCGAAGTACGGGTTGATGACGACGCTGAGCATCGTCTTGCCCAGGCTGTCGTCGGTGTTGCGCTTCTTGGGGTTCTTGAAGTCGTAGGAGAACAGGGCCTGGTCGTTGGTGACCTGGCCCTCGATCGCCTTGGCGTACGGGTCGAGCAGCAGCTTGCTCGGGTCGCAGCGGTGGCCGTGCTCGGGGTCGTACGGGCCGTGGACCCGGAAGCCGTAGCGCTGGCCGGGCTGGAGCCCGGGGATGTAGGCGTGCCAGACGAAGCCGTCGACCTCGGGGAGGTCGACCTTGGTCTCGCCGCCGTCGTCGTCGACGAGGCACAGCTCGACGCGCTCGGCGACCTCGCTGAACAGGGCGAAGTTCACGCCGCTGCCGTCATAGGTGGCGCCCAGGGGGTACGCCGTTCCGGGCCAGATCTCCACTGGTTGCCTTCCGTCCGTGGTCCATTCGCAGACCAGCGCCGGTGCTGGGCCCGCGCACGGGCCGACACCGGCCCGCTGCAGTGCTCGTCAACCTACCGTCGGCGCCCGATCCGGAGAAAACGCCCTCTCAGGGATGGTCCCGGGGTTCGACAGCGCTCCCCGGCCTCAGGGAGGACCCGACGGCGCCGCGCCGGCCCCGGAGCCGGCCACCGCGCGCTGGTAGCGGTCCGCGATCGCCGAGAGCAAGGGGACGAGCTCGGGGGGCGACTCCACGGTGAAGTCGATCCGCAGCATCCCGATGTAGGCCGCGACCGTGTCGAGGCTGTCGGCGCCGGTGAAGAGCACGCACGCGTCGGGCCCCCGCGGCTCGACGACGCCCACGGCGTGGTGGATTCGGGCGAGGACGTCGGCGGCCGGGGCCTCCACCCTCAGGCGGGCGCGCACGGTCCACCCGGTGATGGCGACGGTGCGCATGAGGAAGGCCACGACGTCGCCGCCCGGCACCTCCGACGGCACCGCGACCCGGCGCCCGGTGCGCATCCGCAGGTCGACGAGGTCGACGCGGTAGGCGTCCCAGGCGTCGTGCTCGACGTCGCGGCCCACGAGGTACCAGCGGCGCTGCCAGTGGAAGAGGCGGCACGGCTCGACGAGCACCGGCAGGTCCGGGCCCTCCACGGGCGACGACAGGCCATAGGCGAAGCGCAGCAGCTCGCCGTCGGCGATGGCGGCGGCGATCGTCCTCAGCCGGGCGGCCGGGACCTCGGGGTCGGGCGCGTCGGTGTCGATGTTCTCGGGGGCGCGCTCGATGGTCGAGCCGAGCGCGTCGACGCTGCTGCGCAGCCGTGCGGGGAGCACCTGCTCGAGCTTGGTGAGGGCACGGGTGCTGCTCTCGGCCAGGCCGGCGATGCCGGTCCCCGCCCGCAACCCCACCGCGACCGCGACTGCCTCGTCGTCGTCGAGGAGGAGCGGCGGGAGCCGCCCGCCGGCGCCCAGGCGGTAGCCGCCGTGCCCGCCGCGCAGCCCCCGGATCGGGTAGTCGAGCTCGCGCAGCCGGGCGACGTCGGCACGGACGGTCCGCGTCGTCACGCCCAGCCGCGCTGCCAGCTCGGGCGCCGACCACGAGGGCCGCGTCCCCAGCAGGGTGAGGAGCTCGAGGAGCCGCTGCGCCGCTTCCGCCATGCCGAGAACTCTTCCACGATCCGCGGATGAACCGGAAGCATCCGTTCCTGTTGGGTTCCTAGCGTTGCCGTCATGGACACCACAGCGCAGCTCACCGTCACGCCGTTCACCGTCGCCGTCCCCGACGCCGACCTCGCGGACCTCCACGCCCGCCTCGACCGCACCCGCTTCCCCCGGCCGGCCCCCGGCGACGACTGGACCCACGGCACGCCGGTCTCGTACCTGCGCGAGGCGGTCGCCGCCTGGCGTGCGCTCGACTGGCGCGCCGTCGAGCGCAGGATCAACGCGGTCCCCCACTTCCTCACCGAGGTCGACGGGCAAACCCTGCACTTCGTCCACGTCCGCTCCCCCCACGCCGGCGCCACCCCGCTGCTCCTCGCGCACACCTACCCCGGGTCGAGCGTGGACTTCCTCGACGTCATCGACCGGCTCGTCGACCCCGTGGCCCACGGCGGGCGGGCGGAGGACGCCTTCGACGTCGTCGTCCCGGACGCCCCCGGCTTCGGCTGGTCGAACCCGGTCACCGACACCGGGTGGACGACCGCCCGGGTGGCCCGCGCCTACGACACCCTGATGCGGGGCCTGGGCTACGGGTCCTACGGCGTGCACGGCTCCGACAACGGCGCCATGGTCGCGCGCGAGCTCGGCCTGATGGAGCCCGCCGGCTTCCTCGGTCTCCACGTCCTGCAGCTCTTCTCGTTCCCGTCCGGCGACCCGGAGGAGTTCGCCCGGCTCGAGCCGCAGGACCACGCCGGGCTCGAGCACATGCAGTGGTTCCAGTCGGTCGGCGGCTACAACGCCATGAACGCCTCCCGGCCGCAGACCGTCGCCGCCGGCCTCAGCGACTCGCCCGTCGGCCTGCTCGCGTACTCCGAGCTGTTCGAGAGCTTCGGCAACGGGACCTCGCTCGTGCCGCTCGAGACGATCCTTCTCGAGGTCAGCGTGACCTGGTTCGCCAACGCCTCCGCCGGGATGGCGCGCAGCTACCTCGACAACGCTCGGGCGCAGGCCGAGCCGCGGGTCAACCACGCCCGCACCGGGGTCAGCGTCTTCGCCGACGACTTCCAGACCATCCGGGTCTTCGCCGAGCGGGACAACGACTCCATCACCCAGTGGACCCGGCACGAGCGCGGTGGCCACTTCGCCGTCCTCGAGGTGCCCGAGCTGGTGGCGGCCGACCTCGTGACATTCTTCGCGGGCTGACCCGCGAGCGGACCGATGTCCGGGGCCCACCAGGGCGCCGGACGTCGGTGCGTCACGTCGGCCGTGGGTCGCGTGCTCGGGGGCGCTAGCCTTCGCTGCCATGAGCACCCAGCGCGTCGCCGTCGTCACCGGAGCAGCCCGCGGCATCGGGGCCGCCACCGCCGAGCGGCTGGCCCGCGACGGGTTCGCGGTGGCCGTCCTCGACCTCGACGAGGCCGCCTGCGAGGAGGTCGCCGGCCGGATCCGTGACGCCGGCGGCAGCGCCGTCGGCGTCGGTGTCGACGTCACCAGCGCCGAGCAGGTGGAGGCCGGGGTGGCCCGGGTCGCCGCCGAGCTCGGGCCCCCGGTGGTCCTCGTCAACAACGCCGGGATCATCCGCGACAACCTCATCTTCAAGATGACCGAGGGCGACTGGGACGCCGTCATGGGCGTGCACCTCAAGGGAGCCTTCCTCATGACGAAGGCGTGCCAGGCCTTCATGACGCAGGAGCGCTACGGGCGCATCGTCAACCTGTCGTCGTCGTCGGCGCAGGGCAACCGCGGGCAGGCCAACTACGCCGCCGCGAAGGCCGGCCTCCAGGGCTTCACCAAGACCCTCGCCATCGAGCTGGGGAAGTTCGGCGTCACCGCGAACGCCGTGGCCCCGGGCTTCATCCAGACCGACATGACCCGCGCCACCGCCGAGCGGATGAAGGTGTCGTTCGAGGACTTCGTCGCCCACACCGCCGCCCAGATCCCCGTGGCGCGCATCGGCCAGCCCGAGGACATCGCCGCCACCATCGCCTTCCTCGTCTCGGAGGAGGCGGGGTTCGTGTCGGGCCAGGTCATCTACGTCGCCGGCGGCCCGCTTGACTGAGGCGGCCGCGCAGGTCCCCCGCCACCGCCCCCTGCCGTGGACGGCTGCCGCCACCCTCGCGGTCGTCACCGTCCTGCACCTGGGGGCCCAGCTCGCCGGTGGCGAGCCCGTGGCCGACGGCACCCAGGTGCTGCTCATGCCGCTCCTCGCCGCCGCGGTGTGGACGGCGACCTCCGCGCCCCGACCCCGCCTCGTCCGCCTCACCCTCGTGGCGCTCGGCCTGTCCTGGCTCGGCGACTCCCTCCCCCGTCTCGCGGAGGGTGACGCGGCCTTCCTGCTCCTGGTCGGGTTCTTCCTCCTCGCGCAGGTCGCCTACGTCGCGGCGTTCCTGCCGTACCGCGGCCGCAGCGTCCTCCACCGTCGCCGACCCCTGCTCGTCGCGTACGTCGCGGTCGTGGTCGCGCTCGTCGCCGCCTGTGCCGGCGGGGCCGGACCGCTGCTCGCCCCGGTCCTCGTCTACGGCGCCCTGCTCGGGACGATGGCCGTGCTGTCGACCGGGGTCAACGGCCTCACGGCCGCCGGAGGGGCCCTGTTCCTCGTCTCGGACGGACTCATCGCCCTC
Source organism: Oryzobacter telluris (assembly GCF_043099285.1). Classification (GTDB taxonomy): domain Bacteria; phylum Actinomycetota; class Actinomycetes; order Actinomycetales; family Dermatophilaceae; genus Oryzobacter; species Oryzobacter telluris. The sequence goes on along the minus strand of NZ_CP170723.1, from coordinate 1,583,307 downwards.
GACGCCTTCGCCGACGGGTACTCCCTTCCCGCGCAGGGGTTCTGGGTGATGGCGACCTACGTCGCCGCCCAGTGCCTCATCGCCCGGGGGGTCCTGCGCAGGGCCGGACGCGGCGATGCCGCCTGGCTCGTCTGAGCGGGCGGCATCGCGGGACTGCTGGCGTCAGAGGCCGAGGTCGCGGCCGATGAGCTCCTTCATGATCTCGTTCGAGCCGGCCCAGATCTTCGTGACGCGGGCGTCGCGCCAGGCGCGGGCCACGCGGTACTCGTTCATGAAGCCGTAGCCACCGTGCAGCTGGACGCACTCGTCGAGGACGTCGTTCTGCACCTGGGCGCTCCACCATTTGGCCTTCGCCGCGTCGACCGCGGAGAGGCGGCCCTCGGCGTGCGCCTCGATGCAGTCGTCGACGTAGGCCTCGGCGACCTCGATGGAGGTGACGAGCTCGGCGATCTTGAACTTGTTGTGCTGGAACGAGCCGATGGACTGGCCGAACGCCTTGCGCTCCTTGGCGTACTCGATGGTCTCCATGAGGATCTGCTTGGCGTGGGCGACGTTGGCGCAGGCGGCGCCGACCCGCTCCTGCGGCAGGCGCTGCATCATCGCGATGAAGCCCATGCCCTCCTCACCGATCCGGTTGGAGTCGGGCACCCGGACGTCGGAGAAGAACAGCTCGGCGGTGTCGGACTCCTCCTGGCCCACCTTGTCGAGCTTGCGACCGCGGGTGAAGCCCTCCATGCCGTCCTCGAGCATGAACAAGGTGATGCCCTTGGCACCCTTGCTCGGGTCGGTGCGGGTGGCGACGATGACGAGGTCGGCCTGGTAGCCGTTGGTGATGAAGGTCTTGCTGCCGTTGACGACCCAGTGGTCGCCGTCGCGCACGGCGGTCGTCTTCAGCGCGGCGAGGTCGGAGCCGCCGCCGGGCTCGGTCATCGCGATGGCGCAGATCTTGTCGCCGGAGGCCATCGGGGGCAGCCAGCGCTCCTTCTGCTCCTGGGTGCCGAGGTCGACGATGTAGGGCGGGCAGACGTCGCTGTGGATGCCGAAGCACGAGCCGACCGCGGCGTTGAAGCCGTTGAGCACCTCGGCGGCGACGGCGTTGAAGCGGTAGTCGTCGGCGCCCATGCCCCCGAACTCCTCGGGGATGTCGAGGCCGAACAGGCCCTGGCTCCCGGCCTCCTTCCAGATGTCGCGGTCGATCGTCTTCACCTCGAGCATCTGCTCGGCGCGCGGCTTGAGCGTGCGCTCGACGAACTCGGCGACCGAGGACCGGAAGTCCTCGTGCTCGGAGCTGTAGATGTTGCGGGGCATGGCTCTCCTGACAGGTGCTCGGGTCGCGCGACGACGTTGACTAAGCGCTTGCTTAGTTTCCCGACCGTGCGGCATGCTGTCAACCGTGCCGACCTCTCCCCCGCTCAGCGAGACGGCCGTCCTCGCCGCCCTGGCGCCCGAGGGCGGGCGTGCCGGGACCACCGGTGACGTCACCGACACGGCCGTGCGGATCATGCTCGCCGCCGCCGACGCCTTCGCCGAGCGCGGCTTCCACGCGACGACGACGCGCGACATCGCCTCGCGGGCCGGGCTGTCGCCCGCCGGGGTGTACGTGCACTTCGCCTCCAAGGAGGTCCTGCTCTTCGAGCTGAGCCGACGCGGCCACGCCCGCGCCCGCGACCTCCTCGTCGCGGCGGCCGAGGCCGGCCCCACCCCCACCGACGCCCTGCGCAGCATCGTCGGCGGCTTCTCGCGCTGGCACGCCGAGCACTACGAGCTCGGCCGGATCGTCCAGTTCGAGTTCCGCCACCTCTCCCCCGAGCACCGCGACGAGGTGCTCACCCTGCGCCGCGAGATCGACCAGGTCGTCGCCGGGGTGCTGCGCGACGGGATGGAGACCGGCGAGTTCTCGGTCGTGGACGTGTCGGCCACCTCGCTCGCGCTGCTCTCGATGGCGATCGACGTCGCCCGCTGGTACTCCCCCGAGGTCCGGCGCACCCCGGAGGCCATCGAGGTCGCCTACGGCGAGCTCGCCGTGCGCCTCGTGCGCTCCTCCTGACGCCTCCGCGCCACCCCTCGCGACCCGCCGACGGACCGCCGTGGGACCGCCGTGGGACCGCCGACCGAACGGTCCGGACCTGCCCCGATCTCCGGACCCCGACCGGGGCCCGCTGTTACCCTGAACCCGCCCGGCGGCCCGGCCGCCGGGCGCCACCCATCCCGGGTCGAGCGGCCGCAGAGGAGCCCATGGACGCCACCACCGGCGCCTCGGCGCCCCCGGACGCACGTGTCACCGCCCATCACCCCGGTGGCCCCGAGGTGCCGGGCCCCGGCCTTGACGACACCGCAGAGCCCACCCGATTCGCCGAGTTCGCCCTCGGGTCGGTGTGCTTGTTCGCCTACACCGTTCCCCGCGTGCCCGGCAACCTCGCCGCAGGCCTGGTGGCCGTCGCCGCCCTGGTGTTCCTCTCGACAGTGCGCCGCCCCACGCGGCCGACGGTGCACCTGCGCTGGCTCCCCACCGCGTGCTTCCTGGTCCTGGGCTACCTCGTCGCCGTCACGGTCACCAGCCCGGACGAGTCCCTGTTCGGCTGGCCGAAGCGCGCGATGCGGCTTGCCCTCCTCGTGCTGCTGCTCCTCGCCCTCGTCAACGGCCGGGCGCACCTGCCCTCGTTGGTACGGGGCGCCGCGTTCGGCCTCGTCCTCAACGCGGTGGCCTTCTACGCCGGCGTGGCCCCCGCGCCCTACGGCGAGCTGCTGTCGGGGTACCTCCTCGACAAGAACCAGGCAGGCCTCGCCTACGCCGTCGTGGGTCTGCTGCTCCTGGCCCAGGCCACCCAGCCACGGTGGCAGGTGGCGGTCGGCACCGCGACGGTCGCGTTCGTGTGGTTGTCGGGGTCGCGCACCTCGCTGGCCGCGCTGGCCTGCGGCCTGTTGTGGTTCGCCCTTCGTCCGAGGCTGGAGGCGCAGGGCCGGATCGCCCTCGGTGTCGCGATGGCCCTGGTGATCCCCGTCATCGAGTCGAGGTACGCCTTGGTCGGGTCGTTCTCGGACCGGCGGGGGTCCGACCAGTTCCGCGCCACCATCGACGCCGCCTCGCAGGCCAAGCTCGGACGTGCACCGTTCCAGGGGATGGGGCTCGGCGAGGCCTGGGTCCTCTACCCCAACGGGGACACCTTCTTCTTCCACAACTCGTACTGGTCGGCGCTCGTCGAGGGCGGGTACCCGTACCTCGCGGCCCTGATGGGCGTGACCGTCCTCATGGCCATCGGGCCGTTTCGCCGGGGCCCGACGCCGTCCCGCCTGGCGCGCGCTGGAGAGGCCGCCAACATCGTCGTCCTCGTGTGCGCCCTGCGGCTCGGCGAGGTCTTCGGCACGACGATCGCGGTCATCGCGCTCGCGGCGGGGCTCATCGGGTTCGCGCAGGCGGCCCGGATCCGTGACGAGGCGCAGGATGCCGAGGCGCTCCGCATGCTCCCGACGCCCCTCGCGACACCGACGGGGGCCGGACCATCGGTCTCTCCGGCCGCCGATACAGTGACCCGGTGACCGAGGCGCAGACGACCGTGGGGCATGGCGGGTCGGCCTCGATCGCCGTCCCCGACTACTGGTGGTACGTGGCCCGTGCCGACCTGCTCGAGGTGGCCCTGCGGTCCTTCGTCGAGGGAGCGGGCACCGCGCTCGACCTCGGCAGCGCCGACGGCCCCAGCGCCGCCTGGCTGCGCGACGCGGTCTCGCGGACCGTCTCGCTCGACATCGACCCCCGGGGGCTGGGGTCGGACGGTGTCTGCGGGTCGGCCCTGGCCCTGCCCTTCGCCGACGAGGCGTTCGACGTCGTGTCGGCCTTCGACGTCATCGAGCACTGCGACCCGGAGGACGTCGCCCTCGCCGAGGTGCGCCGCGTCCTGCGCCCGGGCGGGCGCTTCCTCATGTCGGTCCCGGCCTACACGTGGGCCTGGTCGGACTTCGACGTCGCCAACGGCCACCACCGCCGCTACACCCGGGGGCGTGCCGTGGACGCCGTCGAGCGGGCCGGCTTCCGGGTCGAGCGGGCCACCTACGGCTTCGCCTCGGTCTTCCCGATGTTCGCGGCCGAGCGGGCGGCCCGCAAGGTCGCCAGCCGGCGACACCACGGACCGGCCGACATCGTGGCGCTGCCGCGCCTCCCCCGCCCGCTCAACGCCGCCCTCACCCGGCTCTCGCGGCTCGACGCCGCCGTGCTGTCGCGCACCGACCTGCCCTTCGGCTCGTCGGTGTTCCTCGCGGCCACGCGCGTCGGCTGACTCCGCGCGGCGCAGCGGGCGGCGCGCCGCCTCACCCGTCGAGCGGTCCCCCGGACACCACGCGGGCCAGGACGTCGGCCCCGGTGCGGGCCAGCCCCGCGGGCAGCGGCGTCGCGGCGAGCGCGTCGACCTCCGGCCACACGCGGGAGGCGAGGCGCAGGTCGAGCACCTGCCCGGTACCACGCCCTCCGACGGGGATCGTGCGCAGCGGTCGGTGGAAGACGCGCCGCGCCTCGGCGACGAGGTGCCCCACCGTGACCGGGGCCCCGGACGCCAGCACCTTGGCGACGACGGTGCCCGGGGCCTCGCGCCGCACGAGCTCGAGGGAGCGCACGACCATGCGGCCGGCGTCGGGGGCGTAGAGGTAGTCACGGATCGTGTCCATCGACACGAAGACCGGGAGCGGACGCCCGGTGGCGTGGGCCAGGCACAGCTGCGAGAGCAGTCCCTGCGGCTTGCCGAGGGTCTGGCCGGGGCCGTAGACGTTGGCGAGCCGGCCGAGGACGGCGCGCAGCCCGGTGCCGGCGACGAGGTCGCGCACCTCGTGCTCCATCGCGAGCTTGGCCCGGCCGTAGGCGACGAGCGGGTGCGGGTCGGTCGCCTCGTCGAAGGGGGGCACGCTCGACCCCGCGTAGAGGCCGCCCGCGGACGAGGCGAGGAAGAGCGCCCCGTCGTCCGCGGGGCTCACCGTGGCACCCAGGGCTGCCAGCGCGGCCCGGACGACGCGCACCTCGGCCTCGAGGGCGTCCTCCCCCGTGGCCACGACACCGGCCCCCGCGCACCAGGCCAGTGACCAGGCCCGCCCCGTCCGCTGGTCCGCGAAGCGCTCGACCCCGCGGGTCAGGGCCTCGACGCTGGCGTCCTCGTCGTCCCACGGCACGCTCGTCGTGACGACCTCGTGCCCGGCGGCGCGGCACGCCGCGGCGACGTGCCGCCCGACGAGACCTCCGGCGCCGACGACCCAGGTGAGGGTCCCGGCGGCGGGGTCGGTCACGCGCGGTCCCGGCCCAGCGGCCCCTCGCGCGGGTCGCGGACGGGCAGGTAGAGCGGCTTGCCCATCGCCATGTTGACGGCCATGCCCACGTACTCGGCGATGACGCCGAGGCTGAAGAGCAGGATCCCCGTGGCGACCATGAGCAGGATCATCGTCGAGGTCCACCCGGGGACGTCCCAGCTGCCGAGCGCCCGGCCCACGATGAGCGCCACGGCGACCACCGGGGCGAGGACGACCGCCAGGGCGCCCAGCGCGCTGACCCACCGCAGCGGGCGGGTGCCGCTGGAGAGGACGAGCCGCCAGAAGTGCGACACGAGGCTGCGCAGGCTGTAGCCCGAGGGGCGGTCGCCCTCGTCGCGCATCTCGACCGGGCAGGTGACGACGCGGCGGGCGACCCAGGCGATGGCGACGTCGAGGTAGATCCCGGGGCCGGAGTAGGCGGCCACGGACCGGGCGACCTCGCCGAGGACGAGCCGGTAGCTGTTGAAGTCGGCGGCCTGGGCGCCCTTCGCGAGCCGGTGCACGAGCGACTTCGCGCCGCGGGAGGCGAGGTTGCGGACGGCGCCGTGGGGCGGCTCGTTGCTGGGGCGGGCGTAGACGACGTCGGCCTGCTGGTCCATCGCCGTGTCGAGGAGCGCGCCGAGCGCCGCGGGGTCGTGCTGGCCGTCCTCGTCGAGCGTGGCGACCCACTCGCCACCCGAGGCCGCGATCCCCGCCAGGGTCGCGGCGTGCTGGCCGAAGTTGCGGCTGAGCCAGACCGGGCGCACCCACGCGTGCTCGGACGCGAGGGCGCGGATGACGTCGTCGGACCGGTCGGGCCCGCAGTCGTGGACGAGGAGCACCTCGGTGACGCGGTACGCCCTTCCGCCGGGCGACGTGCGCACCGACGTGCTCGGGCTCAGCTCCTCGACGACACCGCGCAGGGTGCGCTCGCCCCCGTAGACCGGGATGACGACGGAGACCTCGTGCGGTCGGGTGCCGGGGGTCTCGCTCTCCACGGCGCTCACCCTAGCCGCCGGACGCGCCGCGCCCCCGCACCTCGGGCGAGGTGCGGGGGCGCGGCCGGCTCGTGACCGGAGGGGTCAGTCGCGGGTGAGCTTGCGGTAGGTGACGCGGTGCGGGCGCGCGGCGTCGGCGCCGAGCCGCTCGACCTTGTTCGCCTCGTACGCCTCGAAGTTGCCCTCGAACCAGTACCACTTGGCCGGGTTCTCGTCGTCGCCCTCCCAGGCGAGGATGTGCGTGGCCACGCGGTCGAGGAACCACCGGTCGTGGCTGATGACCACGGCGCAGCCGGGGAACTCGAGCAGGGCGTTCTCGAGCGAGCCGAGGGTCTCGACGTCGAGGTCGTTGGTCGGCTCGTCGAGGAGGAGCAGGTTGCCGCCCTCCTTGAGGGTGAGCGCGAGGTTGAGGCGGTTGCGCTCGCCACCGGACAGGACGCCGGCCTTCTTCTGCTGGTCCGGGCCCTTGAAGCCGAACTGGCTGACGTAGGCCCGCGAGGGGATCTCGACCTGGCCGACGTTGATGTAGTCGTGGCCGCCCGAGACGGTCTCCCACAGGTTCTTGTTCGGGTCGAGGCCGCCGCGGCTCTGGTCGACGTAGGAGACCTTGACCGTCTCGCCGACGTCGACGAGGCCGGCGTCGACCTCCTCGAGCCCGACGATCGTCTTGAACAGCGTGGTCTTGCCGACACCGTTGGGGCCGATGACGCCGACGATGCCGTTGCGCGGCAGGGTGAAGGACAGGTCCTCGATGAGGATGCGGTCGCCGAAGCCCTTGCGCAGGTTCTTGACCTCGATGACCTTGCTGCCCAGGCGCGGGCCCGGCGGGATCTGGATCTCGTCGAAGTCGAGCTTGCGGGTGCGGTCGGCCTCGGCCGCCATCTCCTCGTAGCGGGCCAGGCGTGCCTTGGACTTGGTCTGCTTGGCCTTGGCGTTGCTGCGCACCCACTCGAGCTCCTCGGCGAGGCGCTTGGAGAGCTTCTGGTCCTTCTTGCCCTGCACGTGCAGGCGGGCCTGCTTCTTCTCCAGGTACGTGGAGTAGTTGCCCTCGTAGGGGTAGGCGCGGCCGCGGTCGAGCTCGAGGATCCACTCGGCGACGTTGTCCATGAAGTACCGGTCGTGCGTCACGGCGACGACGGCGCCGTGGTACGCGGCCAGGTGCTGCTCGAGCCAGAGGACCGACTCGGCGTCGAGGTGGTTGGTGGGCTCGTCGAGGAGCAGCAGGTCGGGCTTCTGGAGCAGCAGCTTGCACAGGGCCACGCGGCGGCGCTCACCGCCGGAGAGGACCGTGACGTCGGCGTCCGGCGGCGGGCAGCGCAGGGCGTCCATGGCCTGCTCGAGCTGGGAGTCGAGGTCCCACGCGTCGGCGGCGTCGATGGCCTCCTGGAGCTGGCCCATCTCGGCCATGAGCGCGTCGAAATCGGCGTCGGGCTCGGCCATCAGCGCGGAGATCTCGTTGTAGCGGTCGAGCTTGGCCTTGATCTCGCCCGCGCCCTCCTCGACGTTGCCGAGGACGGTCTTCTCCTCGTTCAGCTCCGGCTCCTGCATGAGGATGCCCACCGAGAACCCCGGGGTGAGGCGCGCCTCCCCGTTCGAGGGCTGGTCGAGCCCCGCCATGATCTTCAGCACCGACGACTTGCCCGCGCCGTTCGGGCCGACGACGCCGATCTTGGCGCCGGGGAGGAAGGACAGGGTGACGTCGTCGAGGATGACCTTGTCGCCGTGCGCCTTGCGGGCACGCGACATGACGTAGATGAACTCGGGCATGGGAGCAAGGCTATCGACCGGACGGGCTCCGGCCCGAATCCGCTCCCCCGCCGCCACCCCGGTGTCAGGCGGCCGCCTCGTCGCCGGGGCGCACGAGCGGGCCCGAGTCCGGTGCCGCGACCTCACCGAGCCCACGACCGGGCGGCTCCTCCACGACGTACGGCTCGGCGTCGGGCGCCTCGAGCTCGGGCGGGACCGCGCCGTCGTCGACCGCGGGACCACGGCGGTACCCGTCGCCCTCCTGGCCCCGGCCCACCCGGGAGAACGCGGTGGTGCCGTACGTGAGGTCGTGGCCCACGGCATCGGCGATGACCTCGACCCCCCACCAGGTCGAGCCGTCGTCCTTCTGCCAGGACCGCACGTGCTGGCGGCCGTGGACGCTGACCGGGTGCCCCTTGCGCAGGCTGACGCCGGCGTTGGCCGCGAGCGCCTTGTAGGTGACGACGTCGTAGAAGGTGGTGTCGGCGTCCTCCCAGGCGCCCTGCTGTCCCTGGACCGGCCGGCGCACCGACGACGCGATGCGGAAGACGGTCATCGGCCCGCCGGCGCGGGTCGTGCGGACCGCGGGGTCGGCCACGAGCCGGCCCCGGATCGTCACGTAGGTCTCGTTCATGCTGCGTCCCTCCCTCGGCCCCGCTCGTCGGGGCCACGGGTCCACCATCACCGGCCGGCAGGCCGGGGGCAACGGTCGACCCGGGACCTGTGGACGACGACCTCGGCGAGAGCGCCCTGTGGACGACGGCCCGTCGTCGGCGGCTCGGCGCGGCGCGGCCCCGGAGGCGTCAGACGCCGGCGGCGCGGGCCAGCGCCCCGCGCGTCGCGCCGTGCCGCTCGAGCACCCGCTCGACCGGCTGCACGATGTGCTCCTGCGCCACGACCTCGATGGCGGCGCGCAGGCGTGCGTCCATGACCCGGCCCCGGCGGCGCGCCCCGATCGCGGCCAGCCACCGCGAGATCGCGGCCAGCAGCACCCCGGCGAGCAGCCCGCCGACGAGCAGCACGGCCGGCACCGGGAGCACGCCCCACGTCGGGGGCTCACCCACGATCGAGTCGAGCTGCAGCCACCCGAGCACGACGTACAGCGCGAGCCAGAGGAACCCGGCGACCGCCGCGCCGGCCAGCAGCAGCTGGCCGAGCCCGACCACGCGCCACCACACGGGCGACCGCGAGAACAGCGAGGTGCCGACGACCGCCTGGTCGAGGGCGTCGGTGAGGCTGGCGCCCGGCGTCGCGGCGCGCTCCACGGCCTCGGCCCACGGGGTGGGCAGGCCCTCCCCGGCGCGGTCGCCGAGGCGGCGGGTCGCGATGTCGACCGCGGCGCGGGCCGCGGGCGACGGCGGCGGGAGCGAGGAGCGCCCCAGCACCGAGCGCACGTCGGCCGCCGACACCCGGATGTCGCGGCCGTCGAGCCGCAGCCGGCGCAGCGGACGGGCCTTGAAGCGCTGCACCCAGCGGGTGAACGGCCAGCCCGTGGCCGCGACGGCCTCCATCCGGTGGTCGCGACGGACGGCCTCGACCACCGTGGGCACCCCGGCGCTGCGGGCGAGGGCGTCGAGCAGCTCGTCGCGGGTGGCGGCGTCGACACCCCCCTCGGTCGGCGACACGTGCTCGGACAGGGACCCGGCGGCCGAGCGCACGTCGCCGGCCAGCCGCGAGCGCGCGGCCGTGCGGGCCGCGACGGCGTTGGCGAGCCGCTGCCTCAGCTCGTCGACGCCCTGGCCGGTGGCCACCGACGTCGCCATCACGGTGACCCCGGGGACGCCGTCGCGCTCCATCAGCCGCACGAGGTCGGCACGGCACTGCTGCACCTGCGGCGGGGTGAGCCGGTCGGACTGGTTGAGCACGACCATCGTCACCGCCTCGTGGGTGGACAGGGCGGCGACGTGGTCGTCGTGGAGCCTGGCGTCGGCGTACTTCTGGGGGTCGGTGACCCAGACGAAGAGGTCGACGAGCTCGAGGACGCGGTCGGCCTCCTCGCGGTGGGTCACCTCCCGCGAGTCGAAGTCGGGGAGGTCGAGCAGGACGAGGCCGTCGAGGGAACCAACCTGCGCGCCTTCCGCCGGCTCGCTGCCGACGAGGTGGCGGGTGCCGACCCCGAGCCAGTCGAGGAGCTCGCCGGCGGGCTCGCCGCCCCAGACCGCGGCGGTCGGGGTGGAGGTGGTGGGCCGGCGGACCCCGACCTTGGCGACGTCGCTGCCGACGAGGGCGTTGAAGAGGGAGGACTTGCCGCTGCCGGTCGCCCCCGCGAGGGCGACGACGGTGTGCCCACCGACGAGGGCGGTGCGCTCGGCGACCTTCGCCACGACGGCGTCGGCGCGCTGGCGCTCGGGCGCGGGCAGCTGCTCGCCGCCGGCGGAGACGGCGGCGGAGAGGGCGTCGGCGGCGGCCGCGAGCTGCTCGGGCGACACGACGGCGCCACGGGCCGTGCCCATGCGCAGCGGGCTCACCGCACCACCGCCCGGACCCGGGCCGCCGCGGTGGACAGCCGGACCGCTTGGTCGGCGGGGGCGACGCTGTCGGCGAGGGCCGCCGCGTAGCGCGACTCCTCGACCTCGTACAGCTCGTCGGCCAGCTCGAGGAGGCGGGCGCGGGCCTTGGACGCCATGTCACGGACCGCCTGGTCGCCGAAGATCGCCTCGAGGACGCGCTGCGCCAGCAGGGCGGTCCCGCCCGCGATGCCGATCTCGGCCCCGACGAGCCCGCCCGTGCTGCTGAACGCGACGAGCATGAGGAACAGCCCGATCGCGTTGACCCCGTAGGCGGCGATGCGGGCGTTGGTGCGCCGACCCGCCCCCTCGGCGCGGACCAGCTCGAGGACGTCGCCCTGCCAGTCGCGCACGAGGCGCTCGATGTCGGTGCCGAGGTCGGCCGACGGCTTGGCCAGCGCCGGGTGGTCGCGCAGCACCGCCGGCCCGCCGGGCAGGCGGCGCCAGGCCCGCACGGTCTCGGCCGTCGCGGCCTCGGTGTTGGAGACGAGCAGGGCGGCCACCCCGGTGTGCAGCGCCTCGCCGAGCGAGCCGGAGGGCGGCGGCACGCCCTTGACCACGGCGGTGAGGCGGTCGCGCCAGCGCGAGATGGTGGACTCCACCTGGCGGAAGAACTCGCCCGTGCCGACGAACTCCTGCCAGCGGGCCAGGACCTCGCCGCGCAGGAGGGTGCCGTCGGTCATCCCGTCGGCGACGCGGCGCCGGGCGTCGGCGAAGGCGTCGTCGGTCGCGCGGCGCAGCGCGGCCGCCGCGTCCTGCTGGTCGCGGCTGGCGACGACGAGCTCGGCGGTGCGCCCCGACAGCGACTCGACGGCACCGCGCAGCGTCTGCCCCACGACGATGGAGCGGGCGCGGGCGTCGCCCGCCAGCGCCTGCAGCCAGGCGCTGAGCCGGGCGACGGCGTCGTCGGGGAGGCGGCCGTCGGCGGTGAGGGTCGTCTCGGGGACGGTGAAGATCGGGGCGGTGGGCAGGCCCTGCTCGCGCAGCATCGCCGCGAGGTGCGGCCGGATCTCGTCGACGGCCTCGGGCGGGATGCGGTCGAGGACGATGGCCACGGCGGTGCCGCGGTCGGCGGCGGTGCGCAGCAGGTCCCACGGCACGGCGTCGGCGTAGCGCGCGGCGGTGGTGACGAAGAGCCACAGGTCGGCGGCCGCGAGGAGCTGGGTGGCGATCGCCCGGTTGGCCGAGACGACCGAGTCGATGTCCGGGGCGTCGAGCAGCGCCATCCCGGCCGGCAGGGCGGTGGACGACACGAGCCGCACCGTGCCGTGCTGCTCGTCGTCGACGGTCCCGCCGGTGACCCGGGCGAGGTCGGGGAGGATGCGCGCGTCCTCGAACCAGTGCCGGTCGTCGGGGTGGTGGACGAGGACGGGCGAGGTGGTGGTGGGCCGCAGCACGCCGGACCGGCTGACCCGCTCGCCGACGACGGAGTTCACGAGGGTCGACTTGCCCGCCCCCGTGGAGCCGCCGACGACGGCGAGGAGCGGGGCGTCGAGGGAGCGCAGGCGCGGCACGACGTAGTCGTCGAGCTGCTGCAGGAGCGCCCGGCGCGAGGCCTCGGCACGGGCCCGTGTCGGCACGTCGAGAGGGAGGCTGGCCCGGTCGACGGCCTCCCGCAGGGTCTCGACGGCGGAGACCAGAGCCTCCACGTCCCCGACCACTGTCACCCCCCAAGCCTAACGACCTGAGCACGACCCGCTCGCCATTGGCCGGGGCGCGGCGGGCACCTCCGCGATGATGTCGGCATGCGTCTGTTCGTCGCGGTGCTGCTCCCGGAGGCCGTGGTCGAGGACCTCGACGACTTCCTCGACGTCCGGCGCGACAGCGGTGCGGCACTGCGCTGGTCGCCCCCGGCGCAGTGGCACGTGACGCTCGCCTTCATGGCCGACGCCCCCGAGCGGGTCGTCGAGGACCTCGTCGAGGGCGTGGCGGTGGTGGCTGCGCGGACCGCACCGATCCCGTTGTCCCTCACCGGTGGTGGCTGCTTCCCCGACGTCTCGCGCGCGCGGGTCCTCTACGCCGGGGTCGAGGGCGGCGACGCCCTCATCCCGCTCGCCCAGGGCATCCGCTCGGCCTGTGCCGTCGCCGGTGGCGCGCCGGAGGGCGGCCCGTTCCGGCCGCACGTGACCCTCGCCCGTCTCCCCCGCCCGGCCGACGCCACCCGGTGGGTGCGCGTCCTCGACACCCACCGGAGCCCGTCGTGGACGGTGGAGGACGTCGCCGTGGTCGCCTCGCACGTGCCCAGGGAGCGCGGCCACCGGCCGCGCCACGAGGTGCTCGCCCGCCTCCCCCTCGGCGGCTGAGCCCGGCTCAGTCCTTCCAGGCCCACATCGTCCCGTGGCCCCAGTGGTTGGGGGTCACGTGGCCCACGGTGAAGCCGGCCCCCTCGAGGAGCCGGCGCGCGGCCTCACCGGCGGGCAGCGACGGTGCCCCCACGCGGTGGTACTCGATGACGAGGACGAGCGGACCGCAGTCGGCCAGCCGTGGGTCGGCGAGGATCGGCCACTCGCCGCCCTCGATGTCCATCTTCACCAGGTCCGCGGCGGCGAAGGCGGGCAGGACGTCGACGGTGTCGACGGTGGTGCCGGGCCGGTCGGCCTCGTCGGCGGTCGTCAGGCGCGAGCCGCTGCCCAGGCCCTCGAGGAAGGTCATGGTGCCCGCGGTGGTGGAGGCCGCGGCCTCCACGACGGTCACGGGTCGGCCGCTCTCGTGGACCCAGGTCCGCAGCACCTGCGTGTTCGCCGGGTCGGGCTCGTAGCAGGTGATCTCGGCGGCGGGCCAGCGCCGGCTCGCCCAGGCCGCGAACATCCCGACGTTGGCCCCGACGTCGAGGACGCCACGCACCCTGTCGGCGTGCAGCCGCGCGGCGAGCGGCGCGGGAGGCTCGTACTCGCCCCGGACGAACAGCTCGAAGAGGGCCTCGACGTCGCGGCCGTGCTGCAGCGAGACCGGCAGGCCACCCTCGCGCAGACGGTAGGTGCGGATCGACCCGCGGCGGGTCACCTCGCCGAGGAGCAGGGCCAGCGGGGTCGTCGTCACGCGGGCGGCGACGAGGAAGCGCAGCGCCAGCACGGCGGCCACCCGTCGGCGCACCGGCGGGTGGAGCAGGACCGCGCGGACCCCCGGAAGCGACGCGAAGCGCCTGAGCCAGTTCATCTGCTCATCCTGTCGGAGAGAGCGACGCTTTCGCCCCGTATCGGGTGCCCCCGTCGGCGCTCTCACTCCGTTCGAGCGCCTGGTGCTTCTGCCCGGGGCACGGCGCAGCCGCAATCGACTCCGTCGCGTGGGGTGCCCCCGTCGGCGCTCTCACTCCGTTCGAGCGCCTGGTGCTTCTGCCGGGGTCACAGCTCGACCGCTGCGACTCCGTCGCTGCGGTCCGTCCTGTGCCCCCGGCAGGACTCGAACCTGCGACCTCGAGATTAGAAGGCTCTTGCTCTATCCGGCTGAGCTACGGGGGCGTGCGGCACCCGTCGCCGGACGCCGCACGCCAGTCTAGGTGCGGCCCGGACCGCGGTGTCAGCGCGCCGCGAGCTGCCGCGTGCGGCGCAGGGCGAGCTCGGCCAGCGCGGCCGCGACGTCCGGGACCACCGAGTCGTCGAATGCCGCCCGGGGCGAGTGGTTGTCCTCGACGATGGTGAGGTCCTCGTGCACCGCCGCCCCGATGTTGAGGTAGCAGCCGGGCACTTCGTCGAGGACGAACGACATGTCCTCGGAGCCGGCCTCCGGGTTGACCATGTCGGCCCAGCGGTCCTCGCCGAACAGGTCGGTGACCGTCGCCTTCGCGAAGTCGAACTCGGCCTCGTCGTTGACGGTGACCGGGTAGCCGTTGCCGATGGTGACCTCTGCGGTCATGCCGTGCGCCGCCGCGACGTGCTCCGCCACCCGGGTCACGACCTCGTGGGCCTTGGCGCGGTGCTCCCTGGAGAAGGTCCGCAGGGTCGCCTCGACGTGGGCGTCGTCCGGGATGATGTTGTCCTTGGTCCCCGCGGCGATCCTGCCGACGGTGAGGACCACCGGGTCCCAGACCGTGAACTGCCGCGTCACCGCGGTGTGGAAGGCCAGCACGATCTCGCACGCCACGGGCACCGGGTCGCGGGTCTTCTCGGGCGCCGAGCCGTGGCCGCCCAGCCCGCGCACGACGACGTGCACCTCGTCGGCCGCGGCCATGAGCGGGCCCGGGCGCCCGAACCAGGTCCCCCGCGGGTAGTCGGCCGAGTACACGTGCACGGCGTAGGCGGCATCCACCCGCCGGCCCGCGGCCTCGAGCAGCCCCTCGCGGATCATCGGCTCGGCCCCGCCGGGGCCCTCCTCCGCGGGCTGGAACATCAGGACGACGTCGCCGACCAGCTCGTCGCGCAGCTCGTCGAGGATGCGGGCGGCGCCGACCAGACCGGCGACGTGCAGGTCGTGCCCGCAGGCGTGCATCGTGCCGGGGCGCTGCGAGGCGTAGTCGACGTCGACCTCCTCGGTGACCGGCAGGCCGTCCATGTCGCCGCGCAGCAGCACCACCGGACGCTCGCCCTCGTGCGGGGCCCGTCCGCGCAGCACGGCGACGACCGAGCTGAGGGACTCCCCCGTGGTCACCTCGAGGTCGATGCCGTCGAGCGCGTCGAGCACCATCTGCTGGGTCTCGGGCAGGTGCAGGCCGAGCTCGGGGATGCGGTGCAGGGCCCGTCGCAGGTCGACGAGCTCGGCTCCGAGCCGCTGGGAGATGGCGAGGGCGTCGGTCACGGGGGTCCTTCCGGGTCGGTCAGGGGCGCGGGACGGCGAGGCCGTCCGGGCAGAGCAGGTCAGGTGACGGGCAGGCCGATGAACTCGGCCCGGCGGGCCGTGAGGGTGCGCAGCAGGACGCGCTCCTGCTCCACGGCCTGCGCGTCGGCGGCCGAGTGGTGCATCCGCCGGCGCAGCAGCGCGAGCTCGCTCGCGGCGTCCTGGAAGGCGCGCATCGAGGCCAGCCCGGTGCGCCCGGAGTTGGCGCGCGCCCACTGGCGCGCCTCGCGGCGCCGCGTCATCGAGGCGAGCATCGCGACCTCCCCGGGAGAGAGCCAGCCGGCGTCGGAGTAGGGCCGCAGGAACTGTCCGATGAGGTGGCCCTCGTGCCGTCGGGCCCAGGCGACGAACGCGACGAAGGCGAGGAAGACGGGCACCTCGACGAGGAGGTAGACCACGACGACCCCCTGCCCACCCGTGACGGCGGCGAGGTTCCACAGCGCGTGGGCGAGCACCGCGAGGACGTACCCCACGACCGGCGCGAGGATCCGCGGCAGCCAGGTCCGGCTCGTGGCCGCGACGCCGATGCCGACGCCGGTGAGGAGCGTGAACATCGGGTGCGCGAACGGCGAGAGCAGGCACCGGGTGACGAAGGTCGCCCCGAGGCCGTCGCCGCCACCGTCGGAGTAGGCCGTGGCGAGGTACTGGATGTTCTCGGTGAAGGCGAAGCCGGCCGCGGTGACGCCCGCGTAGACCATGCCGTCGGTGATGCCGTCGAACTCGCGCCGCCGGAACCACCAGACGAGGAGGATGAACAGCCCCTTGGTGGCCTCCTCGACCACGGGCGCGACGACGACGGCGGTCGCGGCGAGGGCGGAGTCGGGGTCGGACGTCGCCTGGAGCACCGCGATGGCACTGGTGTTGGTGACCGCCGCGACGAGCGCCGCGACGAGCGAGCCCCACAGGAACGCCCCCACGAGGTAGCGGTTCGGCTCGGCCTCGAACCGGTCGAGCCAGAGGAACGCGGGGATGACGAGACCGAGCGGGATGATCGCGACGACGAGCGCGAGCAGTGCCGTGCGCACCCCGAACGCCGCGCCGAAGTACGTGGCGACGACGAGCGCGGCGAGGAGGAACCCGATCCCGATGAGCCCGGTGACCACCCAGCGGCGGATGACGGATCGTGCCGTGCCGCTCGAGCCGACCGACGGGCCGGCGGGCTGCGTCGCGAGGTCCCCACTCATGGCGCACGACCCTAGTGGAGCCGTGGTGCTTCGCGGAGGCCCCGACGGTCCGCCCGCCTAGCATGGCCCCCATGACGACCGCTGGGACCGACCGCGCCACCACCGACCGCATCGTCTGGATCGACTGCGAGATGACCGGGCTGTCGCTCGAGACCGACGCGCTCGTCGAGGTCGCCGCCCTCGTCACCGACTACGAGCTGACGGTCCTCGGCGAGGGGGTCGACGTCGTCATCCGGCCGCCGGACGCCGCGCTCGCCCAGATGGGCGACTTCGTGCGCGAGATGCACACCTCCTCCGGTCTGCTCGACCAGCTCGCCGCAGGCACCACCCTCGAGGCGGCGCAGCAGCTCGTCCTCGACTACGTGCGTGCCTTCGTCCCCGAGCAGGGCAAGGCACCGCTCGGCGGCAACACCGTCGCCACCGACCGCGCGTTCCTCCTGCGCGACATGCCCGAGCTGGAGTCGCACCTGCACTACCGGATCATCGACGTGTCCTCCATCAAGGAGCTCTCCCGGCGCTGGTTCCCGCGGGCCTACTTCGCCGCACCGACCAAGACCGGCGGACACCGGGCGCTCGCCGACATCCGCGAGTCCATCGCCGAGCTGCGCTACTACCGCGAGGCGGTCTTCGTCGCCCCGCCCGGCCCCAACACCGAGGACGCCCGCGCCCTCGCGGCCCGCCACGTCGTCGACCACGCCACCGCCCACGCGCCCGACCCGGGCCCGGGGGGCGTGGTCGGGACCACCCCCGCGTAACGGGTACGATGGTCCGCGCTACGGGCGCACCGCCATCGGAGGATGACGATCGCGCCCGTCGTGGTGGGTATAGCTCAGCTGGTAGAGCATCGCGTTGTGGTCGCGAGGGTCGCGGGTTCAAGTCCCGTTACTCACCCCAGTCACCGAGCCCCGGTCCGCTGTCACGCGGACCGGGGCTCGGTGCGTGTCCGGGCTCGGTCGCGGCCGACCTCCCGCGCGGTCCGTGACGGGTGGTTTGGGAGGATGGGGGCATGCTGTCCCGCCGTGCGTCCGCCATCGTCATCGTCCTGCTCGTCACGGTCGCGCTCCTGGCGGGGGCCCTCCCGGTGTTCGCCGCCCCGTCGTCGGCCCTGCCGATGCACGCCCGACTGCTGTCCTCGAGCCCGGTCGACGGGTCGAGGGTCGACACCGCCTCCGAGGTCGTCCTGGCCTTCAACGAGGACGTCGACCCCACCTTCGTCAAGGTCACCGTCAAGGGCCCCGGGGGCTCGGAGACGCAGGGCGAGCCCACGGTCGACGGACGCCAGGTCTCGCAGGTGCTCGCCGAGGACCTCCCCGCGGGCGAGCACCTGGTGACCTACCGCGTCGTGAGCGCCGACGGGCACCCCATCTCGGGCACGGTCACCTTCACGAGCACCGTGGCGCCGACCTCGACGGCCAGCGCGACGCCCACGCCGAGCGCGACCCCCAGCGCCACGCCCGCCACGACACCCACCGCCGAGACCACCCCGACGTCCTCCGAGGGCGGCACGGGAGCGTGGGTCTGGGTCCTGCTCGGGGTCGTCGTCCTCGTCGGCCTGCTCGCCCTCTCCACCCAGTGGCGGCTGCTCGGCGGCCCCCGCACCGACGAGGAGGCGAACACCGCGGCCGACGCCGAGGAGGACGACCGAACGGTCGACGCCCGCACGACGGGTCGCGACGACCCCTTCGCCTGAGCGGATTTCGCTCCCGCGGTCTGGTCCTGCTAACGTTTTCCACCGCGCGCCATTAGCTCAATTGGCAGAGCAGCTGACTCTTAATCAGCGGGTTCGGGGTTCGAGTCCCTGATGGCGCACCACCCACGAAGGGCCCCTCCCGAGGGGCCCTTCGTGCTGTCCGGACCTTCCCTCCGCACCGCTCCGGGGCGGGTAGCGTGCCGCGTGTGCAGCCCGGACAGTTCGCCGCGACCGTCGTGGTCCCGACCCACCGCGGCTCCCACCGGCTCCCGGCCCTCCTCACCGCTCTGGCGGAGCAGGACACCGTCGACCCGTGGGAAGTCGTCGCCGTCGTCGACGGACGTGATCCCGACACCGAGGCCGTGCTCGCGCGAGGCGCCCCGGGTCTCGTGCTGACCGTGGTGACACGCAACCGCGCGGGCGGTGCCGCCGTCGCCCTCAACGCGGGCGTGGCGGTGGCACGAGGGCGCGTCATCATCCGCTGCGACGACGACCTCACCCCCGCGCCGGACATGGTGCGTCGCCACCTCGCGCACCATCGCGACACCGACGACGTCGGGGTCGTCGGCCTCACGCGCGACGTGCTGCCCGACTCCCCCTACGCCCGCGCCTACGGGCGGTCCGCCACCGCCCGGGCCCTGGCCGCGTCCTACGCCCGCCCCGAGGGCGAGCGGTGGGTGTCCTGGGCCGCCCACAACTCGGTCCTGCGCGACCGGCTGGAAGCCGTCGGCGGATTCGACGAGTCCTTCTCCTACCGGGAGGACTCCGACCTCGGGTTGCGCCTCCAGGAGTCCGGCATCCGCATCGTCATCGATCCGGACCTCGAGATCGAGCACCGGGGGGCCGCCCACGACGCGGAGACGAGGGCGGCTCGGGCCTGGGTGAGCGGTGCCTCTGAGGTGCTCTTCCGCTCGCGCCATCCTTCCGCCTCGCTCGTGGTCGCCCCCCCGGCGCCTCGCACGACCCGCGCGAGGCTGTGGTCGTTCGCCAGCACGGTCCTCTCCCTCGGCCTGCGTGACCGGCGCCGCGCCGGAGCCGCCGGACGGATGGTCGACCGCGCGCTCCCGAGGGCGCCGGCCGGGGTCGGAGGGCGCCTCGTCGCCCTCGTCACCGAGGCGTCGGCCGTCGCAGGCCGTCGGCACGGCGGTGCCGCGCAGGACACCTTCCGCGCGCAGAAGGGCGACGAGCTCGATCGGGAGCGCGCCCGGCGGTAGGGGTCAGCGCCGGTGGAGGCGTCGGTAGAGCGCCAGCCCACCGACGACGGCGACCACGGCGACGACCGCAGCGAGGCGCTCGACGCGCAGGTCTCCCTCGGGGGTGGTGGCGACGTCGGCGAAGCGCGCCTTGGCGGCCTCGGTCCGCCGGTGCAGGATCGTCTTCGGGCTCACCCGGTGGGCGAGCTCGTCGATGGTGTGGCCGAGGCGCTCGCGGCGCGCGGCGATCTCGGCCTCGAGGGCCGGGACCGTGGCCGGAAGGGCGGGGCGGGTGGCCATGCGTCAGCCCTCCAGTCCGAGGTCGCGGCGCAGCTTGGCGACGTGGCCGGTGGCCTTGACGTTGTAGAACGCGTGCGACACCGTGCCGTCCTCGTCGACGACGACGGTGCTGCGGATGACGCCCACGACGGTCTTGCCGTAGAGCTGCTTCTCCCCGTAGGCACCCCACCGTTCGAGGACGGCCTTGTCGGCGTCGGCGAGGAGGGTGATGGTGAGGCCGTCGCGCTCGCGGAAGGTCGCGAGCTTGGCCGGGGTGTCCGGGGAGATGCCGAGCACCGTGTAGCCGTCGCGGCGCAGCGACTCGAGGGACTCGCTGAAGTCACAGGCCTGCTTGGTGCAGCCGGGGGTCATCGCGGCCGGGTAGAAGTACACGATGACCTTGGTGCCGCGCAGGTCGCTGAGCGTCACCTGCGAGCCCGTGTCGTCGGGCAGCGTGAAGTCGGGCGCGCTGTCGCCGGGGTTGAGACGGTCACCCACGAAGGGCCTCCTGGAAGTCGGCGGTCACTGGGGGCCAACCTACCCCGGCCCCCGGAGCGGCGGAGCGGGCGGCGTACCGCTCCCCTGCATGGTCGCGAGGTCCGCCTCGAGCACGGGGGCCTCGAGGTGCAGCACCTCCACCAGCTCGGCGAAGCGCCAGCGCCAGTCGACCTGCGCCAGGGCCCGCCGGTGGATCGAGCCGGGCGTCGCAGGCGTCCACGCCGCCGCCGCCTCCTCGACCCGTGCCAGGCCCTCACGACGATCGACCCCGCCGAGGTCCACGGTGGCGCCGGTCCACAGGAGGCGCTCGGTGGCCGCGCAGCGTGGCGCGACCCCCGCCACGCGGGCCCCGCACGCCACGGCGTCGACCCACCTCCCGGTGAGGTACTCACGGCTGTGGTGGGTGTAGCCGGCGGGGCTCAACCGGTTCGTGAACGACAGCGTCATCTTGGCCCGGGCCATCGCACCCATCACGGCGGCCTGGTTGCCGTCGACGTCCGGGACGAAGGGGGGACGGCCCGAGTACACGAGCCCGCGGGTGCCAAGGAGCCGCGCGACGTCGTCGTCGTCGCTCCAGGTCTCCGGCTGTCGTCCCACCCGCTGCAGGTCGACCGGCCGGACGACCTGGCCCGACCCACGGCCGAGGACGTCCGAGCCCCAGGGGAGCCACGAGGTGGTGATGCCGGTCGCGTCGGCCCAGTCGCGCACCATCTCGGCGTCGGTGACGAAGAGGTGGTCGAAGTGGCGTCGCCGACGAGCGACGGCGGGGAGTCTGTCGAGGAGGAAGGAGTCGATCACCCACCCCGCGGTGAGCCCGCTCCCAGGAAGCCAGTGAGCCACATCGAGCAGCGCGTACAGGTGGACCGGCTGCGGGGCGACGACGATGGTCGTCAGGGGGCCTCGACGTCGGGGCGCACGCGCCACGACGGGGTAGGCGCGCGACGAGAGCCGCCGGTGCGGCACGCTGACGAGCTCGGCGCCCAGGGCGCGGGCCAGCAGTCGCGCCATGACGGTCACCGGGTCCCACCCGGTCCCGGCGTCGAACTCGCCGACGACCACCCTGATGCCCATCAGCTCCTCCTCCGGTGCGCGAGGCGGGACTCGAACCCGCACACCCGAAGGCACCAGGACCTAAACCTGGCGCGTCTGCCAGTTCCGCCACTCGCGCGCGCGCCCAGCCTAGGACCCCGGGGTCCTGCCGCGGCGCGCGACATGGCGCATCCGGGACACCATCCGTTCCGGCACGGACGGGGGGCGGATCCACCCCGGCCACTTCGCCTCCAGGTCGCGCATCGCCTCGACGAAGGTGGCGTCATCGCCGGCGGATCCCTTGTCCAGGTGCCGGTAGGGGATCGACCGCGTCACCACCCTCAGGCCGGCACTGCGCACCTGGAGCGAGAAGTCGACGTCGTAGCCGTGGAAGGCGGGGAAGGTGACCTCGTCGAAGTCGACGTGGACGGCGCGCGGGGTGATGAACATCAGGCAGCCGTCGACGGCGTCGACGTCGTCGGCGACCCGTCCGAGGTCGAAGGTCCCGCGGGTGTCGTTGCGGTGCCCCGCGAGGTGGCGTCCGGACCACCACTTGCCCCAGGCGAGGCCTCTACCGCCGGCCACGCCGACGAGCCCGACTCCGGGCTCGGTTGCCGCAGCGAGGAGCGCGTCACGCACGTCGCGTCCCGGCAGCTCGACGTCGTCGTGGACGAGCAGCACGCCCTGACACCCCTCGACCTCACGAGCGCGCCGGAGCACCGCGTTGTACGCACCGCAGATGCCGCTGGCTCCCTCCACGAGGACCACGACGTCGTCCGGCTGGACGAGCGAGGCGAGGGACGGGCCCGTGATCCGGTCGTACCGCCCCCCGGGGCCCACGCAGCAGCCGACGACGATCATGGGCCGCCCTCACCACCCGGGTGCGTGGACACGGACCGCCCTCAGCCCAAGAGCTCGCGAAGCACCGGCTCGAGGGCGCGGAAGGCGTTGCCCCGGTGGGAGATCGCGTTCTTCTCCTCGTCGGTGTACTCGGCGAGCGTGCGGGTGTCGCCGGCCGGGACGAACGCCGGGTCGTAGCCGAAGCCGTTGGTGCCCCGGGGCTCGCGGACCAAGATGCCCGCGACGCGGCCCTCGACGCCCTCGACCCGACCGTCGGGCATCGCGATGACGGCCGCGCAGACGAACGCCGCGGCGCGGTGCTCGTCCGGGACGTCGGCGACCTGCTCGAGCAGGAGCGCGAGGTTGGCGCGGTCCTTGGCGGCGCGGGCCGCTCCCTCCCCGGCGGACGACCCGGACCAGCGGGCCGAGAACACGCCCGGTGACCCGCCGAGCACGTCGACCGCGAGGCCGGAGTCGTCGGCCACCGAGGGCAGGCCGGTGGCCTCGGCGAGCGCGACGGCCTTGAGCCGCGCGTTGCCGAGGAAGGTCACCTCGGTCTCGGGGACGTCGGGTGCCCCGTCGACGTCGTCGGCGCCCAGGACCTCGAGGCCGAGGTCGTCGACGAGGCCGGCGAGGATCTGGCGCAGCTCGTGGACCTTGTGCTCGTTGCGCGTCGCGAGGACGAGCCGGCGGGTCATCGGGTGCGCTCGCGCGGTGCCGCCTCGAGCGCCGCCTGCTGGAGCAGGGTCAGCTCGGCGCACCCGACGGTGGCGAGGTCGAGCAGCCCACCGAGCAGGTCGCGGTCGAAGGGCGCACCCTCGGCGGTGCCCTGCACCTCGACGAAGCGGCCGTCGCCGGTCATGACGACGTTCATGTCGGTCTGCGCGGTGGAGTCCTCGGGGTAGTCGAGGTCGAGGACGGGGCGGCCGTCGATGAGGCCGACGCTCACGGCCGCGATCGAGCCGGTGAGGGGCTGGGCCGAGGCCTTGATCAGTCCGCGGGCGCGGGCGTCCTCGACGGCGTCGGCGAGGGCCACCCAGGCGCCGGTGATGGCCGCGGTGCGGGTGCCGCCGTCGGCCTGGAGGACGTCGCAGTCCAGGACGATCGTGTTCTCGCCCAGAGCCTTGGTGTCGATGACGGCGCGCAGGCTGCGGCCGACGAGCCGGCTGATCTCGTGGGTGCGGCCACCGACCTTGCCGCGGCGGGACTCGCGGTCCGAGCGCGTGTTGGTCGAGCGCGGGAGCATCTCGTACTCGGCGGTGACCCAGCCGCTGCCCTTGCCCTTGAGCCAGCGCGGGACGCCCTCGGTGAAGGAGGCGGCGCAGAGCACGCGGGTGCGGCCGAACTCGACGAGGACGCTGCCCTCCGCGTGGTCGAGCCAGTTGCGCGTGATGCGCACCTCGCGGAGCTGGTCGGGGGTACGGCCGTCGTGGCGGGGTGCGTCGGTCACGCGCCCAAGGCTAACGAGCCGCGGCGCCCGCGTCCCCGGCGGTGTCCCGCGGGCTGCCGCCGGAGGCCGGTGGGGCGTCGGCGAGCTCGGGCGGCCAGACCACGGAGAAGCGCTCGAAGCACACCTCGAGGTCGTCGGAGAACTCGATGCCGACCTGCTCGCACTGGCGGCGGAAGAACCGTCGGTGGCCGTCGAGCCATGACTCCAGCGTGCGGTCACCCTCGCCCTCGTCCCACGCGAACCGCTCGTCGACCGAGTGCAGCGGTCCGACCCGCAGCTCGGTGGTGCGCAGGACCACGCGGGGGCGGCCGGCACCGTCGCAGGCCACCCAGTGGGAGCCGACGCGCGGCAGCGGGTCGCCGTCGTGGGCGTACCCGGCCACGAGCCCGGCGGTCGCCCGCTTCGGCCCGTCGGTGACGTAGGCGAGGAGCTCGTCGGCCAGGGCCGGTCCGTCGCCGAAGGCCTCGACGACGAGGTCGTCCTCGGGCGCGAGGTGCGGGTGGGCGCCCCGGTAGGCGGCGAACATCGCCAGGCCGGCGGCCCGGTCGACGGCCACGGCGGGGGCCGCGGGAGCGGGCTGCGCGGACCCTGCGCCCAGGTCGTGGGTCTCCCCCGCCCGGGCCAGCTCGACCTCGCCCGGCCACACCGCGGCGGCCTGCTCCCGGCACACCTCGGGGTCGTTCCACGCCGGGACGTGGGTGAGGACGAGGCGCTGCACGCCACCGGCCCGCACGGCCGCCGCGGCGGCCCGGGAGCCCGAGAGGTGGATGCCCTCGACGTCGTCGCGGCCGTCGACGAAGGCGGAGTCGACGAGGGCGAGGTCGGCGTCGCGCAGGAGGTCGTCGAGCGCCGGGCAGTCGTCGGTGTCGCCGGTGAAGGCGAGCACGGCACCGTCGGCCTCGACCCGGTAGCCGTAGGCCTCGACCGGGTGGTTGACGCGAAACGCGGTGACGGTGAACGGGCCGACCGTGAAGGAGCGGCCGTGCCCGACGGTCGACACCTCGAACTCGCTCTCCATGCCGCCGGGCTCGACCCCGTGGTACATCAGGGCGAGCCGTTCGGCCGTCCCCGACGGGCCGTGCACGGGCAGTCGGCCGGGGAGCCGACCGGCCGGGCGGTACCGACGCATGACGTAGAGGCCGCACAGGTCGACGACGTGGTCCGGGTGGAGGTGGCTCAGCGCCACGGCGTCGAGGTCGTCGGGGTGGACGTGCCGCTGCAGGGCCCCGAGGGCGCCGCTGCCGAGGTCGAGGAGCAGGTTCCAGGTGCGCCCGTCGGCCTCGGCCTGCACGAGGTAGCTGGAGGCGGCCGACTCGGGCCCGGAGAAGGAGCCGGAGCAGCCGACGACGGTGAGCCTCACGAGATCCCCGCCCGCTCGACGGGTGCCGGTGCCGTGAAGACCGGCCCGAGCCGCGAGCCGACGCCGAGGAAGCGCGAGGCCAGGCGACGGAACTCCTCGGGGTCACCCGTGGTGGTGAAGCCGTGGTCGGGCTCGGGGAGGTCGTCGGGCCGCAGCGCGTCGGCGTCGGCGAGCACGCGGTAGACGTCCTTGGCCGTCTCCTCGGCCGACGAGACGAGGGTGACGTCATCGCCCATCACGTAGGAGATGACGGCGGTGAGCAGGGGGTAGTGGGTGCAACCCAGGACGAGGGTGTCGACCTCGCCGCGCAGCGGGTCGAGGTACTCGTGGGCCACGCCGACGAGCTCGGAGCCGCCGGTGACCCCGCGCTCGACGAACTCGACGAACCGCGGGCAGGGCGTGCTGACGACGTCGAGGTGGGGTGCCGCCGCGAAGGCGTCGAGGTACGCCCCGGACTGGTGGGTGCCGACGGTGGAGATGACCCCGACGCGTCCGGTGCGGGTCGCGGCGGCCGCCCGGCGCACGGCCGGCCGGATCACCTCGACGACCGGGACGTCGTAGCGCTCGCGCGCGTCGTGGAGGACGGCGGCGCTGGCGGTGTTGCAGGCGATGACGAGCACCTTGACGCCGTGGTCGACGAGCCGGTCGAGGCCCTGGAGGGCGAACTCGCGGGTCTGGGCGATGGGGCGCGGCCCGTACGGGGCGCGCGCGGTGTCACCGAAGTACGCCACTGACTCGTGCGGCAGCTGGTCGAGGATCGCCCGCATGACGGTGAGCCCGCCGTAGCCGGAGTCGAAGACCCCGATGGGTGAGTCGGTCACCCGTCCACCGTAGGCCAGGCGGCCGACACGCCCGCGCAGGACGAGTGTCTGTTGCGCCACGCTCTCTCCCACTGCTTCGGCCCGGCCGGAACGCCCGCGGATCCCCGCGGCACGTCGGTACCCTCCTGACCCGGGGCCCTGTCGGGTCCACCGCCCGTGACCGGAGGCCACCTCGTGATCATCAACGTCGTCCATGCCGTGCCGGAGTCGGCGTCGGCGTTCGGGCGGGACCACGACGGGTTCACCGCGGCCCTGGAGGTGGTGGGCCGCGATCACGACGTGCGGTGGCTCAACGTCCACCCGTACAACGACGACCACCGCGCGCGGGCTCGACAGATCCCGGACGCCGACTTCGTCCTCGTGCGCAGCGACTGGGGATGGCTTCCCTGCGCGGCGGCGGACCGGGCCCTGTTCGGGCGCACCGACGTCCCATCGGGCCTCCTCATCGCGGGGTCCTCCCCGGCACCTCCCCCCGCGCGTCAGCGACGCTTCGACACGGTCTTCTTCGAGACGCCCTGGTACGCCCCCTTCGTCGCCGAGCACCCCTTCGCGCACCTGGCCTTCGGGGTCGACTCCCGCGCCATGCGCAACCACCACCGCGAGCACCGCTCGTGGGACTGGCTGATGGTGGGCCGTCTCGCGGCGTTCAAGCGCCCCGAGCAGCTGGCGGCGCGGGCCGGGAGGCGCCTCGCGATCGGCGACCTGTCGAGTGCCGACCCGGCAGTGGTGGCGACCCTGCGTGACAGCGGGGTCGAGCTGCGCGACTTCGTGGCCTACGACGAGCTGGCCGAGCTGTACAACGACTCCCGGAGGGTCCTCGTCCCCTGCACGCTCCAGGGCGGCGGCGAACGCGCCGTGGTCGAGGCGATGACCTGCGGTTGCGACGTCGAGATCGCCCCCGACAACCCCAAGCTGGCCAGCCTGCTGGGCCGGCCGGTGGCCGACCACGAGGCGTACGGCTCCATCCTCCAGTGGGCCATCGAGGAGGTGGTGGGGGGCCGGCGCATCGACGACGCCGTGAAGCTCGAGGCCCAGCGTCTCGCTCGCTGGGACGTCTGGTCCGACAAGGCACGACGGCTCCCTCGGACGCTGGGGATCCGCGCCCGCGGGATCATCCCGTCCCGCTCGGCCCGCCGATGACGTCGCCTGCTGCCGCCCGCGTACCCGACGTGTCGGTCGTCATCCCCGCGTTCAACGCCGCCCGCACGTTGCCCGAACAGCTCGAGTGCCTCGCCCGGCAGGAGGGCGCCCCCGCGTTCGAGGTGGTGGTCAGCGACAACGGGTCGACCGACGACACCGCCCGGGTGGTCGCCGGCTGGACGGACCGGCTGAGGATCCGTCTCGTCGACGCCGGGGAGCGCCGCGGCGCCGGCTTCGCCAGGAACGTCGGCGTGCAGGCCGCGGCCGCGGACAAGGTCCTGTTCTGCGACGCGGACGACCTGGTGAGCCGGTCCTGGGTCGCTGTCATGGCCGCCGCCCTGGAACCGCGCACCCTCGTCGCCGGGCCGGTCCTGCGGATCACCCCGGAGACGCCGGCCTTCGGTCCGGTCGAGGAGGGCCTCCCCTACGGGAACTCGGACGCGGACTTCCGCTACATGGGGTTCCTGCCGTGCGTGCTGTCGGGAAGCCTCGGGATCCACCGTGCCGACTTCCTGGCTCTCGGCGGGTTCGACAACAGCTACGCGCAGGGGTGCGAGGACGTCGACTTCTCGTGGCGGGCGCAGCTGGCGGGTCTCACGGTGGGCATCGCCCACGGGTGCGCCCTGTTCTACCGCCCCCGCGATGGGGCGCTGGCCTCGTTCCGTGCGGAACGGGGGTACACGCGGACCTCGATCCTCTTGTGGCTGCGGTTCAGGGACCAGCCGGGGATCTCGGGGATGAGCCTGTCCTGGAGCCTGCGCGCGCTGCTCCGCACCGTGGTGTCGGTCCGGCCCTCCGTCGTCCGGCACCCCGCCGACCGGCTGCGCTGGGCAGCCGCGGTGGGCGCCAACCTCGGCTCCGTCCAGGGCCACCTGGCCTACCGGGTGTTCGGCTCCCCACCACCGCGGGACCTGCTGCCCTCCTGACGATCGGGACGACCGGTGGTCAGAGCCGGCCCAGCTCGACGAGGTGGGCGAAGGCCGCGCTCGCCCGCACGACCTCCTCGAACGACCCCTGGGCCGCGACGCGCCCCCCCTCGAGGAAGACGATCGTGTCGCAGTGCCGCACCGTCGAGAGGCGGTGGGCGACCACCACGGTGGTGACGACGCCCTGCAGGCTGCGGATCGTCGCCGAGATGCGGTTCTCCGCGTCGTTGTCCAGCGCGGACGTGGCCTCGTCCAGCACGAGGAGCCCCGGGTCGACGAAGAGGGCTCGGGCGATGCCGATGCGCTGCCTCTGGCCGCCGGACACCCGGCTCCCGCGCTCGCCCAGCCGGGTGTCCAGTCCTTCCGGGAGCTCGGCGAGGAACTCGTCGAGCTGGGCCAGGGACAGCGCGCGCAGCACCCGGTCGTCGTCGCCACCGTCGGGCAGCCCGAGCGTGACGTTGCGGCGCACGGTGTCGTCGAGGAGGAACACGTCCTGGGGCACCAGCCCGATGCCACGCTGCCAGGCCGCCACGTCCTCGCGGATCGCCACCCCGTCGGCGCGGACCTCCCCGGAGGTCGGCTGGTGCAGTCCGAGGAGCAGGTCGACGAAGGTGCTCTTCCCCGCGCCGCTCTGCCCGACGACGGCGAGCGAGCGTCCCGCCTCGACATCGAGCGAGATGCCCCGCAGGACGTCGGTCTCGGATGAGGGGTAGCGGAAGTGGACGTCGTCGATGACCAGCCGTTCCCGCAGCGGCAGCCGGCTGGAGTCCTCAGCACCCCCCGGCACCTCCTCGGCGTCGGGTCCGTCGGTCAGGTCGGCGATCACCGTCCGCATCTGCGGGACCCCGGCCCTGACGGCACTGCTCATCGCCACCACCCGGCTCGCCGACGGGAGCAGGCGCACGCCGGCCGCGACGAAGATCGCGATGAGCGGGAGCGTCTGGCCCGGCTCCGCGGTGAGGCTGACCAGGCCGGAGACCAGAAGGATTGCCACGATGAAGAGGACCTCGAGGACGAAGCGGGGAGCCTCGCCCAGGAAGCCGACCGCGGCACCGGCGCGGGCCGAGGCGAGCCGCGCGCTCGCGAACTCCTCGATGAACTGGCCCTGGGTGCGGCGGACCTTGATCTCCTTGGCGCCGGCCAGTGCCTGCAGCATCGAGCGGTACGCGCGGGTCCCGGCCGTGACCATGACCTCCCCGGCGGCGGACGCACGACGTCGCACCACCGCGTTGAGCACGAAGACCGTGACGGCGAAGAAGGCGAGTGCGGCGAGCGTGGGTATCGGCATGGCCGCCACGAGGAACCCCAGGACCGCGAGGATCGTGGCCACCTCGACGGCCGTCTGGACCATGGAGCCGACGACCTGCCCGTAGACGCTGGCTGTTCCGTCGTACATCGTGCGGACCAGGTCGGCGGAGTTGCGTCCGAGGAGCCGCAGGTAGGGGCCGTTCAGGTAGCGCGCCAGGAGGCGGACGGACGTCTCGGCCTGCGCGCGCTGCATGAAGGCGATCACCCACCGGCGGAACACCAGGCCGATGGCCGCCTTGGCGACGAAGATCGTCAGCACGGCACCCGCGAGCAGGACGAGCACGGCGTTCGGGCCGTGCAGACCCAGGCCCCGGCTGACCGTGGTGAGCAGGGACGGGGTGGCCGAGGTCCCCGCGAACTGCTGCATGAGGAGCAGCAACGTTCCCATGCCGGCCAGCTCGAACGCGGCGAGGACCAACGAGCCGAGGAAGACGAGCACGATGCGGCGACGGGTGGCCCGGCTGAACAGGACCCCTGAGCCCGGAGGCAGGTACCGCCGCAGCAGGCGTGACGTGACATCCAGCAGGCTCATGGTCCTCCATCGGCTCGCGAGAGGGCTCTCGCCGGACTCACTGTAGGAGGTCGGCCGCGCGCGGCAGGGCCACTTCGCGTGGGGTGCGCCGAGCGCGACCAGCGCGAACGCCGAGGTGGTGGTGCGCCTGCCGGTTAGCCTGTGGGCGTGAGCGACGAGCGGGGTACTGGTAGCGGCGTGCACGTCGTCGTCCCCCACTACGGCGACCCGACGCCCGCCCTGGACCTGATCCGGGACCTGCAGGCCCAGACCGTGCGGCGCCCGGTCGACGTCGTCGTCGTCGACGACGCCTCCCCCGAACCCTTTCCCGACATCGACGGCGTGAACGTCGTCCACCGTCGCGGCAACGGCGGGTTCGGGTCGGCCGTGAACACCGGTGCGGCGTCGTCGGCCCAGCCGTTCCTCCTCGTCCTCAACAGCGACGTGCGGATCGGGCCCACCTTCCTCGAGGACCTCCTCACCGCCGCCGAGCCGTGGATGCCGGCCGTCGTGGGACCCGCGCTGCTCGACGCCGACGGCACCCCGGCGTGGTCCGGTCGGCACTTCCCCCGTGCGTCGCACCAGGTCGTCGAGTGGCTCACCCCCCTGGCCCGGTTCCGGCACCACCGCCTTCTCCACGAGGCCGTCGGGCACGACACCCGAGCGGTTCCAGGCGCGGTGCTGCCCGTGGACTGGGTGGTCGGCGCCGCCCTGCTCGTCCCGACCGAGGTGTTCCGCGCGGTGGGTGGTTTCGACGAGGGCTACTACATGAACTCCGAGGAGGTCGACCTCCAGCGCCGGCTGCGGG
The DNA here is from genome assembly GCF_043099285.1 of Oryzobacter telluris. Classification (GTDB taxonomy): domain Bacteria; phylum Actinomycetota; class Actinomycetes; order Actinomycetales; family Dermatophilaceae; genus Oryzobacter; species Oryzobacter telluris. The sequence goes on along the minus strand of NZ_CP170723.1, from coordinate 1,552,984 downwards.
ACGCCGGGGTGCCCTCGGTCTACGTCGGCAGCGTGTCCCTGACCCACGCCGGCGGCGCCTCCTCCGACCCCGGCTCCCGGCGCGGCTGGCTCGTCGACTCGCGGATGCGCTACGCCCGCCGCTGGGGCTTCGACCGCCGCCTGCGGTTCGGCCTCACCGCCGCCACGACCCTCAACGCCGTCGTCAACACCGGGCGGCGCCTCGCGGGTCGGCCCGTCGCCCCGCTCGCCACCGCACGCGAGGAGCTGCGCCTCATCCACGGTGGTCGCCGGTGACCCTGGCCCGCCGCGTCGTCGAGTCACCACCCTCGGTGCGCTGGCACCTCGCACGCCTCAAGAACCCCGTGTACCGGCGGACCTTCCGGCAGTTCGGCGCGGGCACCGTCATCGTGCGCCCCCACATCCTGCGCGGAGTCGACAGGATCTCGCTCGGGGCTGGGTGCGCGATCCACGACCGGGCGTGGCTCCAGGCCGAGGGCGAGCGCGGTGACCTCGTCATCGGTGACGGCTCCTACCTCGGTCACGACGTCCACCTCCACGCCATCGACCCGGTCCGGATCGGCGCCGGCTGCGTCCTGGCCGACGGGGTCTTCGTCGCCACCTCCGACCACGAGCGCGCCGACCGCTCGGCCGTGCGCGGTACCGGCCCGGTGACCGTCGGGGACCGGGTGTTCATCGGCCAGCGGGCCGTCGTCCTCGGCGGCGTGACCATCGGCGAAGGGGCGACCGTCGGCGCCGGCGCGGTCGTCACCCACGACGTCCCGGCCGGCGCCACGGTCGCCGGCGTCCCGGCCCGTGTCGTGGGCGGGTCCTCGTGACCGTCCTTCTCACCGGCGGGGCCGGGTTCATCGGGCAGTACCTCGCCCACCGCCTCGTCCACGCCGGCCACGACGTCGTCGCCATCGACCTCCTCCTCCCCCAGGTCCACGCCGATGCCGAGGGCGCCCGCCGCTCCTTCCCCGGCCCGGTCGTCGTCGGCGACGTCTCGGACACCACGACGTGGTCGGACCCGGGCCTCTCTCGCGGGGTGACGGCCGTGGTCCACCTCGCGGCCGAGACGGGGACCGGCCAGTCGATGTACGAGACCGAGCGCTACCACCGCGTCAACGTCGACGGCACCAGGCTGGCGGCCGCCCACGCCGTCGCGCTCGGGGTGCCGCTGGTGTCGCTGAGCTCGCGCGCGGTCTACGGCGAGGGCGCGTACGCCTGCCCCGAGCACGGTGCCACCACGGGCTCCCGGTGCTGCCGGCGCGCCGAGCCGGTCCCGTCGCACGAGGACGACCCCCACCACCCCGTGTCGGTGTACGGCGAGACCAAGTCGCTGGCCGAGGAAGCCGCCCTTGCCGAGGTCGCGGGCCGGGTGGCGCTCACGGTCGTCCGGCCGCAGAACGTCATCGGGCCCGGACAGTCGCTGCACAACCCCTACACGGGCGTGTTGGCGGCGTTCCTCGCCATGCTGCGCGAGGAACGGCCCCTCACCGTCTACGGCGACGGCCACCAGACCCGCGACTTCGTCCACGTCGACGACCTCGCCGCCCTGCTCGCCTGGGCCGTGCTGGAACCCGGCCACGCTGCCGTCCCGCGGGTCCTCAACTGCGGCACCGGAGCCCGGACCACCCTGCTCGAGCTCGCGGCCGCCGCGATCGAGGGCGCCCCGGCGGCCGACCGCACCGTGACCCACCTCGACGTCCACCGTGCCGGCGACATCGAGCACGCGTGCGCGGACCTCGGACGCCTGCGTGCACTCGGTGCCCCCGTTCCGACGCGGACCGCGCACCACGCGATCGTCGAGTTCATCCGCTGGTCGTGGGACCGCCCCGGTGCCGGCGCCAGTGCCTGGGACGACGCGCTCGACGAGCTGTCGCGACGCGGTCTGACGTCGTGACGGCACCCACACGGGTGCTCGTCCTCAGCCCGGTGTTCCACGGCTACTGGCGCTCGCTCGAGCGCGCCCTCGCCGGACGCGGGCACGAGGTCCGGACCGTCACCTACGACGACGGAGGAGGCCGGGGCGCGCGTGCCGTGGCCAAGGTCGCCCACGAGCTGCCGGAGCGCCTCGGGGCGTCGGACGCCCGGAGGCGCGCCAGGTTGGGGGCGCGGGCCCGGGCCGCGGTGGAGGAGACCGACCCCGACGTCGTCCTCGTCGTCAAGGGAGACACCTTCGACGACGCGTTCTGGGACCTCCTCGAGACCCGACGTCAGCGGCGCCTCCTCTGGCTGTACGACGAGCTGCGCCGCACCGGACACACCGACGCCACCCTCGCGGCCGCCGGGCCGATCGCGTCCTACTCGCCGCTCGACGTCGCCGAGCTCGACCGACGGGGGATGCGGGCCGTCCACGTGCCGCTGGCCCACGACCCGGACGTCCCGGTGACCCGGCTGGACCGCGACGAGGTCGTCTTCGTCGGTGCCCGCTACCCCAACCGCGAGTCCCTCCTGACCCGGCTGAGCCAGCAGGGCGTCCCCGTGCGCGCCTACGGCCGCGACTGGTCAGGGCACCTCGTCGACCGGCTGCGGACCTGGCGCCTGGACGGCCCTGGTGTGCCGGCGGGTCGCGACCTGAGCCGCTCCCGTGCCTACGGGGCGATGGCGGGGGCCAGGGCCACGCTCAACATCCACGGGGACCAGGACGGCTTCACGATGCGCACCTTCGAGGCGTGCGGTGTCGGAGCCGTCCAGCTCGTCGACCGCGCGGACGTGGGGATCCACTACGAGCCCGGTCGCGAGGTCGCGGTGTTCGCCGATGCGCAGGAGGCGGCCGAGCTCGCCCGGCGCTCGGTCTCCGACCCCCTGTGGGCGCGTGGGCTGCGCGACGCCGGTCGTGCGCGCACGCTGGCGGCGCACACCTTCGCCCACCGGGCGCGGGACCTGGAGGCGCTGTGGATGGCCTGACCCACCCGCGCGACCTCGAGGCGTGGGACCGCTGGCACCACGGGCACCAGCCCCTGGCCCGCCGACTGCGGCGCACCGTGTCGGTGCTGCGCGACATCGCCCGTCCCGACGGCCGCGCGGGCGAGGTCGTCGTCACGCGCGGCGGGCCGACCACGCGGCTCGTCGTCCTGCTCGAGTCCCGTTCTCCCACCTCCGTCCTCGCTCTCCTGGCTCCCCTGCGCGACCTGGCGTCCCTCGAGGGCGTCGTCGTCGTCTCCCCGGTGCCGGTCCGTGACCTGCTCCCGCCATGGGTGTGGCAGGAGTCGCGGTTCCTGTCGCACGACGCGGTACCCCGCCTCGTGCGCGAGGGCGAGGTCGCCCTGTCCACCGGTCACTTCCTGCCGCTCGGCCGGCTCGGCCGCGAGGCTGTGGCCGACCCGGAACGGTTCGTCACGGTGCAGCACGGCCTGATGACGCCGCACTCCCCGCCGCTCGCCGAGGGCACGACCCTCCTCGCGTGGACCGACGCCGACGGTGCCTTCTGGCGCTCCGGCCGCGACGACGTCAGGACGACCGTCGTCGGCTCGCAGCTGCTCTGGGACGCCGCGGCGCCACCGCCGGCCACGGTCGACCCGGACGCCCGACCGGTGTTCCTCGGGCAGCTGCACGGCTCCGAGCTGCCCACCGCGCAGCTCGCCGGGGCCGCCGAGTCGTTCTGCCGGGCCGAGGGCGCCGCGTACCGCCCGCACCCGGTCGAGACCGACCGCCGTTCCCGGGCGACCCACGCGCGGTGGGAGGCCGAGGGCATCAGCATCGACCGCTCGCGGACCCCGCTGCGCGAGCTCGGTGCCCCGGTGGTCAGTGTCTTCTCCACCGGCGTCCTCGAGGCCGCGGCGGCCGGCCTGCCGGCGTGGGTCCACTGCCCCGACCCACCCGCCTGGCTCGAGGAGTTCTGGGACCGGTACGGGCTGGCCCGCTGGGGCGGCCCGGCCACCCCATCACCCGAACGGCCACGGAAGGAGCCGTCCCACACGGTCGCGAGCGTGCTTCAGGGGATGATGACCCGGTGAGGATCCTCTGCGTCGTGCCCGCCCGTGGTGGGTCGAAGGGCGTGCGCCGCAAGAACCTCCGCGACGTGGCGGGGAAGCCGCTGCTCGTGTGGACCGTCGAGCAGGCGCTGGCCGCCCGCCCGGCGATGGACGTCGTCGTCAGCACCGACGACGCCGAGATCGCCGACGTCGCCCGCGCCGCGGGGGCCCTCGTGCCCTTCCTGCGCCCCGCCGAGCTGGCCCGCGACGAGACCCCGACGGAGCCCGTCGTCCGCCACGCCATCGCCGCGGCACGCGAGGCGGACGCCGCACCCGATGCGGTCGTCCTGCTCCAGGCGACCTCGCCGGTCCGCCACCAGGGCACGCTGTCGCGGGCCCTGGCCCAGTTCTCCGCCAGCGGCGTCGACTCCCTCGTGGGCGTCGTGCCGCAGGCCCCGTTCATCTGGACCGACGGCGCCGAACCGAGCGCCGCCTACGACGTCACCGCCCGGCCGCGCCGCCAGGACCTCACCCCCGAGGCGCTGCGCTACCGCGAGACCGGCTCCCTCTACGTCACCCGGCCGTGGGTCTACGACGAGCTCGACAACCGCATCGGCGGTCGGGTCGGCCTGTTCGTCATGGACGAGCTGGAGGGCATCGACGTCGACACCGAGCTCGACCTCGACGTCGCCGACGCCACGCTGCGCCGCCTCCTAGCCGCCCCCTCCTCGACGGGAACCCCCGCATGATCATCGACCGGACCATCCGGCCCTTCGTCGTCTACGGCGAGGACCCCGTCCTCACCGCGCTGGAGAAGATCACCGCCAACAAGGCGCGGATCGTGTTCTGCGTCAGCGAGCACGGCCACCTCGTCGGGTCGATCACCGACGGCGACGTCCGCCGCTGGATCGCCGCCCAGCACGAGGTCGACCTCTCGCGCCCGTGCGCCGAGGTCGCCAACACCTCCGCCCGCAGCGCGCCGGTCACGGCCACGCCGGCCGAGATCCGCCTGCTGTTCGTCGGCGCCGTCGACCACGTCCCGCTGCTCGACGAGCACGGTCACCTCGTCGCGGTGGCGATCAACCGCAGCGACGCCTTCCGGGTCGGCCGGCACGAGGTGGGGCGCGGCAACCCGACGTTCCTCATCGCCGAGATCGGCATCAACCACAACGGTTCGGTCGACCTCGCCAAGGAGCTCGTCGACCTCGCCCAGGGCGCCGGCGCCGACTGCGTGAAGTTCCAGCTGCGCGACATGGCGGCGCTCTACCGCGGCGGCACCGGCAGCGCCGGCGAGGACCTCGGGCCGCAGTACACGCTCGACCTGCTCTCCCGCTTCAACCTCCCCGCCGAGCAGCTCTACGAGGTGTTCGACCACTGCCGCGACGTCGGCATCGACATCATGTGCACGCCGTGGGACGCCCCCAGCGTCGACGCCCTCGTCTCGTACGGCGTCCCCGCCCTGAAGATCGCGTCGGCCGACCTCACCAACCACGCGCTCCTCACCCACGCCGCGGCCTCGGGCACCCCGCTCGTCGTCTCCACCGGCATGTCGACCGAGGCAGAGATCCGCGAGAGCGTGGCCGTGCTGCGCACGAGCGGCACCCCGTACGCCCTCCTCCACTGCCAGTCGACCTACCCGGCGCCGTTCAAGGACGTCAACCTCACCTACCTGACCCGCCTCGCCGAGCTCGGCGACTGCCCGGTCGGCTACTCCGGCCACGAGCGCGGCTTCCACGTCCCCATCGCCGCCGTGGCGCTGGGCGCGACGATCGTCGAGAAGCACTTCACGGTCGACCGCGGCATGGAGGGCAACGACCACAAGGTCTCGCTGCTCCCTGGCGAGTTCGCCGAGATGGTGGCGCGCATCCGCGAGGTCGAGGAGGCCCTGGGCACCGCCGCGCCCCGTGCCGTCTCCACCGGCGAGATGATGAACCGGGTCAACCTCGCCAAGAGCCTGGTCGCCGCCCGCGACATCGAGCCGGGCGAGCAGATCGACCGGGCCGCGGTCGACATCAAGAGCCCCGGGCGCGGGCTGCAGCCCAACGCCCTCGACAAGCTCGTCGGCCGACCCGCCATCCGGGCGCTGAAGGCGGGCGACTTCTTCTACGCGAGCGACCTGTCGGACGCCGTGCCCAAGGGGCGCGACTTCACCTTCCGCCGCCCGTGGGGCCTGCCGGTCCGGTACCACGACATCGCGACCCTCACCGCGGACTGCACCCCGGACTTCCTCGAGTTCCACTTCTCCTACAAGGACCTCGAGATCGACCCCGCCTCGGTGTTCACCGAGCGGCTGCCGATGGGCTACGCCTGCCACGCCCCCGACCTGTTCCAGGGCGACTTCATCCTCAACCTCGCCAGTGAGGACGACGCCCACTGGGAGCGCTCGGTCACCGAGCTCCAGCGGGTCATCGACCTCACCCGCTCGCTGCGCCCGTGGTTCACCACCGACGTCGACCCCGTCGTCATCTCCAGCGTCGGCGGGTTCACCACCGACCGGCACGTCCCACAGGACGAGCTGCCCGACATGTACGCCCGCGTCGCCGCGGGCCTGGACCGCGTCGACGACTCCGGCGTGCGCCTGTCCTGCCAGACGCTGCCGCCGTTCCCCTGGTACATGGGCGGCCAGCTGTACTGCAACCTGTTCGTCCGTGCCTCCGACACAGCGGAGTTCGCGCAGAAGTACGACCGCCGGCTCTGCCTCGACGTCTCGCACTCCAAGCTCGCCGCGACCTTCCTCGGCCAGCCGTTCTCCGAGGCCGTCGAGCTCCTCGCCCCGTACTCCGACCACCTCCACCTCGTCGACGCCGTGGGCGTCGACGGCGAGGGCGTGCAGGTGGGCGACGGCGAGGTCGACTGGGCGCTCCTCGCCCGCCAGCTCGACGCGTTCGCGCCGGGGGTGTCCTTCATCCCCGAGATCTGGCAGGGCCACGTCAACGACGGCGAGGGCTTCTGGGTCGCCCTGGAGCGGCTCGAGGAGTGGTTCTGACCGGTTCGCAGGACCTGCAGACGGCCCTGTGGGTCGTCCCGGTGTCCGACCTCGGGGGGGTCGGCCGCCACGTCTGCGACGTCGTGAGCACGGGCGTCCCGGGGTGGCGCGTGGTCGTGCTGTGCCCACCCGGGCCGCTGGCGGAGCGGCTGCGCGGCCTCGGCGCCGAGGTCGTCACCGGTCCCGTGGGGCCCGGTGACGGCATCCGGTCCTCGGTGGCGACCGTGCGCGAGACCGTGGCCACCGTGCGGCCGGCCGTCACCCACTCGCACCTGTCGTGGGCCGACGTCGTCACCGCCGTCGCCACCGTGGGGCGACCCACCGCCCTGGTGACCACCGAGCACGGCATCGCCGACGACGACCTCGTCTACCACGGCACGCGCGTGCGGGCCCGGCTCAAGGCGCTCGCCCACACCGCCCGCCTGCGCCGCGCCGACGCCGTCATCGCCGTGGCCGTCGCCACCGAGCGCAGCGTGCGGGCCAAGTGGCACCCCTCGCGGTCGACGCCGGTCCGCGTCGTCCGCAACGGGGTCGACCGGCCGGCTGCCGCGCCCACGCGCTCCCCCGGCCTGCACGTCTGCTCCGTGGCCCGGCTCGCGCCGGAGAAGCGGGTCGACCACCTCCTGCGCTCGTTCGCCGTGCTGCGCGAGGAGCACCCCGACGCGCGCCTCACCGTGGCCGGGACCGGGCCGGAGGACGCCGCGCTGCGCGACCTCGCCCTCGACCTCGGGCTGGGGTCGTCGGTGGCGTTCGTCGGGCACGTCGAGCCCGGCCCGCTGCTCGACGACGCCGACGTCCTCGTGCAGCTCTCGGTGTGGGAGAACTGTTCCTACTCGCTGCTCGACGCCCTGGTCCACGGGGTCGGCGCCGTCGCGACGGCCGTCGGCGGCAACCCCGAGATCCTCCCGCCGGCGTCTCTCGTGGCCCACGACGACCACGCCGCCGTGGCGCGCCTCGTCGCCGAGCAGGGGCTGCACCCCGGGCGCCGCCCCCAGCTTCCCCGCGACTGGCCCGACCGCGCCGCGATGTGCGCCGCCGTGGCCGGCGTCTACGCCGAGGTGACCCGGTGACCACCGTCGTCCTCGCCGCCAACAACGGTGACGTGGGAGGGGGCGAGGTCATGCTCCTCGCCACCGCGCGCGCCCTCGTCGACCTCGGTGTCGACGTCGAGGTCGCCGGGCCGCGGGCCGACGGGGGCGTCCTCGACCAGGCCGCCGCGCTCGGCCTGCCCGTCCACGACTTCCCCGGCGACCGTCGGGCCTACATGTCGGGCCTGCGCCGCTGGTCGGTCGACCGGCCGGACTGGCTCTGGTGCCACGGCCTCGTCCCGGCCCTCGCGACCTCGGGGCGCCGTCGGCGCATCGTCCACCTCCACCAGGCGCCCGCACCGGCCCACCGCGGCCCGGCCCGCGTCGCCCGGCTGCGTGCCGAGGCCGTCGTCGTCCCCAGCCAGTCGATGGCGCGCGCCGTCCCCGGTGCCGAGGTCCTGTGGAACTGGACCCACCCCGTGTCCCTCCCCCTGTCCACGCTGCGCGGCGGCCCGCTGCGCATCGGCTTCATCGGGCGCCTGTCGGCCGACAAGGGGGTGCACGTCCTCGCCGAGGCCGTGGGGCTGCTCGAGGAGCGCCACCCGGGACGCCAGCGCCTCGTCCTGGCCGGCGACTCCCGCTTCGTGCCCGACGACCAGCGCGACCGGGTCCGCACCGCCCTGGCGCACGTGGAGCCGGTCACCGACGCGCTCGGCTGGGTGGAGCGCCGCGACTTCTTCTCCGCCGTCGACCTCGCGGTGTTCCCGTCCACCTGGCAGGAGCCGTTCGGCCTCGTCCTCGCCGAGGCGATGAGCAGCCGCACGCCGGTCGTCGTCTCCGACGCCGGGGCGCTGCCCGAGGTCGTCGGGCCCGACCACCCGTGGGTCGTCGCGCCGGGCGATCCGGCCGCCCTCGCCGACGCCATCGACGTCGTCTCCACCGCCCACCCCTCGGTCGTCGAGGACGTCGTCGACGCCGCGCAGCGCCGCTGGACCGAGAGCTTCTCCCCCGACGCGGGCCGCGCCCGTGTCGCCGCGCTCGCGGCGCGCCTCGGCCTCATCTCCCCCGACCTCGGGGCGAGCACCTCCTGACCCTGCGAGGATGGCCGGGCAGCGGCCACCACCCCCACGACCTCCTTCGGAGCACACCGACATGCCACGCGCACTCATCACCGGGATCACCGGCCAGGACGGCCTCTACCTGTCCGAGCTGCTGCTCTCCAAGGGCTACGAGGTCCACGGGATCGTCCGCGGCCAGAACAACCCCAAGCGCGAGCTGGTCCAGGAGATCGTCCCCGACGTCGTCCTCCACACCGGCGACCTCACCGACCTCTCCAGCCTGCTGCGCGCGATGTCGGTGGCCGAGCCCGACGAGGTCTACAACCTCGGCGCCGTCTCCTTCGTCGCGTACTCGTGGGAGAACGCCCGCGTCACCACGGAGGTGACCGGCAACGGCGTCCTCAACGCGCTCGAGGCCGTGCGCCTGCACTCGGGCAAGGACCTGGGCCGGATCCGCTTCTACCAGGCCTCGTCCTCGGAGATGTTCGGCAAGGTGCAGGAGGTCCCGCAGCGAGAGACCACGCTGCTGTGGCCCCGCTCGCCCTACGGCGTCGCCAAGGTCTACGGCCACTACATGACGATCAACTACCGCGAGTCCTACGGCATGCACGCCAGCTCGGGGATCCTGTTCAACCACGAGTCCCCCCGTCGCGGACCGGAGTTCGTCACCCGAAAGGTCTCGATGGCCGTGGCCGCCATCGCGCTCGGCCTGCAGGACTCCATCACCATGGGCAACCTCGACGCCAAGCGCGACTGGGGCTTCGCGGGCGACTACGTCGAGGGCATGTGGCGCATGCTCCAGCAGCCCGAGGGTGGCGACTACGTGCTCTCCACCGGCGAGACCCACTCCATCCGGGAGCTGCTCGACATCGCGTTCGCCCGCGTCGGCATCGACGACTGGGAGGGCAAGGTCCTCCAGGACCCCCGATTCATGCGCCCGGCCGAGGTCGACCTCCTCGTCGGCGACGCCACGAAGGCGCGCGACGTCCTCGGCTGGCAGCCCACGGTCGGCTTCCGCGACCTCGTCGAGATGATGGTCGACAGCGACCTGGCCCACCTCCGGGCCCAGCACGGCCGATGAGCGTCGCGCTCGTCACGGGCGCCACGGGGCAGGACGGCAGCTACCTCGTCGAACGCCTCCTCGCCGAGGGCCACGAGGTCCACGGGCTGGTCCGGCGCGAGGACCTCGGCGGCTCGCTGCCCGCCGACCTCGTCGTCCACGAGCTCGACCTCGCGTCGCGCGCCGACGACCTCGCCGGGCTCGTCGACCGGGTCTCCCCCGACGAGCTCTACAACCTCGGCGGCATCAGCTCGGTCGCCCACTCGTGGGCCGACCCCGTGCTCACGGCGCGGGTCAGTGGCGTGGCCGCGGTCGTCCTCCTCGATGCCGCCCGCCGCCTCCAGGAGCGCCGCGGGCGCGAGGTGCGCGTCCTCCAGCCGAGCAGTGCCGAGATCTTCGGTGAGCCGGCCGAGTCGCCGCAGAACGAGGCGACGCCCGTGCGGCCGGTCAGCCCGTACGGCGCGACCAAGGCCTTCGCCCACCACCTCGCCGGGCTGGAGCGCTCGCGCGGGTTGTTCACGGCGAGCGTCATCCTCTACAACCACGAGTCCCCCCGTCGCCCACCGACGTTCGTCACGCGAAAGATCACGAGCACGGTCGCGGCGATCGCCGCCGGGCGCGCCGACCGGCTCGTCCTGGGCAACCTCGACGCCCGCCGCGACTGGGGCTGGGCGCCCGACTACGTCGACGCGATGGTGCGCGCCCTGCGCCACGACGAGCCCGGCGACTACGTCGTCGCCACCGGCGAGGCGCACAGTGTCCACGACTTCGTCGGGGCCGCGTTCCGGCACGTCGGCATCGACGACTGGGCACGCCTCGTCGAGGTCGACCCCGCCTTCATCCGGCCCGCCGACCCGAGCCTGCTCGTCGGCGACGCCACCCGGGCGCGCGAGCGCCTGGGCTGGGTGCCGACGGTCACCTTCGACGACCTCGTCGCCCGGATGGTCGACGCCGAGCGGGCCGCCGAGTGAGCCCTGCTCCGACGGGTCCGCGGCCGCGCGTCGCGATCGCGCACGACTACCTGACCCAGCGCGGCGGGGCCGAGCGCGTCGTCCTCGCGATGGCGCGGGCCTTCCCCGACGCCCGCATCCACACCACGCTCTACGACCCCGACGCCACCTACCCGGAGTTCGCCGACCACGACGTCGTCACGTCGCCGCTCAACCGGGTGGGGCCGCTGCGACGCGACCACCGCGTCGCCCTGCCCTTCCTCGCCCCGGCGGCGTCGAGGATGGCCGTCGACGCCGACGTCGTGCTCGTGTCGTCGAGCGGCTGGGCGCACGGGTTCCGGCACACGGGGCGCTCCCTCGTCTACTGCTACTCCCCCGCGCGCTGGCTTTACCAGACCGACACCTACCTCGGCGGGGCCCCGCACCGGTCGCCACGCGGGCTGGCGCTGCTCGCCCTGCGGCCCGTGCTGAGGCGCTGGGACCTGCGCGCGGCCCGCGCCAGCACCCGCTACCTCGCGATCTCCCGCGTGGTCCAGGGGCGCATCCGGGCCACCTACGGCCTGGAGTCGCAGGTCGTACCCGCGCCGCACAGCATGGACCCGTCGGCGCCGCAGGAGCAGGTCCCCGAGCTCGCCGACTGGGCCGAGGGCGGCTTCCACCTCGTCGTGTCGCGGCTGCTGCCGTACAAGAACGTCGACGTCGTCGTCGAGGCCGTGCGCGGCACCAGCCACCGTCTCGTCGTGGTCGGGGCCGGCCCGGGCCGCGACGCCCTGCTCGCCACCCGGCCCGACAACGTCCGCCTCGTCTCGGGGCTCAGCGACGCGCAGATCCGCTGGGTCTACGCGCACAGCCGCGTCCTCGTCGCGCCGAGCATCGAGGACTACGGCCTGTCACCGCTGGAGGCCGCGGCCTTCGGGCGCCCGAGCCTCACCCTGCGCGCGGGTGGCTACCTCGACACGGTGGTCGAGGGCGTGACCGGGCTGCACGTCGACTCCCCCGACCCGCTCCTCGTGCGCGCCGGCCTCGACGAGGTCGAGGCGCACCCGTTCGACCCCGACGTCCTGCGGGCCCACGCGGCGACGTTCTCCGAGGCCGGTTTCGCGGCGCGGCTGCGCTCCGAGGTCGACGCGCTCCTCGCCGACGGCTGACCGGGGCGGTCCTCGGCCGAACGGACCGAACCTCGTCGGGTTCCCCAACCGGACCCGACGGGGTTGCGCGCGTGGTCATACTGGGATTTCTGGGGCCGTCCGCAGGGGGCGTCCGCACACTTCCCCAGCCCGAGGACCCCGTGATCGTCAACGAGGAGCAGACCAGCACCGTCGCCGCCAGGTCGGCACGGTGGAACCACCTCGCGCCCACACTCGCGGCGATGCTCACCGACCTGCTCGTGATGTCGCTCGTCACCTACGGCGCCGGCCTCGGCCGCCAGCGCCTCCCCTTCTTCGACGAGGTCGGCGACGTCGACAACCTGCTGCGCGCGGTGGGCGTCCCCCTCGTCCTCGGCTGGTTCGCCGTCGTGGCCCTCACGGGTGCCTACGCCACCCACGTCCTGGGGGCGGGGACCACGGAGTACAAGCTCATCCTGCGCGGCACGATGATCGGCGCCGGCGTCGTCGGGGTGGTCTGCTACCTCGCGAAGTTCCAGTTCTCCCGCGGCTTCTTCTTCCTCCTCATCCTCTTCGGCGTCCCGACCCTGCTGCTCGGCCGCTACCTGCTGCGCCGCGCCATCCACGCCGCGCGCCGGCACGGCCACCTCGTCCACCGCGTCGTCGTCGCCGGGTCGGTGGCCCAGGTCGACGAGGTCGCCCGCGTCCTCAGCCGCGAGAGCTGGCTGGGGTACCACGTCGTCGGCGCCGTCGTCCCCGCCACCGAGACCGTCGAGACCACGCCCGGGGGCGTCCAGGTGCTCGGGTCCACCGCGCGCACCGTGGCCGTCGTCGTCGACACCGACTGCGACGTCGTCCTGTTCGCCGGTGGAGCGGTCTCCTCCGCCCAGCAGATGCGCCGGGCCGCGTGGGAGCTCGCCGACACCCACGTGCAGATCATGCTCGTCCCCCAGCTCACCGACGTCGCCAGCGACCGCGTGCGCGTGCGTCCCGCAGCCGGACTGCAGCTGATGGAGCTCGAGGGGCCGCGCCACCAAGGCGCGAGCCGGACCTCCAAGCGGCTGTTCGACCTCACCGGTGCCGGCCTGCTGCTCCTGCTCGCGAGCCCGCTGCTCCTCGTCACGGCCCTCGCGGTCAAGCTCCACGACGGCGGGCCGATCCTGTTCCGCCAGCAGCGCGTCGGGCGCAACGGCGACCTCTTCGACTGCTTCAAGTTCCGCTCGATGGTCGTCGACGCCGACTCGCGCATCGACCAGGTCGCCGACGCGAACAAGAACGGCGACGACCACGTGCTGTTCAAGGCGACCAACGACCCGCGCATCACCGCCCCGGGCCGCCTCATCCGCCGCTTCTCGGTCGACGAGGTCCCGCAGTTCCTCAACGTGCTGCGCGGCGAGATGAGCCTCGTGGGGCCGCGGCCGCCGCTGCCGGGCGAGGTCGAGCGCTACACCGACGACGTCCGCCGCCGCCTCGCGGTGCGCCCCGGGATGACCGGCCTCTGGCAGGTCTCGGGCCGCTCGGACCTGTCGTGGGAGGACTCGGTGCGCCTCGACCTGTACTACGTCGACAACTGGTCGCTCGTGCAGGACGTCGCCATCCTGGCCCGCACCATCGGCGCCGTCGTCTCCAGCCGCGGCGCCTACTGACCCCTCGCCGCGTCATCCGTCATCCGGCCCCCCGGGTCGAGTACTTGCGCCGGGTCGAGGTGAAACCCGACCACGTGAGGGTCGTCTTTCACCTCGAACCGCCGGGGTGGTGCGCCGGGCGTCAGACGCGGGCGCGGGCCCGCTGGCGCTGGCTCGGACGAGCCGACCCGGGGCCGACGACCGGCGCCTCGGGCGTGACCTCGTCGGCCGGGGCCGTCTCGACCTCGGTGACGGTGCTCGTGTAGCTGCCGTAGCTGGCGTACCCGCCGTAGCCGTGGCCGTAGATGGCGGTGGCGACGCCCTTGCGCGGCGCGAGGTTGAGGACGACGCCCAGCACGCGCGCGCCCACCTGGGCCATGAGCTTGGCACTGTGGCGCGCCTGCTCCTTCTGGGTGCGGCCGACGGCGAAGACGAGCAGTGCCCCGTCGGTCATCGCGGCGAGCAGGCCGGCGTCGGTGACGGCGAGCAGCGGGGGCGCGTCGAGGATGACGAGGTGGTCCTTGGCGAGGTGGTCGACGAGGGCGTGCATCCGCTGCGACCCGAGCAGCTCGCTGGGGTTGGGGGGCACCCGGCCGGCGGCGATGAACTTCAGGTTCGGCTGGTCGGTGTCCTGTAGGACGTCCTTGAGCCTCACCTGCCCCGAGAGCAGCTGCGAGAGCCCGACCCGACCGGACTGGTCGAGGACGGCGGCGAGCGTGGGTCGGCGCAGGTCGGCATCGATGATGACCGTCTTCTGGCCGGCCTCGCTGAGGGTGCGGGCGAGGGTCGCCGACACGGTGGACTTGCCCTCGCCGGGGTTGGCGCTCGTGACGACGATGCTGCGCAGGCTGCCGTCGACCGAGAGGTAGCGCAGGTTGGTGCGGATCTGGCGGAACGCCTCGGCGGCGGGGCCGAGGTCCTCGAGCCGGCCGCGGGCGGTCTCCCGGCGCAGCTCGGTGGTGGTCGGCACGACGCCGAGGACGCTGGTCGCGACGAGCTCCTCGACGTCGGCGACGCTGCGCAGGCGGGTGTCGAGCTGGCGGCGCAGGAACACGAGGACGTAGGCGACGCCCAGCCCGACGAGGGCGCCGACGAGCAGGTTGGTGCGGGTGACGGGGGCGACCTTCACGCCGGGCAGGGCGGTCTCGATCGGCACGATCTGGACCAGGGGCGTGCTGCCGGCCGAGGCGCTGCCCACCCGCTCGATGCGGTTGGCCTCCTCGGCGGTGGCCGCGATGACCGCGTCGGCGAGCAGGCGCGCCTGCTCCGAGGTCGGTCCGGTGGCCATGACCTTGAGGATGACGCTGTTCGGGGCGACCGAGGCGCTCACCCGGCCCGCGACCTCCGCCGGCGACGCCTGGATCCCGGTCTCCTCGATGGCCCGCTGCGCGACCGCGCGGCCCGTGACGAGCGGCAGGTACGAGTCGGCCTTGCTGCCCCCGAGCGTGGTCTCGGCCAGCCCCTCGCCGGAGCTCTGCGGGTCCCCGCCCACGACGACGTACCCGCTGGCGTCGGCGAGGAAGACCGCCGGCATCTGCGAGGTCACGGCGAGCGCGGCCCCGGCGCCCACGACCGTCAGCACGACGAGGTGGAGCAGGTGGGCACGGGAGAGCCGGACGAAGTCGAGAATGGTCACGGAGGGGTCCTCGGGGTTGAGGTGGCACGACGGGGGTTGCAGGCCGCGACGTGCTGGTGCGCCGATTTTATCGCCGCGTCCCCCCGACGGCCCGGTACTCGGTGAACCCCGGACCTAGAGTGACCGAATGACCGAGGGAGCCCTGGTACCCGTCGCCGTGCGGGTCGAGCTCGCCCACGCCGCGGTCCAGCGCCTCGCGGAGCAGTCCGGTGTCGACCTGCTCCACATCAAGGGCCCGGCCGTCCACCCGGGGCTGCGCCGCACCCCGAGCAGCGGCAGCGACGTCGACGTCGTCGTCCGGCCCGACGGGGTCGACGCCCTGATGGCGGCCCTCGCCGCCCACGGCTGGCGGGTCGAGACCGAGTTCACGTCGGGCTCGGCCTTCGACCACGCGGCGAACCTCTACCACCCGAGCTGGGGCCTGCTCGACGTCCACCGCCACTACCCCGGCATGGACCGCGACCCCGCGCACGCGTTCGACGTCCTGTGGGGCACCCGCGGCTCGGTGCAGCTGGCCCACGTCTCGTGCGCCGTCCCCGACCCGCTCTCCCAGTCGCTCGTGCTGCTGCTCCACGCGGCCCGCACCCCCCACGAGGGCGCCGAGCACCCCGACGTCGGCCCCAACTGGCACGAGCGGACCCCGCAGGAGCGCGACCGCATCCGCGAGATCGCCGTGGCGACCGGCGCGACCGTGGGCCTCGCGGCCGCCACGGGCCACCTCGCCGAGCACGCCCACGACCCCGAGGCCGCGCTCTGGCGCGTCTTCACCGAGGGGGGCGACCGGCTCGACGAGTGGGGTGCCCGCTTCCGCTCCGCCCGCGGGCCGCGCGCGAAGGCGTCGGTGGCGGTGCGCTCCCTCGGCGTCAACCGCTACTACCTCGCCCAGAAGCTGGGGCACCAGCCCTCCCGCCCCGAGGTGGCGGCCGAGTTCTTCCGTCGCCTCGCCGCGGCGGCCTCGGGCGTCGTTGGACGCCTGCGACGAGGAGCGCGCCGATGACGACGACCGACGAGCACCGGGTCGTCGTCGCCCACGACGCCGGGTGGGTCGAGCTCGACGGCACCGTGTACCCGGCCCGCCTGCCCGACGGTCCCCCGCTCGTCCTCGCCGACGTCGGCGCGCTCGTGTGGCACGCGGTGGTGGCCGGCGGCACGCTCGCCCAGGTGGTCGACCGCGTGGCCGACCAGGTGGGGCAGCCGGTCGACGAGGTCGCCGCGGGCGTCACGCAGTTCGTCGACGGCCTCGTGGAGGCGGGCGTCCTCGAACGCCGCCCGGCCTGACTCAGGCCGGGTCGTCGTCCCCGGACGACCGCCGCGACCGGACCAGGGTGCCGAGCCCGACCCCGAGGGCGGCACCGAGCCCGTTGAGGACGACGTCGACCACGCTCGGGTCGCGCGCCAGCCCGGGCAGCGCCTGGACCGCCTCGACGCCCACCGACATCAGGACGAGCGCGGCGAACACGGCCGACGGCCTGCGGCGCAGCGCGACGACCCCCAGCCACCCCAGCGGCACGAAGGCGAGGACGTTGAGCACGGCCGCGTACACCTCGGGGGTCACCGACCCGGGCACCCCGAGGCGCTGGAAGACCACGTAGACGGCGACGATCGCGCGGTTGACCGCGTACCCGTCGGGCCACAACAGCACCGCGAGGACCCCCAGCCCGATGACCGCGGTGACGCCCGCGGCCACCCAGCCCCCGGCGCGCCTCACCGGCCCAGCATCGCGGTGGCCAGGGTCTCCTGGAGCCAGGTGAGGAAGTCGTAGACCGCGAGCGCGTACCCGAGCGGGTCGTCGTCGTCGAGCTCGTGCGCGGCGGCCTCGAGCGCCTCGAGGTCCTCGTCGGTGCGCAGCCCCATCCGCTCGCCGAGGACGAGCCGGACGTCGGTGAGGGCCGTGAGGAAGGCGCGCGCGTCGGCCTCCGACAGGCGCACCTTGTCGTCGTGGCGCAGCGTGGCCGCCGCGACGGCGAGCGCGCCGGCCTTGCGCTGGCGCAGCCCGGTCTCGGTGAGGCGGCGGAACTCCGCCGCCACCTCGTCGTCCTCGCGGTTGGCGTTGGGGAGCAGCCGGTTCAGGGCCGGGTCGCGGTCGAGCGCGGCCATCTCGAGTCCGTCCTGGTCCTCCCCGGCCACCGTCACGCCCATGCCGAGGCCGGCGACGATCGAGGAGAAGTCGTCGTCACCCTCGGGCGCGGCGTCGGCGGGGTCGAGCAGGTCGTGGACCTGGTCCATGAGCCCGGCCACGGTCGCGCGCTCGAGGCCGTCGAGCCGTGCGGTGAAGCGCAGCTCGTCGCCCTCGCCCCGCCGCCGGAAGCCGCGGGCCATCAGTCGTCCTTCTGGAAGGTGGCCCAGAGCCCGTAGCCGTGCAGCGCCTCGGTGTCGGCCTCCATCGCCTCGCGGCTGCCGCTCGCGACGACGGCGCGGCCCTCGAGGTGGACGTCCATCATCAGCTTCTCCGCCTTGGCGCGGCCGTAGCCGAAGTGCGTCTGCAGCACGTAGGTCACGTAGGTCATGAGGTTGACCGGGTCGTTCCACACGATGGTGACCCACGGGGTGTCGGGGGCGACGTCACCACCGGTGGCGGTGACCTCCTCCGTCATGGGTGCGAGCGACACGCCCCAAGGATAGGAGGCGCAGCGCCCGCCCCGGACCACGCGCCTCCCCGCCCCTCCGCCTCCCCGCCGCGAGTGCGGAACCTGTCGCCGGGGCAACCAGTTCCGCACTCGACGCGGGGTGGGGCGGGGTCAGCGGTTCCGGGCCGCGTTCCAGGTGCCGGCGTACAGGCCGTCGTCGCAGGCCCGGCCGGCCTCGCCGAGCTCGAGCGGGCGGAAAGTGTCGACCATGACGGCGAGCTCGTCGAAGTACTCCTTGCCCAGGCTCGCCTCGGCCGCGCCGGGCTGGGGGCCGTGGGCGTGACCGCCCGGGTGCAGCGAGATCGAGCCCTTGGCGATGCCCGAGCCCTTGCGCGCCTCGTAGTCGCCGTCGACGTAGAACATGACCTCGTCGCTGTCGACGTTCGAGTGGTAGTACGGCACGGGGATCGCGAGGGGGTGGTAGTCGACCTTGCGCGGCACGAAGTTGCAGATCACGAAGTTCCAGCCCTCGAAGACCTGGTGGGCCGGCGGCGGCTGGTGGATGCGTCCGGTGATGGGCTCGTAGTCGCGCACGTTGAACACGTACGGGTAGAGGCAGCCGTCCCAGCCGACGACGTCGAGCGGGTGGAAGGGCAGGACGTGGACGGTGCCGACGATGCCGCCGCTGCTCGCCGGGCCGCCGCCGCGGTGCTTGATGAAGACCTCGGTCTCGGCGTCGGGCTTCTCGCCGACGTCCTCGGCCAGGAGCGGCCCCTGCGGCACGCGCAGGTCGCGCTCGCAATAGGGGCTGTGCTCGAGGAGCTGGCCGTACTTGCTGAGGTAGCGCTTCGGCGGCGCGATGTGGCTGCTCGCCTCGATGCAGATGGTGCGCAACGGGTTCCGCGCCGATGACGTGGGGATCCAGCGGTGCGTGGTCGCCCTCGGGATGATGACGTAGTCGCCCTCCCCCACCTCGAAGGCGCCGAACACGGTCTCGACGCGGGCGCTGCCACGCTCGACGTAGACGCACTCGTCGCCGATGCCGTTGCGGTACCACGGGCTCGGCTTCGCGGCCACGGCGTACGACAGGCGCACGTCACCGTTGCCGAGGAGGAGGCGCCGCCCGGTGACCACGTCGGTGTCCTTGACGGTCTTCGCCGGGAAGAGGTCATGCGGCTTCAGGTGGCGCGGCAGCAGCGGGTGGTTGGCCGTGGTGCTGAGGTCGCCGATGCTCCACTCGCGGTACTCGGCCACGGTCGAGGGGATGTTGCGGTGGTAGAGCAGGCTGGAGTCCGAGCTGAACCCCTCCTCACCCATGAGCTCCTCGTAGTAGAGCTCACCGACCCTGCCGCGCCTGGCGGGTCGCCGGTGCTGGGTGTGCCGCTTCGGGGGGATGCTGCCCATCGCCTGGTAGTGCGCCACGTGGTACGTCCACCTCGCTGTGGTCGGAATCGGTCCCGCCAGCCTAGGCGGTGGCCCGTGGGTCGGACAGTCTCCCTGCCCCGCGGCGGCACATTGGTCAGATCGCGCGGTCTCCTGCCGGTCCGGGTGGTCAGAGTGCCCAGCCGCTCGTCCCGCGGAGGGACACCTCGCCCCGAGTCGGTAGCCTGCCCGCATGCCCTCGACGACGACGGACGGTCCCGCCGTTCCCCACCCGGCGCACGCGCCCCTCGTCCTCGGGCTCGTGGCGGACGCCGCGGTCTTCCCTCCGGCGGCGCTCCCACTCGAGGACGCGGTGGCCGCCCATCGCCGGCACCGGACGGCCGCCTACGCGGCGGCGGTCGGCCCCCTCCTCGTCGCGGCGTCAGGGGTCGCCGAGCTGGTGCGCGTCCTGGACGCCGAGGGCGGTCGGGCTGACGTCCTCGACGTCGTCGTGGTGGCGCGCCCCGGCGGCGACCCCGCCACCCTGACCGCGGCCCTCGAGGCGCTGCGGGGCGACAACCGGGTCCGCGTCGTGGCCGCCGAGCTGGCCTGGGAGCAGGACTGGCGCGACCTCGGGCTCGACGGCCTGCCCCTCGCCCTCGAGGTGCCGCGGGGCGAGGAGCACGACCTCGCCCTCGCCGACATCCGCACGGGGGTGCGTGAGGGCCTGCCCGTCGTCGCGAAGTTCCGCACCGGGCCGACCCCGACCTGGCCGTGGCCCGACGAGGCCGAGCTGGCCGACCTCCTCGTCGCCCTCTCTGCGCTCGAGGTGCCGTTCCGCCTGACCGGCGGGCTGCACCACGCCGCGCGCGGCACCTACGAGGTCGACGGCGTACCGGAGGAGAACCACGGCCTGCTCAACGTCCTGCTCGCCACGTCGGCCGCGCTGTCGGGGGCGGGGCGCGAGGAGGTCGCGGCCGTGCTCGCGGTCGACGACGCCGAGGCCCTGGCCGAGCTGGTGGGCGCGTGGAGCGCCGACACCACGAGCCGGGTGCGCGCGGCCTTCACCGGCTACGGCTGCTGCACCGTCACCGACCCCCTGGGCGAGCTCGCCGACCTCGGCCTGCTCGACCTCACCTGACCCCTACCTGCCGCGAACCATCCTCCCCCGCAGCGACATCCGCTCGACCCGACCGACTCGTCCGTCCAGACCGACTCCGACCGAAGGACCGCCATGACCTGGCTCGACCTCCCCACCGACCACCCCTTCGGTGTGCACAACCTCCCTTACGGCGTCTTCTCCGTCGGTGACGACGAGCGCCGCGTCGGGGTCCGCGTCGGCGACCGCGTCCTCGACCTCGCCGCGTGCGCCGAGCACGCCGGGATGGAGTCGGCGGTCGTGTGGCGGGCGTCCTCGCTCAACCTGTTCCTCGAGCAGGGCCGCGAGGCGTGGACGGCAGCGCGCGAGTGGCTGACCGAGGTGCTGACGAACGAGGCGCACCGCGACGCGGTCGAGCCGCACCTCGTGCCGCTGACGCACGTGACGCTGCACCTGCCGATCGAGGTCGCCGACTACGTCGACTTCTACGCGAGCGAGCACCACGCCACCAACGTCGGCCGCATCTTCCGGCCCGACTCCGAGCCGCTCACCCCCAACTGGAAGCACCTGCCGATCGGGTACCACGGCCGCTCCGGCACGGTCGTCGTCTCCGGCACCGACGTCGTGCGCCCCACCGGCCAGCGCAAGCCGCCGACCCAGCCCACGCCGGTCTTCGGGCCGTCGACACGCCTCGACATCGAGGCCGAGCTCGGGTTCGTCGTCGGCGGCTCCACCCGGCTCGGCGAGCCGGTCGCCCTCGGTGAGGCCGACGAGCACCTCTTCGGCGTCGTCCTCCTCAACGACTGGTCGGCCCGCGACATCCAGGCGTGGGAGTACGTGCCACTCGGCCCGTTCCTCGGCAAGTCGTTCGCGACCTCGATCTCGCCGTGGGTCGTCACCACCGACGCCCTGCGCGCGGCGCGCGTGCCGCTCCCGGGGCAGGACCCCGAGCCGCTCCCCTACCTCCGCTCCGAGCCGACCGACGACGGCGTCGGCACCGCGTACGGCCTCGACCTGCACCTCGAGGTCGACTGGAACGGCACGGTCGTCACGCGTCCGGAGTTCCGCGACATGTACTGGTCGCCGGCGCAGATGGTGGCGCACATGACGGTCAACGGCGCCTCGCTGCGCAGCGGTGACCTCTTCGGCTCCGGGACGATCTCCGGCGCCGCCAAGGACACCAGAGGCTGCTTCCTCGAGCTGACGTGGAGCGGCCAGGAGCCGGTGACCCTCGACGACGGCTCGAGCCGCACCTTCCTCGAGGACGGCGACACGATCACGCTACGCGCCACCGCTCCCGGCGCCGACGGGACCGTCATCGGGCTCGGCGAGGTCGTCGGGACGATCCTCCCCGCCCGCTGACGCCTGCGCGATCCGCCCGGAGGGGCGGTCAGTAGCGCTGCACCCAGATCATCGGCAGGAAGCGCTCGCCCTCGCGGCGGCTGCGGCGCAGCGCGACGAGCATCCAGACGACCGCGACGAGGGCGAGGCCGCCAGCGGCCGGGAGGGCGACACGCCACACCCGCTCGCGCTCCACCCCGGCCGACAGGGGGTCGGCGGTGCCGGTGAGCTCGTCGCCCGCAAGGGAGACGCACTGCACGTCGAGCCGTCCGGAGAACGCCAGCACCGCTGTGCGACTTCCCGGTTCACGCAGGCCGCCGAGGGCGAGCAGGGGCTGGTCGCCGCGCCACACGGGTGGGCACGAGTCCCAGTCGACGGGGGTGTTCGCGGCAGACCCGCCGAGGGCGATCCGCTCCCCGGACCGGACGTCGACCAGGGTCGCCGCCCGCGCCCCGGAGCCCCCCGACGGCGTCCGGAGCAGCAGGATCCGGGTTCCGTCCGGGGAGGCGTGGACCGCGGCGATCCCGCCGCCGGGGTCGCCCCCTCCGACGACGCTCACCACGGTCCACCCCCCACCCGCCAACGGCCGGGTCACGACCTCGAGCACCGTGCGGCCGTCGACCGAGACCTCTCGCAGGCCGAGCACGGTCGAGGTGTCGCGCCAGCCGGCCGCTCGCACCGTGGCATCACCGGGGCCGGGGCGCAGGACGACGTCGGTGCGGGTGTCGAGGACCGCCGGGCCCCCGGTGGTGTCGACGAGGACGTGGCGCGAGTCGGGGCTCCACGCCACCCGGGTGTCGGTGCGGGCGAGGACGGTCGCGTCGGTGGAGATGGGGCGGACCACGGTGCCGTCGGCGAGGTCGCCCACGCCCTCCCCGGTGAACAGGTGGCGCCCGTCGGGCGCCAGCGCCCCTCCCGTGGAGAGCAGGTTGGTCCCGCGGACCTGGGCCAGCAGGCCGGCCCGGTCGATGACGTAGCGGTCGGGCGGACCCTCCCCCCACGCCGGGACATCCACGACTCCGAAGACCGGGACGGTGCCGTCCCGGTAGGCGCCGACGAAGAGCTCGGACACGAACTCGGGGTAGGAGACGGGGGCTCCCTCGGCGGGAAGGGCCGCCTGTGCCGGACGCATGACGAGGGCCACCGTCGTCACCAGCGCGACGGCGGCGGCCACGAGCGCCGCTGCTCCCGCCCGCGCCGCCCAGGTCCCGCGACGGCCTCGGCTCCACAGCCGTGGCGTGTCCGGTGCGTCGACGGAGCCGCGCTCGAGGACGTCGTCGGCAGCGCCCTGCAGCATCCGGGTGAGCTCGTCGGTGGGTGGTGTCATCGGGTGGCCTCCTCACGGCCGAAGGTGTGGGCGAGCTCGGGCGCGAGGACGCGCAGCCGCTCGAGGGCGTGGCGCGTCTGGGACTTCACCGTGTTGACCGAGCAGCCCAGCACCCGGGCCGTCTCGACCTCGGTGCGGTCCTCGTAGAACCGCGACACGAGCACGGCCCGTTGCCGCGGGGTCAGGCGGGACAGGGCGTCGACCAGCGTGAGGCGGGTGGCCAACTCGTCGGACCCGTCACCCACGGGGACCACACGGTGGCCGCCCGCGTCATCGCTCGTGTCGACAGGGTCGGGCTGATGGCGCCGCCACCGCCAGGTGTCGATCGACCGCGTGTACATGACCCGTCGGACGTAGGCGTCGACGGCGCCCGGGTCAAACCGGTGCCAGTGGCGCGCGGCGCGCACCAACGACTCCTGGACGAGGTCCTCGGCGGCGTGCGCGTCACCGGTGAGCAGGGCGGCCGTGCGCAGCAGCGGCTCCCAGCGCTCGCGCACGTAGGCCTCGAACTCCCGACGGTCGGCCATCCCTCCCCCTCCCCTGGTCGCGTCCCGGCTCCTCGGTCACCCAGGAGGACGGCTGTCCACCCACTCACGGGTGGAAGTGGGCCCGAAGAATCTCAGATCCCGCTCCCACCCGTCGCGCTCCGACGTACCGGTCACACCCCGTCGACGGTGAGCGTGACCGTGACGACGTCGTCGAGCTCGATGTCCTCAGCTCGTCGCACCGCGTCC
The DNA here is from genome assembly GCF_043099285.1 of Oryzobacter telluris. Classification (GTDB taxonomy): domain Bacteria; phylum Actinomycetota; class Actinomycetes; order Actinomycetales; family Dermatophilaceae; genus Oryzobacter; species Oryzobacter telluris. The sequence continues at coordinate 1,529,207 of NZ_CP170723.1, read as the reverse complement.
TTGAGCGGGACGACGTAGCCGCCGTCCTTGGGCCAGAGGGCGGTGGTGAAGGTGGTGTCGCCGACGCGTCCGGCGACGGGGATCATCCCCCAGCCGTAGCTGACCTGCGGCAAGACCGCTTCCAGCGCACCGCACTCCTCGTCGGGCACCGAGACGAAGTGGTAGGGCGACGGCCCGCGCCAGTGCCAGACGACCCCGCTGAACTCCAGCTCCATGCGCACAGGCTAGGTGGGGGCGCCGACGTCCCGACCCCAACCGCCGCCATGGTCCGGCGAACCGGCAGAGGGCGTGCGCGGCTCCACGAGCGCGCATTGCCGGGTCGTCACGGTCGGCTGAGGAGGTGGCCACGCTCGGTACCGCGAGTCATCGGTCGTCATATCGCGTGGCGAGGTGGTACGGCGTCCGCGTGGGGCGACCGGATCAGAAGGGTGGTTCGTCGGGCCAGCGGTGGCGCCGCGTCCGGACCCCACCGGTTCCGCAGCCAGGTCGGGTGCCGGCGCCGGCGTCGACGAGGAGGCCACGGACCTCCGCGGTGCGGCACGTCTCGACCCGCACCCGCCGAGCCGATGTGGCGCCGATGACGGCCCGCGAACTCACCCCGGTTTGGGAACCGCGCCCTGCGCCGTCGACCTCGCGGGACGACGAGCGCATCGACGTGGCGGCCAGGAGGTGTTCGAGATCGAACTCGACCGTGCTGAACTCGCCTGTCACCCGCTCCGCCGGGCGTGCCTCGACCTCCTCGGCCGCGACCGAGGCCCCGGAGCCGGCGAGGACGACGACTGCGAGCGCGTCGATCGGGTGGGTCGTGCGCACCCTGCCCGTCGGGTCGGTCCACTCCATCAGGGCGCCCGGCAGCATCCGCACCCGCCACCCGGCCCGCTGCTTGATGCGGTGGTGTCGCCGGCAGAGGCAGGCGAGGTTCGCGGCCTCGGTGCGCCCGATCGGCCAGGGTCGGACGTGGTCGAGGTCGCAGAACCTCGCGGCCACGGAGCATCCCGGGAAGCGGCACCGACCATCGCGTGACCTGACGAGGGCGACGAGCCAGTCGGGTGGGCGGTAGCCGTTGGCCACGCTCGCATCGAGGATCGCGCCGGTCTCGCGGTGACACGGTGCGGTCCGCACCTCCACGTCGAAGGCGCCACCGTGTCGCCGATCCTTCGCGTCACCCTGAGGTCGCCGCCGCCGAAGTCGTTCCCGACGCTTGCGGATCGCTGTGCGCGGAGTCTGCTGCCCTGCCTGGAGGAGCCCCGCGAGCCACTCGCGGGAGACGAGCGACGCCTCCGACGGCCGGAGCCCGCGGACCTCGACGAGGTCGTCGCCCTGCCCGACGCAGCTCCTCGTCCCCGCGCCACCGTCTCGGGTCGTCGGCCGCCGGTCGTCGGACTCCCGCGCCGGGCGGTCAGCCGCACCGGGCTCGGAGCCACCGGCACCGGTCGTCGGCCGCTCGTCGTCGCGCTCCCGCGCAGGGCGGTCAGCCGCACCGGGCGCGGAGCCACCGGCTTGCTCACCCTCGGGAACGGTGAGGACGATCGAGTACGTGACGGTGGAGCTCGCGGCAACCAGATCGGTGAGGGCCTTGGCGCGGGCCCGGTCGATGCCGGAGCACACGCCGTCGGCGACGTACTGGCGGGCGAGCTCGTCGATGGCGGCCCAGGCCGAGGCGGCGTCCTCGCTGGGGAAGGTGCCCCACCACGCGTCGACTCCCGGCTCGGCCACCCAGCGGCGAAGTCCGGTCTCGCGCCGGGCGCGCTCGGCACGCTGGCGCAGGAGGTCAGGACTGATGCGCGCGAGGAGGCGTCGGCAGCGTCGCCGTAGTGCGGCGGCCGGCTCGATGCCGAGGTGTCCGTCGAGGGCGGCGACCACGGTCTCGGCGACCTCAGCGGGGACCTCGGCCAGCTCGAAGGCGACGACGCCGGCGCTGTAGCCGTCGAGCCGTCCCTCGCGCATCGCCTCGTGCAGGGGCGCCAGACCGGACTCCTGGGGGACCTCGCGAGGGTCGTCGACCACCGGAATGCGCGCCGCCGCGAGGCGGACCGCCTGGTCGACCCGGCGCTGGGCCTGCGCGTGTGACGCACCGATGCAGGGCGCGACGAGGTCGGCGGTGTCGAGGGCGACGTGGCCCGCACCCCGCACGACGTCGATGAGGGTGCCGTCCTCGGCCCAGTCGGACTCGACGGTGGCCAGCTTCGCGATGGCTGCGTCCTGCAGCGCGGTCGTGGTGTTGACGAGGACCTGCGCAGCGGCGATGAGGCCGGCGAGCTCGTCGCGTCCCTCAGGCAGGTCGCGACGGGAGGCGAGCCGTTTGGAAGCAGAGGTCAGAGCGTCGACCAGCGCGGTGTCACCCACACCGCGCGGACTGACGATGCTCCCCTGGTCGACGTCCATGGATCCCCCTTCCCCTGACGTCGATTCTACTCCCCCTCACTGAATAGCACAAGTGTTCGAGTCGCTGAATGTGGATGAACTGCAGCCCTTTTCGCGATGAAGTGAGAGCCGACGCCGGTGGGCGCGCTGAAGCGGCCGACGTCAGGGGATGGCGATCGGGCCACCTGGTCGAGTCGCCCCGAAGACCCCATCCGAAACGCGTGGGAGCCGACAGCGAGAGGACGGCCCACCCTCCTCCGAACCCGCCTTGAGACCTGACCGACGAGCAAGGCGACCGGACCGCGAAGGAGGGCCACCCTCCTCCAAAGCCGCCTGAGGACCGGACCACGGAACACCACGAGCCCACAGCAGAGGACGACCCCATCCTCCGAAGCCGTCTGAGAACCCGACCTCGATGAACGGCGGGCTGACAGCGAGTCCGGTCAAACCCTTTCGGAGCCGCCTGACAACGCAACCGAAGCGCACGACCGGTGCGGCAGCGAAGAACTCGATGTCCATCAGCCACACCCGCACCGCAACCCAGCCGCCCACCTCGGCACCGCTGACGAAGGCCCCCTACGGAGCGTCCACGCCCCCGACGTCGAGCGCCCCACCACTCCCCCGCCACCCGGCGACGACCGCAGCCCCGATGAGCGGCCCGTCCGGACCGAGCGCGCTGTGCACGACCCCGGTCTCCGGCAACCCTGCCCCCATGAGCTCGCCCAGCCGCACCGACATCGCCGAGAAGGCCGGGGTCTCAGCACAACCCAGCCCTCCCCCGAGGACGACCAGACCGGGGTCGAGCAACCGGATCACCGACGCCAGCGCCTCCGCGAGAGCGACGCCGGCGGACCTGACGATCTCCCCGGCCAGGCCATCACCGCCAGCCGCCAGACCCATCACCTCTCGCGCCCCCGCCACGGCCGTCCCCGCCTCCCGCCGGTACCGGTGCGCCATCGCCGTGCCGGACGCGACGTCCTCGAGCCGAGCGCCACCCACCACGAGCTCACCCAGGGCGATGGCGCGGCCGTGGGATCCCTCGATGAGGCGCCCGCCGACGACGAGACACCCGCTGAGTCCCGTTCCCCAGGAGACGTAGTAGCCCGACGCCGCGCCCCGAAGCCCTCCGTGCCCGACCTCAGCAAGTGCGCCGCACCGCACGTCGGACTCGACCACCACTGGCACGTCGCCGAAGGACCGCTCCAACCAGTCCTGCCCGGCCGGCCAGCCGAGGACCTCGCGGCTGTCGATGCGGCCCGAATCCACGTACTCGCACACCCCGACCCCGACGCCGCGCAGCCCGCCGGACGCCGCGTCCACCAGGGCTGCGGCAACCTGCTGGGTCGCCACGCCACCGGGGTCGGCCCGGCCGTCCACCACCGGTGTCGGCAGCTCGATCCGCGCGGAGGCTCCGTCGTCACCGAAGAGCGCGCCGACGATCTTGGTGCCGCCGACGTCCACCGCCGCGAAGCTCATCGGGTGGGCCCGGTCCGTCGCGTCATCCGCCCATCGTGGCCGGTGCCGGGGGCGGCCCGGGGACCCACCCCTCCGGAACGCGCCCTTCACCCAACAGGTACTCCGCCGGGTGCGACGCCCGCACCAGCGCCCGCCACGGCGTCCCGGCGGGCAGGACCACGCCGTCGCCAGGGCTCAGACACGCCGGTGCGAACGTGTCGTCCGCAAGGCGCATGTCGACCCACAGCTCGCCGGCCGTGCAGACGATGGAGGTCTCGTCGACGCACGGGCGGAAGTCCTCGATGTTGCCGGGGAAGACCGTCCCGTGGACGACCGTGAGGAACTCCGTGGAGACCCACGTGGCCGTCAGGTGGGTCGGCGCCGTAGCCGCGAACCCCCACAGCGCGCGGTCGTCGTCGAGCACGTGGAGCGACACCGCCCGCTCGCTCTCGTCCCGCGCGGCGGGCCAACGGCCGAGCCACCGGCGGTCGGCGTAGGAGACCTCGGGGATCATCGGCTGCTGGCGCGCGTACTCCGAGGCCGTGCCGCGGCTCGGCGGGGGCGAGAAGAACTCGAGCACCCGGGTCGTCCCACCGGTCGGGTTGAAGCCATGGTGCCACGTGTCCCGGCGGAACAGGACACCCTGACCGGCGCGGACCCGCCGGACCTCGCCGACGAGGGGGTTCGCCAGGACGAGCTCGCCGTCGAGCACGCAGTACGCGACGTCGCCCGCGAACACCGTCTTGTTCGTCTCGCTGTGCGTGAAACCCGCACCGGCCGGCAGCTCGAACTCCAGCACGTGCAGGTTCAGCGACGATGAGTACACCCGGTCGGTGACGAGCCCGGCGCCGGCGTCGCCCCACACGTGGTGGGCGGTGTCCTGACGACGGATGACGGTGGGCTCGGCATACGTGGGGCGGGGGGTGGGGCGGCGGAAGGTCGACATGGGGCCCTCTCTCGTTGGCGCTGCCAGAGCCTAGCCCCTGCGTAAGACAAATAAAACCTATTCCGGGAGCGAGGTCACCCGACGGGCCGCCCGCGGTGCGCCAGCGCCTCCCGGGCGGGGGTGGGCCCCAGCGGTTCGGTGCCCGCGACCTGGGTGCTGCGGAAGCGGTAGCGGTCACCCCGGTACGTGATGAGGCCGGAGACGAGCAGCCGCCCCGACTCGTCCCGCGTCAGGCTGGACGCCGCCAGGACCGCGAACCCGACCTCCACCCGCAGCGGGCCCACCTCGGATGGAGTCGCCCCCCGAGCGCCGACGGTGTACTCGGCGTGGTGCGGGGTGTGTCCCGCGGCCCGGAGCGTCTCGTACAGCGACGCCTCCCCCCAGTCGAGGTCGGGCATCTCGGGGGCGAGCGACAGGGGCAGCAGGGTGTCGTCGATCGCGACCGGCAGGTCGTCCAGCGTGCGCAGCCGCGAGAGGAAGAAGAGCGGCGAGCCGGGGGCAATCCCGAACTCCTCGGCCTGTTCCCACGTCGCCGAGCGGACCTCGGACTCCAGCACCGAGGCGCCGACGCTGACACCCTCACGACCGACGAGGTCGTGGAACGAGAGCAGCGTGTTGGGCGGCTCCCCGAGGATGGCGGTCGACACGAACGTCCCGCGACCTCGCACCGAGTAGATCTGGCGCTCCTCGGCGAGCTGGGCGAGCGCACGCCGCACGGTGACCCGCGAGACGCCGAACTCGACGCACAGCTCGCGCTCGGTCGGCAGCTGGTCACCCGGCCGGATGGCCTCGGAGGCGATCCTCGCCGCCAACTCGGAGCGGACCCACTCGGTCATGTTCACCGCGGTCCCGGCAACGCCACCGATCGACACCGGCGCGCCTCCCTTCACTGTGGTTGCATCGAACTCTACGGCCAACGAGCCCTTGTTCTAAAGGTATGAGACCTGTAGCCTCCCACGCAGCCGCCGTCGACGTCGACTGGTGATGAATCCCGTGGAGGTCCGCATGCGCAGATGGATGGTTGTCCTGGCCGGCTCGCTCGCCCTCGCTGCCTGCACGACGCCTGGGGCGTCCAGCCCGGCGCCGTCGTCGTCCTCGACGGGGGCGGTCAGCACCGACGTGTCCGGGCTGCCGGCGACGACGCTGAGCGTCTGGACCTCCGAGAGCGGCTCGCGCCTCGACCTGCTCAAGGCCCGCGGCGAGGCGTTCACCGCGGCGCACCCGAACATCAAGGTCGCGTGGACGGTGCGCGACTTCGGCGCCTACCCCGCCCAGATCAAGCTCGCGCTCACCTCCGACGACGGGCCGGACGTCTGCATCGGCAACCTCGGCTGGTCCCTCGACGGGCCGCTCATCAAGGCCGGCCTGCTGCGCCCCATGGACGACTACGCCGCCGCCTACAAGTGGACCGACCGCTACCCGGCCGTGGGCCTGCGCCAGCTGAAGTTCACCGCCGACGGCAAGAAGTACGGCGAGGGCTCGATCTACGGCACGCCGTACGCCGCCGACGTCATCGGGTGGTTCTACAACAAGGACCTCCTCGCCAAGACCGGCAAGCAGCTCCCCACGACGATGGCCGAGCTCGACGACGTCCTCGCGGCCTCCAAGGCGGCCGGGCAGCAGCCGATCGTCTTCGGGGAGAAGGACGGGTGGCCCGGTTGGCACCTGGCCTACAACCTCATCGACCAGTACGCCAGCGCCAAGGAGGTCTCGGGGATCGTCTACGACGACGCCGGGGCGAGCTACGAGAACCCCGCGATCGCCCGGGCCCTGCAGACGATGGTGGAGTGGAAGAAGAAGGGCTACATCCGCGCCGACGTCAACTCCATCGCCCAAGCCGACGTCAGCGCCGGGTTCCCCAAGGGTGAGGGCCTGTTCTTCCCCGCGGGCAGCTGGGAGGCGGCCAACATGGGACCGAACTTCGGCTTCTTCCTCACGCCCCCCGTCGAGAAGGGCACCCCGCCGCGCGCCACTGGCTCCTTCGGCTACTCCTTCCACGTCTCCTCGAGGAGCACGAAGGTCCCCGCCAGCGCCGCCTTCCTCGACTTCATGGCCAACGAGGACACCGCCAAGGCCTTCTTCGCCGGTGGCGACATCGCCCCCATCGCGGTGAAGGACCCGCAGCTGAAGAGCGGCGACGTCTTCAAGGACATCTACACCTCGTGGACCGACGTCCTGGAGTCCGACGGCCTGCTGCCCTACCTGGAGTTCGCGACCCCGACGGCCGGCGAGGTCCTGTACCCGCAGCTCCAGGAGGTCCTCGAGGGCCGCACCCAGGTGGCCGACGCCCTCAAGGCGATGGAGACCGACCGGCAGACCTTCACGGCGTCGAACAAGTAGGACGGGCGCGTGAGCCTGACCATCCTGCCCGCACGCCCGGCGCGGTCCCACGGGGCCGCGCCGAGGCCGGGGGCTCGACGACGGCGGCGGCGCAAGGCCCTCGTGGCCTACCTCTACGTCGCGCCCGCCCTCGTGCTCTTCCTGCTCTTCGCCGGCATCCCGTTCCTCCAGACCGCGCAGCTCTCGCTCTTCGACTGGGACGGGATCACCCAGGGCACCTTCGTCGGGCTCGACAACTACCGCACCCTGGCCTCGGACGAGATCTTCCGCAGCTCCTTCGTCCACGCCGCCGTCCTCGTCGCGATGTTCGCCACGATCCCCGTCAGCCTGGGCCTGGTCATCGCCGCGGTCTTCACCGCCGTCCCGGTGCGGGGCGCCACGACCTACCGGGCCCTGATCTACCTGCCGCAGATCATCTCCAGCGTCGTCGTCGGCGTCATCTGGACCTGGATGTACGCGAGCGACGGTCCGGTCAACCAGGTCCTGCGCGGTGTCGGGCTCGGTGGCGTCGCCCGCGCCTGGCTCGGGGACTTCGACTGGGCGCTCGTCGCCGTCGGCATGATCGGGGCCTGGGCCCTGACGGGCATGTGCATGGTGCTGTTCGTCGCCGGGGTCCAGCAGATCGACACCTCGCTCTACGACGCGGCCAAGGTCGACGGCGCGGGCCGGTTCCGGGAGTTCTTCGCGGTGACGCTCCCCGGGCTGCGCAACGAGATCGGGGTCGTCCTCACCCTCACCGTCGTCGCGGCGCTGAAGACCTTCGACCTCGTCTTCGTCCTCACCCGCGGTGGTCCCGGGACGCAGACGATGGTGCCGGGGCTCATGCTCTACACCCGGGCCTTCGGCGACGGTCGCGTCGGCCTGGCGTGCGCGATCGCGTTCATCCTCACCGTGCTCGTCCTGGCCGTGACGATCGCGATCGACCGCACCTTCGGGAGGGCCGACCGGTGATCCGCACCCGCGAGCGCATCGTCGCCCACGCCATCCTCGCCGTCTTCGCCCTCATCGCGACCGTCCCCGTCGTCGGGGTGGTCCTGCTGGCCCTCAACCCCCGCGACGCGCGGGTCACCGGGTTCAGCTTCCCCGAGACCGTCACCCTGCAGACCTTCGCGGAGGCCTGGGAGATCGGCCACCTCGGCGACTACATGAGGTCGAGCCTCATCGTCGCGTTCTTCGTCGTCATCGGGGCGACGACGGTCTCGATCCTCGCCGGGTACGCCTTCGCGACGATGCAGTTCCGCGGCTCCACGGTCCTGTTCTACGCGCTCCTGCTCGGGATGCTGCTGCCGTTCGAGGCGGTGATCCTCCCGCTGTACTACGACCTGCGCCAGTTCGGCCTCACCAACAGCTACGCCTCCCTCGTCCTGCCGCAGATCGCCCTCAACGTCTGCTTCGGGACGTTCTGGATGCGGGCCTACTTCCGCAGCGTGCCCAAGGGGATGCTCGAGTCGGCCGAGATCGACGGCGCCGGGTCGTTCCGGACCCTCGTCCAGGTGGCCCTGCCCCCGGGCCGCCCCGCCGTCACCACGCTCGTCGTCCTGTTCTTCCTGTGGTCGTGGAACGAGTTCCTGCTGCCGCTGGTCATGATCACGGACGACGCCCTGCGCACCGCGCCCCTCGGCCTGGCGTTCTTCGCCGCGCAGCGCTCGACGGACCGGATCGGCATGGCCGCCGCCGCGGTCATCATCTCCGTCCCCGTCGTCCTCGTCTTCGTCATCTTCCAGCGCAGCTTCATCCGCGGCGCCGCCAGTGGATCGATCAAGGAGTAGCCGTGTCCCCCACCGCACCCGCGACCCCTCCCGACGAGCTGACGGACGAGCAGGTCGCGGCGTACCACCGGTACGGCTACCTCGCCGTCCCCGCCATCGCGGGTCCGGACGAGGTCATCGCCCTGCAGGACATCTACGACGAGCTCTTCGGCTCGGGCTCCGCGGTCCCGGACGCCGACCGCTTCGAGCTCGCGGGGAGCGGCGGCGAGGAGCTCCTGCCGCAGATCGTCAACCCCCACCTGTACGCCCCCTCACTGCTCGAGACCGGGGCGTACGAGCGAGCCTGCCGCTTCGCCATCCAGCTGCTCGGTGACGGCGCGGCGCCCGCTGGGACCCACGCCATCCGCAAGCCGGCGCGCCACGGTGCCGAGACGCCGTGGCACCAGGACGAGGCCTACTGGGCGCCCGACCAGCGCCACTACGCCCTCTCCATCTGGGTGCCGCTGCAGGAGGCCACGGTCGGCAACGGATGCATGCAGTTCCTCCCCGGAAGCCACCGCGCCGGAGTCGCGCCCCACCGCCTCATCACGCAGGACGCGCACGGTCTCGTCCTCTCCAACCCGGTCGACACGGGCGAGGCCGTCGTGTGCGAGCTCGGTCCCGGGGGCGCGACGATCCACGACTCGCAGACCATCCACTACACCGGCCCGAACACCTCGGACCAGCCCCGACGGGCCCTCATCATGGCGTTCGGCCAGCCGGCCGAGCCCATGGCGAACCCGCGCCACTTCCCGTGGCGACGCAGCGACTGGTGACCACCGCACGACGATCGGAAGGACAACACATGGCACACGGGATCGGCGTCCTGGGACTCGGGAGCGTCTTCCAGGGCCCCTACCTGCACCAGATCCAGCGGCTCGCGTCGACGGACCGGGTGCACCTGGTCGCCGGATGGGACCCCGACCCGCAGAAGCGGGAAGACGCCGCGGCACGCCTGTCGATCGACACCTCGATGGACAGCGCGCAGGCCCTCATCGAGCGTGACGACGTCGACATCGTCGTGGTCCTCACCGCGATGAACCCGCACGGGGCCCTCGCCGCCGCCGCGCTGGACGCCGGCAAGCACGTGCTCGTCGAGAAGCCCATGGCCACCTCGCTCGACGAGGCGGCGCACCTCGTCGAGCTCAGCGGGACGTCGGCCGGGCGACTGGTGTGCGCCCCCCACGTGATCCTGTCGCCCACCTTCCGTGAGCTGCACCGACGTGTGCACGAGGGCGACATCGGGTCGGTCCTCTCCGCGCGGGCCCGCTACGGGTGGGCCGGCCCGTGGTGGGGTGACTGGTTCTACGCCCCCGGCGGCGGCGCCCTGTTCGACCTGGGCGTCTACAACCTCACGAGCCTGTGCGGGCTGATGGGATCGGTCAATCGCGTCACCGCGCTGGCCGGCGTGGCGATCCCCCACCGCCCCAGCGAGGGCCGCTCCATCGAGGTCGCCGCGGAGGACAACGCCCACGTCCTGCTCGACTTCGGGGACTCCCGGTTCGCCTCGATCCTGACCGGCTTCACCCTGCAGAAGTACCGCAGCCCGGCCATCGAGCTCTACGGCACCGACGGCGTGCTCCAGCTGATGGGCGACGACTGGGCGCCCGAGGGCTTCGAGAAGTGGTCGAACGAGCGACAGACCTGGGAGGTCTTCCCCGAGTCGACCCCCAACTGGCCCTGGACCGACGGCCTGCGCCACCTCGTCGACTGCATCGACGACGGCACGGCACCGCTCATCGACCCGCGGCACGCGTACCACGCGCTCGAGGTGATGCTCGCCGCCAAGCAGTCCGCCCGGGAGGGTCGGGTCGTCGAGGTGGGCAGCACCTTCCCGGACATCGCCTACCCGTCGACCGTGGCGAACACCGACGACGGGCGGCGTCGCCACGACCCGCGCGGGGAGTAGCCGGACGGTGCCGCCGACGCGGTGGTCACCGAGCGACGGGGCGGTCAGCCCTTGAGCACGACCACCGTGTCAGCCACCTTGTCGTGCAGCGTCTGCCGCTTGCCGTCCCACAGCAGCCACGCCGGGTCGAGCACGTTGAGCACCGTCGCGGCCACGCCGAGCAGCGGGATGAACGCCATCGCCGACGCCACCAGCCCCACGACCTGGCGCCGCAGCGCCGTGACGAGCCCGATCGGTTCGCCGTCGCCGACGCGCCGCACGACGGTCCCGAGGACCATCTTCCCGGGCGTCGCCGACTTCCAGGCGAGGAACCCCACCTCGTAGACGAGCGACACGACCAGGCTGACCATCGTCACCGGCAGCAGCGCCGTCGTGAACTCGGTGAGGAACGGCGCGAAGTCAGGAGGCGTCCCGGTGCCGGCCGCCGCGGCGGCGGACAGGTACTTCTCGAGGACGCGCATCGCCTCCCCCAGCCAGGGGATCGCGATGACCAGGCCGAGCAGGCTGGAGATGAGGGAATCGAGGAGGCGGGCCAGCAGCCGGCGCCACCACTCGGCCAGGACGGCACCGTCGGGCAGCACGTCGGTGCGCGCCGCCTGCCAGTTGCCGTACGCGTTGCCGCCCGCGCCGGGCCAGCCGCCGGACGGACCGCGCGACCCGTCCCGCTGCCCACCGGGCGCCCCACCCGACGACGTCCCGGCGAGCCCACCGGCACCGGGCCGGGCGACCTGCGGGGTCGCGCGACCGATGGTCGACTGCTCCGCGGACGGCGAGCGCCGTGGTGTCGTGTGGGTCGACCAGACGACACCGTCGAAGTAGCGCAGCTGGAGCGGGTCGTCCGGGTCCTCGTACCAACCGGGCCCGGAGGGGGTGTCGGTCATGGGGTCAGGGTCTCACGCACGGATGGGAGTCCCGCGCACGCACCCCGTTGACCGCGGCTCCGGAGCGGCGCACGATCATCGGATGGCGCTCCGGCTCGGCCCCCACCTCATGTCCCTCACCGGCGAGCTGCGCTGGGAACCCGTCACCCGCCGGGTGCGCGCCTCCCTCCACGGCGTCCCCGTCCTCGACAGCACCGACGCCGTCCTCGTCTGGGAACCCCGCCGCGTGGTCCCGATGTACGCCGTCCCGCCCGATGACGTCGCCGCCCACCTCCGGCCGCGCGAGCCCGCCCCACTCCCGGAGCCACTGCCCCCGGTCCTCGGGCCGGTCCACTTCGGGTGGCACACCACCTCCGGCAGCTCCTTCGACCTCGTCGTCGGCGACACCACGGTGGAGGACGCCGCGTTCGCCCCCGACGACCCGGACCTCGGCGGCCGCGTCGTCGTCGAGTGGGCCCCGTTCGCCTGGACGGAGGAGGCGCACCCCGTGACCGGCCACCCGCACGACCCGTTCAAGCGGATCGACCTCCTGCCGAGCGACCGGCACGTCGTCGTCAGCCTCGACGGCACCGTCCTGGCCGACACCCGCCGCGCCATCGCCCTGTTCGAGACCCACATCCCGGTGCGCTGGTACGTCCCCCACGACGACGTCGTCACCGACCTGCTCGTCGGCAGCAGGTCGACGTCGACCTGCGCGTACAAGGGGCACGCCTCCTACGTCTCGCTCGACCCGGCGGCCTTCCCCGACGCGGGTCGGGTCGGCGAGGACCTCGGCTGGACCTACACGCACCCGCTCGACGAGGTGGCCGCCATCAAGGGCATGTTCTGCTTCTGGTCCGAGCGCAGCGACCTCGAGCTCGACGGCGTCGCGGTGCCGCGCCCGGTCACCCCGTGGTCGTCGCTGCGCGACATGCAGACCTACTGACCCCCCGAGCGCACCCGGGCCACCAGCCCCACCACCGCGTCCGCGACGGCCTCGGGGTCGACGAGCTGGTGCAGGTGCCCCGCGCCCTCGAGCACTTCCACGGGCCAGCCGACCGACCGGGCCACCCCGACCTCCTCCGCGTACGTCTCGCCGAACGCGAGGTAGGCGCTGCGCCGCTCCCGCCACCCGGACGGCGCCCCCAGCCGCGAGCGCACGTACGACAGCGGCACGCGCCCCTCCGCCGCCCGCACCCGCGCCAGCACCGCGGCGTCCGGCAGCACCGACGCCACGTCCTCGTCGGCCCACCACCGCGTCCACGGCGGCAGCAGCCCGTCGTCGCCGGCGAGCCCGGCGAGGTGGTCGAGCAGCGCCTCGGGCGCCAGCGTCGCCTCCCCCGACTCCGGAGGGAGCGCCGCGTCGACGTAGGCGACGACGGCCCCAGCAGGGGCCACGAAGCCGGCGAACCGCCCCGCGTTGCTGTGCGCCACCACGACGTCCGGGACCACCTCCACCGCGTCGTCCGAGAAGGCGCGCAGCACCACGCCCGCGTCCACGGGCGACGGCGGCGGCTCGGACACGACGACGCCCCACCCGCGGCGCCCGAGGGCGGCCGCGAGCGGGGCGTGGACGAGCGCCGGGAGGAACGGGCTCGGGAGGACGAGGGCGGTGCTCACCGCGCCATCATCCGTCCCGGACCCGCGCCCGGGGGCGCAGGATCGTCAGAGGTTGCCGCGCTTGTCCTGCTCGCGCTCGATCGACTCGAAGAGGGCCTTGAAGTTGCCCTTGCCGAAGCCGAGCGAGCCGTGGCGCTCGATGACCTCGAAGAAGACCGTGGGGCGGTCGCCGAGCGGCTTGGTGAAGATCTGGAGGAGGTAGCCGTCCTCGTCGCGGTCGACGAGGATCTTGCGCGACTTCAGCTCCTCGATGGGCACGCGCACCTCGCCGATGCGGGCGCGCAGCTCGGGGTCGTCGTAGTAGGCGTCGGGGGTGTCGAGGAACTCCACACCCTCCTTGCGCAGCTCGTCGACGCTGCGCAGGATGTCGTTGGTCGCCAGGGCGAGGTGCTGGGCGCCGGGGCCACCGTAGAACTCGAGGTACTCGTCGATCTGGCTCTTGCGCGCCGCGATCGCCGGCTCGTTGAGGGGGAACTTCACCCGGTGGTTGCCGTTGGCGACGACCTTCGACATCAGCGCCGAGTAGTCGGTGGCGATGTCGTCACCGATGAACTCGGCCATGTTCACGAAGCCCATGACCTTGTTGTAGAACCCGACCCACTGGTCCATCTTGCCGAGCTCGACGTTGCCGACGATGTGGTCGAGGGCCTGGAAGAGGCGCTTGGGGGCGCCGTCGCGCTTGACGAAGGTGGAGGCCGCGGCGACGTAGCCGGGCAGGTACGGGCCGTCGTACTTCACGCCGTCGACCTCGCGCTGGACCAGCGTGTGGCGGGTCTCGCCGTAGGTGGCGATGGCGGCGATGCGCACGGTGCCGTGCTCATCGGTGACGTTCTCCGGCTCCTGCACGACGGTCGCGCCGGCGCGGCGGGCCTGCGCGATGCAGCGGTCGACGTCGGGGACCTCGAGGGAGATGTCGACGACGCCGTCGCCGTGGGCCGCGTGGTGGGCGACGAGCGGGCTGTCGGGGGTGACCGCGCCCTTGACGACGAAGCGGATCGAACCGGACTTCAGGACGAAGGCCTTGTGGTCGCGCACGCCGTGCTCGGGGCCGGTGTAGCCGACGAGCTCCATGCCCCACGCGGACTGGTAGTAGTGCGCGGTCTGCGAGGCGTTGCCGACGACGAAGACGATGGCGTCCCAGCCGGTGACCGGGAACGGGTCCTGGGTCTCGTCGTACTCGACGAGCCCGACGAGCTGCTTGAGCTGCTGGAGGTCCAGGCCGGCCTGGCGCTCCTGCTCGGTGAGGTCGAGGTGGCTGGGAGACGTCGTCGTCGTGTCGGTCATCCCGCCACTGTGCGCGACCAATGCAGGGTGTGCAACCTTCGGGGTTTCGGTTGGTCACCCTGCCCAGAGGGTTGCCCCACTGGATGGGCATGACGAACAATGTGACCATGGCGCGCCAGACCGGTGTCGACGACCTCGACGCCCGACTCCTGTCCCTGTTCACGGCCGACCCGCACGTGGGGGTGCTCGGCGCCTCGCGGACCCTCGGCGTGGCCCGCGGCACGGTGCAGGCCCGGCTCGACCGCCTGCAGGAGCGCGGCGTCATCAAGTCGTTCGCGCCGCAGGTCGACGCCGGCGCGCTGGGCTACCCGGTCACGGCGTTCTGCACCCTGGAGATCCGCCAGCGCCAGGGCCACGCGCCCGTCGTCGCGCACCTGTCGGCGATCCCCGAGGTGCTCGAGATCCACTCGATCACCGGCGTCGGCGACCTCGTCGTGCGGATCGTCGCGCGCGACAATGCCGACCTGGGCCGCGTCATCGACGAGATCATCGACGACACCCACGTGCTGAGGGCCAACACCGCGATCTGCCTGGTGACCCACCTCGACCACCGCACCGGTCCGCTCGTCGACGTCGCCGCGAGCCGCGGCGCCACCGAGGAGCACTGAACCGCTCAGGTCAGCGGCGGCCGACGAACCACTGGCGGATCTTCGCGACCCGCTCGGTGACCTGGTCGCTCGTGGCGGTGGCCAGTTCGGGACCGCCGCACGCCCGGCGCAGGTCCATGTGGATGCTCGCGTGCGGGGCCCCGGTCTTGCTCGAGTAGGCGGCGACGAGCTTGTTCAGCTCCTTGCGCTGGGCCGCGAGCGCCCGGTGCGCCGCCACGGGCGTGGGGGCGGCGGCGGCCGACGGTGCCGCCCGGCGCCCCGTGCCCGCGTGCTTGGCCTGCCGCTCGCGCAGCAGGTGCGCGACCTGGTCGGGCTCGAGGAGGCCGGGCAGGCCGAGGTAGTCCTGCTCCTCCTCCGAGCCGACCTCGGCGTGCAGGCCGAACTGGGTCTTGTCGAACAGGACGTGGTCGAAGTGCGCGTCGGACTCCAGGGCCTCGAAGCTGGTCTCCTCCAGGCCCACGGTGGTCTCGGTGCGGTTCGCGGCCGCGATCATCCCCTCCTCCTCGGCCCACAGCGAGGCCTCGGACTCGTCGGACGTCGGGCGGTCGAGCGCGTGGTCGCGCTCCTCCTCCATCGTCGCGGCGTGGGTGAGGATGACCGGCACCGACGGCAGGAACACCGACGCGGTCTCGCCGCGGCGGCGGGCCCGCACGAAGCGCCCCACGGCCTGCGCGAAGAAGAGCGGGGTCGAGGTGGAGGTCGCGTAGACGCCGACGCACAGGCGCGGCACGTCGACCCCCTCGGAGACCATCCGCACCGCGACCATCCAGCGCTGGGTCCCGGCCGCGAACTCCTCGATGCGCGCGCTGGCGCCGGCGTCGTCGGACAGCACGACGGTCACCGACTCGCCGGTGATCTCCTTGAGGGTCTTCGCGTAGGCGCGGGCGCTGTTCTGGTTCGAGGCGATGACGAGGCCGCCGGCATCGGGGACGTGCCGGCGGACCTCGGTGAGCCGGACGTCGGCGGCGGCCAGGACCGAGGGGACCCACTCGCCCTTGGGGTCGAGCGCCGTGCGCCAGGCGTGGGCCGTCTGGTCCTTGGTCATCGGGGTGCCGAGGTTGGCGGCGATCTCGTCGCCGGCCTTGGTGCGCCACCGCATCGCGCCGCCGTAGGCGAGGAAGATGACGGGCCGCACGACGCCGTCGCGCAGGGCCGGGGCGTAGCCGTAGGAGTAGTCCGACGCCGAGCGCAGGATCCCGTCCTGGCCCATCTCGTACCGGACGAACGGGATGGGGCTGGTGTCGGAGCGGAACGGGGTCCCGGTCAGGGACAGGCGGCGGGTGGCCGGCTCGAACGCCTCGCGGATGCCGTCGCCCCACGACTTCGCGTCACCGCCATGGTGGATCTCGTCGAGGATGACGAGGGTCGGCTCGGCCTGGGTGCGCCGACGGTGCAGGTCGGGACGCACGGCCACCTGGGCGTACGTGACGGCGACGCCGTCGTACTGGTGCGACTGCACCCCCACCGAGTTCGAGAACGACGGGTTGAGGTGGATGCCGACCCGCGCCGCGGCATCCGCCCACTGGGTCTTGAGGTGCTCCGTGGGCGCCACGACCGTGACGGCCTTGATGAGCCCGCGGTCGAGCAGCTCGGTGGCGATGCGCAGGGCGTAGGTCGTCTTGCCGGCGCCGGGCGTGGCCACCGCGAGGAAGTCGCGCGCCTCCTGCTCCAGGTACAGCGCCAGCGCCTCCTCCTGCCACGCGCGCAGCTTCCCGGCGGTCCCCCAGGCGGCGCGCTCGGGGAAGGCGGGAGACAGGTGTTCGGCTGCAGAGGTACTCATGGGCGACGGCCACCATAACCGCCCGCGGGGCTGACACACCGAAGGCCCCGGCGTGTCCGCGCCGGGGCCTTCGGTGTGCTATTCGGGGGCCGTGATCCTTCTGCCCCGCAACGGATCTCGGATACCTCAGAGGTTGCGGTACGCGAGGAAGGCGTTCTGCATCCTGGTCGCCTGGTCCGGGCTGAAGGTGTTCATGCACGAGTCGTACGTGTAGTCCATGAAGTTGCGGATCGGGTCGGCGCCCGGAGCCGTGCAGGTGTCGCGACCGACCGGGCACTGGTACGCGGCCGAGGCCTCGGCCGGGGTGTCGGCGACCTGGTCACCGGAGCCCGTGCAGCCGCCCTGGAACGTGTGGTAGAGGTTCAGCCAGTGGCCGACCTCGTGGGTGGCGGTGTCGCCCTCGTTGTAGTTCGTGGCGCTCCCGCCCGGCAGGGAGGTGTCGAGGAGCACGACACCGTCGTAGCTGTCGTACGTCGACTTCGGGAAGGTCGCCCAGCCGAGGAGGTTGTTGGCGAGGCTCGCCGTGTAGATGTTGAGGTCGCCCATGGTGCCCTTGCGCAGGGCCTTCTTCATGTCCTTCTCGTTCTTCGACCCCGAGCGCAGGCTCGTGTACCACTTGGCGTTCGTGGTGCGGTCGGTCGCCGCGAGGGTGAAGGTGAACTTGGCACTGGAGTACGCGGCGTTGAGGACGGCGATCTGGTCGGCGATCTGCTGGTCGGTGACCTTGCCGTTGGTGCCGTCGGAGATCACGTGCACGTAGACGTCGATCGCGCCGCCGGCGAAGGCGGCGGCCGTCTGCGCTGTGGGCGCGGCGGCGGCGGTGCGGGCGGCCTGGCCGCGCGCGTTGCGCTGCAGGCCCTTCTTCTCCAGGCTGCGGGTCAGGTCGGCCTCACGGGCGGCGACCTGCTGCGCGGTCAGCTCGTTGGTGTCCTTGGCCGAGCCGGTGCCGCGGGCGGCGCTGTCGGCGATGCAGTCGGCGGCGACGGTCGACTCCCCCGCCATCGTGCGCGCCGAGGCGCTGGTGGCGGGGATCGTCGCGGCGCCGAGGACGAGCGCGGCGACGGCGGCCAGTGTGCGAGCGTTCATGGTGACCTTCCGGTGCGGACCGCCCCCTGACGGTGCGGCTACGGAGAATGTAGGGCCGCGTGGGTCACCGGTCGGTCAGGTTGGCGCAAAAGTCCGGTCAAGCCCGAAGGACCTGCGTCAGCCCGCCGGGAGGGCGGACACCACGGGTGCCACGGCATCGGTGAGGTCGGTGCCGGCCGTCGAACCCTTCGTGGTCTTCTCCGGCTTCGTCGCGGGCTTGGCGCCGGGGACGACGTCGGGCTCTGTAGCCGGCCGCGGGTCGGGAGTGCCGGGCGTCGAGGGCCTGACGATCGAGGGCTTGGTCGCCGAGGTGCTCTGGGTGGGGTGGGTGCTCGGCTTGCCGTCGCCCTGCGGGGTGGGAGCCGGCCTCTGCGTGTGGTCGGCGTCGTCGTCCGACGCCTCCTCGGTGCCCGTCTCGCCGCCCTCGGGGACCACGACCGCAGCCGCCTCGGCGGCCGGGGCGGTGGGGTCGGGGCTCGTGGGCCCGCTCTCGGGTGCCGGCGGGTCGGCCGCGGGGGCGGGTGCCGTCACGTCGGCGGCCGTGGTGCGCAGCTCGACGAGGCGCTGCGACTCCAGGGCGAGCGCGGTGGCGTCCGGGGTGCCCAGCTGGCCGTCCCAGCGCGTGTAGAAGTCGGCGGTGCAGCCCTTGACGTGCGCGACGTCCTGGGCCTGGCTGAGGCACTGCTCGTAGAGCCGCTCGTTCTCGCGTGCGGCGTCGGCCTGACGGACCCACTGGACCATGATGAGCGCGACGACGACGCCGAGCAGCGCGACGAGGGCGCCCGCCCGCAGCGGACGCGGCAACCCCCGCAACGCCTGCGTCATGGGTGTCAGGGTAGACCTGAGAGGGTCCTCAGGGGCTCAGGTCGGGGCAATGACGCCCCCGCGTCACTCGCCGCCGTCCTCCGGCGGACGCAGGCCCTCGTAGATCTCCTTGCAGGTGGGGCAGACCGGGAACCGCTGCGGGTCGCGACCCGGGATCCAGACCTTGCCGCACAGCGCGGTGACCGGCTCGCCCGAGAGCGCGCTCTCGAGGATCTTCTCCTTGCGCACGTAGTGCGAGAAGCGCTCGTGGTCGCCCGGCTCTGCCACCTGCGGGACGGTCTCGGTGCGTTCGAGCACCGCCGTCTGGGTCTGCGGCTGCCCGGACGGGGCGTTCGGGTCGTCCAGCGGGGGCATCGGCTCGCTCATCCCCGAAGTCTAGGCCGGGCGCGGGAGGTGCCGGAGGGGCCGGTCAGTTCTGGGTGGGGTCCGACGGGAACCACGCCACCCACTGCAGCGGCCCGGTCTGGCGGCGCAGGACCCGCGGCCAGAGGCCGTCGGGCTCACCCGTGAACGCGTCGCCGCTCTCGGCGTCGACGACGAACCACGAGCCGGACGCGATCTCGTCCTCGAGCTGGCCCGGCGACCATCCCGCGTAGCCCGCGAAGATGCGCAGCGCCGCGACCTCGGGGGCCACGAGCAGCGGTGGGGTGTCGAGGTCGACGAGTGCCACGGCACCGAAGAGGCGCTTGACGCCGGTCGGCTCGGGCGAGTCGCCGGGAACGGCGACCAGCCCGAGCGCGGAGTCCAGCTGCACCGGCCCGCCCTGGAAGACCTTGGCGGGTTCGCTGACGTGCTCCTCCCAGCCCGGGAGGACGGCGTCGACGTCGGCGTCGATCGGTCGGTTGAGGACGAGCCCCTGAGCGCCCTCCTCGTCGTGGTGCAGGACGAGGACGACCGAGCGCCAGAAGACGCCCTCCTCGATCTGCGGTGTCGCGACGAGGAGGCGACCGGTGTGGGTCTCGCTCACCCGTCCATTCTGCCCCGGTACCCACCGGGACGTCCGGAGCCCTGGCCACGACCCTCACGGCGGGGACCGCCGTCGGGACGACCGTACGAGCCACCGGGACGACCACCGCGGGGGCCACCCGGGCGACCGCCGCGACGCGCCTGCGGCTTGCCCTCGAGGATGGGGCGCCACACGTGGTCGGGGACCGGCACGCCGCTCGGCGCACGGCCACCCATGGCCTGGACCGTGGCGTCGCCGGGGGCGACCTTCGCGGTCAGGGCCTCGGCCCCGGCACCCTCGATGATGCGGGTGACCATCTTGCGCTGGTGCGGGAGCGCGAGCATGACGACCGCGCCCTCCTCGCCGGCGCGGGCGGTGCGGCCGGCGCGGTGGAGGTAGTCCTTGTGGTCCGTGGGCGGGTCCACCTGGACGACCATGCCGACGTCGTCGACGTGGATGCCGCGGGCGGCGACGTCGGTGGCGACGAGGACGTTCATCGAGCCGTCCCGGAACGCGCCGAGGACGCGGTTGCGGACGTTCTGCGACAGGCCACCGTGCAGCGAGGCCGCGAGGACGCCGCGGTCGCGCAGCTCACCGGCGATGCGGTCCGAGCCGAGCTGGGTGCGGGCGAAGACGATGACGCGGCCGCCGCGGCCGGCGAGCTCGGCCGTCATGGCCTTCTTGTCCTGCGGGTCGATGAGGAGCACGTGGTGGCTCATCGTCGTGACCGAGGCCTGCGCGTCGTCGGTGGAGTGGGTGACCGGGTCGACGAGGTAGCGCTCGACGAGGGTGTCGATGCCCTTGTCGAGGGTCGCCGAGAACAGCAGGCGCTGACCGCCGGCGGGGACCGTGTCGAGGATCGCGGTGACCTCGGGCAGGAAGCCCATGTCGGCCATGTGGTCGGCCTCGTCGAGGACGGCGATCTGGACGCCGCCGAGGTCGACCGCGCCGCGCTCCATCAGGTCGGCGAGCCGGCCCGGGGTGGCGACGAGGATGTCCAGGCCCTTGGCGAGCGCCTTGATCTGCGGCTCGTAGGACAGGCCGCCGGCGACGAGCTTGTGGCGCAGGCCGGTGACGTGGACGAACGGCTCGAGCGCGTCGCTCACCTGCATGGCGAGCTCACGGGTCGGCACGAGGATGAGCGAGCGCGGGCGCTTGGGCTCGGGACGCGTGCCATCGGCGAGGCGGGTGATCATCGACAGGCCGAAGGCGAGGGTCTTGCCCGAGCCGGTGCGGCCGCGGCCGAGGACGTCGCGCCCGGCGAGGGCGTCGGGGATCGTCGCGGCCTGGATCGGGAACGGGTCGGCGATGCCGTCGCGGGCGAGCCGCTCGACGAGGACCGCGGGGACACCGAGGGCGGCGAAGCCGTTGTCCTCGGTCACCTCCTTGGCCTCACCGGCGGTCGAGGTGTACGTGGTCCAGGTGTCGGCCTCGGAGCGCAGCGCCTCGGCCTCCTCGAAGGAGACGGCACCGTCGGAGGCGCCGCGCTGGGCGCCACGGTCGTCGCGACCCTGGTAGCCGCCGCGGGTGTCGCGACCCTGGTAGCCGCCACGGTCGGACGAGCCGGCGGAGCGACCTTGGTAGCCGCCACGGTCGGACGAGCCGGCGGAGCGACCCTGGTAGCCGCCACGGTCGTCGCGCTTCTGGTAGCCGCCGCGGTCCGAGGACCGGTCGTCGCGACCCTGGTAGCCACCGCGGGTGTCGCGCTGCTGGGGCGCGCCACGGTCGTCACGCTGCTGGAAGCCGCCACGGTCCGAGGACCCGGTGGAACGGCCCTGGTAGCCGCCGCGGTCGGAGGAGCCGGCGTCGCGACCCTGGTAGCCACCGCGGTCGTCGCGCTTCTGGTAGCCGCCACGGTCCGAGGACCCGGTGGAACGGCCCTGGTAGCCGCCGCGGTCGGAGGAGCCGGCGTCGCGACCCTGGTAGCCACCGCGGTCGTCCCGCTTCTGGTAGCCGCCCCGGTCCGAGGACCGGTCGTCGCGCTGCTGGTAGCCACCGCGGTCGCCGGTGCGGTCGGCGTGCCGACCCTCGTGGCGGTCGCGGCGGGCGGGGTCGGCGACCCGGGGGGCGCGGTCGCGCACGGGGCGCTCACCGCGCTCGAGACGGGGTCGCTCGTCATGGGGACGGTGCACGTTGCGCTCCTCGCGCGAGTCGGAGACCCAGCGCTTCGGTCGGTCGTTCCGGTCTTCGCGGTACGAGGTGGTGCCGCGGTCGGACCGACCGGCGGAGTAACGGGGGTTGCGGTCGTCGCCGCGGGTGCTGCTGGACCCACGCGAGTCCTCGCGCGCCGGGCGGCCGGGGCCGGACTGGCGACGGGGGTCCTCGCGGTCCCAGCGCGGGGAGCGCTCGGCGCGGGGTCGCTTGGTGTGGCCCTCAGCGGAGTCCGAGCGGGCCGCGCGCTTGGGAGCGCTCTTCGGGCCGTCGGGCTGGCCGCGGTGGTGGGCCTTCTTGGGACCCTTGCGGGCCTCGGACTTCTGGGAGGTCGTCCAACGGGCCTTCTTCGGCCCGGATGCCTTCTTGGGCATGGGGAGGTTCACCTGTGTTTCGTCATCGGTTCGGACGTGGACAGACACGTCTTCGAGCCGATGGCGAAAGCGGCGGAACAAGACGAGCCTCGGACGCGGTGATCTCTCTCGAGACCGTGGTCCGTGGGGCCGGATCGACTCTGGTCTCACCGGCGCACCGGGTGGGATGGGGCGAGGTCGCGCTCTGCGATCACGGCGGACGCAGCCATGCGTCCGAGCACCTCGGTGGAACCCCCAGACTACCAGCGCCGCGAGGTCCTCCCGACCACGCACGGTCCCGCAGGCCCGGTTCGGGACCCCGTGTGCCGCGACTCACACGCCGTCGCGGCCGACCTCGTCAGCCGGATCCGGGGTGCTGCCGCGCCTCGCGCCGCAGGGCGGCCGCCAG
Source organism: Oryzobacter telluris (assembly GCF_043099285.1). Classification (GTDB taxonomy): domain Bacteria; phylum Actinomycetota; class Actinomycetes; order Actinomycetales; family Dermatophilaceae; genus Oryzobacter; species Oryzobacter telluris. The sequence goes on along the minus strand of NZ_CP170723.1, from coordinate 1,506,523 downwards.
GAGCACGCCGAGCCCGACGCCCGCGGCATCGGCCAGCGCGTCGTAGGGGTCGCCCGTCCGCAGCGGCAGCAGGGTCGCCTGCAGCACCTCGCTCACGACGGCGTGGGCGACGAACACCCCTGCCACGAGGCCCGGCCGGCGCGTCACCAGCACCGCGAGGGCGACGGGCACGAGGAAGACGAGGACGTGGACGACCTTGTCCGAGCTCGGGAACGGCGCCGCCGACGGGCTGGAGGGTGAGTAGAGGACGACGAGCTGGACGAGGACGGCGAGGGCCAGCCCCGCCCGCGCGAGCAACTCGCGGACGGCGCTCACGCCTCCGTGCGCTTGGCCACCGCGGCCTTCACCGCGTCGGCGACCACGGTGGTGACGTCCGGGTGGAACACGCTCGGGATGATGTAGGTCGCGTTGCGCTCGTCGTCCTGCACGACCGCGGCCAGGGCGTCGGCCGCGGCGACCATGACGTCCATGCTGATGTGCGCCACCCCGGAGTCGATGAGGCCACGGAAGACGCCCGGGAAGACCAGGACGTTGTTGATCTGGTTGGCGAAGTCCGAACGGCCGGTGGCGACGACGGCGGCGTGCCGGGCGGCGATGTCGGGGTCGACCTCGGGCACCGGGTTGGCCATCGCGAACACGACGCTGTCGGGCGCCATCGAGGCCACGGCCTCCTCGCTGAGGATGTTCGGCGCGGACACCCCGACGAAGACGTCGGCGCCGACCATCGCGTCGGTGAGGGTGCCGGTCATGCCGTCGGGGTTGGTGTTCGCGGCGATCCACTCGTGGTTCGGGTGGTCGCCGGACAGCACGTCGGCGCGGTCGCGGTGGACGATGCCGTCGACGTCGGTGACGACCACGTGGCGCGCCCCGGCGTGGAGGAAGAGCTTGAGGATGGCCGTGCCCGCGGCGCCGGCCCCGCTCATCACCAGGCGGACGTCCTCGAGCCGCTTGCCGACGACCTTGAGGGCGTTGCGCAGCGCGGCGAGCGCGACGATGGCGGTGCCGTGCTGGTCGTCGTGGAAGACGGGGATGTCGAGCTCCTCGCGCAGCCGGCGCTCGATCTCGAAGCAGCGCGGGGCGGAGATGTCCTCGAGGTTGATGCCGCCGAAGACCGGGGCGATCGCCTTGACGGTGCGGATGATCTCCTCGGTGTCGGTGGTGTCGAGGCAGATCGGGAAGGCGTCGATGTCGGCGAACCGCTTGAACAGGGCCGCCTTGCCCTCCATCACCGGCAGGGCCGCGAGCGGGCCGATGTCGCCCAGGCCCAGCACGGCGGTGCCGTCGGTGACCACCGCGACGGTGTTGCGCTTGATCGTCAGGCGGCGGGCGTCCTCCGGGTTCTTCGCGATCGCGAGGCAGACGCGCGCGACCCCCGGCGTGTAGATGAGCGAGAGGTCGTCACGCGTGCGGATGGGGACCTTGCTCTCGATGCGCAGCTTGCCGCCGAGGTGCAGGAGGAAGGTGCGGTCGGACACGCGGCCGATCTCGACACCCTCGACCCCGCGCATCTCCTCGACGATCGCCTCGGCGTGGTCGACGTCGCGGGTGAGCATCGTCAGGTCGATGCGGACCTTGGTGGCGCCCGAGGCGGTGACGTCGAGGCCGGTGACGACACCCCCCGCCGCCTCGATGACGCCGGTCAGCTCGCTCACCGCCGTGGCACGGGCGGGGACGATGAGGCGGACGGTGACGGAGTTGGCGATCGACGGCGCGGCGGGCATGGGGTCGATTCAACCGGCTACCCGCGCGTAGGCCGAAACGAGACCGTCGTCGTGGACGCCGCCCCTACAGCCCGACCGGCTGCGGGCACTACCGTGGCGCGCATGTCCGACCACGTGGAAGTGACCGGCAGCGGTGCCGCGAGCGCCGTGCCCGACGTCGTCGTCCTCGACACCCGTGTCCAGGCCGAGGCCCCCGACGTCGCCACCGCCCTGGCCCAGGCCGCGAGCCGGGTGGCCGCGGCGCTGCAGGCGGCGGCCGACCACGGAATCGCCGACCGCGACCGCCGCACCCGAGGGATGGGCGTCAACCCGCGCTGGGACCGCGAGGGCCAGCGCGTCGTCGGGTACACCGCCCACCACGCGGTGCGGCTCGTCGTGCGCGACCGCGACCGGGTGGGCGACGTCATCGGTGCGATGGCGGGGGCCGCGGGTGACGCCTTCGGGCTCGACGCCGTCACCCTCGAGGTCGCCGACCCCGCTCCCCTGCTCGTCCGGGCCCGCGAGGCGGCCTTCGAGGACGCCCGCTCGCGCGCCGAGCAGTACGCCTCCCTGGCGGACCGACCCCTGGGCCCGGTGCTGCGGGTCACCGAGGGCGGCGGGTTCGAGCCGCCGACGCCGCGCTTCGCCAAGGCGGCGATGGACGTGGGCGGCGGGATGCCCGTCGAGGCCGGCGAGTCGACCGTGACCGCCACCGTCACCGTGCGCTTCGGGCTGGCCTGACGTGGGCTGGGTCGACGCCCTCGGCTGGTTCGGGTCGGCGCTGCTCGTCTTCTCGCTGCTCCAGGCGCGGATCCTGCGGCTGCGCGTCCTCAACACGGTGGCGTGCGTCATCCTCGTCGTCTTCAACGCCGTGCTCGGCGTGTGGCCGATGGTCGCGATGAACGTCGTGCTCGCCGTCATCAACGTGTGGTTCATCGCGAAGATGCTGCGCGAGCGCGGCGACGAGCGGGCCTACGCGGTGCTGCCGGTCGGTGCCGACGACGCCTACCTGCGCCACTTCCTCGACGTGCACCGCAAGGACATCGACACCTTCTTCCCCACCTTCTCCGGGGCCGAGGGCGCGGGCCGCTCGGCGTACCTGGTGCAGCACGGCGACGAGACGGCGGGCGTCATCGTCGTGCGGGACGCGGGCGAGGGCACCGCGCAGGTCGAGCTCGACTACGTGACGCCGCGCTTCCGCGACTTCGCGCCGGGCGAGTTCGTCTTCCGGCGGTCGGGGCTGTTCACCGACGCGGGGTTCCGCCGGGTCGTGACCGCCCCCGGGATGGTCGCGCCGTACTACGACCGGCTCGGCTTCACGCGCACGGGCGACACCTGGACCCTCGAGCTCGCGCCGGCCTGAGGCCGGACGCACGACCGCCCGGCCCCGCGCGTGCGGGACCGGGCGGTCGTTCGTGGGAGTGAGTCCGGTGGTGGAGGTGGCGGGAATCGAACCCGCGTCCACTGACGGAACACCAGGGCTTCTCCGGGTGCAGTGCGCTATGGATTTTCTCGGCCCCAGCGCTCGCACGCACACGTCCGCTGACAGGCCCAGTCGAGTTGAAGTCCCGCGCCGTCCCCCGACATGACGACGCAGCAAGATCTCTAGATGACGCTGGTTACTGAGTCGAGATCGAACTCAGGCCAACGGACTTCGAGGCCCGCCTCAGGCGGCGAGGGCGAAGTCGGTGCGCTTGGAATCGGCACCTATTGGTTTGCACGGATCGTTTACGAGATAACCGTGCGTCCTCGACCCGCTTCCCCTGGCCAACCGACCAATGTCGAAACCGATCACCCCCCTGAGGGGGCTCACTCCCACGCTGTTCACTTGTCACCGGCGGCACTCGCGGAACGACTCCGCCGGCACCCGCCAGTATGCCGTCAACGCGCAACCCACCCAAACGGATTCCCCTTCGCACCCACTTCCCCCGGCGCTCCCCCGCCCTGAGTCGCGTGCTACCGCCTGGTACGTGGGGTGATCACCCCGCGTACCAGGCGGTAGCACGCGTTGGAGGGGGCGATGGAGGGGAGGCAGGAGAGGCGCGGGAGGGCGTCAGGAGGTGGGGGCGGGGCGCGGCGGGCGCAGGGAGACGCCGACGGTGACGGGCTCGCCGGCCACGTCGACGGTCCAGCCGGGGCGGTCGACGACGTCGCGCGGCACCGGCCCGCCCGACGGCTCCCACACCCAGGCCAGGCCCACGGCCCGTCCGAAGGTCGCGCTGCGCGCGGCGCTCGTCACCTGACCGACCGGGACGCCCTCGCGGCGCAGCAGCTCGCCACCCCAGAGGACGGCGGCCGGGTCGTCGGCGACGACCGAGACGAGGCGGCGGCCCGGACCCGTGGCCCGCACCGCCTCCACCGCCTGCCTCCCGACGAAGTCGATGGCGGTGCCCAGCTTGCACGTGAAGGTCAGGCCCACCTCGAGCGGGTTGCGGTCCGGGCCCAGCTCGGCGCCCCACGCCCGGTAGCCCTGGTCGAGGCGCAGCGCGTTGATGGCGTAGTACCCGCCGAGCCGCAGCCCGAGGTCGTCGCCGGCGTCGCGCAGCCGGTCCCACACCCCGGTGGCCAGCTCGGTCGGCACGTACAGCTCCCACCCGAGCTCGCCCACGTACGTCATCCGGGTGGCGCGCACCCGCGCCACCCCGAGGTCGAGCTCACGGCTCGTCGCGAAGGGGAACGCGGCGTCCTCGAGGTCGGCCGTGGTCAGTCGGGAGAGGAGGGTGCGCGAGCGCGGGCCCTGCACCCCGAGCACGGCCCACGCGGTGGTGACGTCCTCGACCTCCACCCGCCACGCGGGGTCGCTGTGGCGGCGCAGCCAGTCGGCGTCGCGCACCGGCGACCCGGCGCTGGTCACGAGGAGGAAGTCGGCGGCACCGGTGCGCGTGACCGTGACGTCGGCCTCGTAGCCGCCCCGCCGGTTGAGCATCCCGGTGTAGACGGCGGACCCGACCGGCCGGTCGACGTCGGCGGTGCACACCCTCTGGAGGAGGGCGAGGGCGTCGGGCCCGTGGATGCGCAGCTTGCCGAAGCTGGTCTGGTCGAACAGGGCCACGGCCTCGCGGGTGGCGCGCTGCTCCTCGTCGACCCAGGGGTGCCAGTTCTGGTGTCCCCAGGCGTAGTCCGCGCCCCGGTCAGCGGCGGCCACGCCACCAGGGGCGATGTAGCTGGGCCGCTCCCAGCCCATCTTCGACCCGAACCACGCCCCCGCGGCCTCCAGCCGGTCGTGCACGGGCGAGCACCGGAACGGCCGCGCCGACTCCAGCTCGCGGTTGGGCCACGGCACGGCGTAGTGCAGGCCCAGCACCTCCGACACCCGCTCGCGCAGCCACGGCGTGCTCGCGTGGAACGGCGCGAACCGCCGGATGTCGACGAGCGCGAGGTCCTCCTGGGGCTCCCCCGCCACGACCCACTGCGCCAGCGCCCGTCCGGCGCCCCCGGCCGACGCGATCCCCACCGAGTTGAAGCCCGCACCGACGAAGAACCCCGCGACGTCGGGCGACTCCCCCATGACGAACTGGTTGTCCGGGGTGAAGCTCTCCGGGCCGTTGTAGAACTTCCGGATCCCCGTGCGCTCGAGGACGGGAAGGCGGTGCAGGGCGCTCTCCATGAGGACCGAGAAGTGCTCCCAGTCCTCGTCGAGGAGCTGGAACTCGAACGGGTACGGGATCGCCTCGGGGGCGACCCACGGCTTGGCCTCGGGCTCGAAGCCGCCGACGACGAGCCCGCCGACCTCCTCCTTGTAGTAGGTCCAGCCGTCGGGGTCGCGCAGGATCGGCAGGTCGCGGTGCACGCCCTCGACCTGGTCGGTGACGACGTAGAAGTGCTCGGCCGAGTGGAGCGGGACGCCGACCCCGGCCATCGCGGCCAGGGCCTTGGTCCACTGCCCGGCGCAGGCCACGACGACGTCGCACTCGACGTCCCCGGCATCCGTCCGAACTCCCCGCACCCGCTGCCCACCCGGCGCCGCGGCATCGGCGACGACGTCGAACCCGGTGACCCGCACCCGTTCCCGCACGGTGACGCCGAGCTGACGAGCGCCCTTCGCCAGGGACTGGGTGAGGTCCGTGGGGTTGGCCGTGCCGTCGCCGGGCAGCCAGATGGCGCCGGTGAGGTCGTCGGTGCGCAGGTGCGGGTAGCGCTCACCGGCCTGCGCGGGGGTGAGCAGCTCGCAGTCGAGATCGTAGGCGGCGGCGTTGGCCGCGGTGCGCTGCAGGGCCGTCATCCGCTCGGGAGTGCGCGCCACGATGAGCCCGCCGCACTGCTTGTACCCGGTGCCCAGCCCCGTCTCGGCCTCGAGCCGGGCGTAGAGCTCGGCGGAGTACTGCACGAGCCGGGTGCCGCTCTCGCTGGCGCGCAGCAGCCCGACGAGCCCGGCGGCGTGCCACGTGGTCCCGCACGACAGGGTGCCCTGCTCGAGGAGGAGGACGTCGGTCCAGCCGAGGTGGGCCAGGTGGTACGCGGTCGAGGTCCCGACCGCCCCTCCCCCGATGACGACGACCCGGGCCCGGGCCGGCAGGTCCGCGGTCACCGGGCCGCCCGGGCGAGGAGGTCGTCGAAGCGGGGGCTCGCGGCGAGCTCCTGCGCCGGCTCCCACTTCTCCATCGCCCATCCCCAGAAGTCGTACTCGATGCTGCTCGCGCCCTCCTGGATCATCCCCCACAGGACCCAGCCGTACCGGGCGGCCCACCCCCACAGCTCGGCCCGCGCCACGAGGGCGTCGTCGTGCCGCCCGTGGTACGCCTCGCACAGCTCGGCGAGGGCGTCGGGGCCCAGCTTCGCCTCCGCCGCGGCGTTGCCGAGCTCGAAGGAGGGCTCGTTCATCCCCGAGTACTCGTAGTCGACGATCCGCAGGTCGCCGCCGTCGTCGAGGACGTTGGCCGCGAGCAGGTCGTTGTGGCACGGCACGAGTGGCTCGGGCGCGAGCCCCAGCACCCGCTCGAGGCCGTCGAGGCGCGGCTCGAGGTCGAGGTAGCCCTCCGGCAGGCGGAAGCCGCGCTCCCGCACGACCTCGAGGTAGCGACGGCGGATGGCGAGCATGTCGAACCGGCCGACGAACGGTGGCCCGGCGTGCAGCCGGCGCAGCGCCGCCGCGAACCGCGGCAGGTTCGCCGCCACGTCGGCGTCCTCCCACGTGCGCCCGGGCAGGAAGCCGACGACGAGGACGCCCCGCCCCGGCAGGTGGTCGACCACCGGCGCGCCCACCCCGGACGCCGCGGCCGCCAGGGTGTTCGCGTGCTCGACCTCGCGGTCGACGCCGAGCAGCCCGGTCTCCGGGGAAGAGACCCGCACCACGACGTCGAGCCCGCCGTCGGTGCGGACCCGGTAGTTGTGGTTGGTCAGCCCACCGGGCAGGGGCGACACGCGTCGCCCCTGCCCGGTGAGGACGGGGAGGTCGTCGAGCAGCTGCTCGAGGTCCGGCTGCACGTCAGGAGGTCGGGTCGCCCGGCTTCCAGTCGTGCTCGGCCCCGCCGTGAGCGGTCCTGCCGTGGTGCTCCATCGCGATCTCGTCGGCGCCCGACACCCCTGCGGGGAGGTCGACCGTCGTCTTCGGACCGGTGAACCACTTCTTGGCCGACAGGTGCCAGCCGATCCACAGCGCCAGCAGCGTGCCACCCATGAGGATCGGCGCGTAGTTGACGTACTTCCACTCGAAGGTGTCGTGGAACGGGTTGGCCGCCGGGGTGAAGGGGAGGATGAAGTACACCGAGATGATGGCGATCTCCGCCACCGCGACGGGCGCCATCCACTTCCACTTGGTGCCCAGGTTCCACTTGCCCTGGGGGAAGGCGTCGCCCATCCTCCAGCGCAGGTAGATCGGGATGGCGAAGGCCGTGTAGAGGCCGATGACGCCGACCGAGACCACCGCGTAGAAGGCCACCGGCACGATGAGCGGGGCGTCCGCCGTGCCGAGGTTGACCTCGACCAGCGCCGGCAGGGTGATGACGGCCGCGATGACCGACGACACGATGACGGCGTTCGCCGGGACCTTGCGGCTGTTCAGGCTCGCCCACCTGGACGAGCCGGGGACGGCCCCGTCGCGGCTGAACGCGAAGAGCATCCGGCTCGTGGACGTCATGCAGGCCGCGGTGCAGAACACCTGGGCGATGCTCGCGATGAGCAGCACCGTCCCGGCCCAGCCCGACGACAGCGCCTGGTTGAAGATGACGGCGACGCCGCCACCGCCCGCCGTGACCGCCTCGGGGTCCTGGACCGCGAAGAGGAAGGCGAGCAGGAGGAACCAGCCGCCGATGGCCGAGTAGAAGATCGAGCGCCAGATGCCCTTGGCCGCACCGTCGGCGGCACCCTGGGTCTCCTCGGAGAGGTGGGCCGAGGCGTCGAAGCCGGTGATCGTGTACTGGGTCAGCAGGAAGCCGAGTGGCAGCACGTAGAACCAGAAGCCGAAGCCGCTGTCCTCACCGCCCGCCAGCCCGCCGCTGTTGTTGACCCGCATCGTGAAGACGTCGGCGACGCTCATGTGCTTCTCGGGGAGGAACACGAGGATGAGGATGACGATCGCCGCGCCGATGACGTGCCACCACACCGAGATGTTGTTGAGCAGCGCGAGGAGGTGGCCGCCGAAGATGTTGATCAGGGCGGTGATGAGCAGGACGACGAGGAACATGACGAACACGCGGGTCAGCGAGTAGCCCGCCGCCCACGACTCGCTCATCGTGCTGAACGACAGGTCGAAGAACGTCGCGGCGCCGTAGGCGACCGAGGCGTCGATGGCGAGCAGCCCGATGAGGTTGAGCCAGCCGGTGTAGTAGCCGACCTTGGCGCCGCCGAGCTTGCTGGCCCACCAGTAGATGCCGCCCGAGGTCGGGTACGCCGACACGAGCTCGGACATGCAGAACCCGATGATGAGGATGAAGACCGAGATGAGCGGCCACCCGATGGAGATCGCGATGGGCCCGCCGTTGTTCCACGCCTGGCCGAAGGTCGTGAAGCACCCGGCGAGGATCGAGATGATCGAGAAGGAGATGGCGAAGTTCGAGAAGCTCGACCAGGTGCGGTTGAGCTCCTGCTTGTAGCCGAGCTCGGCGAGCATGCGCTCGTCGTCGTTCAGGTGCACTGCCACGGTTTGCTCCCATGGGGTCCGGCCGGCCGACGAGACCGGCGTCAATTCAGGTGCGACGAGGGCGATGCTAGGGCCAACCGGCCGGAAATGGTATGGCCTTGCCCCATTGACGGTTCCCGCGCGCGTCTGCCTCTGCCGCCACCGATTCCGAAGGCAGCGGCGCCGGGGGCCACGGGTCGGGCCCGGCGTCCCGCACTGAGGACGGTCGGGACCGCCGACCGCACCGCCTCACTAGGCTGACCGGACCGGCCGCGGCCGGAGATCGCACCCACCCCGACCGGGAGGTTCACCCGTGTTCTCCAAGATCCTCGTCGCCAACCGTGGGGAGATCGCCGTGCGCGCCTTCCGCGCCGCGACCGAGCTGGGCGCGAAGACCGTGGCCGTCTTCCCGCACGAGGACCGCACCTCCGAGCACCGCCTCAAGGCCGACGAGTCCTACGAGATCGGCGAGCCCGGCCACCCGGTGCGGGCCTACCTCGACCACGCCGACATCGTGCGCGTGGCCGTCGAGTGCGGCGCCGACGCCATCTACCCCGGCTACGGGTTCATGTCGGAGAACCCCGACCTCGCCGAGGCCTGCGCCGCCAACGGCATCACCTTCATCGGGCCTCCGCCCTCGGCCCTGCACCTGGCCGGCAACAAGGCCCGCGCCATCCAGGCGGCCCGCGAGGCCGGGCTGCCCACCCTCGAGAGCGCTCCCCCGACCACCGACCTCGACGAGCTCGCCGCGGCGGCCGAGGGCATCGGCTACCCGGTCTTCGTCAAGGCCGTCTCCGGTGGCGGGGGGCGCGGCATGCGGCGCGTCGACGACGCCTCCACCCTGCGCGACTCCCTCGAGGCCGCCCAGCGCGAGGCCGACGCCGCCTTCGGCGACCCGACGCTCTACCTCGAGCAGGCCGTGGTCAACCCGCGGCACATCGAGGTCCAGGTCCTCGCCGACGCGACCGGCACGGTGCTCCACCTCTTCGAGCGCGACTGCTCGCTCCAGCGGCGCCACCAGAAGGTCATCGAGATCGCGCCGGCGCCGAACCTCGACCCCGACACCCGGGCCAGCATGTGCGCCGACGCCGTGCGCTTCGCCGAGTCGATCGGCTACGTCAACGCCGGCACCGTCGAGTTCCTCCTCGGCGAGGACGGCCGCTACGTCTTCATCGAGATGAACCCGCGGATCCAGGTGGAGCACACCGTCACCGAGGAGGTCACCGACATCGACCTCGTGGTGTCCCAGATGCGCATCGCCGCCGGCGAGACCTTCGATGACCTCGGGATGTCGCAGGACGACATCCAGCTGCGCGGGGCGGCGCTGCAGTGCCGCATCACCACCGAGGACCCGTCCAACGGCTTCCGTCCCGATGCCGGGCAGATCACCGTGTACCGCTCGGCCGGCGGTGGCGGCGTGCGCCTCGACGGCGGCACCGTGTTCGTCGGCGCCCAGGTCAGCCCGCACTTCGACTCGATGCTCGTCAAGCTCACCTGTCGCGGCCGGACCTTCCCCATGGCCGTGCGTCGAGCGCGAAGGGCGTTGGCGGAGTTCCGTATCCGCGGCGTCTCCACGAACATCCCGTTCCTCGAGGCGGTGCTCGCCGACCCGGTGTTCCAGCGCGGCGAGGCCACGACGAGCTTCATCGACGAGCGCCCCGAGCTGCTCCAGGCCCGCATGGGCGGCGACCGCGGCAGCCGGCTGCTCACCTACCTCGCCGACGTCACGGTCAACCAGCCGCACGGCGCGGCCACCACCCACATCAAGCCGCGCACCAAGCTGCCGGTCATCGACCGCGACGCGCCGGTGCCCCCCGGCAGCCGCGACCTGCTCCTGCGCGTCGGACCGGCCGAGTTCGCCCGCCGGCTGCGCGAGCGCACCGACGTCGCGGTCACCGACACGACCTTCCGCGACGCGCACCAGAGCCTGCTGGCCACCCGGATGCGCACCCGCGACCTGCTCCACGTCGCCGGCCACGTCTCGCGGCTCACCCCCGAGCTGCTCTCGATGGAGGCGTGGGGCGGCGCCACCTACGACGTCGCGCTCCGCTTCCTGTCCGAGGACCCGTGGGAGCGGCTCGCCCTGCTGCGGGAGGCCATGCCGAACATCCCGCTCCAGATGCTGCTCCGCGGCCGCAACACCGTGGGCTACACGCCGTACCCGACGAAGGTCACCGACGTCTTCGTCGAGGAGGCCGCGCGCACCGGGCTCGACATCTTCCGCATCTTCGACTCGCTCAACGACGTCTCGCAGATGCGCCCCGCGGTCGATGCCGTGCTGTCCACGGGGACCGCCGTGGCCGAGGTCGCCCTCTGCTACACCGGCAACCTCCTCGACCCGAACGAGAAGCTCTACACGCTCGACTACTACCTGCGCCTGGCCGAGGAGATCGTCGGCACCGGCGCCCACGTCCTCGCCATCAAGGACATGGCCGGGCTGCTGCGCGCCCCCGCTGCGACGACGCTCGTCACGGCGCTGCGCGAGAACTTCGACCTCCCGGTGCACCTGCACACGCACGACACCGCGGGCGGCCAGATCGGCACCCTCCTCGCCGCCATCGACGCCGGGGTCGACGCCGTCGACGCCGCGTGCTCCTCGATGGCCGGCACCACGAGCCAGCCGAGCCTGTCGGCCCTCGTCGCCGCCACCGACGGCACCGCGCGCCCCACCGGCCTCGACATCGACAAGGTGTTCTCCCTCGAGCCGTACTGGGAGGCCGTGCGCCAGCTCTACAAGCCCTTCGAGTCGGGCCTGGCCTCCCCCACGGGTCGCGTGTACTTCCACGAGATCCCCGGCGGGCAGCTGTCGAACCTGCGCCAGCAGGCCATCGCGCTCGGCATGGGCGACCGGTTCGAGGACATCGAGGACATGTACGCCGCGGCCAACGGCATCCTCGGCAACATCGTCAAGGTCACCCCGTCGTCGAAGGTCGTCGGTGACCTCGCCCTCGCCCTCGTCGGGGCGGGCGCCGACCCGGCCGACTTCGAGGAGAACCCCACGAAGTACGACATCCCCGACTCGGTGATCGGCTTCCTCGGCGGCGAGCTCGGCGACCCGCCCGGCGGGTGGCCCGAGCCGTTCCGCACCAAGGCCCTCCAGGGTCGCCAGCCCAGGCCGCGCACCACCGAGCTCACCCCCGAGCAGGAGGAGGCGCTGCGCACCGACCCGCGCCGCACCCTCAACCAGCTGCTCTTCCCCGGCCCGACCTCCGAGTTCGAGGACAGCCGCGAGCGCTACGGCGACCTGTCGGTGCTCGGGACCATCGAGTTCCTCCACGGGCTCGAGAAGGGCAGCGAGTACGAGGCCGAGATCGAGGCCGGCAAGCGGCTGCTCCTCGGCATCACCTCCATCGGCGACGCCGACCGGCAGGGCCTGCGCACGGTCATGTGCACCCTCAACGGCCAGTTCCGCCCGATCCAGGTCCGCGACCGCTCGGTGTCCGCCGACGTCAAGGCCGCCGAGAAGGCCGACCCCAAGAACAGCGGCCACGTTCCGGCACCGTTCGCGGGCGTCGTCACCCCCACCGTCGAGGAGGGGGCCACCGTCGAGGCCGGCGCCGTCGTCGCGACGATCGAGGCGATGAAGATGGAGGCCAACATCACCAGCCCGGTCGGGGGCACGGTCGAGCGCCTCGCCATCAACGGCCACCAGCAGATGGAGGGCGGCGACCTCATCCTCGTCGTGTCCTGACCTGCGCCCCGATCGGCGCGTTCCCAAACCCCCACCGGGGCCGTGGCGTGCCTACCGTGGAGGGATCCGCATCCGGTCGAGAAGTGGCTCGGTGCTCCACCACGAGTGAGGAGATCGACATGGGAATCGGCGACAAGATCGAGAACGCGAAGGACGACCTGGTCGGCAAGGGCAAGGAGGCCACGGGGAAGGCGACCGACAACGAGCGCCTCGAGGCCGAGGGCCAGGTCGAGCAGTCCGAGGCCGACCTCAAGCAGGCCGGCGAGAAGGTCAAGGACGCCTTCCGCAACTGACCACCGAGAGGACCGGGAATCCCTGCCCCGGTCCGGACGGGCCGCTCCGCACTCGCGGGGCGGCCCGTTCGTCGTCGGGGCGCCGACGAGGCCGCGAGGGACGGGCCGGCCGAGCTACCAGCTGCCGCCCGAGGACCCGCCCCCGCCACCGCCGGAGAAGCCGCCCCCGCCGCTGAACCCGCTGGAGCCGGAGGAGCCCGGCGTGGACACGAAGGTCCCGGCGGCCACCGTGGAGAAGGAGTCCATGCTCGAGGCGACGTCGGAGAAGCCGCCCGAGCCCCAGTCGCCCACGTACCAGGTGGGGCTGGCGACGACGTGGCCGGCCGCGGCGGCCGCCGCCGCGACCTCCTCGAAGACACCGGCCCACCGGTCGGCCAAGCCGAAGACGATGGCGTAGGGCAGGAAGCGCGAGAAGAGGTCCTGTGCCTCCTCCCAGCGGATCTGGTTGGCCTCGGCCGTGGCGAGGTAGCGCTCGAAACCCTTGCTCTGGGAGAGGACGGCCGAGCCCACCGCGGTGCGCGCCGCCATCCGCTTGCCGAGGGAGCGCACGATGAGCCCCGCGGCGCCGATGCCCGCGGCGAGGACCCACACCGGTGAGAGCGGGAAGTTCGCGTCGCTGAACACGCTGGACAGCCCGCCACCGACGAAGAAGGCGAAGAAGACCGCGCCCGCAGCCATGAGGGTGCCCAGGCCGACCCACACCGAGCGCTGGCGCTCGGGGCTGCGGCGGAACCAGCCGCGCTGCACGACCTCCTCGTACATGAGGCGCTGGACGGCGTCGAGGGTCGGCTTGAACTTGTTCTTCAGCTGCGACAGGGCGACCTGGTCGCCGGCGGCGAAGAGCGAGTCGAGGAGGGTCTGCTCGTAGGGCGCGAGGGCCGTGGCGCCGGCGGGGGGCGAGGTGCGGGTGAGGACCCAGTCGTCGGCGCGGAAGACGCCCTGGTCGTCGCGGGCGATGCGCAGGAAGCCCCGCACGGCGAGGTCGACGATGGTCGCGGTGACGTCGACGAGGTTGGCCTCCTCGTCGACGATCGTGCCGACCATCCCCGGCTGGACGCCTGCCGGCGGCGTGAACTGCACCGCGACCGTGGGGGTCGGGCCGCCGACGACGACCGGTGCGTCCTGGCCGACGCCGGGCGTCAGGCCGGGCGTGAGCCCTGCGAACTGCTCGTCACGGCCGCGGTTCCACACGAGCAGGCCCATGAGGGAGCCGGCGAGCAGGGGCAGGAGGCCGCCGGTGCCGATCGCCAGCCAGCCGAGGGCCCGCGCTCGGCCGGGGCTGAGGCTGCTGCCCCCGTCGGCGTCCGAGCTCCCCTGGCGCAGGTCAGGGGTGAGGTCGTCGAAGGCGTCGCTCGGGTACGACGTGAGGACGCTGGCCCCCTCCTCCGCGGCGAGGTCGGGGACGGTGAACTGCGCGGTGTCGCCCGCGGTCGCCTCGCACGGCGTGGTGGAGCCGAGCTCACCGTAGAAGCACGCGGCGCGGGTGGAGGCGACGGGGCCGGTGACCGTGGCGGAGACCTGGCGCTGCGGGAAGCCGTTCGAGGGGTCGACGACGTTGTAGTAGAACTCGGCGGTGCCGTCGCCGATGTCGTTGACCACGTGGCCCAGGCGGTAGCGCACGACGTAGTCGGCGGTGCCGCGGATCGTCTCGGACGGGCTGCCGACGCGGATCTGGCGGAAGGCCCCGAAGTCGGAGATGGCGATGTCCGTGGGTGCGCCCGACGGTGAGGTGACGGTGACCTCGGAGAGCTCGTAGTACCGGTACTGCGTCTCGCTGTCCTGGTACCCGGCGCGCACCTTGACGTTGCGCAGGATGCCGTGGCGCTCCTCGCCGTCGGGGAAGCGCCAGCGGATCGTCTCCGTGACGACGACCGAGCCGTCGGCCTCCACGTCGAAGGCCGTGGACAGGCGGTCGGCCTGCTCCTCCGCCGGCAGCGCGGCGGCGACCTCGGCGGGGCCGGTGGTCCACGCGGCCAGGGCGGGGGCCGGGTCGGCGGCACGTACACCGGCTGCGGGCGGGGAGGCCAGCGCGAGCGGCACGACGAGGAGCGCGACGACCACGACGAGCAGGCAGGAGAGCAGCCGCAGCGTGGGCCCCACGACCGTCAGCCGGCCCTCACCCCCGCGGCGCACTCAGTCCTCGCCGCGACGACGGGCGGCGATGGCGCGGGCGGCCTCGCGGGTGTCCTGGCGCTCGCGCAGGGCGTGGCGCTTGTCGTAGTTCTTCTTGCCCTTGGCCACGGCGATCTCGACCTTGGCCCGGCCGTCCTTGAAGTACAGGCTGAGCGGCACGAGCGTGTGGCCCGTCTCGCGGGTGGCCTGGAGCAGCTTGTCGAGCTCCCGGCGGTGGAGCAGCATCTTGCGCCGCCGCCGCGGGGTGTGGTTCGTCCAGGTGCCGTTGGCGTACTCGGGGATGTGCACGCCCTCGAGCCAGAGCTCGTCGTCGCGGTCGAACCCGGCCCAGCCGTCGACGAGCGAGGCCCGTCCCATGCGCAGCGCCTTGACCTCGGTGCCCATGAGGACCAGGCCCGCCTCGTACGTGTCCTCGATGAGGTAGTCGTGACGGGCCTTGCGGTTGCTCGCGACGAGCTTTCGTCCGGTCTCCTTGGCCACGAGGAGGAGGCTACCCGCCCGCACGCGCCGACCCCATCGGGTATCGACGAACGGGGTGGGTCAGAGCCACTTCCGCGGGTCGACGAAGTCGCCGTTCTCCAGCGTCTCGAAGTGCAGGTGGCAGCCCGTCGAGGTGCCGGTGCTGCCCTCGTAGCCGATGACCTCGCCGCGCGAGACGTGCCCGCCCCACTGCCTGATGCTCTGCAGGTGGTTGTACGTCGTCGCCAGGCTCTCGCCGGAGACCAGGCCGTGGTCGATGACGACGCGGTTGCCGTAGCCGCCGCCGTCGCCGGCGCTGATGATGTCGCCGCTGGCGGCCGCACGGACCGGAGAGCCGCAGGGGGCGGCGTAGTCGCGCCCCGAGTGCAGCTTCCAGTAGTGGTAGATCGGGTGGAAGCGCATGCCGAACTCGGAGCTGACGCGTCCGTTGCTGGGCCGGCTGAGGTAGCCCTTGCCGCTGCCGGAGGACGAGCCGCCGCCCGAACCGCCCGTGCTGGGGCGGGAGTGGCTGCTCTGGTTGCGGCGCTTGCGCTCGGCGGCGGCCTTCTTGCGGGCCGCCTCGGCGCGGGCGCGGGCCTGGGCCGCGCGCTTGACGAGGATCTTCTTCAGCCGGGCCTGCTCGGACTGCATCTGGCTGAGGCGGGCCTTGTCGCGGGCGAGCTTGTCGGCGACCGTGCGGGCCTGCGCGGCCTGGCGGGCGGCGAGGGCGTCCATCTGGGCCTTGGCGGCGGCCGCGGCGTCGCGGGCCTTCTTCGCCTTGGCGAGGGCGGCCTCGGCCTGCTTCTTCTTGGCGGCGGAGTCGGCGCGCAGGGCGGAGAGGTGGTCCTCGAGGGCGGTGAGGCTGGCCCGCTCGCTGGCGAGCCGCTCCATCGCCTCGCTCTGGACGTCCATGACGGTGTCGACGAGGGCGATCCGGTCCGCGAACTGCTGCGGGTCCGAGCTGGTGAGCGCCATGTCCAGCTGGCCGAAGCCCTGCTCCTGGTAGATCTGCGCGGCGAACTGGGCGACGCGGGTGCGGCTCTCGGTGACCTCGGTCGTCGTCTTGGTCAGCTGGGCCTGCGCCTTCTTCTCGCTGGCGACGGCCGCCTCGAGCTCCTGGGCGGCGACGGCGTTGGCGCGGTCTGCGGCGGCGGCGGTGCTCTGCGCCTTGGCGAGGGCGGCCTGGACGCCGGGCAGCTGCTTCTTCGTGCGCTGCAGGGCCGCGTAGGCGTCGGCGAGGTCCGAGCTGGTGTCGTCGAGCTTGTCCTTGAGCTGGTCGACCTGGGCGTCGACCTTGCGCTTCTCCTTGCCCGGGTCGGACCCGGTGGAGACGGCCTGCGCCGAGGTGGTCGCCAGGGCAGCGGCGCACAGCAGCGAGGTCCCGAGGGCGATCGCCCGGCGAGAGGCGCGCAGGGGTGCACGGTCAGGTCGTCCCATGATCACCATTGGTAACACGTTTCACACGAGTTCGGGTACTCGACGGGCGAAATCGGTGTCCCTCGCGCGCCGAACGGTCGCTCCACCCGCGCGCCCACGGCATCAGACCCGCAGGTAGCGGCGCAGCGTGACCAGGCTGGTCATCACCGCGATCGAGAGCACGCCGGCGAACATCCAGGGCGCGATGACCCAGACGTCGGAGGTGCCGATGAACGCCTGGCTGAGCGCGAGCTTGATGAAGCCCTCGTTGAAGACGTACTGGGTGAGGGCGACGAGCAGCCCGACGGCCAGCCCGACCCCCGCGGCCGAGACGATGACCATCTCGGCGATGAACGGCATCCTGATGGTCCAGTTCGAGGCCCCGACGAGCCGCATGATGCCGATCTCGCGGCGCCTGATGAAGGCCGCCTGGCGGATCGTCGTCGCCATCAGCAGTGCGGCACAGGCCGCCATCAGGCCGGCGAGGATCACCGCGAAGATGGTGATGTAGTTGATGATCGCGAAGAACTTCGACAGGACCTTCTCCTGGTCCTGCACCGCCGCGACACCGGGCGCTCCCTCGAACTGGTCGGTGACGACCTGGAACTTCGTGGGGTCGTCGAGCTGGACGCGCAGGCTCTGCGGGATGTCGCCGAGCTGGACGTTGCCGCTGATCGGGCTGTTGCGGAACTGCTCGCGGAAGCGGTCGAAGGCGTCCTGCTCGGACTCGTAGAAGACCTGCTTGACCTCGGGCAGGGCCTCGAGCTGGCGCTGGATGGCGTCGCGCTGCTCGTTGGTGGCAGCGGTGTCCTCGCAGTTGGGCTGGCGGGAGTTGGCCGTGCACAGGTAGATCGAGACCTGGATGCGGTCGTACCAGTAGCCCTTCATCGTGTCGGCCTGGCGCTGGGCGAGCAGGCCCAGGCCGAGCAGGAACATCGAGACCATCGTCACCAGGACGACCGACAGGGCCATCGAGATGTTGCGACGCAGGCCGGAGCCGACCTCGGAGAACAGGAAGCGGGGCTGCACGGGTCAGGCCTCCGTGGCGTGGTGGTAGGTGGCGTCCTCCTGGTCGCGGACGACCTTGCCGTCCTCCAGCTGCAGGACGCGGCGGCGCAGGTCGTTGACGATGTCGTGGTCGTGCGTGGCCATGACGATCGTGGTGCCGGTGCGGTTGATCCGCTCGAGCAGGCGCACGATGTCGAGGCTGATGGCGCGGTCGAGGTTTCCCGTGGGCTCGTCGCACAGGAGGATCTGGGGGCGGTTGACCACGGCGCGGGCGATGGCGACGCGCTGCTGCTCACCACCGGAGAGCTGGTGCGGGAAGCGCTTCTCCTTGCCGCCGAGGCCGACCATCTCCAGGGTCTCGGGGACGAGCTGGCGGATCATGTGCCCCGGCTTGCCGATGACCTGCAGGGCGTAGGCGACGTTCTCGTGGACCGTCTTGTTCGGCAGCAGGCGGAAGTCCTGGAACACCGCGCCCATCTCGCGCCGCAGCCGCGGTACCTGGCGCATCGGCATCTTCCCGAGGTCGTGACCGGCGACGAGGACGGTGCCCTCGCTGGCCGCCTCCTCGCGCAGGGCGAGGCGCAGCATCGTGGACTTGCCCGACCCCGACGGACCGACGACGAACATGAACTCGCCGCGCTCGATCGAGACGCTGACGCCGTCGACGGCAGGACGGGTCGCCCGGGGGTAGACCTTGGTGACGTTCTCGAAGCGGATCATGGGCGTCTGGGGGCCCTCACGGGTGGTCGGCGGCAGGGGTGCGGCGACACCCCGACGGGGATCGCCTTCGCGTCGAGGATAGGTCGCCGACCTGCCCGAGGTGGTCAGGTCACGGACCTTCGGCGGGTCTCGGGAGCGGGTCGGTCCGCTCGGCCGACCCCTGCGGGCCGTTCGGTCAGAGCGCGCAGGTGTCGAGCACGTCGCCCTCCGGACGCGGGACGGTGCGGTCGGCACGCGGCGGCGTGCCGTCCTCCACCCAGGCGGTCAGGAGGTCGAAGCCGGTGCGGGCGCAGGGCAGCAGCGGACGCAGCCGGTCGGGGAAGGCGGCGTAGAGGCCGTCGGTGTGGGTGCCGCCCTCGACCCGGTAGTAGCGGTGCAGGTCGCCCGAGCCGGCGCCGTCGACGAGCCGGTCGTACACGTCGGAGTCGGTGCCGATCGGCAGGAGGGTGTCGAGGTCGCCGTGGATGGTGACCAGGGGCTTGCCGATGCGACCGGTCAGCTCGACGGAGCGCACCGCGTCCTTCACCGACTGCGGGCGGGAGGCGTAGTCGTAGTCGGCGTCGCAGGTGGGGGTGCCGCTGGCGCAGAACGGGATGCCGGCCTTCAGGTCGCCGTCGTAGCCCGGGTCGAGCTCCTCGCGGTACCAGCGCTGGGTGGCGTCCCAGTAGACCTGGTGGTGGAAGGGCCAGAGAAACTCCGACCCGGTCGCGAAGCCGGCCGCGATCATCGCGTCGTGGGCCTGCTGGTCGCCCGTCGCGGCGTACCTCGGGTACTCCTTGAGCGCCGTGGGGAGGGAGGTGAGGAGGTTGGGGCCGTCGGCGCGGAAGAGGGTGCCCTCCCAGTCGAGGCCGCCGTCGTAGAGGTCGGGACGGTTCTCGAGCTGCCACCGGGTGAGGTAGCCACCGTTGGAGATGCCGGCCATGTAGGTGCGGTGCGGCCGCTCGGCGCGCACGCGGGTCACCGTGTCCTTCGTGGCGACGGCGAGCTCGGTGACGCGGCGGTGCCACTCGCGGATCGAGCCGCCGGGCGTCGAGCCGTCGTCCCAGAAGCTCGCGCCGACGTTGCCCTTGTCGGTGGACGCGAAGGCGTAGCCCTGGGCCAGCACCCAGTCGCCGATGACGAGGTCGTTGGCGTACTGCGCCCGCACGCCGGGCGCCCCGCTGATGACGACCTCGCCGTTCCACGCGTCGGGGATCCGCATGACGAACTGGCTGTCGTGGTTCCAGCCGTGGTTGGTGTTCGAGGTCGAGGCGTCCGGGAAGTAGCCGTCGACCTGGATGCCGGGGACACCGCTCGGCGTCCGGCTGCGGGGGCGTGGAGGCCGTTCCAGTCGGCCGGGTTGGTGTGCCCGCTCTTCGCCGTGCCGGTCGTCGTGAGGTCGTCGAGGCAGGCGACCTCCACGTGCTCGGCACCCGTGACCCTGACCTTGTCGATGCGGGCGCAGTGGCCGGCGCCCGGCTTGTCGGCCGTGGCGGGTGCGGCCGTGGCCAGCGTTCCCGCCACGACGGCCCCGGTGAGGGCGAGGGACGTCAGGGCTCGGGCGGCGCGGCGCTGCGCCATCGTCATCGACATGCGGGTCAGCCTCGTGCGGGCCTCCCACCTGCATCAATGTGCGTCGACCACACCGGACGCCGGTCCGCAGTGGTCCCCGCGGCCGTCAGTCGCTGGTGACGGTGGGGAGCGCCGGAGCGGGGTGGTCCTCGGTCGGCGGGGCGAGGACGCCGCGGAAGGTCGCGACCACCATCGCCACGGCGCGGCGAAGGTCGTCATCGGGGAGGAAGGGGCCGTTCGGGACGTCGTCGGGCCACCAGCGCACGAGGTGCTCGCCCTCGAACTGGTGCGGCTCGTGCCAGCCGAGGTCGGTCAGGGCGGCGCGCTCCGCGTCCGACAGGGGGAAGCGCCCACCGGAGGCCTGCGACCCGATGCAGAACCCGCGCAGGTGCTCCTCGCGGCGGGTCAGCCGCACCCAGGGGGCGACCTGCTCGTGCTTGGCGGGCACGAACCCGCGCAGCCGCGCCTTCCTCAGCAGGCTCGGGCGCGAGGCGGACCCGGGCGCGGTGACGGTGAGGGACTCGCCGTCCCCGAGGCCGAGGAGGGCCTGCTCGAGGTCGCGCGACCAGCTCGCCCAGTCGGCGCTCGCGTGGTCGGGCGCGGGGTCAGCGGACACCGGTCACTCCCCCGCGGCGGCGGCCTTGTCCTGCGCGATGCGCCACCGGATGCCGGCCTCCATGAAGGCGTCGATGTCGCCGTCGAACACGCCCGAGGTGTTGCCGACCTCGTGCTCGGTGCGCAGGTCCTTGACCATCTGGTACGGGTGCAGGACGTACGAGCGCATCTGCTCGCCCCAGCTGGCCTTGACGTCGCCGGCGAGCTCCTTGCGCTCGGCGGCCTCCTCGGCCTTCTTGAGCAGGAGCAGGCGCGACTGCATGACGCGCAGGGCCGCGGCGCGGTTCTGGATCTGGCTCTTCTCGTTCTGCATCGACACCACGGTGCCGGTGGGCAGGTGGGTCATGCGCACGGCGGAGTCGGTGGTGTTCACCGACTGGCCGCCGGGGCCGCTGGAGCGGAAGACGTCGATCTTCAGGTCGTTCTCGGGGATCTCGATGGTGTCGGTCTGCTCGATGAGCGGCACGACCTCCACGGCGGCGAAGCTGGTCTGGCGGCGGCCCTGGTTGTCGAACGGGCTGATCCGCACGAGGCGGTGGGTGCCGCCCTCGACGCTGAGGTTGCCGTAGGCGTAGGGCACGTCGACCTCGAAGGTGGCCGACTTCAGGCCCGCCTCCTCGGCGTAGGAGGTGTCGAGGACCTTGACGGGGTAGCCGTGGCGCTCGGCCCAGCGCAGGTACATGCGCATGAGCATCTCGGCGAAGTCGGCGGCGTCGACGCCGCCGGCGCCCGCGCGGATCGTCACCACGGCGGCGCGCTCGTCGTACTCGCCGGAGAGCAGGGTGCGGACCTCGAGCTCACCGACGGCCTTGCGCACGGCGACGAGCTCCTTCTCGGCCTCCTGGAGGGTCTCGGCGTCGTTCTCCTCCTGGCCCATCTCGACCAGGGCCTCGAGGTCGTCGATCTTCGCGTCCATGCCGGTGACGCGGTCGTGCTCGGCCTTGGCCCGGGACAGCCCGGAGGTGACGACCTGCGCCTTCTCCTGGTCGTCCCAGAGGTTGGGGTCGGACGCCTGCTTCTCGAAGTCGGCGATGGTCGCCTCGAGCTTGGCGAGGTCGGTCACCTCACGCACGGACGACATGGTCGTGCGGAGGTCCTTGATCTCCTGGGAGAAGTCGGTGGCCACGAGGGTCAAGCCTACGTGAGCCCGCGCCGTGCCCGGTCCGCCACCGCTCGCACCTAGGAGCCGCCGCCCCCGATGCGCCACGTCACCGTGGGCGTCGGGACCGTCACCGTGACCTCGACCGGCACGGGCGTCACCGTCGTGGCGACCCCGTGTGGCAGGACGACCTCGATGCGCCGACAGGTCGCCCCCGAGGTCTCGGGCAGCGTGCGGATGGTCCACGGCGACTCGGCCGTTCCCGACCCGGACACCAGCTCGACGAGCGCCACCGTGCCGGTGACCCCCTCGACGGGCCGCGTGGGCGCGCAATCCTTGAGTCCCACCGCCTTCCAGACCTCGGGGGCTCCTGCGGCCTTGTCGTCGAGGACCAGGGCAACCAGTCCAGAGCCGGGCGATGCCGCGCCCCCGCCCGCCGCCGCGTCCGTGTCCTCCGCCGCCGGGGTCGAGAGCACCAGCTGGTAGACGATCCCCAGGGCGAGCGCACCCCCGGCCGCCCACCAGGTGATGGCTCGCACGCTGCGCTTGGTCTCGATGCGGCGGTAGCGGGCCAGGCCGAGCAGCGCCGCTGCGCCGGCTTGGTACTCGACGAGCCGTTGGCGTGCCTCCCGCAGCGCCGCCTCGACCCCGGCACGGAGGCCGTCCGGGTCCGGATCGTCCTCCGTACCGAGGAAGGGGGGTCTGGAGAGTGCGTGCTCGAGGTCGACGACGGCCCGCTCCGCGAAGCGCAGGTGGGTGGCTGCCGGGACGCCCGGCAGCGCCCGCGGTCCGAAGTAGTCGAGCTCGCGGCCCGCGAACTCGGCGGTCGCCTCGAGATCCTCGAGGGCCACGACCTCGGGGGTGAAGACCCGGGCCACCTCCCGCACGACGAGGCCCAGGAGCAGCACGGCGACGAGGGCGCACGCGAGCGCCACCACGAGCTGACCGGTGTTGGCCGACCACGACAGCTCGGGCCGCTTGCCGAGTGTCCCCGTGCCGAAGATGAACGCGGCACCCGCGCCGATGACGACGAGGATCCACCGGGCCCCGTTGCGGATCCGCGCGATGCCCTCGTCCCACGAGCCGATCACCGGGTCGAGGAGCTCGTTGACGGCGGCGGTCTCGACCTTGTCCTCATCGGCCACGGCGACGCTCCGTCGGCTGGGCCCGGGCGAGGAGCGACCGGGCGCGCGCAGTGGCGGCATCGATGGCCGGCACCCGCGCGGGTGCTCGCACCCTCGTCGGGACGCTCGGCGGTGTCTGGGGTGCCGGGTCGGGCTCGGGCTCCTTCACCGGGGCCGGAGGCACTCCCCACAGCCGCGTCCAGGCGTCGGCGCCGGGGAGCCACTCCCACACCACGTCGTCGTGCACGCGGGTCACGCCGGACGCTCTCTCTGCGGCCGTCGGGGCCCCAGGGGGTTCGGGGTCCTTCGCGGTCCCTCCGTGCCGTGGGGTCGCGCCGGGGTCCTCGGCTGCCATTCCCGTCCCCTCTCCTCCCGTGTGACGACACCACGGTCCTCCTGAGGCCGTCCGGGCGCCAGCCCTCGCCGCCGGCCCGTTCTCAGCGGAACCTGCTGGTCAGGAGCATCGGACGCCACACACCGGGCGTCGCGCCATACGGGGAACTCCTCACTGCCCGGGAGGTCGCCCGCCCGGTTCCATGTGCGGATGGCTGACCAGCCACCCACCACGTGAGAGGAGCCCCCGCATGAGCATCGGATCGAGAGCCCGCCGAGGGCTGTTCGTGGGCGTCGCGGCGACGGGCGCGCTCGCCCTCGGTGCGGCCCCGGCACTGGCCCACCACTGCTACGTCCCGATGTACAGCCTCAACGCCCCGGCGTCGGACGGCTGGCTCGTCTTCAGCGCCGAGGCCGGCGCGGCGGAGATCGTGGGCTACCACGCGCAGTGCCAGGGCGCGGTCGACGCCGGCTACGACGCCCTGCGCGCCGGACGGATGCCGGTCGGCATCAAGATCTTCGAGCGGATGACGATCGGCGACCCCAAGGGCACCGGGGGCAGCGCGAACCCCAACGGCGCGAACGGCAAGGGCCTGGAGTACTTCGGCGCGGGGTCGACCCTGGCCGACGAGATGGTCATGACCTGGATCGAGGCGGCCGACGCCCACGAGTGCTGACGGGGAGGATCCGGGGGGGTGCCTGCCGCGGACCCGCAGGGGGGCCGCGGCCGGTGTCTCACCGCCCCGGCCCACCACCTTTCCCCACGCCACTTGGGAAAAGCCTGAGAGGGGCGGCGCGACCGGCGGGTGAGTCTGCTGGTCAGGGCCCTGCGAAACGCCCTACCGTTCGCGGATGGGGCAGGTGGACCCGACGCTGAGGCTCGTGACCGACCTGGTCGCGCGGATGGCTCGGAGCGACGGGGTGGGCGCTCGGGTCGACTCGATGCTGGACCTCGTCTGCGACCTCGTCGAGGCCGAGCTGGGCCTGGTGCTGCAGGCCGACCCCACCCACACCCGCGTGCGCGTCACGGGGCGACGGCTGCCGCCGGGCTCGGAGCAGGAGGTCTCGCGCGAGCTGCAGCAGATCGGCGCCAGCGACCCGCTCCTCGACCCCGTGGCCGAGGGCGACCTCACGCCTCGCTCGGCGGCCCGGGCGTTCGGTGCCGCCGGCTGGGCCGCGTCGTACCAGCGGGCGGGGTGCGTGCGGGTGTGCGACGTCGACCAGGTGTGCACGCTCCCCCTCGTGGGCGGCCCGGACTTCGTCATCGCCATGTTCGCGCGGCGGGGTGAGGACTTCACCGACGCCCACCTGCACAGCCTGGCGACCATCCAGCCCGTGGTCGCCGACGTGGTGGCCATCGCCGGGCTGCGACCGCTCCCCCACCCCGAGGAGCGCCCCACCCTGACCGCCCGCGAGACCGAGGTGCTCGTCCTGCTCTCCCGGGGCCACACCTGCTCGAGGATCGGGCGCGAGCTGGGCGCGTCGCCGCGAACGGTCGAGGTCCACCTCGGTCACGTCTACGCCAAGCTCGGCGTCGGCGACCGACTCTCGGCCGTCCTGGCCGCCTACGACCTCGGCCTCATCCCGCCCCGGGGCCACCGGGCCCGGCCACCCGCGACGTGAGGCGCCCCTCCACCCGGGGTTCGGGCGGAGGGGCGCGACGACGCCGGAACGCGGCTAGACGAAGACACCCAGGATGAGGACGAAGACGAGGCCGGAGACCGACAGGAGCGTCTCCATCACCGACCACGACTTGATGGTCTGGCCGACCGAGAGCCCGAAGTACTCCTTGACCAGCCAGAACCCGGCGTCGTTGACGTGGCTGAAGAACACCGAGCCGGCGCCGATGGCGAGGACGAGCAGCGAGACCTCGGCCGCGGGCATCCCGGCGGCGAGCGGGGCGAGGATGCCCGAGGCCGTCACCGTCGCGACCGTGGCCGAGCCGGTGGCCAGGCGGATGAGGACGGCAACGATCCACGCGAGCAGGAGCACCGAGAAGCCGCTGCTCTGCACCCAGTCGGCGACGAGCTTGCCGATGCCGGTGTCGACGAGGGTCTGCTTGAAACCACCACCGGCGGCGACGATGAGCAGGATGCCGGCGATCGGCGGGAGCGACTTCTCCAGCGAGGTGGCGAGGTCCTTCATCCCCATGCCGGCGCCGCGGCCCAGGGTCGCCATGCCGACGAAGACGGCGATGAGCAGGGCGACGAGCGGGGTGCCGAGGAAGTCGAGCACCGTGCGGACCGTGTTCTCCTCGGCGAGGAAGATGTCGGACAGCGCCTTGCCCATCATGAGCACGACCGGGGTAAGCACCGCGAGGAGCGTGGTGCCGAACGACGGGCGGCGCTCGCGGGTCTGGCCGTCCGCGAGGTCGGTGGAGAACAGTTCGGGGGCGGGGACGTCGACCCAGCGGCCGGCGACCTTGGCGAACAGCGGACCGGCGATGGCGATCGTCGGCAGCGCGACGAGGACACCGAGGCCGAGGGTGAGGCCGAGGTTCGCCTTGAGGGCGTCGATGGCGACGAGCGGGCCCGGGTGGGGCGGCACGAGGCCGTGCATCGCCGACAGGCCGGCGAGCGCCGGGATGCCGACCTTGATGATCGAGACGCCGGCCCGTCGGGCGACGAGGAAGATCACCGGCATCAGGAGCACGAGGCCGATCTCGAAGAACATCGGCAGGCCGATGAGCGCGCCGACGCCGGCCATCGCCCAGGGAAGGGTCCGCTCCGAGGAGCGTCCGATGAGGGTGTCGACGATCTCGTCGGCGCCGCCGGAGTCGGCGAGGAGCTTGCCGAACATCGCCCCGAGGGCGATCAGCGTGCCGACCCCGGCCGCGGTGGAGCCGAAGCCCTTGGTGAACGAGGCGACGACGTCGCTCATCGCGACCCCGGCGACGGCTCCGACGGTCAGGGAGCCGAGGGTGAGGCCGAGGAACGGGTGGATCTTGAACTTCGTGATGAGCACGACGATCACGGCGATGCCGAGCAGGGCCGCGGGCACGAGGCGGGCCGCGGGGATGTTCAGTGCTGCCTCGTCCGCGGCGCCGAGCGCCGGGAACAGCAGGGAGGAGATGTCGGTGGTCATACGAGGGAACCGCCCTTCGTGGCGAGGATCTGGAGGGACTGCTCGACGAGGTCGTCGACAGGGCTGGCGACGTCGAGGGCCTGGCCCCGCTCGTCGGCCTCGAGGGGCTCGAGGGTGGCGAACTGGCTGTCGATGAGCGCGGCGGGCATGAAGTGGCCCGGCCGGCCGGCGACCCGCTCGGCGAGGACGTCGCGGTCACCGTGGAGGTGGATGAAGACCGTCTGAGTCGCCTGGCCGCGCAGGAGGTCGCGGTAGGAGCGCTTGAGCGCCGAGCAGGAGACGACTCCCCCGACGGCCCGGTGCTCGTGGAGCCACGCGGCGATGGTGCGCAGCCACGGCTCGCGGTCGTCGTCGGTGAGCGGGACGCCGGCCGACATCTTGGCGATGTTCTCCGGCGGGTGGAAGTCGTCCGCGTCGGCGAAGGGGACGCGCAGCCGCTGGGCGAGCGCAGCACCCACGGTGGTCTTGCCGGATCCGGACACCCCCATCATCACGACGAGGGGTGGGTGGTCACTGGTGGGCATCTGCGCGACTCCTTTGTCGGCTGGGGGTCTCGGCATCGAGGTGGTTGTCGACCAGAGTGGAGCATTAAGTCTGATTTATCAAGAGGTAGTTCAGAGAAAAACTCATCATTGACGGACGCTGCGCGAATACGTCCGCGTCTGGCACGCTGGGCCCATGGCGGCGAGCGACGACGGTGATGACGCGGCGAGCCCCGCCGCGCCCTCCTCCGACCTGCACGCCGGCGTCCTCGACGCGCTCGGGGCCGAGATCGTGTCGGGCACCGCGCCCGAGGGGTCGGTCCTGCGCATCGACCGGCTCGACGAGCGCTTCGGCGTCTCGCGCTCGGTGGTCCGCGAGGCCGTGCGGGTGCTGTCGTCGATGGGGCTGGTGGAGACCCGCCGCCGGGTCGGCGTGCTGGTGCGGCCACGGGCCGGGTGGAACGTCTTCGACCCGCGCGTCATCCGGTGGCGGCTCGACGGTCCGGGGCGCGAGGAGCAGCTGCTCTCCCTCGGCGAGCTGCGGCGCGGGTTCGAGCCCGTGGCAGCGGGACTGGCGGCCCAGCGGGCCACCGGCGAGCAGTGCGCCCGGATGGCCGCCGCCGTCATGGCGATGCAGGTCCAGGCCAAGGCGCAGGACCTCGAGGCCTACCTCGAGGCCGACCAGGTCTTCCACGCGACGATGCTCGAGGCGTCGGGCAACGAGATGCTCGCGGCGCTGGCGAGCGTGGTCGGCGAGGTCCTCGCCGGGCGGACCCACCACGACCTCATGCCCTCACGCCCCAACCCGGAGGCGATCCGGCTGCACTCGCAGGTCGCGCAGGCCATCGGCGCCGGTGATGTCGCCGCGGCCACGGCCGCGATGACGGCCATCATCGACGAGGCGAGCGCCGCCGTCCGCGAGGCGTCGGGCGCCTGATCGCTTAGGTGCGCTCGACCGCTACGGGCGGACGTTCTGGATGTCGCGCCGGATCTGGTCGTAGAGCTGCTGCTGCTGCTCCTCGAGGTGGAGGATCCGCACGGCGGCGACGGCCAGGACGATGAGGATGAGCGCGCCGACGACCCACGCGAGCCAGGTGAGCTTGCGCATCCGCTTGGCGTGCTTCTGCGGCGTCGGCGGCGCCATCGAGAAGTTCTCGGTCCAGCGCTCGCCGTTCCAGAAGCGCTGGCGGCCGTCGGGCATGGGGTACCAGCCCTCGGGCACGTCGAGGGACGGCTCGTCGTCCTCGTACACCTCGGTGCGCGCGCCGCGTATGGCCATGGCTGAACTGTAGGGCGCCGGGCCGCGCCACTGCGGGGTTTTCGGGCGTTTCTGGGCGGCCGTCCCACGGGGCTGGACGAACGGCCGAGAAGTTCCCCGGCCGGGGATGTATCAGGGGGCCGCGCGGTCCCTCCTGACGGTGACCGGGTCGCGCGCAGGGCACCCGTCACGCGGGCGCCGGTCGCTGTGGGTGCGTCGGCACCGTGCCGGCGCGACGTCGAAAGGGAGCGCGATGGCCAAGCGCCGCGACATCAACGAACTCTTCCAGTGGCTTGACCGGCCGATCTTCTGGGACCCCGTCCCGGACTGGCTGAACGAGCGGTTCGACGACCGCATCCGCACCGAGTTCCTGCTCAAGGACCTCGAGATGCAGCGTGTGGTCCTGGAGAAGCAGCTGGAGACGCTCACCGTGAAGATCGACCTCATCCAGAAGACGATCGGCGGCTGAACGATGTCCGCCGTCGTTCTCGGGACGCCTCGACACCGGTTCGCCGGTGCCGGGGCGCACCCCGGAGGAGCCGTCATCGTGGGCTTCCAGGACCAAGGCAACCTGGGCATGGGCTACCTCGCGTCGACGCTGGAGAAGTTCGACCACCCCGTCGAGCTCATCGAGTTCCGTGACCCCGCCGACGTCACGATCGAGCGCGTCCTGGCCGCCGACCCCGTGGTCGTCGGCTTCTCGCTCATCTTCCAGTTCTACCTGCCCGAGTACCGCACGCTCATCCAGCGGATGCGGGCGGCGGGAGTCACCGCGCACTTCACGATGGGCGGGCACTACCCGAGCCTGTGCCCGGAGGAGGTGCTCGAGCTGGTGCCCGAGCTCGACAGCGTCGCGCTGTACGAGGGCGAGTACACGCTCGTCGAGCTGACCGCGGCGCTGCGCCGCGGTGAGGACTGGACGCTCGTGCCGGGCCTGGCGTGGACCGACGACGCCGGAGAGCTGGTCCACTCCCCCGACCGCGGCCTCGCCGAGCACCTCGACGACCTGCCCCTGCCGATGCGGTTCAAGGAGGCCGAGCGCGTGCTGGGGTGGCCGACGCTGCCGCTGCTCGCCAGCCGCGGGTGCGCACGGCGCTGCTCGTTCTGCTCGATCCACACCTTCTACCGCGGGGCCACGGGCAAGACCGTGCGGGTGCGGGCGGCCGCCAAGGTGGCCGAGGAGATGGAGATGCTCGCCGACACCCAGAACGTGCGGATCTTCCTGTTCCAGGACGACGACTTCCCGCTCGCCGGACGCCCGGGGCAGCGGTTCGTCGCCGAGCTGACCGACGAGATCAAGCGCCGCGGGCTGCACGAGCGGGCGATCTGGAAGATCAGCTGCCGGGCGGAGTACATCGAGCCGGAGATGTTCGCGACGCTGCGCGACGCCGGGATGTACCTCGTCTACATGGGGCTGGAGTCGGGCAGCGCGGAGGGGCTGGAGGTGCTCAACAAGCAGATCACCACCGAGACCAACCACTACGCGGTGGCGACGCTGAAGTCGCTGGGGATTCTCGTGGAGTACGGGTTCATGCTCTTCGACCCGTCGACGTCGTTCGGGTCGATCCGCGAGAACATCACGTTCCTGCGGGCGATCCTCGCCGACGGCTCGGGCGGTGCGGTGTTCTGCCGGATGCTGCCGTACGGCGGCACGCCGATCCGCGAGCGGCTGCGGGCGGAGGGTCGGCTGCGCGGGGACGTGAAGTACCCCGACTACGACTTCCTCGACCCGCGGCTGGGCACCTACCACTCGCTCCTCGACGCCGCGGTGTCGCCGTGGATCCACGGGGCCGGGCTGTCGCACCAGCTGAACTGGGCGTGGCACGAGGTGTTCGTCATCCGCCGGCTGGTCGGCGAGCTGCCGGGGCTGGCCGGTTTCGAGTCGGACCTCGCGGGGCTGACGGTGCGCAGCAACGAGGTGCTGTTCGGGTTCGTCGAGGAGACGTCGGCAGCGTTCGAGACCGGGGACTCGCGGATGCTGCTGCGGCACAACCTCCGTGAGCCGCGGCGGGTGCTCGGCGACGAGCTGGTCGAGCTGCGCAACGACTTCGTGGCCGACAACCAGGACGCGATGCTCGACGCGCTCATGGCGACCGACGGCATCCACGGGCCGGTGCTCATGCCCCAGGTCTTCTGAGGGAGCTTCCGCGCCCGTCGTCCTCTGGTTCGAGGTATTCCACCCCCGTGTGGTGCCGGGCGAATACCTCGAACCACGAGGAGCCGCCCGGGGCTCAGGGCACGACGAGGTCGGCGCGGGCCTCCGAGCGCACCGAGATGGTAATGCTCACGCCGAGCGAGCGGAGCACCCCACCGACCAGCGGCAGCTGCGCCTCGCCGGTGAGGGTGACGACGGCGGTCGCCCCGTCCGGCGACCCGGTCTCCGGGCCGAGTCGCCACGCGGTGATGCTGCCGGGTCGGGGTCGGCTGCCGACGTACCGCGCCGCCTCCTCGCGCACCGACGCGTTGCTCACCGGGACCGACTGCCCGACCCCCTCCCGGTAGGCGGACGCGTCGAGGGCGTTGGCCGCGCTGAGGGCCGCCCCGTCGGCGACGTCGAGGAGCCGCATGCGGGACAGGTGGGCCGACGTGACGGCGATGGTCCCGGCGATGAGGACCGCGGCGATCATCGTCAGGCCGAGGATGAGGACGCTGACCGACCCCCGCTCGTCGCGCTGCCTGGGCGTGCGGTTCACGGCGTGCCCCGGAACCGGTCGACGGTGGACAGGTGGCTGGCCGACACGGGGATCGACAAGGGCACGACGTCGCGCACGAACGACGGCACGAGGGGAAGCGGGACCCGCACCGACGCCGTCATCTCCACCCGGCCGTCCGGGCGCAGGCAGGGCGACCCGTCGCACGCGACGGTGAGCCGTCCCTCCTCCTCGAAGGAGTGGTCGAGGAACGCGATGCGGGCGGCCGCCTGCGCCCGCGCTCCGGCGGCCTCGCCGGAATCGGCGGTGACGAAGGCCCGCCCGGCCTCCCTCGCCGCCTGGCTCACGGCGTACGACCCTGCCTGCAGCCGGGCCATCGTCATCACGAGGTAGATCAGCGGCACGAGCATGAGGACCGCCAGCACGACGAACTCGACGACGGCACTGCCGGACTCGTCGCGCGTCCTGTTCGTCCTCCTCGTCCTGGGCGGCCCGGTCACTGGGACTCCAGGAAGGCGCGTCCGACGACGTCGAGCCGGTCGTCGGGCCCGAGCAGCCCGATGACCGGGATGGGTGCGACGACCCTCACCTCGACGACGCGCACTCCCCCGACGACGCTCTCGCGCGTCGTCACCTGACGGGCGTAGGTCGGCGACAGGGACTCACTGATCAGGGCCTGGGTCCGCGAGACCGCCTGTCCCGGAGCCGCATCCGCGCGGGCACCCAGCCGCGCCCCTTCGGAGGCGCACGAGATGAGGGTGTTGCGTGTGTGCAGGGCCAGCCCGAGCTGGACCACGGTGAGGAACAGCAGGAGCACGAGGACGGACACCATCGCGAAGTCGGCGATGGCGGCCCCCCGCTCGTCGTGCCGGCCCACGGTCGCGTGCGTCGGCTGCGTCAGTTGCGGACCGAGGCGAGCGCCTCGCGGAACAGCGCGACGAGCTGGTCCTGGGCGACCACCCACAGGACCGACACGAGGCCCGCGGTCATCAGGGTGATGAGGACCCAACCCGGCACGTCGCCGCGTTCGGCTCGGCGGGCGCTGCGGTGCAGCACGCGGGCTGCGGCGGCGTGGAGTCTGACGGCGAGGTGTCGTGTCGTCATCGGGCGGTCCTTTCCTGCAGTGGTCAGAGGGTGAAGCGGAAGAAGGTGAAGCCGGGGAACACGGCGAAGAGGATGGTCACGGGGAGGATGAGGAACACGACGGGGACCATCATCGCGATCTCCTTCTTGCCGCCGGACTCCATGAGCGCCCGGCGGCCCTCCTCGCGGACGTCCTGGGCCTGGGCCCGCAGGACGTCGGCCAGGGGGGTGCCTCGCTGCACCGCGATGACGACGCCGTCGACGAACCGGCGCAGGCTCGGGAGGCCGGTGCGGTCAGCAAGTCCGGACAGGGCGGTGGGGACGTTGGCCCCGGCCCGGGCGTCGGACAGGCAGCGGCGCAGCTCGCCCGCCAGCTCACCGGTGGACAGCCGGCAGACGCGGTCGAGCGCGCCGACGGCTCCTTCGCCGGCTCCGACCGCAAGGGCCAACAGCTCGGCGACGGTGGGGAACTCCATCAGCATCCGTGCTTCGCGGCGGGCGGCCTTGCGCGAGAGGAGGTAGTCGGCGCCGGTGACCCCGATCCCGGCCCCGATGGCGGTGACCATGACCGCGGCCACCGGCCCGGCGTCGCGCAGCACGACCGCGGCGGTCCCCACGGCGCCACCGACGACGGTTCCCAAGGCACCCCAGAGGACCTGCTCGGCCCGGAACCGGTCGACGTCGGCGGGCAGCCCGGCGCGCAGCTGGCGTCGACGCACGGTGTCCGCACCGCCCATCACCCGCTCGACGACGCGGCCGAGGTCGCGCAGCACGGGCCCCGCGATGACGCCGACGGCCCCGCCGAGCGGGCGCTCGTCGTCGAGCAGGCGGGAGGGGCGCGGCGTGTCGCGCAGGTACGGCAGGACGCGCCCCGCGAGACCCTGCCTGCGATGTCGTGGCAGCCCCACCCAGACCAGGGCCAGCCCGAGGCCCAGCACGAACCCGAGGACGGCTCCCTGCCGGGCGAGGGCCGTCATCGCAGGACCCGCTCGTCCTCGGGGAGCCGGCCGATGCGGACCATCGCCCAGTAGGCGACCGCGGTGACGGCCGCACCGGCCCCGAGCACGATGACTCCCACCCCGGTCGAGTAGGCCCGCACCGACTCGGGATTGGTCGACAGCATCCCCAGGACGATCCACGGGGCCGCGACGGCCAACCGCGCCGCGTTGACGGTCCAGGACTGTCGGGTCTCGAGCTCGGCGCGGGTGCGCGCGTCCTCGCGCAGGAAGCCGGACAGGGTGCGCAGCAGGTGGCCGAGGTCGGTGCCTCCGACCTCGCGAGCGATCCGCAGGCTCTCCACCAGGCGGTCGCCCACAGGGTCGCTGAGGCGCTCCTTGAGCCGGTCGAGCGAGTCGTGGAAGCGCCCCGTGAGCCGGTAGTCGTCGGCGAAGGCCACGAAGGGCTCGCGCAGCTCGTCGGGGCCGCGGGTGCCGAGCTGAGCCAGCGCCTCCGGGAGAGCCATCCCGGCGCGCACGCCGGAGGTGATGTTGTCGACGGCGTCGGGCCACAGGTCGCGGAGCCTGGCTCGCCGCTTCCGCGCCCGTCGCCGGACCACCACGACCGGGAGCGCGGCCGCCATCGCTGCGAAGCACACGGCGATGGGCAGCACCCCGACCGTCGCCTGCACGATCGCGAGCACCAGGAGGAAGGCGATGACGCAGAAGGCGAGCAGGGTCCGCACGGACAGGCCCCCGAATCCGGCCTGGACCACCTCGTCGCGCAAGCGGTCGACGGGTCCCGCGCGACGCGTGGCACGGATGCGCCCCGGCTCCGGGACCCAGCAGGCCCACCAGACGAGGAACAGCCCCAGCCCGAGCGTGAGACCGAGGAGGACGCCGGCCATCAGACGGGCCCGTGCGCGAGGAGTGCCGACAGGTCGTACCCGGCCCTGGCGAACCGGTCCTCGTGAGGTGGGAAGCCGTCGGCCCGCCTCAGCTCGCCGTCGCGCCGGAGGAAGATGTCGGCGATCTCGATGACGTCGCCCTCCACCCGGCCGGGCACGGCGGCGATCTCGCGGACCACCCGGCGGCCGTCGCGCTCCAGCGCCGCGTGGACGACGAGGTCGACGGACGCCGCGACGGTGGGGACGACGAACCGCGCTGACACGTTCTCGCCGGCCAGCAGCGGCAGCGTGCACATCTTCGTGATGGCCTCGCGGGCACTGTTCGCGTGGATGGTGCACATGCCGGGAAGTCCCGAGTTCAACGCGATGAGGAGGTCGAGGCTCTCGGCCTGACGGACCTCGCCGACGACGATGCGCGACGGCCTCATCCGCAACGCCTCCTTGACGAGCCGGCGCAGCGGGATCTCACCGGTGCCCTCGAGCGACGGCTGGCGGCACTGCATCGATGCGACGTCGCGGTGCGGGATGCGCAGCTCGAAGACCTCCTCGCAGGTGACGATCCGCTCCCGGGACGGCACCGCTGCCGCCAGGCAGTTGAGCAGGGTGGTCTTCCCCGCCTGAGTTCCGCCCGCGACGAGAACGTTGAGGCCCGACGCCACGGCGGCCTCGAGGAAGCGTCCGGCCTGCCGCGACAACGTTCCGAGCCGGACCAGGTCGTCCATCGAGTCAGCCTTGACGACGAACTTGCGGACATTGACGTACCAGTGCTCGCGAGTGATGTCGGGGATGACGACGTGCAGCCGACTGCCGTCGGGGAGAACGGCATCCACGAACGGCGAGCTGAGGTCGACGCGCCGACCCGACGACTTGAGCATCCGCTCGACGAGGTCGCGCACCTCGTCATGGGACAGGAGGGTGTTCGTCAGCTCGGCGACGCCGTTGCGCGCCACGAAGACCCGGCTCGGCTCGTTGACCCAGACCTCCTCGACGGTGGGGTCGTCGAGGTACTGCTGGAGGGGACCGAAGCCGGCGACGGTGTCCCACACCGCCCGTGACGCGGCATCGATGTCGGTGAGGACGGGCATCCCTCCGTGCATGGACCGCTCGTCGTAGTCGGTGACCGCGTCGCGGACCAGCCGACGCACCGCGACCTCGTCGCGAGCCGGGTCCAGCCCCGACCGTCGGATGAGCTCGCGCACCTCGCCCTCGAGCGTGCGGACGGCGTCCACGGACCCTCCTCCCCCGCCCCCGGGCCCCCTGCCCACGAGCGTTCGCAGGACCAAGAAAACCGGAGTCCGCGCTTTTGCGCGAGCGGAAGGTACCGCCTGTGGACAACTCCGCTCGGCTGGAGGGCAGGCCCTACGGCGAGGCGTCGCTGCGGCTCCTCGCGCGACGGGCCGTCGACGCGAGCGCCTGCTGGGCCAGCTCGGCCAGGTGTCCCGGACCTCGGTCGAAGGCACGGCGGAACACCGGCTTGTAGCGGACCTCCACCACCCGGTGAAGTGCCCACGACGCCCCCAGCAGCACACCGAGGAGGATCACGGCCAGCGCCACCCCCTCCCCAGGGGTGGCCCAGCGGCCGAGCACGGCGTACCCGATCTCCTGGTGCAGGAGGTAGAGGGGGAAGGTGAGGATGCCCAGGGTGCGGGCTCCGGGGAGCGACCCGGAGGCCGGCATGAGCAACAGCACCGTCGCAGCCGCCAGCGTGACGACGAGCGGCATCCAGGGGAGGTACCCCGGGGTGCCCTGAGCGGACAGCTGCCCGACCTCGATGGCGAACCGGCCCATCGAGAACAGGCCCACGGCGAGGGCCGGGACGACCCACCACCGGCGTGCGTCGTGGCGTACCTCCGCGAGGAGGGCTCCGACCGCGAACTCGGTGTAGAAGTCTCCGGTGAGGACGTGGTGGGCGGCGCCGGGACGCACCACGGCGATCACGGCCATGGCCACCGTCCACGCCGCGATCACCTGGGGTAGTCGCTGCCCACCCCCGACCAGGATGACCCCCAGCACGAAGGCGTAGAACGCCAGCTCGTAGGCGAGCGACCAGTAGGACCCGTCGACGAACGTGCACCCCAGGGCGTCCGGCACCATCGTCAGGTTGCACAGGGCCGTGCCCACCGGGGTCTGCCGCCCCCCGATCACCAGCAGCACGACGACCGTGATGACCAGGGCGACCCAGAAGGTCGGGAACAGCCTCACCAGCCGCGAGACGACGAAGCTCCTGGCCGACTTCCCCCGGGCGGTGATGAGGATGACGTAGCCGCTGATGAGGAAGAAGACGTCGACGCCCAGGTGCCCGTAGACCGTCACCTGCTCGACTCCCGGAGCGATCGACGGCATCTGCCCCCACCGGGGCCCGTTGGAGGTCCAGTGGAAGGCGACGACGGCCAGGGCAGCGACGAACCTCAGGTAGTCCAGCCCGTCGATCCGCGCCGACGCCTTTGGCGACACCTGAGGGGCCGGACGCGTGGCGCCGACCGCCGTCGGCACCTCGGGACGACTCATGCGTGCGAGTATCGCTGTTCCGCCGAGGTTGCGAAGGGGAATGCCACTGCCCTGAGCGGGACGGCACCTGTGGACAACGTCGCGTCGTCGTCGGTGCCACTTCCTAGGTTGGCCGACATGGAGCTCACCCTCACGGTCCACGTGCCACGACGCCGACCCCACCCGGTCGACGTCGTCGTGCGCTGGGAGGGTCGGCACACGGCCGACGCGCTGGGGCGCGCACTCGAGGCCCACTTGGGGGTCCCGGTGCGCTCGCTCAGCGCGCGTGGCCGTCCTGTCCCGCCCGATGACGCTGTGGGGTCCGGTCTGCTCCGTCATGGCGCCGCGGTGACGGTGCACGACGTGGTCCGGGACCAGGAGGTGTCGGCGCCGCTGGGCCCGACGTCGGTGCTCGAGCTGGCCGTCGTCGGCGGCCCTGATGCCGGGCGGTCGCGGCCGCTCGCACCACCGGGCTTCCTCGTGGGTCGCTCGGTCGCCGGAGGACTGTCCCTGGCCGACGACGCGCTCAGCCGGGCCCATGCGCGGATCGCCGTCGACGCCTCCGGCGTCGTGGTCGCCGACGAGGGGTCCACGAACGGGGTGCTCGTCGACGGCACCCGAGTGACGCAGCCACACCTGGTCGACTCCGGGTCCACGCTCGTGATGGGCGCTTCGACTCTGCGCCTGCGTCGAGTCACCGGGGCCGGGCTCCCCGTCGAGGAGGACCCCGGCGGCCGGCTCCTGGTGCGACCCGCCACCACGTCGGCAGTCCTCCTCGACGACCTCGTCGTCGAGGCGCCCCCGCCGCTTCCCGACCGGCACCGCCCGCGCGTGCCGTGGGTGGCGGCGCTGCTCCCGGTCCCCATCGCGCTCGTGCTGGCGTGGTTCCTCGGCCCCCACCTGCTGGCTTTCGCGCTCCTCGGGCCGGTCCTGCTCCTCGGCACCGCCCTCGGGGACCGGTGGGGATCGGGGCGGGCCCACCGTCGCGCGGTGGCCGACCGCGCGACGGCGTGGGCCGAGGCGCGGGCCGTCGCCGACCGGCTCGTGGCCGAGGACGCCGCACGTCTCGACCGCGCCCATCCCGACCTGCACGCCGTGCTCCGCACCGTGGAGGAGCACCGGCCAGGGCTGTGGTCACGGTCGGACCTGCAGGTGAGAATCGGCTTCGCCGACGTGTCCACCCGGGTGGTGTGGCGCGACGGTCCGTCGACGGAGCGGCCACGCGCCCACCACGCGCCGGTCGTCCTCGACCTCGGCGTCACGCGTGAGGTGACGGCGGTCGGTGCGACGGGGCTGGTCTCCTCGTTCCTGGCCTCTCTCGTGGGGCAGCTCTGCGTCGGGCTGCCACCGAGCGCGCTCGAGGTGGCCGTCGCTTCCGACGCCCCCGAGTGGGACTGGGTGCGTCTGGTGCCCCACGTCGTCGCCGTTCCCGGCTCGCGGCCGGGCCTGCGCGGGGAGGAGCCGGCCGTGTCCGGCCGTCGGTCGTCGGATGCGGACCCGGGCCCGCCGGCGCGGGTCCTCGTCGTGCCGGCCGTCGACGGGGCGACGCCGGACAGGGTGGCGGCCGCCCGGGACCGCGGGTGGGTCGTCCTCGCCGGGACGCCCGACGCGCCGGCCGGAACCGAACTCGGCCAGGAGCGTGCCGTCGTCGAGCTCGGCGACGGCACGATCCTGACGACGGCCTCCGGAACGACGCCGCTCGTCGCCGACCACGTCGGGTCGTGGTGGACCGACCGCGTGTCGCGCGCGCTCGCTCCGCTGCGCGAGGACCATCCGGAGGATGCTGCGGGACTGCGGTCGAGCGTGTCACTGACCGAGCTCTTCGGAAGCGACACCCTGACGCCGGCGAGCGTGATGGCGCGGTGGGCCGGGGCGGGCGGTCGCCTCCGCGCGCCGATCGGCTTCGGCCGCAACGGAGTCCACACGATCGACCTCGACAGGGACGGCCCGCACATCCTCGTCGGCGGCACCACGGGGGCGGGCAAGTCCGAGTTCCTGCGTACCCTCGTCGCGAGCCTTGCCGCCTCGGTTCCACCGGAGGACCTCGCCCTGGTCCTCGTCGACTTCAAGGGCGGCGCCGCCTTCGGGGCCTGCACCGACCTCCCGCACGTCGCCGGGGTGCTGACCGACCTCGACGAGCACCTCGTGGCGCGCGCCCTGGCGTCCTTGGGCGCCGAGCTGCGTCGTCGTGAGCGGTTGTTCGCCACGGTCGGAGCGTCCGACCTGAACGCCTATCGTCAGTCGGCCCGGCAACCGGAGCGGGTGCCGCGCCTGGTCGTCGTCGTCGACGAGCTCAAGGCGCTCGTGCAGGAGGTGCCCCGCTTCGTCGACGGGCTGGTGCGCCTCGCCGCCCAGGGGCGATCCCTCGGGGTCCACCTGGTCCTCGCCACCCAGCGACCGTCGGGCGCCCTGTCGTCGGAGGTCCAGGCGAACGTCAACCTGCGGATCGCCTTCCGGGTGCGCGACCGCGCCGACTCGGTCGACGTGCTCGACGACCCCGCCGCGGCCGCCCTGGACCCCTCGGCTCCCGGGCGGGCGATCGCCCGGGGTGGCGACGGGTGCCTGACCCACTTCCAGAGCGCTCTCATCACGACGCCGCCCGAGGTCCGGGCACCCCACCTCTGCGTCCACCAGCCCGGCGACTCCTGCCCCACGTGCGCGCCCGCGCATCCCGACGGTCGGGGCTCCACCGCCGGCCCGCGGCGCGACGACGCGGTCCACCAATGGGTTTCGGTGATCAGGGAGGCGGCCGCGGAGGCTGGACAGGACCGGGCCCGGCGCCCCTGGCCGGCTCCCTTGCCCAGCTCGGTCGAGCCCGCTGGCGCCGACGCGGAGGGTGGGGTCCTCGTCGGCCTGGTCGACGAACCAGACCTGCAGCGCACCAGCAGGTGGTCGTGGTCCCCTCAGGACGGCACGTGGCTGGTCTCCGGGGGTCCGCGGTCAGGACGGTCGACCGCGGCACGGGCCGTCGTGCTGTCGGCGGCGAGCCGCCTGGGGGTCGAGGGCCTGCACCTGCACGTGGTCGACCCGACGGGAGCCTTGGCCGACCTGCGCGCACTGCCCCAGACGGGAACGACGGTCGCCGCCGGTGATGACCGTGGCCTGCGCGCGCTCGTCGACCACCTCTGCGGCCTCGTCAGCGCGCGGCGCCACCAGACCTCCGACCCGACGTCGCCGGACGGGGCGGCGGGACGGCCCCGGGAGCCCGTCGTCCTCGTCGTCGTGGACGGGTGGGAACAGATCGTCGAGGCACGACCCGAGCAGTGGGCGGACCCCACGCTCGACGCATTGGTCACCGTGCTGCGCGACGGTCCGGCCGTCGGCGTGGTGGGTGTCGTCACGGGCGGCCGCGCCCTGTTGCACCCCACGTGGGGTGGTCTGGGCGGGCAGGTGCTGGTCCTCGGGCGGGTCGACGTCCTCGATGCCGCCCTCGCGGGGCTGCGCGCGGAGGATCTGCCGTCGTCGCCGCCGTCCGGCAGAGGTGTCCGCGTCAGAGACCGCCGGGAGGTGCAGGTGGCCGCGGCCACGGCCGCGACGACGGACCTGGTGCGACGCACGTCCGCCGGCCTCCCCCGCGCCGAGCCGGCCCGCCCACCGTGGCGCCACGTCCCGCTGCCCGACTGTGCGACACGAGAGGCGGTCGTGCGGTCCCCGAACGACCGCCTCGGTGTGGGCCTGAGTCGGACGGATACCGCTGTGGCGGAGTGGACCTGGCGT
Source organism: Oryzobacter telluris (assembly GCF_043099285.1). Lineage (GTDB taxonomy): Bacteria > Actinomycetota > Actinomycetes > Actinomycetales > Dermatophilaceae > Oryzobacter > Oryzobacter telluris. The sequence continues at coordinate 1,466,719 of NZ_CP170723.1, read as the reverse complement.
CCGCCGGTGCACGGCCGTCGGATGCTCGTGGCGGGCCCGCCGAGGTCAGGGAGGAGCACCACCCTGGCGGCCATCGCCGATGCGGCCCGGCTCGCCGGCCGACCGGTTGCCCTCGTCACCCGCAGCGGAGTCCGATCAGGCCGGCCGTCGCCCGACCCGCTCTTCTGGGTCGTGCCTCCGGACGACCCCGGACCACTGGTCATGGCGCGACGGGCCCACCCGGACCTCGTGGTCCTCGTCGACGACGCCGACCGGACCGACGACACCGCTGTCGCTCCGGTCCTGCGGGAGGTGGCCGAGCTGGTGGACCGTGACGACGGGCTGCTCGTCGTGGCGACGACGACGTCCTCGCTCGCGGTGCGCTTCCGGGGCCTCGACGTCGAGACGGCGCGGCAGGGGTTCGGGATCCTGCTGTGGCCGAGACCCGCCGACGGCGACGTCCTCGGCCAGGGACGCCTCGAGGCGCTCCCACGGGTGCCGGGTCGAGGCGTCGTCGTCGGGGACGGCGCCGCTGTCGAGCTGCAGGTCTACCGACCCGCGGCGTCAGGCGTCGCCGTCGACCTCCGGAGCGAGGGTGTCGACGCCCTTGGACGCGAGCGCCACGAGGGCCGTCCCGAGAGCCAGCGCGAGGAGGCACCAGCCGAGGAACCGTAGGCCGCCCTGGATCATCCCGCCGCCGACGGGGAAGAGCAGGGCGCTCCACACGATGGTCGGGGTCTTGGGCCACGCCGCGTCCCCGAGCCAGGCGCGCGAGACCAGGCCGAGGCCCACCCCGAAGACGGCGATGAGGAGCGCCGACATCACGACGCGCACGGGGTCGCTGCCCTCGCCGACGGCCAGCTCGTAGAGGTAGAAGGCCGCGAAGCCGAGCAGCCCGAGCGCCTGCACACCGGTGAGGAGGGCCGCGACGCGACGGGGGCCGCGTGAGACCACCGAGGAGTCGTCGGTCGCGGTCGGGTCGGGCACGGCGCCAGCGTATCGAGGCGCCCCGTCCGCCCCCTCGGCGGCTCGTCGCCGAGATGTCGGCGGGCTCGTCGGGAGCGGCGACCAGACGCTTCGGCGTGTCGCGTCTCACCAGCCGCCCCTGTGCACCTCCTCAGGGTCCTCGAAGGGTCGACACCGGGGCGGCTGAGGCATCTGGGAGGACCTGACAAGGCGACGCTGTTTCCGCAGGTCAGCGACCCGCAGAACGCATCGGGAACAGATCGGGGTGCGGCATCCGTTGTGCGGGGGTGGCGACCACTGCGGCCGTCCGGCTTCCGGGACGACCTTCGACCCCTCCTTCACGGATTGGGACACCCCCGGTAGTGTGGAGCAACGGACGTCTGTGCTTGGGACGTCCGTTCCGGCTGCAGTGACGCAACCAGTGGCGCCTGCACCCACCCTTCGTGCCGGCGCTCGACACGACCGCAAGACCCCCGCGACAAGGAGCACCCTTACATGGACTGGCGCGACCGCGCTGCCTGCCTCGACGAGGACCCCGAGCTGTTCTTCCCCATCGGGAACACCGGCCCGGCGATCGCTCAGATCGAGGAGGCCAAGCTCGTCTGCCGCCGCTGCGAGGTTCTCGACACCTGCCTGAAGTGGGCCATCGAGTCCGGCCAGGACGCCGGCGTCTGGGGCGGCATGAGCGAGGACGAGCGCCGCGCCCTCAAGCGGCGTAACGCCCGCGCCCGCCGCGCCGGCTGAGGACCAGCACCGCAGCACGACCCCGTCGACGCCCGGTACCCACCGGGCGTCGATCCATGTCCGGGACCGGTCGCCTCAGCGGGTGAGCGGGCGCAGCCGCGCCACGAACACCACGCGTGTCCCCGACGGGTGGTTGCTCTCCCACCGGATCCGGCCGCGCAGGTCGGCGGCCAGCGACGTGACGATCCGCGTCCCGAGCCCCGCCAGCACCGGGCGGAACCCCGCCGGCAGCCCCACCCCGTCGTCGGCGATGACGACGGTCAGCTGCTCCTCCCCCGACTCCAGGGTCACCCGCTCCACCTCGACGTCGACCCGCCCGTCGCGGTCGGCCAGCCCGTGCTCCACGGCGTTCTGGACCAGCTCGGAGACGATCATCGCCAGCGCCGTGGCGTCCTCGGCGCGCATCCGGCCGAAGCGCCCGGTGAAGGTCGACTCCACCCGGTGCTCGCGCATCGCCACCTCGACGACGGCCCGCAGCCCGCGCAGCGCGATCTCGTCGAAGTCGACGGTCTCGTCGAAGCCCTGGCTCAGCGTCTCGTGGACGAGCGCGATCGTCCCCACCCGGCGCACCGCTTCCTCCAGCGCGCCCTTTGCCTCGCCGTCGGGCACGCGGCGGGCCTGGAGGCGCAGCAGCGCGGCCACGGTCTGGAGGTTGTTCTTCACCCGGTGGTGGATCTCGCGGATCGTCGCGTCCTTGGTGAGCAGCTCCTGCTCGCGGCGGCGCAGCTCGGAGACGTCGCGCAGCAGGATCAGCGCCCCGCTGCGCACCCCCTGGATGATCACGGGGATGGCGCGCATCGTCACCGTCGCGCTCGTCGTCTCGACCTCGGTGCGCCACGCGGCGCGCCCGGTGGCGACGACGGCCAGCGACTCGTCCACGGCCATCCCGGCGCGGGAGACGAGGTCGGCGACGACCTGCGCGAGGACCTCGCCCATGACGTTGCCGACGTGGCCCATCCGGTGGATCGCCGAGACCGCGTTGGGGCTGGCGTAGCGGACGAGGCCGTCGACATCGAGCTGGATGACGCCGTCGCCGACGCGCGGGGCGCCGCGCCGCTGGCCGGTGGGTGCCGACGTCGACGGGAAGTCGCCGGTCGACACCATTCGCATCAGCGAGTCGGCGAGGTCGCGGTAGGTGAGCTCGAGGCGGCTCGGGGTGCGGGCGCCCGTGAGGTTCTGGTGGCGCGTCATCACGGCGACGACGCGGCCGTTGCGACAGACCGGGACCGCGTCCTCGCGGATGGAGATGTCCTCGCGCTGGGTCGGCTCGGGCTTGGCGAACATCTGCTGGGTGCGCGCCGCCTGGTCGAGCATCGCGGCCCGCGACCGGCTGGACGAGCGCCCCACGATGTCGTCGTAGAACACCATCGGCCCGGTGTTGGGGCGCACGTGCGACACCGCGCGCCAGCCGTCGAGGCCGCCGCGCACCCACAGGACGAGGTCGGCGAAGGACAGGTCGGCGATGAGCTGCCAGTCCCCCACGAGCAGGTGCAGCCACTCCGACTCCGACGCCTCGAGGGTCGTCGTGTCGCGCAGCATCTCGGCCAGCGTGCTCACGCGGCCGAGCCTAGGCGACCGGGCGGGGCACCCGACGGGGCGCCCCGCCCACCGGACGTCAGGAGGACGCGCCGACCCGGATGACCGAGCGCAGCGTGCGCAGCGCGACCGACAGGGCGGCGATGTTCGGGTGGTCGAGGCGGCGGATCGCCGACAGCGCGGTCTTGCTGCGCTGGATCGACTCCTTGTTCGCCTTCTCCCACGCCTCCCAGGCGGCGGACGGGTCACCGGACCCCCCGACCTCGATCACCGAGCGGGTCAGCGACTCGAGCACCGCGTAGAGGTCGTCGCGCAGGGCCCCGCGCGCCAGGGCGTCCCACCGGTCGTCGCGCGGCAGGCGGGTGACCTTGGTGAGCATGGCGTCGATGCCGAACCGCTCGGAGACGACGTAGTACAGCGGGGCGACCTCGGTGGGGGCGCGGCCGGTGTCGGTGGCGATGTCGACGATGTCGAGCAGGCTGAACCAGTCGAGCAGCATCGCCGCGCGCTGGGCCAGCTCGTCGGGCACACCGGCCTTCACCAGCTCGGCGGCGCGCTTGTCGAGCCGGCGACGCTCGTCGCCGCGCAGCAGGTCGGGCACCTGCGGCCCGAGCTCCTGCACGACCCCGCGGAACCGCTCGATCTCCGCACCGATGTCGAGGCGCGTGGGCCGCGAGGTGAGGAACCACCGCACGGCGCGGTCGAGGAGCCGCCGGAACTCGAGGTACAGCGCGGTCTGCGCCGCCGTGGGCACCTTGGTGTCGAGTGCCTCCACCTCGCGGACGTAGTCGGCGAGCCCGAACACCTCCCGGCAGACGACGAACGCGCGGGTGACCTGCTCGGGGGTCGCCCCGGCCTCCTCCTGCGCCCGGAAGGCGAAGGTGATGCCGCCGCGGTTGACCATCGAGTTGACGACCGAGTTGGTGACGATCTCGCGCCGCAGCGGGTGCTGGGCGAGCTCGCCAGCGTACTTCTCCTGGATCGCCGGCGGGAAGTACTCGGCCAGGGTGCGCTCGAAGTACGGGTCGTCGGGGATCGAGCTCGCGAGGATGTCCTCCTTGAGCGCGAGCTTCGCGTAGGCCACGAGCACCGAGAACTCCGGGGATTTCAGACCCAGCCCGTCGTGCGCGCGCTTCTCGATCTCGGCGTCGCTGGGGAGGAACTCCAGCGCGCGGTCGAGGTCGTCGCGGTCCTCCAGCCAGTGGATCAGCCGCTGGTGGACACTGACCATCGAGTGCTCCTGCGCCCGGGCGTTGCCCAGCAGGACGTTCTGCTCGTAGTTGTCGCGCAGCACGTGCGCCGCGACGTCGTCGGTCATCGACGCGAGCAGCTCGTTGCGCTGCTCCGTCGTGAGGCCGCCCGCGCGGACCACCTCGCCGAGCAGGATCTTGATGTTGACCTCGTGGTCGGAGGTGTCGACGCCGGCCGAGTTGTCGATGGCGTCGGTGTTGACCCGCACCCCGCAGAACGCGGCCTCGATACGGCCCAGCTGGGACAGGCCGAGGTTGCCGCCCTCGCCGACGACCTTGACCCGCAGCTGCTTGCCGTCGACCCGGATCGCGTCGTTGGCGCGGTCGCCGATGGACAGGTGGTCCTCGGTGGACGCCTTGACGTAGGTGCCGATGCCGCCGTTCCAGAGCAGGTCGACGGGCGCGAGGAGGATGGCGTGGATGAGCTCGGCGGGCGTCATCGCCGTGCCGTTCTTGATGCCGAGCGCCTCCGCCATCTGCGGGGTGACCGGGATCGACTTCAGCGACCGCGGGAAGACGCCACCGCCCTCGGAGATGAGCGAGCGGTCGTAGTCGTCCCACGAGGAGCGCGGCAGCTCGAAGAGCCGCTTGCGCTCGGCGAACGACTGCGCCGCAACGGGGTTCGGGTCGATGAAGACGTGCCGGTGGTCGAACGCCGCGACGAGTCGGATGTGCTCGGACAGGAGCATGCCGTTGCCGAAGACGTCGCCGCTCATGTCGCCGACGCCGACGACCGTGAAGTCCTGGGTCTGCGTGTCGACGCCCATGTCCCGGAAGTGGCGCTTCACCGACTCCCACGCGCCGCGGGCGGTGATGCCCATGGCCTTGTGGTCGTAGCCCGCCGAGCCGCCGGAGGCGAACGCGTCGTCGAGCCAGAACCCGTACGACTGCGACACGCCGTTGGCGATGTCGGAGAAGGTCGCCGTGCCCTTGTCGGCCGCGACCACGAGGTAGGGGTCGTCGCCGTCGTGGCGCACCACCCGCTCGGGATGGACGATGTCGCCGCTGACCCGGTTGTCGGTGAGGTCGAGCAGGCCCGAGATGAACAACCGGTACGACGCCTTGCCCTCCTCGAGCCAGGCCTCGCGGTCGACCGCCATGTCGGGCAGCTGCTTGGGGTAGAACCCGCCCTTGGACCCCGTGGGCACGATGACGGCGTTCTTCACCATCTGCGCCTTGACCAGGCCGAGGATCTCGGTGCGGAAGTCCTCGCGCCGGTCGGACCAGCGCAGCCCGCCGCGCGCGACCGGGCCGAAGCGCAGGTGCACGCCCTCGACCCGCGGGCTGTAGACCCAGATCTCGAACTGCGGGCGCGGGGCCGGCAGGTCGGGGACGGCCTTGGGGTTGAGCTTGAGGGAGACGTACGGCTTGTGCGGCGCGCCGTCCTTGCCCTCCTGGTAGAAGTTCGTGCGCAACCCGGCGCGGATGACGCCGAGGAAGGCCCGGATGATGCGGTCGTGGTCGAGCGAGGAGACGTCGTCGAGGGCGTCGAGCACCTGCTGGGCCAGCCCCTCCTCGGCCGCGTCGCGCGCCTTGGCGTCCTTGATGCCCGCGCGCTCGGGGTCGAAACGGTTCTCCCACACCGCGACCAGGTCGCGGGCGATGGAGGGGTGCGAGACGAGCGCGTCCTCCAGGTAGTCCTGCGAGTACGTGGCGCGCGTCTGGCGCAGGTACTTGGCGACGGTGCGGAGGATGACGACCTGCCGCCAGGTGAGCTGCGCGGCGAGGACGAGCTTGTTGAAGCCGTCGGACTCGGCCCGCCCGTCCCAGACGGCCGACACCGCGCCCTCGAAGAGGTCGCGGAGCTGGTCGTACGGGCACGCCTCCCAGATGTCGGCGTTCTGCACCCGCAGGCCGAAGTCGTAGACGTGCAGCGTGGTGCCGTCGGCGCGCTCGACCTCGTAGGGCTGCTCGTCGACGACCTCGACACCCATGTGCGTGAAGATCGGCAGGATGTCGGTGAGCGACAACGGGTCGACGCGGAAGAGCTTGAAGCGCCGCAGGTCGTCGCCGCCCTCGGCCGGCCGGTAGAGCGCGACGCTCGTGCCCTGGTCGGCGCCGAGGCGGTCGAGGTGCTGGAGGTCGGCGACGCCCTGGTTGACCGTGAAGGTGTCCTCGTACCCGGCGTTGAAGGCGCGGCCGAACCGGTCCATCAGCCGGTCGCCCTCCTCCTCACCGTGCTCGTGACGCAGGGCGTCGCCGAGGCGGTCGGACCAGGTGCGGCTGACCTCCACGAGCCGCTGCTCGAGGCGCTCCTGCTCGGCGCGGTCGAGGGTGCGCACCCGCCTGCCGCGCGGCACCCGCACGACGAACTGGAGCCGGGACAGGGCGGACTCGCTCACCCGTGCGGCGAACTCGACCGACTCGCCGCCGAAGGTCTCGGTGAGGATGTCGGCCATCCGCATCCGGACCGCGGTGTTGTAGCGGTCGCGCGGGATGTAGACGAGGCAGGAGACGAAGCGGCCGAAGTCGTCCTCGCGGATGAACAGCTTGGTGCGCCGGCGCTCCTGCAGCTGGGTGACCGCCATCGCGGTCTCGTAGAGGTTCTCGATGCTCGCCTGGAACAGCTCGTCGCGCGGGTAGCTCTCGAGGACCTCGAGGAGGTCCTTGCCGGTGTGGCTGTCGGAGGCGACGCCGCTGCGCTCGAGGACGGCGCGCACCTTCTCGGCGACGAGCGGCACCCGCAGCACCGACTCGGTGTAGGCCGTGGAGGCGTAGAGCCCGAGGAAGCGCCGCTCCCCCACGACCTCGCCGTCGTCGCCGAACGACTTCACGCCGACGTAGTCGAGGTGGGTGACGCGGTGCACCGTGGAGCGCGAGTTCGCCTTGGTCAGCACGAGGATGTTGCGGTCGTGCGCCTTGGCGGCGGCTTCGCGGCTGAGGACGTCGGGCTGCTCGCCCTGCGGGGGGTCGGAGCGGAGCAGGCCGAGCCCCGACCCGGTCACCGGGACGATCGCCTCGCCGTCGCCGGTCTCCTCGAGGACGTAGTCGCGGTAGCCGAGGAAGGTGAAGTGGTCCTCGGCCATCCAGCGCATGAAGGTCGTGACCCGCGCGACCTCCTCGGCGTCGACCCCCACCGGCGGCGACCCCTCGAGCTCGGCGGCGAGGACGAGGCACTTGCTGCGCATCTTCGGCCAGTCCTCGACGGCCTGGCGGACGTCCTCGAGGACGTGGCGCACCCTGGCCTCGAGCTCGCCGCGGCGGCCCTCGTCGCTCTCGCGGTCGACGGAGAGCAGCATCCACGACTCGGGGAGCTCGCCGACGGCGACCTTGTTCTTCGTACGGCCGGTGACGTCGCGCGCGACGACCTTCTCGAACCGGCCGACGGCGTCGCGGCTGACGACGAGCTGCGGGTGGACGATGAGGTGGATGTCCATACCGGCGCCGACGAGCGCCCCGGTGACCGAGTCGACGAGGAAGGGCATGTCGTCGGTGACGACCTGGATGATGGTGCGGGCGTTCGACCAGCCGTCGGTCTCGGTCGTCGGGTTGTAGACCCGGACGTTCGCGACGCCCGGCAGGCGGTCGCGGGCGAGCTCGAGGTGGCTGCGGGCCGCACCGGCGTAGACCTCGGGCGCCCGGGAGGTCAGCTCGTCGAGGGGGACGTGCCGGAAGTACCGCTCGACGAAGTCCTTGCCGCCGCCGTCCGGCGCTGCCTCCTCGAACGCTGCTGCGATCGAGGCGAGGACGTCCTCGCGGCTGCCGGTCTGGGGCTTCGACATGGTGCGGTGGCACTCCTTGGTCGCGAGTCACCTGTGGCGGTGGAGCACGGCGTCGTGCTCGCGTCCGAGACTAGCCACCCTGCCGGGGGGACCGTCTGCCGGGGAGCGGTCGGGTGTCTCGCCCACGGGACACTTTCGACCGGCTACTCGGCGACGACGTCGAGGGTGCGGACCGTCGGGTCCGCCGCGTAGGCGATCCGGCTGCCCGCCGCGCGGGCGGCGCGCAGGGCGTCGACGGCCTCGAGGGTGACCTCCTCACCCGGCGCCAGCACGGGGATGCCGGGCGGGTACGGGGCGACGAGCTCGGCACAGACCCGGCCCACCGCGCGCTCCAGCGGCACGCTCTCGCGCCGGGCGAAGAAGGCCTCGCGAGGGGAGGCCACCTGCACCGGGTCCACCGACCAGACGCCGGCGGCGACCACCGGCCGGGGCGTGCCGCGGTGCCGCTCGACGGCCTCGAGGAGGGCCAGGGTGAGGTCCTCGATGCCGCGGCGCGTGTCGGCGAGCGTGACCATCGCGACGACCGTGTCGCGGTCGGCCATCTCCAGAGGCCGTCCGCCCGCGATGAGGTCGTCCTCCACGGCGTTGCCGTCGGCACCGGTGCCCGGCAGGACGAGGACGAGGCGCGTCGGGTCCACCGTGGGTCCGTCGAGGACGACGAGGCCGGGCACGCGCTGGAGCCGGCGGCGGGCGGCCGCCACCGCGTCGACGACCTCGCCGAGCAGGGCCTCGCCGTCGCGCTGGAGGAGGGCGCGGGCGGCGTCGATGCTCGCGAGGATGGCACCGGCGGGGCTCGTCGTGGCGGTCGCCTCGACCCCGGCGTGGAAGCGCGCGCGGCTGATCCGGCGGCTGCGGGCGAGGACGATGGCGCCCTGCGACCACGCCGGAAGGGCCTTGTGCGCGCTCGTCACGAGGGCGTCGGCCCCTGCCGCGATGGCGTGGGGCGGCAGGGCGGGGTGGAACCCGAGGTGCGCGCCCCAGGCGGCGTCGACGACGAGGGGCACGCCGTGCCGGTGGGCGACCTCGGCGAGCGCCCCGACATCCCCGACCGTGCCGACGTAGGACGGGTCGCCGACGAAGACGGCCCTGGCGTCGGGCGCGGAGACCAGGGCGGCCTCGAGGGCGGCGGCCGTGATGCCGAGGGGCAGCCCGTGCGTCGGGTCGACCTCCGGGCGCACCCACACGGGATCGAGGCCGGCAAGGACCAGCCCGAGGAGCATCGACCGGTGCAGGGTTCGGGCCACGACGACCCGGTCGCCCGGCCGTCCCACCGCGAGGGCCAGCGCCTGGTTGCCGTGCGTCGACCCGCCCACCGAGAAGCGGCACAGGTCGGCGCCCCACAGCCGTCCGGCTCGGTCCTCGGCCTCGTCGACGACGCCGCGGGAGAGCTTCATGGTGTCGAGACCGGCGTAGAGCGGGACGTCGCCGGCCACGACGTCGCCGACGAGGTCGTGGCGCTGCTTGTGCCCCGGGATCGTGAAGGGTGTCGGCGCCTCCTCCTGGAAGCGCAGCCACGCGTCGAGCAGCGGCGCGTCACCGCGCAGCCGGCGCGGGTCAGTCGGCATGGCGCCCGGACCAGGCCGTGACGGCGTCGACGAGCGCCTGCGCGTACGCCCGCACCTGCCGGAGGTCGACCCACTCGTCGGCCGCGTGAAGTCCGCCACCGGCCGGACCGCACACGACCACGGGGATGCCGGCGGCCTGCCAGAGCGGCGCCTCCATCCAGTAGGGGGCGTGGAAGGGCTTGGCCGGGGCGGTGTCACCGAGGGCGGCGAGGAGGTCGTCCGAGAACGTCGCCGCGGGGCCGGTGCTGTCGGCACGCCAGGCCTCGCGGGCCATGGTGAGGGTCGCGGTGGCGGTGACGGTGGGGTCGGCGGCGTGCAGGGTGTCGAGCAGGTCCTCGACCTCGGCGAGCGCGTCCTGCGAGGACTCTCCCGGGACCGTGCGCCGTTCCACCACGGCCCGGGCGGAGCGCGCGAGGACGAACGGCGACTCCCCCCCGGCGGCGACGGTGACCATGAGCGAGCCGCCGGGGTCGGGGAGGTCGTGCGAGCGGGCCTCGACGGCGGCCAGGAGCCGGCCGAGGTGCGTCACCGCGTTGACCCCGCGCTCGGGCTGCGACGAGTGGGCAGCGCGCCCCTCGAGGACGACCTCCACGAGGGCGTACCCCCGCAGGCTCGCGGCGGCGGCCAGCCACGTCGGCTCCCCCACGACGGCGACGTCGGGCCGGACCCCCAGTCCCGGCAGGGCAGTGATGACGGCCTCCGCTCCCAGGCTCGCGTCCTCCTCGTCGGCGACGAGGGCGAGGACGACCCGACCGGGGGTCCGGGAGCGCGCGAGCGCCTCGGCGGCCACGACCATCGCGGCGACGCCGCCCTTCATGTCGCAGGTGCCGCGGCCGGTCATCCGGTCGCCGTCGGCGACCGGGTCGAAGGGGGTGGGCATGCCGGCGACGCCGACGGTGTCGACGTGGCCGGTGAGCAGGACCGTGGGGCCGGAGGCTCCGCTCGGGCCGATGGCGACGAGGCTCGGCCGGTCGCGGTGGCCGTCCGGTGTGATGACGTGGGTCTCGAACCCGTTGCGGCGCAACCGGTGCGTGAGGAGCTCGACGACCGCACCCTCCCCCGCTGCGCCGGGCACGAGCCCCGGGTTCACCGAGTCGACGGCCACGAGCTCGGCGGTGAGGGCGACCGCCGCCGGCCCGACGTCATCCACCGTCACGGCGGTGCCGGCGACGGTCGTGGTGGATCGGTCGGTGCCCACGCGGTGACCCTACGCCGAGGGGCACACCGCCCACGAGCCCCCGCGACACCGGGCCGCGAGTGCGGAAGCGGCTGCCCCGGCGACCAGTTCCGCACTCACCGCGGGGGGTGGGGCTGTGGATGACGGGTCGGGTGGGGCTCGTGGGCTCACTAGGGTGGGGTGGTGCCCCTCGAGCCCGACCCGACGCGCGCCGCGGCGCTCCTCGCGCGGCTCGACGCCCTGCGCGCCGTCGTCGCCGAGGCCGAGGAGGACGTCCTGGCGTCCCTCGTCGTCACCGGGGAGCCGCACGCCCAGCGCGTCCTCGACGACTGGCTCGACCAGGTCGCCGACACGCTGCGGGCCGTCGGCGCCTCGGCCGACGAGCTGGCCCCCACGGTCGCCCGGTTCGCACCCTCGACCCCGGACGCAGCGCGCGCCCCCCGCGCCGTGCACGACCACACCGCTTCCGACCTCGAGGTCGGACGGTGACCGTCGTGCCCGGCGATGCCGCGTCCCTGTCGGCGTGCGCGCGGACGGCCCGCGAGGTGTCCCGACGGCTGGAGGCCGAGGGGTCGGCCCTCGCCTCCGCCACGAGTGCGGTCGGTGACGACTGGACCGGCCGGACCTCCGCGACCACCCGGCAGGCCGCCGACGGCCTCACGACGGCCGCCGCCACCCTGGCCGCCCAGCTCGACCACGTGGGACAGGTCCTCCAGGACCAGGCCACCGACCTCGCCGACCTCGTGGCTCGCGAGCGCACCCTGCGCGAGCGCGGGGCGCGCGCCGGCCTCGAGGTCCGCGACGGCCGGGTCGCCCCCGCCTGGGGCGTCAGCGGCACCGCTGACCTGGATGCGGCCCGCGAGCGCGAGACGACCCGCGACCTCCTCCAGGCCGACCTCGACCTCGTCGCCGCCCAGCACACCCGGCGCCGGGACTTCGTCCTCGAAGTCCTGCGGGACTCCACGACCACGCTCGCCGAGGTCTCCCACGTCCTGCGACGCGGGTGAGAGGATCACCGGACCGACGAGCGAGAGGACGCCAGAGTGCGACTCCAGACGCGTGAGGAGCTGGCCGGGACCGTCGACGAGGTCCACGCCCTGCTCACCGACCAGGCCTTCCAGGAAGCCAAGTGCGCCGCGACGACCGACGACGGGACGTACACCGTCGACGTCAGCGGCTCCGCCCCGAAGCAGCGGGTCCGCACCCAGCGGCAGCTGCCCTCCGACGGCCTCCCCGACATCGCGCGCTCCTTCGTCGGCGAGCACCTGACGATCATCGAGGTCATCGACTGGTCCGGCCCGGCGGCCGATGGGTCGCGCGAGGCCGTCGTCGACATCCACGTCAAGGGTGCGCCGCTCACCATCAAGGGGACGCTGCGGCTCGTGCCGTCGGGCTCGGGCACCGCCGAGGTCCTCGACGCCGACCTCAAGGCGAACGTGCCCCTCATCGGCGGGCGCCTCGAGAAGGCCGCGGCCGAGCCGATCACCGCGGCCATCGGCATCGAGGCGAACCTCCTGCGGGAGTGGCTCGCCCGCTGACTGTGCACTGATGGCGAATAACCCACGCGGAGAGCCGTTCTCCGCGTGGGTTATTCGCCATCAGTCGAGGGTGTCAGCCCATGTGGGGGTAGCCGTGCGCGGTCGGCGGCACGAAGTTCTCCTTGATGGAGCGCACCGAGGACCAGCGCAGCAGGTTCGCCGCCGAGCCGGCCTTGTCGTTGGTGCCCGACGCGCGGCCGCCGCCGAAGGGCTGCTGCCCGACGACCGCACCGGTCGGCTTGTCGTTGATGTAGAAGTTGCCGGCCGCGAACCGCAGGCGGTGCATGGCGTCGGCGATGGCGGCCCGGTCCTGCGCGATGACGGCGCCGGTGAGCGCGTACGGCGCGACCGACTCCATCTGGTCGAGGACCTTGTCGTACTGGCGGTCGGGGTAGACGTGCACGGCGAGGATCGGGCCGAAGTACTCGGTGGAGAACATCGCGTCGGCCGGGTCGCTGCTCTCGACGACGGTGGGCCGCACGAAGTAGCCCACGGAGTCGTCGTAGGTGCCGCCGGCGACGACGTCGAGGTGCGCCGTGGCGTGGGCCCGGTCGATGGCGGCCTTGTGCTTGGCGAACGCTCGGTCGTCGATGACGGCGCCCATGAAGTTCGACAGGTCGGTGACGTCGCCGACGGACAGCCCGTTGGTGATCTCGACGAGGTCCTTCCTGATGACCTTCCACAGCGAGCGCGGCACGTAGGCCCGCGACGCGGCCGAGCACTTCTGGCCCTGGAACTCGAACGCCCCGCGGATCAGGGCGGTGCGCAGCACGTCGGGGTCGGCGCTCGGGTGGGCGAGGACGAAGTCCTTGCCACCGGTCTCGCCGACGATGCGCGGGTAGTGGCGGTAGGTCGTGAGGTTCTCGCCGATCTCGCGCCACAGGTGCTGGAAGGTCGGGGTCGAGCCGGTGAAGTGCAGGCCGGCGAACTCGGGGTGGCGCAGGACCACGTCGGACACGGCGATGCCGTCGCCGGCGACGAGGTTGATGACGCCCGGAGGCATCCCCGCCTCCTCGAGCAGCTCCATCGTCAGCTGGGCGGCGAGCTGCTGGGTCGGCGACGGCTTCCAGACGACGGTGTTGCCCATGAGCGCGGGCGCCGTGGGCAGGTTGCCGGCGATCGCGGTGAAGTTGAACGGGGTGACGGCGTAGACGAAGCCCTCGAGGGAGCGGTAGTCGCTGCGGTTCCACAGGCCGCGGGAGTTGGCCGGCGGCTGCTCCTCGATGATCTGGCGGGCGAAGTGGACGTTGAAGCGCCAGAAGTCGATGAGCTCGCAGGCGGCGTCGATCTCGGCCTGGTAGGCGGTCTTGCTCTGGCCGAGCATCGTCGCGGCGTTGACCCGGGCGCGCCAGGGGCCGGCGAGGAGGTCGGCGGCCTTGAGGAGGATGGCGGCGCGGTCGTCGAAGGACAGCTCGCGCCACGCGGGGGCGGCGGCGACCGCGGCGTCGACGGCAGAGGCGGCCTCGGCCTTGGTGGCGCCGCGGGTGACGCCGAGGACCTTGCGGTGGGCGTGCGGCTGGCGGACCTCGATGCGGGGGCCCTTGCCGGTGACGCGCTGGCCGCCGATGGTGTGGGGCAGCTCGTGCTTCGTGGAGCCGAGCTCGACGAGCGCCACCTCGAGGGCGGCGCGCTCGGGGCTGCCGGGGGCGTAGTCGAGGACGGTCTCGTTGGTCGGGGTGGGGACGTGGGTCACAGCGTCCATGTGGTGGGGCTCCTCGTTCGGGTCACGACGTCGGGTCGGCCCCCACTCTCGCGCCGTCGGGGATCGCGGCGCAAACCCACTGGCTGCCCGGCCGGGTGCGCGTCAGCCGCCGGCGAGGAGCGCGCGGACGTCGTCGAGCTCGGTGACGTCGTACCAGAGCAGGTCGGCGGCGTCGGTGGCTCCCGGCTCCTCGTCGACGTGGAAGGAGACGAAGCCGCGGCGCTCGAGCGGGGCCGAGAGCTCGACCCGGGACGCGACATCGGGAGCGGTGGGACGGCCCACGGTGGCGGCGTCGACGTCGGCCGACCCGATGACGCGGCGCCGACGGCCGTCGCCACTCAGCAAGACGGCCTCGTCGGCGGCGGCGAGCCACGCGGTGTGCTCGAGCTCCTCCTCGTCGGTGGTCAGCCCGGGGCGGCCGAGCGCTGCCGTGACCGCGTGGGCGGACCTCGGGGCCGGGCCGACGGACCGTCCCGCCGCGAGGTCGTCGAGGTCGGCGGCGGTGAGCGGCAGGTAGACGCGGGTCAGGGGCACGGTGCTCACCTCACCCCGACCCGAGGGGCGTCGAGGAGCTCCTGGAGCGCGTCGACCACCCCGCGGCCGAGGACGTCGGCGTCGGGCATGGCGTCGCGGTCGGCGTAGAGGCCGTAGTAGACGCCGCCGTCGTACGAGGTGAGCCCGATGGAGAGGGCCTGGTCGCGGCCCAGCGGCGTCACGGGGTAGGTGGAGACCATCCGGGCACCGGCGGCGTAGAGCGGCGTCTGGGGACCGGGGACGTTGGTGATGACGACGTTGTACAGGCGCCGCGACACCATCCCGCCGAGGCGGGCGCCGAGGGCGTGCATCGTGGGCGGCGCGAAGCCACCGAGGCCGGCGAGCGTGTCGGCGGCGACGGCGCGGCGCGCTCCCCCCTCCATCTGCTGGCGCATGGCGAAGGCGATCTGGTGCAGGCGCATCGAGGGCTTGGACTCGCCGACGGGGAGGTCGACGAAGCACGCGGTCATCTGCGCGCCCACGGCGCCGTCGGCGGTGTCGTGCACGGAGACCGGGACCATGGCGCGGATCGTCGTGCCGGGGTAGACCGACTCCCCGCGGGTGAGGAGCCACGAGCGGAAGGCCCCGGCCACGGTGGCGAGGACGACGTCGTTGACCGAGACCTCCTCGGCGAACGAGCCCCGGCCGAGCCGGGCCCGGATGGTGCGGTAGTCCTCGAGGTCGGTGCCGATCATCACGTAGCGACGAGCGCGGCCGATGGAGGCGTTCAGCGGCGAGGTGGGCGCCGGGCGGGCCGACATCCGGGCGACGGTGGACAGCACGTCGCCGGCGACCGAGGCGACCTTGCCCACGGTCTTCTTCACGTCGGCGACGCCGTTCTGGACCGTGTCGACGACCTGGCTCGGGCTGCGGACCGCGTCGGTGAGCGCGCCCACGACGAGCTCGACGCCGCTGGGCTCGGGCCGGGCCCGCCAGGTGGTGCTGACGCTGTCGGCGCCGGTCGGGTTGCCGTCGACGAGGACGTTGCCGATGTCGACCGCGCTGATGCCGTCGACGAGGCTGTGGTGCGTCTTGGTGATGATGGCGAAGCGGTCCTCGGCCAGTCCCTCGACGAGGTAGACCTCCCACAGCGGTCGGCTGCGGTCGAGGGGGCGCGGCTGGATGCGCGCGACGAGCTCCTCGAGCTGCTCGTCGGAGCCCGGGCGGGGCAGGGCGCTGCGCCGCACGTGGTAGCTCATGTCGAACGTCTTGTCGTCGACCCACACCGGGTTGGCCAGACCCCCGGGGACGGTCTTGATGCGTTGCCGGTAGCGCGGCACGTGCGCGATCCGCTCGCTGATGAGCGCGACGAGGCTCTCGTAGTCGAAGCCGTCGGTGGGGGCGTCGAACACCATCACCGAACCGACGTGCATCGGCGTCGTCGCGTCCTCGAGGTGGAGGAAGGACGTGTCGAGCGAGCTGAGCCGGTCTGCCACGGAACCCATCGTGTCAGACGGCCTTGCCATGGTCGGGCAGGACCGTGGTGGGCGGTTCCTTCCTGCGTCGGCCCCGGCCGGTGGCGCGGCCCGCCCGTCGGCGGCTGCGGGAGGCGGTGCCGGGTGCGGCGCGCGGGTCCAGCTCGGCGGCGAGGTCTCCGACGGCGGCCACGAGGACGGCCTGCGGGGAGGTCTCGACGAGGGTGCGACCGGCGAGGAGCGCGGCGTCGCACTCGTCGGGGCTCCACGGCAGGAGGCGGATGCGCTCCATCCCCGCGAAGCGGTCGAGCACCTCGCGGATGGCCCGCTCGGGGCGCGGACCGGCCACCGAGGCCCGCACCTTGTTGACGACGACGGTGGGCACGGGCGAGGCGACGACCGCCACCTCCTGGACGGCCCGGACCAGCCGCTGGAGCCCGACCGGGTCGGCGGCACCGACGACGACGAGGTGGTCGGCGGCCTCGAGCGCCGCGAGGGTGGCGGCGTTGCGCCGCGGGGCGACGGTGTCGTAGCTGAGCTCCTCGTCGTCCTCGATGGCGAAGCCGACGTCGACGACGACGTGCTCGGCGACCCGGCGCGCGAGCCGCAGGACGTCCTCGACGGCGGCGGCGCGCAGCTCGGGCCAGCGCTCGGCGCGCGGGAGCCCGGTGAGGACGCGCAGGCCGGGGACGACCTCGGGCGCGAGGCGGGCGAGGGCGGGGACGTCGAGGGTGCCCTGCTCGGAGGCGCGGGCCGCGGCGGCGACCCCCGGCGCCTCGTCGACGAGACCGAGCACCTGCGCGACGCTGGCGCCCCAGGTGTCGAGGTCGACGAGGAGGGTGCGCACCCCGGAGGCCGCGAGGGTGGCGGCCAGGGTCGTGGCGACCGTGGTGCGGCCGGGGGCGCCCGTGGGACCCCACACCACGGTGAGAGCACCCGGCCGGTCCGCGTCCCCCTCGGGCCGGTCGTCGGGAGTTCCGGCGGCGCCCACCGCGCCGCCGAGCGCGTGCGGAACCTCCCACGGGTCATTGCCCCCGGCCGCCGGCAGCCCCGAGGTCGTGGAGCCCGCGAGCGCCGCCAGGGCGGCGCCCACCTCGTCGGCCGGGTCGTCGGGCCGGATGATCGTGGCGACCCCGAGCTGCCGCAGACGCCGCTCCCCCTCCTCGTCGCGCGGTGCCACGAGCCCGGCCACCCGGACCCCGTGGCCGGCGAGGTGGCGCAGGGCGTCGCGGTCGAGGCCGCGCAGGTCCGGCGAGACCACCGCGACCCGGGCCACCCCGGCCGCACCCACGGACAGCAGCTCGGCGAGGTCGGCGCAGCGACGCACCAGGGCGAGGTCGGGCGCGGCCTCGAGGACACGCACGAAGTCGGCCTCGTCGCGGTGCGTGACCGCCGTGACGACCGTCGTCACGAGCCGGCCGCCGTCACCCCGCCGGGGACGGGCACGAGCGTGATCCGTGCCCCGGCGTCGACGTCGGCGACGAGGTCCTGGACGTCGGCGCGCGGCACCATCACGTGCACGGCACGGGTCTCGGTGGCGCCGCCGAGCACGGCGTCCTCGCCCGCCACCCGGGCGACCGAGACGGACTCCAGGGCCAGCTCGGGGCCCTCGAAGGTGGGGGTGCCGACGGTCGTGCCCGTGGTGGGGCGGTTGACGTAGACGTCGACGACCGAGCCCCGGGCGAGGGAGGAGGCGGACGTCGCGTCGACGAGGAGTGCCACCTGCTGAACGTCGACGCGGTCGGGCCCTCCGACGGCGGAGACCGGGACGAGCTCACCCGGACGCAGGTCGCGCAGCGCGAAGGTGCCGGCGGGCAGGGCCGTGTCGGCCGGCAGGTAGGCGGCCGCGCCGTCGCCGAGCAGGACGTCGACCCGGACGACGTCGGCCTCGGTGAGCTGCTGGCCGGGCGCCACCTGGCCCTTCGCGGCCCACACGGGGACCCGGTCGTCGGCCCGCGCGACGACGACGGCGCCGAGGACCGTGGACAGCAGCACCAGCAGCACGCCGACGACGAGCCGGGAGTCCCGCCACGACGGGGCGCGCAGCCGCGAGGCGGTGGGGGTGGGCAGGTCGCTCATGCGGCGATTCTGGACGAGGCCGGGCGGGTCCGCCTCCGGAGCGGACCGGGCCTGTGGACAACCGCGCCGAGGCCCTCACCTGTGGATGGCACACTGACGACGTGGCGCGCCGGTTCATCCCCCTCACCGAGGTCTCCGAGATCCTCGACATCTCGGCAGCGCAGGCCTATGCCCTCGTCCGCAGCGGCGACCTGCCCGCCATCAAGGTCGGGGGACGCGGGCAGTGGAGGGTGGAGACGGCCGAGCTCGAGCAGTACATCCAGCGCATGTACGCCGAGACCCGCGACTTCGTCACGACCCGGGCCGACCGGCCGACCGACGAGGCCTGACGCGGTCACCGCCGCGACTCCACGAACAGCAGGGCGCCCGTCGCGACCGTGGTCGTGGCCGTGACGTGCTCGCGCCGCCTCGGTGTGCCCTCGGGGTGCTCGGCGAGGTCGAGGTGGTCGGCCCCCACCGCGTCGATCGTCCCGACGAGGGGCGCCCCACCTCCGACGAGGCCGACGGCGACCGTGACCCGGTCACGGCTGAGCGCGCGCAGGGCGTAGCCGAGCCCGAAGCGCCGGGCCGGTCGTGGACCTCCTGACCCGGAGCCGGAACCCCACCCCTGCACCGAGGCCACGACGGCCACGGGCACGAGCAGGTCGCGCCCACCGCCGGTGCGCACCAGCAGCCAGTCGTCACCGACGTCGGCGACCTCGCCCTCGGCCCGCTGGCCGCCGAGGAGGCCGAGGGTCACTCCGGTTCCCAGGGCCGCGCCCAGCCGGTCGACGAGCCGTACGAGGGCGCGCTCACGGCGGGTCCGCTCGGCGACCTCGTCGTCGAGCTCACGCCGCTCCCCCGCCGCCAGCTGGCCCTCGAGGTCGGCGAACAGCCGCTCCCAGCGCATCTCCCCCTCCTTCGTCCACAGCCTAGGGCGCACCCGTTGCCCAGTGGAGGATCACGATCTATCGTCATCCGCATGCAAACGACCACAAACAGCATCAAACGACAGGTCGCAGTGATGGCGCGCACCGTCGCGCTCGTCGTCGTGCTCCTCGTCGTCGGGCTGGGGCTGTGGGAGGTGGTGCGTCCCGTGCTCGCGCTGGTGTCGCAGGGGGCACCGGCGCGGGCCGACGAGCTGGTCGTGGCGATCGTGGCCGCCGTCGCCCTGGCGATCACGGCGTGGCTCGCCGCGGGCGTGGTGGTCGTCGCGCTCGCGTCGGTGCCCGGGCGCCTGGGACGGGCCGCGGCGGGTGTCGCCGACGTTCTCACCCCCTGGGCGCTGCGACGCGTGGTAGGAGTCGCCCTGGGGGTCACGGTGGCGGCCGGGGTCACGCCGGGCGCGTCGCTGGCAGCCCCGGGGCCACCCTCCATGGTCGTCGTGCTCGACCAGCCCGACCCGGGCTTCGCGCCGCTCCCCGATCCCGGATGGGGGGTCGACGCCGGGTCGGGGATCGACGCCGGGTCGGGGGTCGGCGGGCCCGGTGTCGGCGGCGGCCCCGACGACGGGATTCCGGCAGCCTCGGCACCGGATCCCGGTTGGGTGCCGGCGCCACCGGTCGTCCGCCCCCAGCCCGACCTGAGGGTCCTTGCCCCCAGCCGACCCGGGAAGGCGGCGGACGACGTGGTCGAGGTCGTGGTGCGGCGGGGCGACACCCTGTGGTCGATCGCGGCGCGCCACCTGGGCCCTCGGCCGTCCGAGGCCGAGGTCGCGCGGGCCTGGCCGGCCTGGTACGCGGCCAACCGCGCCGTGGTCGGTGACGACCCCGACCGCCTCCGGCCGGGTCAGGTGCTCCGGGCGCCCGAGGGGGTGGTCTCGTGAGCTCCGGTGTCCTGCACGTCGTCCCGCGCACGGTGCCGCTCCCGCCGGCTCTCCCGCTCGACGAGGCCCTGCGGGTGGCCAGGCTCCAGCGCGAGGCGCTCACCGGGAGCAACGGCTACATCCAGGACGCCCTGGCGGTCGACTTCGCCGCGGCCTCCGACGAGCAGGTCTTCGGGCCCCAGCGCACCGTCAGTGCCGACCTCCCGGAACCGACCCGCTGGTCCGGGCAGATCGCGCTGGCCATGCTCGAGGTGATGACGGGGTCGCGGCCGGCCACCCAGGTCCTGCGGTGGACGACCCCCGAGGTCTACGCCGTCCTCGCCCGGCGCAGCGCCCGCGTCGGCCGCCGCGTCGCCGAGGGCCGGGCGCCGCGGGGGCGACAGCGCCTCGTCGTCGTCCGCGTTCGCGTGTGCGAGCCGGCCGATGGCGTGGCGGAGGCCGCGGTCATCGTGCGCCACGGACCGCGCGTGCGCGCCGTCGCCCTGCGGCTCGTGGGCCAGGACGGCAAGTGGAAGGTCAGCGCCCTCCAGGTCGGCTGACATCCCGAAGGGGAAAGGAGGTCAGCGCGCTCCGGGCCGGCTGCCGGCCCAGACGCGGCACTACCTGATCTGGGCCTCGATGCGCTTGGCCGCCAGGGCCGTCATCACGCGGAGGCCGTCGAGCGCGTCCTCCCGGTCGCCCGAGATGACCCAGATGCTGCTGATGAGGTCCTGCTCGGCGAACACCGAGTGGCACACCTCGTGGTCCTTCGAGGACGTCATGCACCACGCGTGCACCGCGTCGGCCTCCGGGACCTTCGGCAGGGTGACCGACGCGACCTTCGAGTAGTCCGACCCCCCCGCGCTGTACTCGGTGCACGTCACCGTCCTCTTCACCTCGCCGACGATGTCCTCGGCGACGCCGTCGGGGTAGGCCACGACGGTCTGGTCGATGATCGCGCCCTCACCCTTCCAGCGCCCGTGGTACCCGGTGACCTGCTTGGCTTCCGAGGGCAGGAAGGGCCGGCACGACTCGAACCAGTCCCACTTGTCCTCCTTGGGGGGCATGTCGACCTCCAGCCCGATCTTCTCGAACGCGGCGTCGGGCAGCAGGGCCTTCTTCGTGGCCGAGGCCGCCCGCTTCTTCGCCTCGGCGCTGTCGACCGGGCTGGCCGATGCACTGGGCGACGGACTCGCCGAGCTGCTCGACGCCCCCGCCGACGGCCCACCTGCGCCCTCGCCCCCGTCCGACCCGCACCCGGTCAGCGCGAGCAGCGCCCCGACCCCGACCACCGACAGCCTCGACGACCTCATGCCGCTCCCCTCCCCGGGCCCACCCCCGTGGACCGTCCCCGCACGCTAGTCCCCCGCGCCCCCGCGAACGCGGCCCCGGTGCGAGCTTTCGCACCGGGGCCGCGTCGTGGCTGAGGTCAGTCCGTCACCGGCGACCGTGGCACATCTTGAACTTCTTGCCCGACCCGCAGGGGCAGGCGGCGTTGCGCGGCGTGCTGGCCAGCTGCTCGTCCGTGAGGCCGGCGACGGCCGACGCCGAGCCCGCGCCCTCGTCGCGCTCGTCGACGCCACCGGTCTCGCTCGGCGCCGAGTAGTGCAGGGCCCCGCTGCGCGGGCGACCCACACCGACGCCGGAGACGGCCACCTTGGGGCCGCCACCGAACGCGCTGCTGGGAGCCGGCTCGTCCTCGACCTCGACGACCTCGGCAGCGGCCGGCGCCGCACCCGCCATCGCCCCGAGCATCTGGGAGACGTGCATCGGCTCGAGCGCCGGCGCCTCCTCCTGGGGCTGGTCGACCTGGACGTCGACGTGGAAGAGCAGCCCGACCGACTCCTCCTTGACGGCCTCGTTCATCGTGTTCCACAGGGCGAAGCCCTCGCGCTGGTACTCCACGAGCGGGTCGCGCTGGGCCATCGCCCGCAGGCCGATGCCCTCCTGCAGGTAGTCCATCTCGTAGAGGTGCTCGCGCCACTTGCGGTCCAGGACCGAGAGCATGACCCGGCGCTCCACCTCGCGCATGACGTCCGAGCCGAGGGTCTCCTCGCGCTGGTCGTACGCGTGGTGCGCGTCGGAGAGCAGCTCCTCCTTGAGCCGGTCGGCGGTGAGCGACGAGCGGTCACCGACCGCGGCCTCGAGCTGGTCGGGGGTGATCGAGACGGGGTAGGCCGAGCGCAGCGCGGTCCACAGGCGCTCGAGGTTCCAGTCCTCGGGGAAGCCCTCGGCGGTCTCGGCGTCGACGTAGCCCTCGATGACGTCGTTGACGAAGAAGCGCATCTGCTCGTGCAGGTCCTCGCCCTCGAGGACGCGGCGCCGCTCGTCGTAGATGACGGTGCGCTGGCGGTTGAGGACGTCGTCGTACTTGAGGACGTTCTTGCGGATCTCGAAGTTCTGCGCCTCGACCTGCGCCTGCGCCGAGGCGATCGAGCGCGACACGAGCTTGGACTCGATCGGCTGGTCGTCCTCGAGCTTCGCGGTCGTCATCACCCGGTCGACGAGGCCGGCGTTGAACAGCCGCATGAGGTGGTCCTCGAGCGAGAGGTAGAACCGCGACTCGCCCGGGTCACCCTGGCGGCCGGAGCGACCACGCAGCTGGTTGTCGATGCGGCGCGACTCGTGCCGCTCGGTGCCCAGGACGTACAGGCCACCGAGCTCGGTGACCTCGTCGTGCTCGGCCGCGACGGCGGCCTCGGCGGCGGCGAGGGCGTCGTCCCAGGCGGCCTCGTACTCCTCCGGGGTCTCGTGCGGGTCGAGGTCGCGGGCCTTGAGGGCGGCGACGGCGCGGAACTCGGGGTTGCCACCGAGCATGATGTCGGTGCCTCGTCCGGCCATGTTCGTGGCGACCGTGACGCCGCCCTTGCGCCCGGCGTCGGCGACGATCGCGGCCTCGCGCTCGTGGTGCTTGGCGTTGAGGACCTCGTGCTTGACCCCGCGGCGGCGCAGCTGCTCGGACAGGTACTCCGACTTCTCGACCGACACCGTGCCGACGAGGACCGGCTGGCCCTTGGCGTGGCGCTCGACGATGTCGTCGACGACGGCCTTGTACTTGGCCTCCTCGGTCCGGTAGACGAGGTCTGCCTGGTCAATGCGGATCATCGAGCGGTTGGTCGGGATCGGCACGACGCCGAGCTTGTAGATCGAGTTCAGCTCGGCGGCCTCGGTCATGGCCGTACCGGTCATGCCCGAGAGCTTGTCGTACATGCGGAAGTAGTTCTGGAGGGTGATCGTCGCGAGGGTCTGGTTCTCGTTCTGGATCTTCACCCCCTCCTTGGCCTCGATGGCCTGGTGCATGCCCTCGTTGTATCGGCGCCCGGGGAGCATGCGGCCGGTGTGCTCGTCGACGATGAGCACTTCGTCGTTGATGACGACGTAGTCCTTGTCGCGCTGGAAGAGCTCCTTGGCCTTGATCGCGTTGTTGAGGTAGCCGATCAGCGGGGTGTTGGCCGACTCGTAGAGGTTCTCGATGCCGAGGTGGTCCTCGACCTTGTCGATGCCGCGCTCGAGGACACCGACGGTGCGCTTCTTCTCGTCGACCTCGTAGTCGCCACGGCCGGACTCGAGCTCGCCGCGCTCGAGGCGGGCCGCCATCCGGGCGAACTCCTGGTACCACTTGGTCGGCTGGTCGGCCGGGCCACTGATGATGAGCGGCGTGCGCGCCTCGTCGATGAGGATGGAGTCGACCTCGTCGACGATCGCGAAGTTGTGCTCGCGCTGCACCAGCTCGGCGGTGGACCACGCCATGTTGTCGCGCAGGTAGTCGAAGCCGAACTCGTTGTTCGTGCCGTAGGTGATGTCCTTGGCGTACTCGGCGCGACGCTGCTCGGGCGTCATCGACGCGAGGATGCAGCCGGTCTCGAGGCCGAGGAAGCGGTGCACGCGGCCCATCAGCTCGGACTGGTACTCGGCGAGGTAGTCGTTGACCGTGATGACGTGGACGCCCTTGCCGGACAGCGCGTTGAGGTAGCTCGGCAGGGTGGCGACGAGGGTCTTGCCCTCACCGGTCTTCATCTCGGCGACGTTGCCCTGGTGCAGGGCCGCCCCACCCATGAGCTGGACGTCGAAGTGGCGCTTGCCCAGGGTGCGCTTGCTGGCCTCGCGGACCGCGGCGAAGGCCTCGGGGAGGATGTCGTCGAGGGTCTCGCCGTCGGCCAGGCGCGCCTTGAACTTCTCGGTCTCGCCGCGCAGCTCCTCGTCGGTGAGCTTCTCGAAGTCCTCCTCGATGGCGTTGACCTGCGCCGCGAGGTTGTCGAGCCTCTTGAGGGTGCGCCCCTCACCGGCGCGCAACAGCTTCTCGACGATCTTCACGAGTGGGACTCCCTTGGCGTGACTTCATGGCGGTCGCTCTCGACCGGACCTGCCTAGGGTAGTCGAGCGCCCGGTGGCCCACCGCAGTCGGCCGACCACCGCAGCGACCAACGACGCGCCCGGCGGGGTGAGTTCCCCCGGACCCGTCCGCGGTGGTTGGGTGGGCGCATGACCGGTCAGTCGTACCCGGACTGCGTGCCCGAGCTCAGCGACGGCGTCGTGCTCCTGCGAGCCCACCGTCCCGGCGACGTGGACCGCATCGTCGAGCAGTGCTCCGACCCCGAGACGACGCGGTGGACCACCGTGCCGCGGCCGTACAGCCCGGGCGAGGCGAAGGCCTGGCTCGCGCTCATCGAGGAGTCGTGGCTCGATGACGACGGCGAGCGGTTCTGGGTGGTCACCGACGCCGACGACCCCGACGGCACGTACCTCGGCACGATCGACCTGCGCCCGCGCGGCGGCGGGGCGGCCGAGACGGGCTTCGGCCTCCACCCCGAGGGGCGTGGTCGTGGCCTGATGGCGGGCGCCCTGCGCCTGGTGTCGCGCTGGTGGTTCACCGAGCGCGCCGGGGTGCGCGTCCACTGGTCGGCGACGCGTGGCAACTTCGCCTCGTGGCGGGTGGCCTGGGCGTGCGGCTTCACCCACCACGGCACCGTCCCCCAGCTCGTGGCCGACGCCGACGAGCCCCTCTCCCCCGCCCGCGACCAGTGGCGCGCCAGCCTCGGCGCCGACGACGTCATGGAGCCCCGGGCGCCGTGGGACGACCCGCCGTTCCTCACCTCCGACGACGCCGGCGGCATCATCATGCGGCCGTGGCGCGACGAGGACGTCAGCGCCCTCGAGCCGCGCGACCAGCCCGCCCACCACATGCCGGCGCGCGGGGTCCTCGACGCCGACACCTTCCCCGAGTGGCTCACGACCCGGCGCGAGCGGATGTCCCAGGGGCTGGTCATGAGCTGGTGCGTCGCGGACGCCGACAGCGACGTCGCGCTGGGCGAGGTGCTCGTCTTCGTCACCGAGGGCACCCTCGACGACGACACCGCCGAGCTGGGCTACCAGGTGCTCCCCAGTGCCCGCCGCCGTGGCGTGGCCACGGCGGCAGCGACGGCCCTGGCCCGGCACGCCCTGCTCCCGACGTCGGTGGGCGGCATGGGGTTTCGCCGGCTCGTCGCCCAGACCGCGGAGGACAACGCCGGCAGCAACCGGGTGCTCGACACGGTTGGCTTCACGATCTGGGGTCGCGAGACCGCCGCCGATGTCCTCCCCGACGGCGCCGCCGTCGACGCCCTCCACTGGGAGCTCCTCGCCGAGTGACACGACGACGCCCCGGCTCGATGAGCCGGGGCGCCGTCCTTGCTGTCTGGAGCGGACCTACTTGATGAGGCCGATCGCGTAGGCGTTGTAGACGTTGCAGTTGATGTTTCCGATGCCGCACAGCTGGCTCAGGTCCGCCACCGGGGCGTAGTTGACGTACTGGACGGTGATGTCACCAGAGTTCTCCTCGAAGGAGATCAGCTTGAGCTGGATGAACGCGACGATGCGGTACGACACCCCGGCGCCGTTGCCCGTGATCCGGTCGAACACCGGGAACGCGAACGTCTTGCCCAGCTGCGAGGTGAGGCTGCTGATCACGCCGTTGGCGTTGATCTTGTTGCCGGGAGCACCACCGATGGCCGAGCTGGGCGGGGAGCCGGTGAGTGTCAGGTCGACGTTGCAGCCCTCGGTGATGTAGCTCGCGAGGTCCGACACGCTCACGCCGCCGGGACTGCCCAGGGACGCACAGTTGAGCCAGCCCCAGTTGCCCGAACCGCCACCGGCCTGGCCCTGGCAGTTGGGGTTCCACTGCTTGCTGGTACTGATGACCTCGTTGCGATAGGGGAGACCGGCAGCGAAGTCCGCCGTCGCATGCGCCGCGATCTCATCAGCCTGCTGGTCGCACATCGCCAACGGGAAGATGCCGCTGACCTTCTTGGCCACACCGAGGGCTGCCGCCCCGTTGCGCTGCGCGTTCACGGTGTTGACGCCCACCATCTTGCCCAGCGTCGTCGGGACGGCGCGTTGGACGTCGACCGTGGCCTTGAGGAAGCCGTCGTCCTGCACCGTGACGCCGTCGGCCGCCAGGCACTCGAGGGTGACCGTGACGCCGACCCCGGATGCGGTGTTGACCGCGAACGGACCGTTGCGGTCGGTCTGGTCCTTCGCGATCTTGAGCGCCTTGTTGGGATCGTTCGCCGGGAGGGCAGCGTCCGCGTCCTTGATGTTCTTGCACGTCACGGGGGTGTTGGGTGAGGCGTTGATCGAGGTCCGCTTGGCCGCGACGATCGCCAGGGCGGCGCTGTCGGCGCTGGTGCTGAAGGCACGCGCCTGGGCGAAGGCCATACCGAAGTCGACGACGAACGCGGCGAGAATCATGAACGGAACGAGCAGGATGGCGACGATGATCGACACCCCGCCACGCTCGTCACGAGATCGGGCGCTGGGCATCAGGTGTACTCGCACTGGAAGTCTCCCCTCGCGGACAGGACCGGCGTTCCCATGAAAGGCACCGGGAACGGCGGAGTCGAGCTGTAGGACACGGTCACCTGGAGGTTCTTCAGCGTGCCGACCGCCGCGCCGCTGGAGCCGGTGCACGGCGTGATGGTGCCGTTCGAGCTGACGCTCGCGGAGTTGGCGGCGAGAGTGCACGACCCCGCTTGTCCCGTGACGACCACACCCACCCGGATCTTGTTGGCGTTGGAGATGCCGACAGCGCCGCTGGTCATGGCATCCCTTGCCTGTGCCGCGATCTGGCTGCAACTCATCGTCGAACCGCTGAGGGTGGTCACGACGCCGGCTCGCGCAGCATCCCTGGCCGAGTTGTTCATGGTGATCTGCTGAGAAAAGATGAACCCGAAGTCGATGATCGCCCCGATGATCGTGATCAGCACGGGGAGGAGGATGGCGAACTCGACAGCGGAGGCACCCCGCTCACTGCGGGTCCTCTGGGCTCGTCGAGGACTACGGACCATCTGCGCACGCTCCTATGGCCCGACACCATGCCGATGACCTACCTGAATGATGAGTGACAACGCTTTCGCCGTCATCACCCAAACGGACCATATCCGTTCTCCGGACGGCCCATCAGGCCCATTTCGCGCCTGTTGTGGCTGGTGGGAGTCGTGGTTCAGGCGCCGACGTCGCGCAGGCCTAGCCAGCCCGCCATGAGGGCCAGCTCCTCGTGCAGCTCGCGCACGTCGTCGACGTCCCCGCGGCCGTCCTCCCAGGTGGTCCGCCGCACGCGCAGGACCCCTGCGGCCCGGTCGGACTTGAGGTCGACGCGGGCCACGAGCTGGTCGCCGAGGAGGAAGGGCAGCACGTAGTAGCCGTGCACCCGTTGCGGCTCGGGCACGTAGATCTCGAGGCGGAAGTCGAAGCCGAACACGGCTCGCGTCCGGTCCCGTTGCCAGACGAGCGAGTCGAAGGGCGAGAGGAGGGCGCGCGCCCGCACTCGGCGCGGGCGCCGTGCCTCGCGGTGCAGGTACGCGGGTCGGTGCCAGCCCTCGATGGTGGCGGGGACCAGGGTGCCGTCGTCGACCAGTGACTCGATGGCCGGCCGGGCCTGCTCGGGCTTGAGCCGGAAGTAGTCGCGCAGGCACTGCTCGGTCCCGACACCGTGGGCGCGCGCCGAGATCTCGATGAGGCGCCGGAAGGCCTCCTCGTCACCGGGTCGGGCAGCGGGGTCGAGGGCCTCGGTCCGCCACCGGGGCGGGAGCACGCGGGCCGGCACGGCGTAGCGCCGCTCGAACTGCTGAGTGCGGCCGGAGCTCGACACCTCACCGGACCAGAACAGGTGCTCGAGGGCGTTCTTGACCAGCGACCAGTTCCAGCCCCACTGGTCGCGGTCTCGCGGAAGGTCGTGGGCGAGCGCCGCCTCGAGCTCGCGGCTCGTCAGCGGGCCGCGGGCCGCGACCTCGGCCAGCACCGCGGCGACGATCTCGGGGTGGTCCCGGGCGACGCGCTGCATGCCGCCCCACGCGTCGGAACGGGCCCGCCGCATCCGGAAGTCGAGGAGCGGCCAGGTCGAGGGGGGCACGAGCGACGCCTCGTGGGCCCAGTACTCGACGACCCGGCGGGGGGCGACGTCGCGGGCGCGGTCGACCAGCCCACGGTCGTAGGGGCCCAGGCGCGAGAAGAACGGCAGGTACTGGCTGCGGACGACGACGTTGACGCTGTCGATCTGGACGATGCCGACGGTGTCGACGACCCGCTGCACGTCGCGGGTGCCGGGCAGCTCGGGCCGGGGGCGCGCGAAGCCCTGGGCGGCGAGCGCGATGCGTCGGGCGACGGGCCTGCTGAGGTGGACGGGCTCGGAGGCGTCAGTCATCCGTGGGAAGGAGGTGCTGGCGGTGCGCGTACACCGCGGCCTCGACCCGTGAGTGCAGGTGCAGCTTCTCGAGGATGTTGCGGACGTGGTTCTTCACCGTGTTCTCCGAGATGACCAGCTGCTCGGCGATCTCGCGGTTGGCGAGCCCACGGGCGACGAGCCGCAGCACCTCGACCTCGCGGTCGGTCAGCTGCGGCGGCGGCGGGCCGCCCTCGTGCGGCTGGGGCGACTGGCTCAGCCGGGTGAACTCGTTGAGCAGCGTGGCCGCCATGCCCGGAGGGATGATCGCCTGCCCGTCGTGCACCTTGCGGATGGCCTCGGCCACCTCCTCGCCCGGCAGGTCCTTGAGCAGGTACCCGCTGGCGCCGGCCTTGACGGCCTCGAAGAGGTCGGACTCGTCGTCGGACATCGTCAGCATGAGGATGCGCGCCCCGGGTACGGCGGCCCGGATGCGACGGCACGCCTCGATGCCGCCGACGCCGGGCATGCGCACGTCCATGAGGACGATGTCGGGGTCGAGCCGCACACAGACCTCGACCGCCTGCGCGCCATTGCTGGCCTCGCCGACGACCGTGGCGGTGCCGTCGAGCTCGACGACCACCTGCATGCCGCGGCGGTAGAGGTCGTGGTCGTCGGCGATGACCACGCGGACGGGGTCGGCCCCCGGCGTGGCGTCGCTCGGCTGGTCAGCGTCCACGGGACCCATCGTCGCAGGCTGGGGGGACGGTGCCCAGCACCGCCCCCTCCCTCCCTCTCAGCAAAGCCATCGCGGCGGCCCTAGGAGGCAGCGGCCTCGACGTCGACGTCATCCGGCACCGACCCGGCCGCGGAGCCGTCGAGGTCGAGGTGGAGGACGCCGTAGCTCCAGCCGCGGCGGCGGTACACGACGCTCGCGCGGTCGGTGTCGACGTCGTGGAAGAGGTAGAAGTCGTGGCCGACGAGCTCCATGTGGCTCAGTGCCTCACCGAGCGTCATGGGGGTGGAGTGGTGGACCTTCTCGCGCACCTCGACCGGGGAGTCGCCGAACGGGTCCCCGGACTCGGCCTCGGCGGCGGTCTCGGGCTCGCTGGGCGGCGCGATGCGCGCGGTCGCCATGGCGACGGACTCGGGGGTGCGGCGGCCGCGGTGGACCTGTCGCTTGTCGTTCTTGCGCCGGAGGCGTTCCATCAGCTTGTCGATCGCCATGTCCATGGCGGCGTACCGGTCCTCGGTACACGCCTCGGCTCGGACGACGGGGCCCTTCGCGTAGCAGGTGATCTCCACGCGGTCGCAGGCCTTCGCCTGCCGACGGTTGGGCTCGTGACTGACCAGGACCTCGATCCGCCTCATGCGGGGCTCGAGCTGGCTCACCTTGGCGAGCTTGTCCTCGATGTGCGCCCGGAAACGGTCGGAGACGGTCAGGTGCCGTCCGGTGACGACGATGTCCACGTGGTCCTCCTCGGTGCTGGGGGGGTGCTGCCTGAACACGCTGGCTCTGATGTCGGGGGCACCACCTCCGAGGGGATCGAGGACCGTGGACACCGACGCTAGCCCGGCAGGGGGTGCCTCACAAGGCCAACGGAAAAGGCCACCGGGTCGTGCCCTCGCCCGACACGCCGACCGGTGGGTCAGCGTGGCCCCGGCGGCGTCCGGGACACGCCCGGCCGCGGGGGCGTCGTGGCCACCGTGGCGGCCGTGACGTGGACCACGCCCACGGCCCGCAGCGCGCGGGCCGCCTCACCCAGGGTGGCCCCGGTCGTCACGACGTCGTCGACGAGAACGACGGTCGCTCCGGCGAGGAGACCGGCGAGGCGGGGTCGCACCGCGAGCGCGCCGTGGAGGTTGTCGTGGCGCTGGACGCGCGTCAGCCGGGACTGGTCGGCCACCCGGCGCACGTGGCGCAGGGCGTGGGTGACGACCAGCGCCGCCCGGTCATCCGGCGGTGGTCCCCGCACCGCGGCCACCGCGCGCCGGGCGAGGTCGCCGACGGGGTCTCCCCCGCGCCGACGCCGCGCGGGCCCCGACGTCGGGACGGGCACGACGTGCACGACGCCACCACGGCGGAGCACCTCGCGCACGACGGGGTCGCCGAGCAGCACGGTCGAGAGCACCTGGCCCAGCAGGGCGGCGAGCACGACGCCGACGTCGTGGCGCCCCTCGTCCTTCGCCGCGGTCACCAGGTCGCGCAGCGCACCCTCGAAGCGGGCCGCAGCCCGCACCGTCAGCACGTCACCACCTCCTCCCACCCGGACGACCGGGTCGACGACACCCCGGCCGGCAGCCCTGAGGTCGTCACGACAGGCTCGGCAGACCACACCCCCGGGGCCGGCGCAGGCTCCGCAGCGCACGGGCAGCACGAGGTCGCCCGCCGCGCCCATCGACCGGCCCAGGCCCAACCACCGTCCGCTCCCCATGCAGCGACCCTCGGGCCGCGGCGGCGCAGGCACCAGACCCGCTCCGAACCTGTGGACGGGACGGCCCCGACGACCTGCCTGTGGACGAGCGCCCGAGGACGGAGCGACCACTCAGCCCCCGGGGACCGCGAGGTCGTTGGCGGCCCCGTTGTCGACCCACTGCGACCCGGCCCGTCCGAACAGCCGACCCGCACTCGTCGTGACCCAGAGGTCGCGCTCGCCACCGGTCGACGTCACCGCCACGGCGTCGCGGACCGGGGTGAGCGCGCGCACGTCGCCGCCCACGGTGAACACCACGGGCTGGAGGGTCTTGCCGTCGAGGACACCCAGCGTCGCCAGGGAGCGGTCGTCGAGCCATGTGAGAGAGACCGCGCGCGAGATCGGTGCCCCGAGGCGCAGGGGCGGCGCGAGCCGCTCGGGCACTCCTCCCCCTCCACGGACGACGCCGGCGAGGTCGATGCGGTGCCCTCCCCCGTCGGCCCCGACGGACAGCACCGCCACCCGGTCGCCGTCGGGGGCCACGCGCGCCTCGAGGACGCGTCTGCCATCGAGCCACGACGCCGCCACGGCGCGGGCCCCGGCCCCCTCGCGGTCGGCCGGTGACGCCCGGGTGTCGACGACCCAGAGACGCGGACCCTCCGTCCCCTCGGTCGACACGGCCCCGATCCACAACCAGGACCGCCGGTCGTAGGAGGGGGCGCCGACCGCCGTGCCCT
Organism: Oryzobacter telluris; assembly: GCF_043099285.1. Lineage (GTDB taxonomy): Bacteria > Actinomycetota > Actinomycetes > Actinomycetales > Dermatophilaceae > Oryzobacter > Oryzobacter telluris. The sequence goes on along the minus strand of NZ_CP170723.1, from coordinate 1,434,943 downwards.
CGAGCGGCACCTCGTACCGGTTGGCCCCCTTCCAGCGCGACACGCCGCCCTCCTCCGGGTCGGTGGTGGCCAGCTCCGTCCCGTCGGCCGACACCGCCAGGTGCCGGAAGGCGCCGTCGACCGGCGGGTAGGTCACCGGGGTCGTCGGCTGGCGGGGGTCCTGCTCGGTCGACGCCGGGTCGAAGCCGACGACGGTGTTCCCACGCCGCACCACGGGAGGCGCCAGCGCGGCGCCGGGTGGCGGGCTGAACCCGACCTCGGCCAGCGTGCCCGCCGAGCCGTCGAGGCCGGCGAGCGCGACCGGGACGCCGTCGACCGACAGCGCCACCCGCGCGACCCCGTCGTCCTGGGTGAGGGTGCTGACGAACTGGGCCCACAGGCTCTGTCGCGTCGCCTCCCCCGGCCCGAGCCGCGAGGAGATGAGGTTCACCGTCGCGACACCGGCGTTGACGGACACGGCGTCACCGAGCAGGCGGGCCCCGTCGGGCACCGCCGAGGTCGCGGCACCCTTCAGGTACGCGGGCACCCCGGCCAGCTGGGCCCGGGCGAGGCGGGTGGCGAGCTTGTCGGAGGGGAACCAGCGGATGTCCTGCACCAGCGCCCGACGGCTCGTCGAGAGGTAGTGCACGGCGTAGGGCTGGACGAGGCGGGTGACGTCCTTGCGCAGGACCCAGCGCCCGAAGCCCTCGGGGAGCTCGGACACGCGCCACTGGCCGCCGACCGTGGTGAGCCGGAAGGTCGCACTCACCGTGGCGCCCGGACGTCCCGCCGTGTAGCGGCCCTCGGCGTCGACCGTCCCGGCCGCCTTGGCCGTGACCCGGACGGTCGCCGGGTCGAGGAGGGTGGCCGACGGGGCGGCGTCGTCGGCGAGCAGGACGATGCTGCGGTCCGGGTTCCACTTCTCGCTGACGGCGGCCATGAGGAAGAGGCGCGCGTTGTCGTAGGCGCCGGCGCTCGCCGCCCCCGCCCTCAGGAAGCCGCGCACGATGCCCTCCTGGCTGGCCCCCTCCAGCGGACCGGGGAAGGTGAAGCGCACGTCGGGCGGCGTGCCGCTGCCGACCTCGAGGCCGGCCTCGACCGTGCTCGTGCGCGAGAGGCCGCCGCACCCCGAGACGAGCAGCGCCGCGACCACGGCCACCGCCGTGCCCACCCGGCGTCGGCTCACCGGTCCTCCGTGGGACTGAGCGGCAGCGGCGACCCGTGCAGCGTCTCGCCGTCGCGCTGGGGCAGCGTGAGGCGGAACCGCGAGCCCACCCCACGCTTGCCCCACGCCTGGAGCCAGCCGTTGTGCAGGCGCGCGTCCTCGAGGGAGATCGAGAGCCCGAGGCCGGTGCCGCCCGTCGTGCGGGCCCGCGCGGGGTCGGCGCGCCAGAAGCGGGTGAAGACGTTGGCGGCCTCGCCGGGCCGCAGGCCCACCCCGTGGTCCTCGACGACGACCGCGACGGCGTCGGCCCCCACCCCCACGTGGATGTCGATGGGTCGGCCCTCGCCGTGCTCGATGGCGTTGACGACGAGGTTGCGCAGGATCCGCTCGACCCGCCGCTCGTCCACCTCCGCCTCGGCCGTCTCGCGGGGGGCGTGCACGCTGACCAGGCTCCCCCGGCGCTGGGCCAGCGGGCGCGCGGCCTCGACGACCCGCAGGACCGTGCCGGTGATGTCGACCGGCTCGACGTCGAGTGCCGCGGCGCCGGCGTCGAAGCGGCTGATCTCCAGCAGGTCGGACAGCAGCGCCTCGAACCGGTCGAGCTCACCGGCGAGCAGCTCGGCCGAGCGGGCGACCGTGGGGTCGAAGCCCTCGCGCGCCTCGTGGATGAGGTCGACCGCCATCCGGATCGTCGTCAGGGGCGTGCGCAGCTCGTGGGAGACGTCGGAGACGAACCGCTGCTGCACCGCCGAGAGCCCCTCGAGCTGGCGGATCTGGGACTGCAGGCTGTCGGCCATCCCGTTGAACGACGTCGCGAGGAGGGCGAGGTCGTCCTCCCCCCGGGTCGGCATCCGCTGGTTCAGCTTGCCGGCCGACAGCCGCTGGGCGACCTCGGCCGCCCGCCGCACGGGGTCGACGACCTGCCGGGTGACGACCCACGCCACGGCACCGACGAGGAGGGTGAGGATGATGCCGGCGAGGACGAACGAGTTGCCGATGAGGTCCATCGTCGCCACCTCCTGCCCCATCGGGTAGATGAAGTAGAGGTCGTACGGTCCGGCGTTCGGGACGTCCACGACGCTGCCGACGATGACGGCGGGCAGCGACTCACCGCCGACCGTCACCTCGCTCATCTGCACCTGTTGGCGCGTCGGTGAGGCGGCGACCGCCCGCTGGAGCTCGTCGCTGACCGCGGAGAGGTTGAGCGCCCCGCTCGTCAGCTCGACGAGGACGATCTCGCTCTCGTTGCGCTGCGAGCGCGTCATGACCACGTAGCGGCTCGGTGTCTGCCCCGGGGCGCTGAGGATCTTGGTCATGATGTCGTTCGCGGCCTGGTTCAGCTCGTCGACCGAGGTCGAGGTCGAGTTGTCCCAGTAGGTCTGGGCCTGACCGGTGAGGGCGAGGGCCTCGTTCTCGGCGGAGGCGACCCGGTCGCTCTCGAGACCGCTGGCGATCTGCTGGTGGAGCACCCCGCCGAGCACGGAGATGACGACGAGCCCGAGCAGCATCGTCGCGGTGACGACGCGCAGCTGCAGCGACTGGCGCCACCGGCGGCGGACCTGACGCAGGAGGCGGCGCACGCCCCTGGCGGCGGCGGTCGCGACCACGACGGCGCGGGCGGCCGGTCCGTCATCGGCGGGAGGCGGGGGCGAGGCGACGGGGTCGACGTCGGGGCGCAGGTCGGGACGACGTCCCGGGGGCCGGCCCTCGTCCGGCGGAGGCGGCGTCCGGACGCCGAGGTCGGCGGGTCCGGACACGGTCAGGCCTTGCCGGCCTTGTACCCGACGCCGCGCACGGTGACGACGATCTCGGGGTGCTCGGGGTCGTGCTCGATCTTCGAGCGCAGCCGCTGCACGTGGACGTTGACCAGGCGGGTGTCGCCGGCGTGCCGGTAGCCCCACACCTGCTCGAGGAGGACCTCACGGGTGAAGACCTGCCACGGCTTGCGCGCGAGCGCGACGAGGAGGTCGAACTCCAGGGGGGTGAGGCTGAGGGGCACGCCGTCGCGGGTCACCGAGTGGCCGGCGACGTCGATGGCGAGGTCGCCGATGGTGAGGCGCTCGGCCTCCGGCTCGTCGCCACGGCGCAGCCGCGCGCGGACCCGGGCGATGAGCTCCTGCGGCTTGAACGGCTTGACGACGTAGTCGTCGGCGCCGGACTCGAGGCCCAGGACGACGTCGACGGTGTCGGTCTTGGCCGTGAGCATGACGATCGGCACGCCGGACTCGGCGCGGATCTGGCGGCAGACCTCGAGACCGTCGATGCCCGGGAGCATGACGTCGAGGAGGACGAGGTCCGGGCGGTGGTCGCGGAACGCCCCGATGGCCGAGGTGCCCTCGGCGACGTGGTCGACCTCGAGGCCCTCGTTGCGCAGGACGATGCCGAGCATCTCCGCCAGCGCCAGGTCGTCGTCGACGACGAGCACACGACCCTTCACGTCGGCCTGTCCTTTCCCCGCGGTGCACGAATCCGCGTCATCCTCCCACAGCAGGCTGGCGACACCCCGCGAAAGCGAGAGACCGAGGCCCGGAGAAACTACTCTCGAAGGGTGACCCGCACCTCTCGCCTCCTGGGCCTGGACACCTCCGCGAGGATCCGTGTCGCCTTCGCGGTGCTGAGCCTGCTGCTGGCCGTGGTCACCAAGTCGGCCGACAAGGTCGTGCCGTGGCTCCTCCTCGTCGTCGTCCTCGACCTCGTCGTCGTCGCCCTTGACTCCATGCCCGTGGCCCGGCGCGGCATCGTGAACACCCTCGTCCTCGCCTTGCTGGCCGCCGCTGCTGGGGCCGCCGGCGCCGCCTACGCGACGGCCGACGTGGGGGCCGCCCTGCTGGCCCTCCTGCCGGTGTTCCACGCCGGATCGCGCCACGGCCGGCTGGGCTTCCTGCTCACCTCCGTCGCTGCCGGCGGGGCATTCGTGGCCTGCATCATCGTGTGGCCGAAACCCGTCCACACCGCCAGTGACATCGTCCTGTGGTTCGGCGCCGTCCTCGCGATGGGGCTTCTCGGGGTCTGGAACAGCCGGCTGATGGCCGAGCGCGAACGCAACGGGTCCGACCCGGCCGCCCGCGAGGCCATTGAGCTCATCCAGCGACTGCAGGACCTCTCCTCCCAGATGTCGACCGGCCTCGACGCCCCGGCCAGCGCCACCCTGGCCCTGGACCTCCTCGCCGCCGAGGTGCCGTCCACCCGCAGCGCCGTCCTCGTCACTGAGGACGCCGAGCACCTCGTGCCCGTGGCACTGCGCGGCTCGACCCGGGCTCCCTGGCACATTGCCGAGCACGTCGCCAAGCTGCTGCGCGCCAACCCGTCGAGCTGGCAGCCCACCGAGGTCCTCTTCACCGACGAGATGGGTCACCGACGCGCCCTCGTCGTCCCCTTCGCACTCGGCAACGGGTCGACCACCGTCCTCGTCGCCGAACGGGGCGAGGACAACGCCTTCACCGACGCTGAGCGGCTCGTCGCGCGCGACGTGACCCGCCGCATCGCACCGACCCTCCAGGCCGGACTCCTCTTCGGCACACTGCGCCAGTTCGCCAGTCTCGAGGAACGCAACCGCATCGCGCGCGACATCCACGACGGCATCGCCCAGGAGCTCGCGGCGCTGGGCTACCAGGTCGACGCCATGCGGGTGGCGAGTGGCCCGCCCGGCACGCCGATCCGTGACGGGCTCGACAAGCTCCGCGACCAGCTGAGCGACGCCATGGCCGACCTCCGGCTCCACATCACCGAGCTGCGCGTCGCCGAGCGACCGGGCACGGGCCTCGGCGCAGTCCTCGGCGCCGCCGTGCAGAGCTTCGGCAGCGTCACCGGCGTGCGCACCACGGTCACCGTGAGCGAGGGGCAGAGGCGGATGGACCCCCGCGTGGAGATCCTCATCCACCGCCTCGTCATGGACATCCTCGCCGACGCCCAGGCCTCGGGCGCCCGCAACGCCTGGGTGTCGCTGGCCACGTCGGTGGCCGGTCCGGCCAACGTCGACGTGTCCCACGACGGCGACCCCAGGCTGGCGAAGCGCACCTTCCGCGACCCCGCGCTCGACACGCTCGACGCCACCTTGTTCGTCAGGACCGAACCGAACAGCCGCACCACCGTTAACCTGAGCGTGCAGGAGCCCGCACCGGTCGGTGCGGCCCGCAAGAAGACCTGACCGAAGGAGCTGCCGTGGGGATCAGCGTGGTGCTCGTCGACGACCATGCCGTCGTCCGAGAGGCCGTGGCAGCGATGCTCGGCGCCCAGGACGACGTGACCGTCGTCGGGCAGGCGGGGTCGCTCTCTGACGGGCAGGTGCTCCTCGAGCGCATTCTCGCCACCCCGACCCAGGACCGGCTTGTCGCCGTCGTCGACGTGACGATGCCCGACGGCAGCGGCCTCTCCCTCGTGCGCTCAGCGCGCGAGCGGTCCACCAACGTCGGGCTCGTCGTGCTGACGATGCTCAACGACGACGCCACCCTCCTCGAGGCCCTCGACGCCGGGGCCTCCGCCCTCGTGCGCAAGAGCGCTCCGTCGGAGCAGGTGATCTCCGCGGTCCGCCGCGCCGCCGACATGCCCGGTGAGTTCTCCGCGAGCGGCCTGGCCGAGGCCATGCGCCGGCGCAGCGAGTCGCCGCAGACCACCCTGACGGCCCGCGAGACCGAGGTCCTCGAGCTCCTCGTCGAGGGCGCGTCGGTCGCCCAGGTGGGCCGGCAGCTCTACATGAGCCCATCCACCGTGAAGACGCACATCGGCAAGATCTACGAGAAGCTCGGGGCCCACAACCGGGCCAGCGCCGTCATCGCGGCCGTCCGCCTCGGTCTCGTCAACGACGTCGAGCACTAGCCCTGCTGCGCGCGGTCGGGCACGCCCGCTCCGACCGGCCCACCCATCCCCTCCGGGGGGTGGGAACGGTCAGAGCGTGCCGCCCGAGAAGACCTCGACGATGCGGATCGCACCGGGGCCGATGATGACGATGAACAGCGCAGGGAAGATGCACAGGAGCAGCGGGAAGAGGATCTTGACCGTCACCTGCTGGGCCTTCTCCTCGGCCCGCTGACGGCGAGCGACGCGCATCTCCTTGGTCTGCTCGCGCAGGACCGCAGCGACGGGCAGTCCCATCCGGTCGGCCTGCACGAGGGCGCTGACGAAGTTCTTGACCTCAGAGGTCGTCACCCGCTCGCCGAGGGCACCGAAGGCCTCCCCCCTGGACTTGCCGATCTGCATCTCGGAAATGACGCGGGCGAACTCGCCGCCGATCGGTCCAGGCACGGTGCGGGCGACCTGCATGATCGCGGCGTCGAAGCCCTGTCCGGCCTCGACACAGACCGTGAGCATGTCGAGGGCATCGGCCAAACCCTTGGTCATCTCCTGCTGGCGCTTGCTCCCCATGTTGTAGACGAGGAGGTCGGGGACGAAGAAGCCGGCGAAGCCCGCAGCGGCCGCGACGAGGAAACCCCGAAGGTTGAAGCCCAAGAGCACGATCGCGATGAACGCCAGCAGCACCATGGAGACCGCCTTGGCCGCCATGATCCGTTCGATGTTCCACCCAGCGGGGTTGCCTGCCTTGTCCAGAGAACGGGCGATGCGTCCGGCGGTTCCGCCCGGCGACAACCGCTCGCCGAGACGGCGCATGAGCTGGAGCATCGGCTCCACGAGGCGGTCGCGGGTGGCGAGCTCGTTCTTCCCGACCATCTTGGTGGTCGGGCGGTAGTCGATGAGCTCGAGCGATCGGGCGACACCCGTGGTCTCGCCGGACGTCCGGTTCGTCCCGAACACGACGATGCACACACCGAGCACCACGATCACGAGTCCCAGGAACAGCAGCACGTCACACCTCGATCTGTACGGTCTTCTTCATCCAGAACACACCCAGGACCATCGAGATGATCCCGGCGATCGACATCCCGAGCCCGAGGAACGTGGTCCACAGCAGGCTCACGTAGTCGTAGTTGCTGTACATGGAGAACAGCAGGATGCCGATCGGCAGTGCGATGAGGATGTAGGCGGACAGCCGGCCTTCGGCCGACAGTGCCCTGACGTGGCGCTTGAGCGTCTCGCGCTCGCGCAGCGTGGCGGCAGTGGTGCGCAGGGTGTCGGCGAGGTTGCCGCCGACCTCGCGCTGGATGCGGATCGCCATGACGGCCCAGCGCATGTTCTCGCTCTCCATCCGGACGGCCGCGTGCTCGAGCGCGTCCGAGATGTCCGACCCGATCCGGCTCTCTGCGAGGGCCCGCGAGAACTCCTTGGCCGCCGGCTCGGCGGCGTCGCGCGCCACCGAGTCCAGGGCCTGGAGCAACGAGAACCCGCTGGAAAGGCTGGTGGCGACGAGCATCATGACGTCGGGAAGGATCGCCTCGAACTTCTTCGCCCGCCGGTTGGCCAAGAAACGCAGGACGAAGCCCGGAGCGAGGAAGCCGATCAGGAAGCCGACGGGAACAGCGAGCCAGAGCGACTTGCTGCCGATGAGCAGGACCAGCGCGATCACGCCGACGACGATCGCCCCGATGCGGATCATGAACCACTCGCCCGCACGCCACGGCAGGTCGGCGCGCTCGATGCGCTGCATCGTCTTGGTGGTCGACTCGCGTCCGGACATGACGCGGTCACCGAGCTGGAAGAGCTGCTCCCCGACGGCGTTCGCGTTGGGGTCCTGACGGTGGGCCCCCGGTGAGCCGGCGCCCAAGCCGTAGTTCTCGATCTCCGAGACACGGGCCGAGCGCCTGGAGCGGAAGACCGGTCCGAACATGCTCACGACGACGATGAAGACCCCGAGCAGGACCGTCCCGAGCGCGATCGGGAGGAACCAGCCGGAGATGGACGCCATCCGGGCTTCCGGGGCGTCGCCGTTGACGGCGCCGTCGATGACGGGGTCGAGGGTCTTGTCCACCACCGGTGCGCTGGCACTGACGTCGATGCGCTGCACCGACGAGAACTTCTGCCCGGCGGCACTGCCGTCGAGGACGACCTCGTAGTCACCGGCGAGACCGGGCGGCACCGTGAGGTCGAAGCGGACCTGGCCCTCCAGGGTCGCGGCGGCGGTGTCGAACGCACGCTTGACGGCGTCGCGGTCGGCGGCGCTGACGACGGTGCCACCGCCGGCCCGCGCGAACCCGTTGAGGGCAGCCCGGCCGGCGTCGTTCTTGAAGGCGACGACCTCGGCTCGGACCTTCGCCTTGGTGAGGGCGTTGGTTGCCGCAGCGCGTTGCGCGTTGTCGCGGGCCGCCCCTCCATCGCCGGCCCCGGCCACGGTGTCCTCACCGTCGCTGAGCAGGACGATGCTGCGCTCACCCTCGGTGCCGAGCGCGGTGACTGCGTCCTGGACGGCCTCGTACAGCGAGGTCTCGCCCCGTGCCTTCAGCCCGTTGACGACGCTCTGGACCTTGGCGCGGTCCGTTGTGGGCCGTACGTCGATCCCGGCCGTGGACGAGAAGCTGACGACGCCGACCTTGACGTCCGCGGGGATCGCCGCGAGGAAGTCCTTCACCGCGGCGCGCACGGTGCCCATGCCGGCCTCACCCATCGAGCCGCTCGTGTCGATGACGAGCATCGTCGTGCGGGATGACGTCGTGGCAGGAGCGATCTTGATGACGGCGGACTTGCCGTCGACGCGCGCGATGACCTGCGTGGTGTCGATCTGCTTGGGGTCGACCCCGCGGATGATGAGCGAGCCGGTGACGTGGCCGTTCGCACTGCGCAGGTCGCTCAGGGTCGCCGACGCGTCGGCGGAGGCCGAGGCCGCGCCGACGAGCAGCGTCGTCGCCGCGAGGGCGACCACACCCACGGCCCTGGCGAGGGCCGAGCGGGAGGTGCGCAGGGTCACAGGCGGGCTCCGAACGTGAACAGCGTCGGGGAGAGCTCGACGCCCATGTCGGCGAGCTCCTGGGTGAACTTGGGCCGGAGGCCGGTGGAGACCAGGCCGCCCTTGAAGCGGCCCTGCTCGTCGCGCCCAGCGCTGAAGTCGAAGGTGAAGATGTCCTGGAGGGTGATGACCTCGCCCTCCATGCCGACCACCTCGGAGATCGCGGTGATGCGTCGCGACCCGTCCTTGAGGCGGGCCTGCTGGATGACCATGTCGAGCGCGCCGGCCACCTGCTCGCGAATGGCACGGACCGGGAGGTCGACGCCGGCCATGAGGACCATGGTCTCGAGGCGGGCGAGCGAGTCGCGCGGGCTGTTGGCGTGGAGCGTCGTGATCGAGCCGTCGTGGCCGGTGTTCATGGCCTGGAGCATGTCGAGCGCGGCGCCGTCACGGATCTCACCGACGACGATGCGGTCGGGCCGCATACGCAGGGAGTTCTTCACGAGGTCGCGGATGGCGATCTCGCCGCGACCCTCGATGTTCGACGGGCGCGACTCCAGCCGCAGGACGTGGTCCTGGTGCAGCTGGAGCTCGGCGGCGTCCTCGATGGTGACGATGCGCTCGTCCTCGGGGATGAACGAGGAGATGACGTTGAGCAGGGTCGTCTTGCCCGAGCCGGTACCGCCGGAGATGACGATGTTGCGGCGACCGCGAACGCAGGCCTTGACGAAGTCGCGGACGGCGACGGTCATCGTCCCGAAGGCGATGAGGTCGGCGTCGTTGAACGGGTCCTTGGAGAACTTGCGGATGGTGAGCATCGCGCCGTCGAGCGCGATCGGGGCGATGACCGCGTTGACGCGCGAGCCGTCGGGCAGTCGTGCGTCGACGAGCGGGCTCGCCTCGTCGACACGACGTCCGACGCGGCCGACGATCTTGTCGATCACACGGCGCAGGTGCGCCTCGCTCGAGAAGTGGGTCTCGACCGGGTAGAGCTTGCCGGAGCGCTCGACGTAGATCGAGTCGGCGCCGTTGACCATGATCTCGCTGATCTCCGGGTCACGCAGCAGCGGCTCGAGCGGCCCGTGGCCGAGGATCTCGTCGGAGACCTCCTGCGCGATGCGGGTGCGGTCGGAGTGGCTGAGCGGCGTCTGCTCGGAGTCGATCGTCTTCTGCAGCGTGGTGCGCACCTGGGCGGCCAGCTCGGCCTCCGGGAGGTGCGGGTCGTACAGACGCGGACCGAGGTTCTCGATGAGCGCCTGGTGCACGCGCTCCTTGACCTCGCTGAACGGGTCGACGGTGCGGCGCTTCTGTGCTGGTGCTCCGGGCGCCGTTTCGGTGCCGGTGGTCGGCGTCGCGGACTTGCGGACGCTGTCGAGACGGTCGGCGAGGCTCATCGACGCCCCCTGAAGAGAGATCGGCGGGTGGACGGGTCGGCCTCGGCCTCGGCGGCACCGATGACGACCTCACGCAGGTGGGTGTCGGCGAGCAGCCGGATGGAGGTGCTGACGGCGTTCTTCGGGTCGTCGAGGACGATCGGGACGCCGCGGTTGATGGAGGCGGGAACGGCCAGCGAGTTCGGGATGTTCACGGCGATCGGGGTCTTGATCGCGGTGACGACGTCCTCGGGACGCAGACCCACCTTGGTGTCGGCCTTGTTGAGGACGATGACCCGCGCGTCCTTGGGGCTGCCGAGCATGTCGAGGGTGTCCATCGCGACGCGCAGGTTCTTCACCGCGGGGATGTCGAGCGTCGCGATGAGGACGAGCGAGGTGCTGATGTCGCAGGCCGCGAGGACGTGCTCGGTGAACGACGGCGGGGTGTCCACGATGATGTACTCGTAGTTCTGCCGGGCGATCTTGAGCAGCTCGTTGACGACGTTGACCGGGATGCGGTCGGCGTCCCCCGGGTCGTTGGGGGCGCAGATGACGTCCAGGCCGCTCGGCTCGTGCACGGTCACCAGCTGGGCCAGGCCCTGCTCGTCGAGGTGCCCGCTCATCGCCACGGCGTCGAAGATCGAGCTCGACGGCAGCAGCTGGAGGCTGATCGCGACGTCGCCGAAGGCGAGGTCGAGGTCCACGAGGAGGGTCTTCGACCCGGTCGACGCGAGGTGCACCGCGACGTTGGTCGACAAAGTGGTCTTGCCCACGCCGCCCTTGGCCGAGAACACGGTGATGATGCGGCCGGTGTCCTTGGCCGCTCCGCCGGCGTGGCCGAGGAGGCGCGAGGTGAGGTCGCGGCTGCGCCGCAGGGCCTCGCCGAGGGCCGTGTGGTCATCGGACGGGACGACTTCCCGAACTCCGCTGCGCAGGGCCGAGCTCAGGGTGGTCACATCCACCCGGGGGCGGAGCAGGATGACACCCAGCTCGGGCCGGTCCAGGCGGGCCGCCTCGGCAAGCTCACAGGCCTGCTCGAGAGCGACGTCCGGACCGATGACGACCTGCTGGACGCCGAGATTGTCGTGCAGAACTCGGGCGACCATGGCAGCCGAGTCCAGCTGCTGCGTGTCAGAACCGAGGGCGAAGCGATACCGCTCGAGAGCGTCGGGCGTGGGATCCCAGAGGATGTTCACGTCATCCCCCGAAGACGTTCTTGTCGGTCGTCTCGAGCTTGGGGTCGACCTTCACCTCGGCGCCACGAAGACCGGCGTACAGGGTGAAGCTGTTGACGGCGTGCACCAGCTTGGTGGCCTGTTGGGGCGTCACGGCCAGGGTGACCAGGAAGCTCGCCCCCTGCTGGGCCGCGGGGGCCGCCTCTTCCCCTTCCGCGGGCGCGGTGGGCGTCACGCCACTCTGCAGGGGGGTGCCACCGATGCCGATGACCTGGATGTTGTCGAGGAGGACGTTGGTCGCCATCCCCGTCTGGGTGGCGGCTCCGCCGGCAGAGGACGCTGCAGCCTGTGAATGCGTGGCGAAGATGGTGAGGAAGCTACCCGGCGTCACGAAGCTCCCCACCCGCGCGGGGTCGGAGAGAGCGACGGACACGGCGAGCTTGCCGGTGGGGACCTGGATCAGCTTCTGACCGATCGGGGTGTCCCCGAACGACGCGGCCAAAACGTACTGACCGGGCGCGATGTCGGTGAGGGCGAGGAGTGAGCTCGTCTCGTCCGTGACCTCGGTCAGGGCGCCGGCGGGAACGCCTCGCTCGGGCACCTGGGTCTGGGTCAGCATCTTCAGCCGGATCGCGTCACGGATGCTCGTGCCCGCGGGGACTCCGAGGGACGAGACGAAGACGGTGCGTGGGCTGGCGGCTGCGACGGCTCGGGCGTCCGCGTTGCGCGCGTAGAGGAGGACCATGACTCCGCCGATGAGGGCGAGTACAGCGGCCACGACGATGGCAAGGATCCGACGACCCATCACGATTCCTTCTGCAAAAGTTGTACGGAGGTCGGCCCGTGGCCGGTTGACGTATGCGCTGCCGGCCCGGGCCGGTCAGATCCTGGTCGACGCGTTCGCGAAGATCGTCGAGAGGTTCGTGCCCAGGATGACCACCGCCGCGATGATGACCATGGCGATGAACGTGACCATGAGCGCGTACTCCACGGCCGTGGCTCCGACCTCGGAGCGGCGGAAGACCGTGACGCGTGCTGCGAGTGAAGTCATGACGAGTCTCCTCGATCCGGCGGTGCTTCGGTAGTGGACTTGACGGACATCGGCCGCGCCCGGACTCCGGGCGCGGCCGATGAGGTCCGCTCGGGGTCGATCAGACCGAGCCGGAGACCTGGTTGAACAGGCTGGAGAGGCGGGTGCCGAGGAGGATCACGGCGGCGATGATGACGATCGCGATGAGGGCGACCATGAGGCCGTACTCGACGGCGGTCGCGCCCTCCTCGGAACGGCGGGTGGTCATGATGGTCTGGAGCTTGACAAGAGCCTTGGTCATGGTGGTGCCTTTCGGGCTTCGGTGCTGACGCGGTTGGGTGGTGCCTGATCAATCTCTCAGGCTGGGCCCCGGGTCCGCGATGGCCCGATGAGCCCTCTCTACGAGCCCGAACGGTCTAGAGGAGTCGTCCGTTCGGACGACTGCGCGACCGCCTTGGCCGGCCCCTGCTGAGCGGGGCCGGCGCCGATCAGATGGAGCCGGAGACCTGCTCGAAGAGGCTGCTGAGGCGGGTGCCGAGGAGGATCACGGCGGCGATGATGACGATCGCGATGAGCGCGACCATCAGGCCGTACTCCACGGCGGTCGCGCCCTCCTCACCGCGTCGGTGCTTGAGGGCAGTCTGGAGCTTGACGAGCGCACTGGTCATGATGGGTATGCCTTTCCGGGACATGGGGGGACGGTGCCCTCGGACTGTGGACCCCCTTTCGGCCGAGGGGCATGGGCGGATCGGATGCCCGCACGCCCCGAACGGCCGATGGGCATCAGCCGTTCGGCCCCCCACTTCTCAGGAATCGGCACAACTGTGCGGCTTCGTCACTCCGTCGCCTTGACCTTCATGTGAGTTTGCTGAGGACGACCAGGTCGTGGGAGCGGGTTTCGACCCGCCAACCCGCCTCTGCGAGAACGCTTTCACACCGGTCCTTGACAACGATGACGGCGATCGACGGGTCGGGGACGCGGCAGTCGTGGAGGAAGTCGAGGAACCCCGCCTGGGTCTCACGAGTGAACGCGTCGAGCGGGTTCGCGGCCCAGAGGGTGATCCCGTCCCGAGCGAACGTCTCCGCCGCGGGTTCCACCGCGAGGACGGGGCGGTCGCCGGCGATCCGGCGCAGCTCGGGTACGAGGGCGTACCCGGGGGGCCTCACCTCCTCATCCCGCCGGCCCAGCTGGGCTCCCCCGAGGCCTACCGTGAGGACGATGACCACGGCGAGCGCAAGACGGGCGCTCCGGCCGTAGGGAAGAGGTCGCCCGAGGTCCTCGGAGGCCGCGCCTCGACGCGTCCGCGCGGCCGCGACGGGTGCGAGGAAGAGCAGGAGCCACACCCCGTGGCGTGCGGCGTCGACGGTGCCGGCGGCCGTGCCGAGGACGACGAGCCACTCCCAGCGCGTCAGCGACCGCGCAGCCAGGAGGAGGAGGACTGCACCGCACAGGAGCAGCGCGAGGTCGAGCGGGTTATTGAACGAGGGAGCAGCCCACAGGTCGGTCCCCCGCGCTGCGGCCTCATTGCGAAGCGCGTCGAAGTAGTACAGCGGTGTGCGTAGGCCGGCGGAGGTGAGCACGAGCGCCGACAGGCTCAGCAGTCCCACGGCAGCCCGGGTGAGAAAACGGTGTCCCCGCCCCGCCACGACGAACACGCCGAGCACGGCGATCCCCACGAGGACGGCGCCATGGAGGTTGCCCCACAGAACGACGAGCGGCGGGACCAGCCATATGGCACGGCTCGGTCGGTCGGCCTCGCGGCGCAGCAACCAGACCAGGGCGACGAACGGGACGAGGGAGAGCGACGGGAATCTCACGACGACGAACGGGGCCGAGCAGCCGATGACCGCCAGCGTGACGACGAGGGCAGTGCGGCCCTCACGAGCGCCGAGTCGGCGCGCGTCGGACACGAGGACGAGGAGGGTGCCGGCCACGAGCGCCAGGTGCAGGGCGGGCAGTCCCCACCAGCCGAGGTCGTCGACGGCCGAAAGGACGAGCTCGGCCAGGACCACCGGGTTGGGCCAGTCGATCTGGGGCGCGCTGGCGAAGGGGATCGCGCCGGGGATGCCGCCCTCGCGGCGGACGGCGTCCCCCATCGCGACGACCCACAGCAGGTCGGCTCCGAGGATGACCAGCCCGGCGACGATGACCGTCCAGAGGCCGACGACGGCCTCCGGGAGGGGAGACCGCAGGGTTCGCCGCGCCCCCTTCGCCCCTCGGTCCACTGCGACATCCTCGAAATCGGCTGGATCTGAACGTTGCTCGACCATAATCCACGGGTGAGGTCGGGGACGCGGGACTGGATGATCGTGTCCGCGTGGCTCGGGTCCCTCGCCCTCGTCCGGTCCGGCTCCGTCGAGGAGCGCGATCCCTACTGGCAGGTGCGGGCCGGGGTGGAGAACCTGGCGGGGCTACCGCTCGTCCGCCCCGACACCTGGGGCTGGGCACCGGTCGACGCCCCGTTCTTCCAGACGTCTCCGGCGTGGAACGACCTCTTGGCCCTCGGCTGGGGAGCAGGCCGGTTCCTCGGCGTGTTCGTCGTGGCCCTGCTGTCCATCGCGGTGTACTTCGTCGCCGTCGCGTTGCTGGCCCGCCGCCTCGGCGCGCGACCGCTGCCGTTCCTCGTGGGCACCCTGCTCTGCGCGCTGCCCGCCCTGGCGATGCTGTCGCCGCGGGCCACGGTCCTGGCACAGACCCTGTTCCTCCTGGGGCTCTTGTGGGCCGACCGCTGGCGTCGCCGAGACGTGCGGCCTCCGGCCCTGATCGATGCCGGCGTCGTCCTGGCCTTGGCCGTGGCCGTCGTGGGCGCCGGCTCGTGGGTGCACCTGTCGTGGCTGCTCCTCGCCCCGGCCACGGTGGCCAGCTGGGCCGTCCTGTGGCTCTGCGCGCCAGGGGTGTCCGTGGGCCGCGCGGGTCTCCTCACTGCTGCGTCCGCCGTCGGCGCGATCGGAGGGCTGGCGCTGGGGCCCTACGGTGCCGACGCGTGGGCCCTCAGCCGGGAGGTCCAGAAGGCGTGTGCCGGACTCGTCATCGAGTGGCTGGGGGTCCTCACGCCGGGCCTCGTCGTGCGGTGGCTCCCTGCGGCGGCGATCGCCCTCGCCCTGGCCCTCGCAGGGGCCCTGTGGGCAGCCCGCGGGTGGTCGCGGCGCCACACCGACGACCGGATCGGCCTCACCGCTGCCCTCGTGGTGCTGGCGCTGCCGGCCGCCCTCGGCGCCTTCTCGGCCCTGCGGTTCGTGGGCGTCGCCCTCCTCGCCCTGGTCCCGGTGGCGGCGCTGGCCGTCACCCGGGCCTCCGACCGCCTGCGGACCCGAGCCGCCGAGGAGCCGCCCCGTGGGGCCTTCCGGTGGCGGCGGGTGCGCTTCTGGTCCGACGGTCGCCACTGGCGCCCTGTTCTCATCGCCGTCGTGGCGCTCCTCCTCCCCGGGACCCTGCTCCTCACGGCCCCCCTGTCGCGCCCACTCCCCGAGCTCGCGGTGATCGACCGGCTTCCCCGGGACTGCCGGCTGCTCTCCGACCCCAGCAGCGCCGGACCGGTCCTGCTCCTGCGACCCGACGTCCGCGTGTGGATCGACGGACGGTTCGACCACTGGGGACGCGCGCGGCTCGTCGAGGCGGGCCGCGTGCTGTCCTCCACCGACGTGGACACGCCACCGATCTCGGACGCCACCTGCATCCTGCTCTCGGCGACCGACCCCTTCGCCGACGACCGGCTCGCTACGGCCCTCGACGACTCCCCCGCCTGGTCGCCGATCCCGGGATCCGACCTCGTGCAGGGCTGGGTGAGGACCGGATGACCGACACGCCGTCGCGCCGGCTCCGCCCGCCCACCATGGTGGGCCTGGCCGTCGTCGCCCTCGTCCCGCTCATCGTCCTGCGCCTGAGGCTTCTCCCTGTCGACGACCCGGACTCGTACTGGCACGTGCTCTCCGGCCAGAACGTGTGGCGGACCCACGACGTCGTCGTCGACGACCCGTTCGGCCGGTTCAGCACCAACACCTGGGTGCAGCTCGACTGGCTCAGCGACCTCACGATGTCCGGCCTGTTCGCCGTGGGTGGCTACCCGGCCATCAGCTGGCTCTTCAGCGTCCTCGGGATCGTTCTCTTCGCGCTGTTGTACCTCTCCTGCCGGCGCCACGCCGGCGTGCTGGCCGCGGCGTTCGTCGCCGTCGCCGCGTGGATCGGGACGTACGCGAGCCAGTCCTACCGGCCGCAGACGGTGTCGTTCGTCCTGCTCGCGGTCTTCGTCACCGTCTGGCTGCGTGTCGCCCACCGGGGCGGCCGCACGCCGTGGTGGCTCGTCGCCCTCACCTACCTCTGGGCCTGCTGCCACGGCCTGTGGTTCCTGGGTCCGCTCGTGGGTCTCGTCGTCGTCGTCGGCCTGGCCCTCGAGCGAGCCCGGCCGGCTCGCGAGCTGCTCGTGCTGTCGGCCATCCCGGTCCTCGGCGTCCTGGTCGCCGCGGTGACCCCGATCGGTCCGCGCCTGCTCACCCTGCCGTTCACCGTCAACGCCTACGCCGAGTTCGTCACCGAGTGGCGGCCCCCTGACCTGCACGAGCCCTACGCCGCCGTCACCGTCGGGCTGCTCGCCCTCACGGCGGTCGGCTGGGCGCGCGGTGGGCGACGCGTGCCGTGGACCCACGTCCTGCTCTGGGGGATGGCGTTGGGCTGGGCACTGCTGTACGCCCGCACCGTCGCGATCGGTGCCGTCGTCGTCGCCCCCCTCGCAGCAGGCGCGCTGCAGACCCTCCTCCCTCTCCCCGAGGAACCGGCCGCGGCGCGCGCCGACCGGCGGCTCGTCCCCGCGGCGGCGGTCTTCGCCACCCTGCTCGCCGCCCTCCTCGCCTCGTCGGTCGCGCCCCGCCCGGCGGCGGTGCCACTCGGCCTCGACGGCGCCATCGACGGGCTCGAGCAGGGCACGGTCGTCATCAACGACGACGCGGTCGGCGGCTGGCTCCTCCTCGAGCACCCCGGCGTCTCCCCCGTCATCGACACGCGCACCTACCTGTTCGACGTCCCCTACATCCGGCGCTACATCGGCGCGCGCGGCGCCGTCGGCGACTGGGAGTCGTTCGTCGCCACCACTGGTGCCAAGGTGGCCCTGCTCCGCGAGGGCGAGCCCCTCGTCGCGGCCCTTCCCGACGCCCTGGGGTGGCGAGTGGTGGCCCGCGCCGACGGCTACGTGCTGCTGTCGGCCGACGCTCGCTGACGGGCGCGCGCCAGCACGACGAGGAGCAGCGCCCCGACGACGACGTAGGCCGTCGCGACGACCCTCGCTCCCCCGGGGTACGGGGCAGCCGACGGGACGAGTCGGTAGACGGTCCAGAAGGGACCGATCCAGAACGTCGCCCCGAGGGCCACGGCCCACACGCTGCGTCGTGTCGCCACGCACCAGAGCAACAGGGGCAGCACCCACAGCCAGTGGTGGCTCCACGACACCGGCGACGCCAGCAGGCCGCCGAGGGCGACCGCGAGCAGCGCTCCGACCTCGTCACCGCGGCCCAGGCAGGCACGGGCCGTGGCGGAGGCAGCGCCCACCGCGACCACGCCACAGCCCACCACGAGCAGGGTCGGGACCGAGGTGAGCCCCAGCAGTCGGGCGGCCGCGGCTGACAGGCTCTGGTTGTCGGTCCCGAGGACGGACGCGGCACCGAACCGGCCGAGGTCGCCGAAGCCGCCCGTCCAGTAGAACCACGAGGGTCCCGGGGACACCACGAAGCCGATGCCCAGGGTGAGCAGCCCGCCGACCGCGGCACGGGCCGCCGCACCCCACTCGCGACGCAGCAGGAACCACACGACGAAGACGGCGGGCGTCAGCTTCACTCCCGCCGCGATCGCGATGAGCCACCCCCGGTGGCGGGCCGGGACGACGAGGCAGTCGAGGACGACCAGTGCGATGAGCACCGCGTTGACCTGCCCGAGCAGGACGGTGCGCAGGAAGGGTTCCAGCGCCACCCCGGCGACGACGACCGGCACGACGGCGAGCGGCGGCAGGTCGAGTCGGCGCCGAAGGACCTCGACCACGACGCCCAGGGCAGCGACCGAGACGACGGTGAGGACGACACGAGCCAGCGCGAGCGGCAGCAGGGCGAGCGGGGCGAAGAGGGCGGCGGCGAACGGCGGGTAGGTGAAGGGGAGGTCGTGCACCGAGACCGCGTAGAGGTCGGTGCGGTCGAGAACCGCGCGGCCGCCCGCGATGTAGACGTCGAGATCGACCCAGATCCCCTTGTCGATTCCCCCCCACGTCACCCAGGCCATCCCGAGACCAGCGACGAGGGCGGCCACCCAGCCGGCGCCGGGACGGTGCGCCCGGGTGGCAACAGGACGGACGCTTCCGGCCGGAGCCGCCCCGGGCCCGACCTCAGCCGACACGCTGCTCCCCTTCCGTGCGCCCCGACAGCACGAGCGGCACTGCCGGGGAGCCCAGCTCGCGCCACAACAGGACCAGGACGACGACGACCCACGGCGCGGACAGCACGGCGAGCGAGGGCACGGCCAGGACGACCAGCTGGATCAGCGGGGAGAGGAAGAGCAGGAGGTACCCGACGGCAGCCAGCCCACGCAGGCGCGGGCTCGGGCGCTCGGCGAGGAGCCACACCACGGCCGGGAGGACGACCACCAGGTCGTAGACCATGGCGTGCGGAGTCATCAGGACCGTGGTCAACGGGACGGCGGTGACGAGCAGAACCGGGAGGGTCATGCCGGCGAGCCGGTCGCGGTGGCGGACCGCAACCACCGCCAGCACCGCGAACCCCATGAGCCACAGCGCGGTGGCCGGCCAGCCCGACCCGGGGACGAGGTGCTCGACGAGCCCCTGGAGGGTGGCGTTCTTCTCGGTCTGTCCCCCGACGACCTCGGTCCGGTAGAGCGGCGACCCGAGCGTCTCCACCCAGCGGGCCCACGACTGCGGGCCGAGGACGACGAGCGACACGGTGAGCAGGGCGAGCGCGCCCGCGACAAAGCCGCCCAGCGCCGTCCAGGCGCCACGCGCCAGCAGGACGACGGGCACCAGCCAGGCGAGCTGCGGCTTGACGAGGGCCACGGACAGGACGAGTCCGGCCCACGGGTCGCGGCCGTCGGCCAGGAGTCGAGCCCCCACGACGAGCGCGGCGAGGACGAGGGCGCTGTCCTGGCCGGCTCCGACGAGCTCGAGGACGGCCTGGCACGACCCGGCGAGGAGGAGTCCGCGCCACCCGTCGAGAGCCGCGAACGCCGGGTGCAGCGCGACCAGCGAGCGGACGGTGACCCACAGGAGGACCAGCGTCGCGAGCGTCCACACGACGGCCGCCACCGCATAGGGCATCCCCCCGAAGGCGACGAGCAGCGCCGCCACGTACGGGGGTGAGACGAACCACGACAGGGCTGTCGCGCCGAGGTCGAGCTGGACCGCCGACTGCACTGCGGGGTCGTACAGCTCGGCGGCGCGGCCGTCGAGGACGAGCCGACCCGCCGTCCACCGTGACAGGAAGTCGGGCAGCGGGAAACGCAGCGGCAGCGAGATGAACCACACGACGAGGAACAGCACGACGACGACGGCCGGGTAGACGACGAGGCGGTCCCTCGTCAGGTAGCGGTCGACCCGTTCCCAGCCGGTGCGGCGCAGGGCCGCTGCAGGTGCGCCGGCATTCACGGTCCGAAGCCTTGCTCGAGGGAGTCGATGACCAGCAGCTCGTTGACGAACCAGCGCTGTGCCAGGACGAGCAGGACCAGGAGGACTGCGAGGACGACCCACTTCGCGCGTCGTGTCCGTCGGACGGGGCTCAGGAGGGGCACGAGGAGGCCGGGAGCGAGCAGGAAGTAGCGGAGCATCCCCGGCTGGATGAGCGTGACCGAGAAGAGGAAGAGGGGATAGGCCCACAACCAGGTGGACACGGCTGGACCCAGCGAGCGTCCGTACCTGGTGAGGGGCATCATCACCACGGCCGCCACGAGGAGAGTCATGAAGACCAGCCCGCCCACCCCCCAGTAGGCGTGCGCCTCCTGGATCCAGCGGACGGTGAGGACGGCGAGGTTCGAGGTGCGGTCCGATGCGGCGTCGGCGGCCACTCCCCCGCCTGCCGACGCAGATGGCTCGGCAAAGCGGGTGAGCACGCTCCAGAACAGGGCTCCACCAGCGGCGAGGCTGGCGACCACACCGCCACCCACGAGGTCGGTGCGCGACCATCGCGCCGTCGAACGGCGCTGCCGCCACAACACCACGACGACCACGAGCGCCAGTGGTGGGGTGATGATGCGGACGAGCGAGAGCAGCACGGTCCACAGCGCGGCCCGCCACCAGGTCCGTGAGTCGATGTCGCGAAGCGCCAGCACGAGGAGGAGCAGAGCAAGGCTCTCGCTGTAGGCGGTCTGGAACAGGGGTGCGCTGACGAAGAAGCTCGTCGTGGCGACCACCGCCAGCGCGGCGAACCGGTCGGCGTGCCGGCGGACGAGCCCGTAGAGGAGCACCATCGCGACCGTTCCGAGGACCACGTTCAGAACCGTTGCGACGACCGCGAATGGGGCGCCGGTCAGCCACACGAGCGCCCGGATCACGAGGGGGAACCCGGGGGGAAAGGCCCACGCCAGCTGCTTGGAGTCGAGCTGGGTGTCGCCCGGGACCGACGACCCGTAGCCGTCCTGCGCGAGGTACTGGTAGTACTGCCCGTCCCACGTCGTGATCACGTCGAGGTACCCGGGATCGACCGGGAAGTCCCGGGCCATGAAGAACGGGAAGTTCGCCGCAGTCAGCTGGATCTGCTGGCCCGCACCGTGGAGGAGCAGGAGGGTGGACACGACGCGAGAGGCGAGGAAGACCACGATAGGAAGTCCCCAGCGGACCAGCCGTCGCTCGTCGTGGGCGTCGGCGAAGGATTCCGTCCGCGTCCCGCTCCCGAGCACCCCCGTCGTCACGCGGCACACCGTACCTTTCGGCTCGTCGGCACACTGGCCGTTCGACAATGCCCGTTCGCGCGCGCACCACGGGCACCACGGGGCACAATCGTCGCAGAAAGGGGTCTCGATGGCTGCTGAGAGCGAGCCGGCGCGCGCCGGTCGCCCCCTCCTCGTGCCCCCACGAACCCTCGTTGTGGTCCCCGCCCTCAACGAGGCGGCGAGCGTCGGATCCGTCGTCCGAGCCGTTCACGAGCACGCGCCCGGCGCCGACGTCCTCGTCGTCGACGACCATTCCGGGGACGACACCGCCGCGGTGGCCCGCGCCACCGGCGCGACTGTCGTCACCCTCCCGTTCACCTTGGGAGTCGGCGGAGCGATGCGGACCGGCTACGGCTACGCCCTGCGCCATGGCTATCGCATCGTCGTGCAGGTCGACGGTGACGGCCAGCACGACGTCCGCGACCTCCCCCGACTCGTCGAGGCCCTGCGCGGAGCCGACGTCGTCATCGGTGCCCGCTTCGCCGACGACACGCCGTACGAGGTGGGAGGCGCCCGACGGTTCGCGATGCGGATCCTCGCAGCCGTGATGTCTCTGATCGTCGGCACCCGACTCACCGACAGCACGTCGGGCTACCGGGCGCTGGGCCCGCGAGCCATCCGCCTGTTCGCGGAGCACTACCCCGCCGAGTACCTCGGTGACACGGTCGAGGCGCTGGTCATCGCGCGCAAGTGCGGCCTGGTCGTCCGGCAGGTCCCGGTGCGGATGACGGCTCGTGAGCACGGACGCCCCACGCAGGGCGTCGTGGGGTCCGTCGTCTACCTTGCACGGGCACTCGTGGCGATCGGCCTCGGGCTCGTCCGCCGCTGGACGTGTCCGCCCGCCCCCGAGGCGGTGTCATGAGGCCCGACGGGTACTGGCTCGGGCTCGTCGGCGGCCTGCTCGTCCTCGGCATGTCACTCGAGCTGGTCCGCCGGCGTCACGTGCGCGGCCGTCTCGCCATCGCCTGGGTCGTCCTCGGCACGGTGTCGGTGTTCTTCGCCATCTTCCCGTCGGCGCTGGACTGGATCACCAGGACCCTGCGCGTGCAGCTCCCCCTCAACCTCATCCTCTTCGCCGGGGTGCTGTTCCTCCTCGTGATCTCGATGCAGCTCGCCTCGGAGGTCGGCAGGCTCGAAGCACGCACCCGTCGGCTCGCCGAGGAGGTCGCCCTCCTCCGCGCGGACGCCGTGCGACCGACCGGACCCTTCGCGGCCTTGCCGCCGGACGGCCAGCCGGGTGGCGGCCAGCCGACGGACCCTCACGGGCATGACTGACCGGCCCCCCCTACTGGACATCTTCGTCCCGTACTGGGGAGACCCGACGCTGCTATTCGAGACCGTGGCGAGTCTCTCGGCCCAGACGAGCGACCGATGGCGCGCGGTGGTAGTCGACGACTGCTACCCCGACCTCACGGTGAGGGACCACTTCGCCCGTGAGGACCACCCCCGGATCTCCTACGTCCGCAACGCCACGAACCTGGGAACCACGGGCAACTACGACCGCTGCCGCGGCCTGGCCTCTGCCGAGCTCGTGATGTTCATGGGCTGCGACGACCTCGTGGAGCCGGACTTCGTGGCGCGCGTGGTCGCCGACCACGAGGCCTTCCCCGACGCCGCCATGATCCAGCCGGGAGTCCGCGTGATCGACGAGTCGGGCGCGGCCGCGCAGCCTCTGGCGGACAGGGTCAAGCGCGCCATCAGACCTCGCGTCGAGCAGCCGACCCAACTGGGCGGGGAGGCGCTGGCCGTGAGCCTGCTTCGCGGTGACTGGCTCTACTGGCCGGCACTGGTCTTCCGCACTGCGGCGATCAGGGACGTCCCGTTCCACGACGACCTGCCGATCATCCAGGACCTTGCATTCGTCATCGACCTCATCGCGGCGGGAGAGACCCTGGTGTTCGACCCGGTCGAGACCTTCTCCTACCGGCGTCACCTCGCCAGTGCCTCCGCGACGAGCATCCTCGGCGGCACCCGTCTCAGTGATGAGCGGCGGTACTACGCGTCGGCCGTGGCACAGATGCGCGAGCTCGGTTGGCATCGCGCCCGGAGGACCGCGTCGGTCCGGTGGACTTCTCGCCTGCATGGGCTCGCCCTGCTGCCCTCGGCCCTCAGGCGGCGGCGATGGACCGCGCTCGTGCCCCTGCTGAGGCACGCGATGGCGCGGTGAGTCAGGCCCGGGCCTGCCCTCCGACCTCGCGAAGCACTCGGTCCAGCACCGGCCCGGCCGCGCGGGACCACGAGAGCTCCTCGAGGAAGACAGCGCGAGCACGACGTCCGAGCCGACCGGCCGCCGCTGCGTCGTCGAGCAGGCGCACCAGCGCGGAGGACACCTCCTCCGGCCGATCAGCGAGGGCGACGGCATCCTTGTCGACGCGCACGCCGTGGAGTGCCTCGGGTGTGGCGACCAGCGGGAGCCCGTACGACAGCGCCTCGTAGACCTTGAGCTTGGTCCCACCGCCGCTGCGCAGCGGCGCCACGACCGCCCGAGCGACGAGGTAGAAACCCTCGACGCTGTCGACGTCGGCGTGGAGCGAGATCGAGTCCGAGCCGCCGGCCAGGTCGCGCACCCTCCGGCCGGGGTTGCGCCCCACGATGTCGAGGTGGGCGTCGGCCCGGCTCCGCAGGACCAGGGGCCAGATCCTCGTCGCCAGCTCCTCGACCGCCTGCTGGTTGGGGGGGTAGTCGAGAGACCCGACGAAGAGCACCCTCGGCTCGCTGTGTTCCGGGTCGGCGACGCGGTCAGGGGTCGTGACCGAGCTCGGCACGACGGTGCATTCGCCCCGGGCACCGAGGGCGCGCAGTCCGGCGGCGTCCGGATCGGAGACGGCCAGCAGGACCCTCGAGCGATCGAGCAGGTCCCGCTCGGCGCGCGACACCCGCCGCGCGTCGATCGACAGCGTGACGCGATCGCCCACACCCGACGCACCGCGCGCCATCACGCGGAACCGCTGGCCTTCGAGGTTCTGCGCGTCGTAGACGACGGGCAGACCCGGAGGAAGCAGGTGATGCGCGATGCTCCAGGACATCACCTCCGACACGACCGCGACGGACGGGGCGAAGGCCCGGATGCGAGCGCGGAGGTCGTCACGGCCACCCCGCCGCAGGCGAGGTGAGCGCAACGGGTCCGGACTGAACAGCTTCGCGGCCAGGCTCCTGGGGACTCCGGCAGGTTCCGCGAACGTCAGGAGGGTGAGGCCCTCGTGCTCGTCGTCGGGTCCACCCATGGGGACGACGAGCGCCACCTCGTGCCCGCGGGCGAGGGCCGAGAGGACCAGCCCACGCGTGCGGATGTCGCCACCGTGACGCGCGGTCCCCCAGGGCCGGGGGTGGAACCACAGGACCCGGGTCACCGCAGGCTCACCGCTCTGAAGACCGCCGCGTGGGCCTCGGCGGCTCGCTCCCAGGTGAACTCCTGGCTCCAGCTCGCGGCGCGTGCCCGGGCAGAGGGTGTCATGTGCATCGCCCGACGGATGGCGTCAGCGATCGCCTGCGGGTCCAGTGGGTCGAACGTCTCGGCGTGGTCGCCGCAGACCTCGGCGAGGGCACCGAGCTCGGACACGGCGACCGAGCACCCCGACGCCATGGCCTCGAGCGCTGGCAGCCCGAAGCCCTCGTACGTGCTGGGGTAGGCCAAGCACGCGGCCCTGCGGTAGAGGTCGCGCAGCTCCTCGGGCGACACCAGTCCGCGTTGCTCCACCCAGTGAGGGGCGTCCGGCAGCGGCGCGCCACCTCCCGTGAGGACCAGCGTGAGCGTCGGGTCCTCGACCCGTAGACGCTCCATGGCCTCGAGGAGCCGCGCATGGTTCTTGTGCGGCCACCGCCGCGCCGGGTAGAGCACGAAGTTGTCGCGCTCGCCGTAGTGCGGCGTGAAGGACGGGTCCATACCCAGCCGGATGACGTGGATCCGCTCTGGCGGGATCCTCAGGAGCCGGACGATCTCGTCCTTGCTGAACTCACTGTCGGTGATGACCGCAGCGGCCCTCCGGGCCGTCCGATCGTAGGCCCAGCGGCGGTAGAGGCGCTCAGCACGCGAGAAGTGCTCTGGCAAGGCACGGTGCTGGACGTCGTGGAGGGTGACGACGTACGGAGTGCGACCGGAAGGCGGCAGCGCGACCGTGAATGGGTAGTGGACGACGTCGTGGTAGCGAGCGTGCCGGCGCGGGCCACCCGGGAGGAGGAGCCTGGCCGTCGTGAGCAGGCGCCGAACCGCACCGGGCGCAGTGCCCCACCGTTCGCGTCGGACCTCGGCCTCCAGACCGTTCGCCGATACGGTGGAGGGCAGCAGCGCGATGAGGGCCAGGTCGGATCGTCGGGCGAGCCGGGGCAGCAGACCTCGCACGTACGTCTCGGTTCCGCCCATCCCTCCATCCACCCAGGTCAGTGCCGACACCAGGAGTCGCGGTACGGCTGGCCGGTCCATTCCGCTCACTCGTCACCCAGGGGCACAGAACCGTTCACGTAAGCATCCACGTCACGGGCCACGAGCTCGGCGGCAGCGGTACCACGCGCCGCCATCACGTACCAGGACAGTGTCCTGGAGACGGCCTCGCGCCAGTTCCAGTGACCTTGCCAGTCCAGGACCTCGCTGGCCGCCGTCGAGTCCAGGGTCAACACGCCGGTCTCCCTCATGTCGGGTCGACCGACCACCTGCCGGCCCAACCGCGAGCCGGGGACGAGCCTCGCCCACTCCGCGGCAGCGAAATCCACGACCTCGCCGACGGCGACTGCCTGGTCCTGGCTCGGTCCGAAGTTCAGCGCGGAGGGAACGTCGCGGCCGCTGACGAGGTCCTCGACGAACAACAGATAACCCGCGAGGGGTTCGACGACGTGCTGCCACGGTCGTATCGCCTCCGGCATGCGCAAGGACACCTCGAGCCCCGCAGCCCAGGCGCGGACCAGGTCAGGCAACAGCCGGTCGGCGGCCCAGTCGCCGCCCCCGATGACGTTGCCGGCGCGCGCTGTGGCAGTCGGCACCGGCGATGGCCAGGAGGAGACGACGAGCTCGGCCGCGGCCTTGCTCGCGGAGTAGGGATCCTTGCCGCCCAGGAAAGCGGTTTCGGCGAACGGGGCGTCCTGACGCACGTCGTACACCTTGTCCGTCGTCACGACGACGCACGCCCGGACACCGTCGAGTTGCGCAACGAGGTCGAGGACGTTGACCGTTCCCTGGACGTTGGTGGTGTAGGTGGTCCGCGGGTCGGCGTACCCGGCACTAACAAGGGGCTGGGCGGCGAGGTGGAGGACGACGTCCGGAACGAACCTACGGGCGTCCTCCTGCCAGGTCCCTCCCGCCACGTCGCTCCGCGACTCGGTGACACCGCTGACCCCGAGCTGTTCCCACAGGCAGGGCTGGCTTGGCGGCTCGGGGAGGGAGACCCCGTGGACGTCGCTGCCCATCTCGCGCAGCCACCACGTGAGCCAACTGCCCTTGAACCCGGTGTGACCGGTGAGGAGGACGCGGCGACCACGCCAGAATTCGACGTCGGGTCTGCGCCCCACCATCTCGAGCTCCTTCTTCGTCATTCGACCAGACCCCTCCTTGTGCCGAAGAGCATGTCGGTGTACCGAGGCCTCCACCCGCGAGCCGTGAGCCACTCGATGTCAGCCAGTTCCACCGAGTGGTGCTCGGTCCGCTCGGCCGCTACAGCGGACCACCTGGCTCCCAGTGCTTCAACAAGTTCACTCACCGTTCGCGACCGCCCGGACCCCACCGCGAGCAGTCCGGTGAGGTCGGCGGTGACGGCGGTGACCATCGCCCGGGCCACATCTGCCGCGTGCACGAAGTCGTGGCGATCGCTCGGAGTCCGCAGCGCGACCGCGCGACCGGCACGTGCTGCGGCCAGTGCCTCCGCGACCAGGGCGGGTCGGCCGATGGACCCGTCGACGACGTACGCGGGGCGGAACCAGCCCACCTCCCCGGCGTCGATGTCGGCAGCGAACGTGCGGCGCAGCATCGCCTTGTGCAGCGTGTACGGGTCGAGGTCGTTGCCGGCTGGGTCCGCGGCGTCCACGACCGACCCCGTGAGCCAGCACTGGGCACCAGCCGACCGCGCCGCCTCGACGAGCCGCACGGAGGCTTGGTACCACGCAGCGTTGTCGGTGCTCGAGCGGTACCCCGGTGTCCCGCTGGCCGACCACGCAAGATGCACCACGTGCGTGGGGCGTTCGCGCGTGACGAGTCGCTCCGGGCCGCCTGGTTGGAGAAGGTCTCCCTGGGCGCTTCCGACAGGTATCACCACGGACCCGTCAGACGGCCACTCACGTCGCACCCACCCGCCGATGAGGCCAGTGGCTCCCGTGAGGAGCACTCGGTGGCTCAGGCGGGCGGCCATGACGATCCAGCTCGATCTTTGTCCGACACCCGGGTCGCAGGGACGGGCCAGCTGATGCCAAGGCGCGGGTCGTCCCATCGGATGGTTCGAGCGTGCACCGGTGAGAACGCTCCGGCCATCAGGTACGTCAGCGACGTGTCGTCGGCGAGGGTCTGGTAGCCGTGAGCCACACCGGGAGGCAGGTGCAGGGCGGTGTCGTCGTCAGCACTGAGGTGCACCGACAGCCAGGTGCCATAGGTCGGCTCGTCGGGGCGCACGTCGACGACGACGTCGTAGATGGCGCCGTGGGTCACCCAGAGGGTCTTGGTCTCCTCGTTCGGGGCCACCTGGTAGTGCAGACCCCGCACCGTGCCCGCCGCGGAGTTCGTCGTGGTGAGGACCTCGTCGACCTCCAAGGACACCCCCACCTGACGAAGGAGGCGCGCCGACAGGACCTTGCGCAGGTTTCCCCTGTGGTCAGGGTGACGAGCCCCGCGGAGGAGCAGGACCCCGCGGATCGCCTGTTCCTCGATGAGGCCCATGGTCACGTCAGTCGTCGCATCGTCGGGATGGCGGTCCAGCACTCGGCATCGGGGACGAGGTCTCGGACCACGGGAACGACCTCGGAGGCGATGTTCCACGGCAGGACGAGGACGGCATCGGGTTGGTATGCGGGCAGAGAGGACGGAGCGACCACGGCGACGTGCGACCCAGGTAGGAACCTTCCCTGCTTCGCGGAACTTCCGTCCACGACCACCAGCAGGTCGGCGGGCCCACCGCCCGCCGCGTTCAACAGCGTGTTGCCCTTGGCAGCGGCACCGTAACCGACCACCGTGCGGCCCTGTCGTTGTTGCTCGTCGAGCCATCCTCGGAGACCATCCAGTGCCAAGTGGCTGCGCTGAGCGAAGGCCGCCCACGTCTCGGCGTCGAGGAGACCTTCTGCCAGCTCCCCACCGACCGTCTCATCGACGCTCGGGTGCACCGGGTGGGCACTCGTCGTCCGAGCGAGCCAGTACCGGTTCGACCCCCCATGAGTCGGGAGCGCGTCGACCCGTACCAGCCGTAGCCCGTGCGGCCCGACCGCGCGCTGGACAGCGTGAGCCGTGAGGTACGAGAAGTGCTCGTGGTAGATCGTGTCGAACTGGGTCTCGCGCAGGAGGTTCAGGAACGACGGATTCTCGACGGTGATGATCGTCTCGTCGTCGCACAGCGCCGCCAGCCCAGCCGCGAAGTCATGCAGGTCCGGGACGTGTGCCATGACGTTGTTCGCCACCACGAGCCGCGGGTGGCCGTATTCGTCGATGATGCGCCGAGCGCAGTCAAGCCCGAAGAACTCGGACAGGGTGGGCACTCCGCGACCTCGTGCCAGCTGAGCCACGTTTCCAGCCGGCTCGACGCCGAGGACCGGTATGCCCAGCTCCTTGACCTGCGCAAGCAGGTAGCCGTCGTTGCTCGCGACCTCGACGACGAGGTCATCCTGCGACAGCGAGAGGGACTCGCGCATGTCGCTGGCGTACGCACCTGCGTGCTCCACCCAGGAGGTGGACACCGACGAGATGTACGGATAGTCCTTGCTGAAGATCCGCTCGGGCAGCACGTACTCCCCCACCTGCCCCAGACCGCACGACGTGCAGATTCGCAGGTGCAGCGGAAAGCTCGGATCGGGCGAATCGGCAGTCAGGGCCATCTCGTTGGCCAACGGCTGTCGACCGAGGTCGAGCACCGACACGAGCGCGGTGGAAACACAACCGCGACACCGTGTCGTTCCGCGAGGGCTCAGGGAATCAGCGTCGTTCACGTCGTCCGCCACGGGGCCCTCCCCGAATCCCAGATGCGATTGAGCTCGTCGCGCTCCCGCACGGTGTCCATGGGCATCCAGAAGCCGTCGTGCTGGTACGCCGCCAGTTTCCCACGATCGGCCAGGGCCGTCAGCGGCGCGGACTCGAACGGCATCGCGTCGCCCTCGATCAGGTCGAGGACCTCCGGCTCGACCACGAAGTAGCCGCCATTGATCCAGTCGTGCAGGTCGCCCGGCTTCTCACGGAACTCGTCGACCCAACCATTGGACACGCCCAGTGATCCGAAGCGCGGCGGAGGGTGGACGGCGGTGACAGTAGCGAGGGCTCCGGCGGCCTCGTGACGGCGGACGACCTCGTCAACGGGCACATCCGACAGCCCGTCTCCATAGGTAAGGAGGAAACGTTCCGTCAACAACGGCGCCAGCCGCCTGAGCCGGCCCCCGGTCATGGAGTCCTCCCCGGTGTCGATCAGGGTGACCTTCCAGTCGACCCGGCTCTGGGAGAGGTACTCGACCGTGCCTGAGGCCAGGTCGACGGACACGTCACACTCGTGGAGGAGGTGGTTCGCGAAGTACTCCTTGATGACATAGCCGCGATACCCCAGTGCGACAACGAAATCGGTGTACCCATAAGCCGCGTAGTGCTGCATGATGTGCCACAGGATCGGCCGTCCACCGATCAGCACCATGGGCTTGGGGATCGCGTGCGTTTCCTCGGCAAGCCGAGTACCCCGACCGCCTGCCAGGATCACGGTCTTCATGATGTGGGGGCTCCCTTGCGGAGTGGACGAGGTCGGTGGTGCAGGACGTGCTTGAGATCCTTGAGGTTGTGGTCGAGCCAGGCTCGGCTCGTCAGTGCCAGAAGGAGCTCCCCGCGGGCTGTCCGACGCGTCATCCAGTCCACGTCGGGCCCGGAGGTTTCACGCCACAGGGCACGCCATAGGCGCAGCTTGCGCCAGCTGACCGGGCGAGCCCCGGGGGTCAGGCTGTCGGCCATCTCCTCGTCGGTCTTCGTCGGGTATACGCGGTACTGGAGCAGCGGCTCGTCGACGACGACGAGCGGACCTCGAAGGAGGAACCACCAGGTGAGGATGACG
Organism: Oryzobacter telluris; assembly: GCF_043099285.1. Lineage (GTDB taxonomy): Bacteria > Actinomycetota > Actinomycetes > Actinomycetales > Dermatophilaceae > Oryzobacter > Oryzobacter telluris. Next base: position 1,404,333 of record NZ_CP170723.1, on the reverse strand, counting down.
TCGGCGGCGAACTCACCACGGAACATCGGGGAGGCGAGGAGGACCTCCCTGCGGTACAGGCAGTAGGACTCGGTCCATCGGTGCCGCCTCAGGAAGGACCGCAACCGGACGCTGGGCCGGACGTCGGCGAGCTCCGGATCCCGTTGCAGCCCGACCGTGCGCCCCTCGAGGTCGATGAACTCCACGGTGCACAGGCAAGCCGCAGCTGAGGGCGAGGAATCGAGGGCAGCGGTTGTCCGCTCGAGGAAACGCGGATGGAAACGGTCATCGGCCGCCAGCCAGGCGAAGTACTCGCCGGTCGACTCCTCCACCGCCCGAGTGAAGTTCCATGAGGCCCCCGCGTTTCGCGGTGCCACCCGCACGGCGTCCTCTCCGAGGCGCTGCGTCGCGAGGAGCCTGCTCAGGTCGGTCGACGCATTGTCGAACACGAGGAACTCCGTCGGCGCCAGCGTCTGGCCGAGAACCGAGTCGATGGCGTCCCCGAGGAACCGCTCGCCGTTGAAGACGGGGAGCGCGATCGTCGTCGTCGCAGCCCGACCTGCGGCCACGTCAACCTCCTCCTTCACGCCCACGGAATTCCTTCACTCTAGTCACGGCGGGTGCCCATGCTGGGGATATCCGAGCACGACGACCGAACGACCGAGAGCCTGACTTTGAAGGGCGCGACTGGCCGGTCAGAGGCTGTCGCCCCCCGATCCCCACGCGAGCGTCGAGAGGTGCTCGCGTGTTCGGGAGTCCGCTTCCGCCCATTGGCGCGTTCGATTGTCGGCCACGAGGAGGTTCGACTGCCCGCCGGACCTGAAGGTATGGCTCACTGCCCACTGCTCCGGCGCGAAGACACCTTCCCGACCGACGACGAAGACGCCCAGATCGCGCGACTGCACCTGGCGCGTCAGACTCCGCCGTCCCGACTCGAGCTCCCATGCGCGGTGCTTGCTGGTGACCGTCGGCCACCACAAGGACGTCATGAGATCGCGCTCGATAAGGAAGGCGTTGGTCCGCAGGTGCGCGTTCGGGAACTCAGGCCACCGCCGCCACGGGCGAGCGTTGCCCATGGACTCCCACGAACCCGTGGCTCCCACGAGGCCGACCCCCGGCGCACGCCAGGCCTCGTCCAGGCGCCGCAACCATCCGTCCGATACAGGTGCGCTGTGGGAGTTGAGGAAACAGAGCCTTCGCGTCTGCACTTCAGCTGCAGCCACTCGGTACGACTGCAGGTCGATGGTCGAGCGCGGAACCTCCATGGCGTCGTACTCGATCCCCTGCAGCGCCACGAGGTGCTGCGGTGCACGGTCCGCGCGAATTCCGCTCAAGAGGACGAGCAGGCGGTGCGGACAGCCCGGGTCGTGGCGCCGATAGGCGTCGGCGAACTGCTCCACTGGGCCCGTTCCATAGGAGGCGCTAACGAGGTGCACCACCGTCAGGTCTGTGTCGTGAAGGATGCTCCTCTCGCCCTTGGTCATGTTCGTCCACCCCCGATGCCACGATGCCGCAGGGCATCGAAGACCTCTGCAGGCACCGCTCGGGTGACGAGTGCGACAGCGACGAAGACCGCTGCGGCGATTCCGGTAGCGACGAGGTCACCCACAGGTGCCACGGTGGCAACCACCACGGCCGCCATAGCCGCGACGAGTGCTTTCCACGTGTGGCGCAAGCGTGGACGCATCTGCGCGTCTGCTCGACCCAGTGCCACCCAGTACACGGCGGCCATAGCGAGGTCACCGGCGACCGTGGCCACTGCGGCTCCCAAGGCGCCCCAGAGCAGCACGGCGGGGATTCCCAAGACGAACGCGCAGCCGAGGGCCGTCGCGTTCGCGCGGAGGATCGAAGCGTCGAGGTCCATGGCGATGGCGGCCATGGTCGACGCCATGGCCAGAAGTGCCCCCACGAGGGCCAAGCTCTGCACCTGCAGGACTGGGATCGCTTGTGCGTACTCGGCACCCCCCACGGCGAGAATGATCGGCTCGGCGCCGACGACCAGCACCGTGACGAAGAACCACGTCACGACCGTCGACACCTCGACCATCCGCTGGAAGAAGCGGCGCAGGGAGTTCCGGTTCTCCTTGTACGCGAGCGACATCACCGGCAGTGCGACGAGGAACACCAGCAAGGGCAGCCCGGTGATGGCCTCGAGGATGCGGGCCGACGTCCCGAACAGGCCGGTCTGGGTCTCGTCCGAGAGCTGGAAGACGAGCAGGGTGAGCAACCTGAGGTACACGGCACCGACGACGGTCGCGAGCGCCATGATGAGCGACTTCCTGACCAGCTCACCGGACTCCCGCAGGCGCAGCGTCGGCCATCCCAGCGACCCCTTCGCCAGCAGGCGCGGGGTGACGAGGACTGCAACCACCGCAGTCGGGACTGCCGCAGCGAAGAAGGGAAGGAGCCCTGCCCCGATCAGGACGAGCACGACGATCGCAGCTGTCGCACCCAGAGACTTGAGAAGGTCGAGCGCCGTGAGCGCGCCGATGCGCAGTTCCACTGACAGGGGCATTGCCAGGGCGGAGGCAGCGACTGAGACGATCCACCCGAGTCCGGCGAGCAGGGTTCCGAGAACGAGGAGAGCCGGGTACCCAGCCGCCAAGGCGAAGAGCACGGCCAACGCCATCGCGACTGGGGTGACGAGCAGACGGATGCCCAGCAGCTGAGACATGAGCAACCGTCGCTCCTTACGACCGCCTCGCACCGCGAGCTCACGGTTCCCCACAGCGGTCAAGCCACCGTCGGCCAGTCCTCCGGCGAGGGCCACCAGAGACGTGACGACTGCGTAGCTCCCGAACTGCTCGACGCCGAGGTACCGCAACAGCAGGACCGATCCGGCCACGTTGGCCAAGGCCCCTACTCCGTAACCGAACGTTCGGAGCACGCCGCCCCGGACGACCCTCGCACTGGCCCGGCCGCCTCCGTCGTCGACGGTGCCAGGGTCCGACGGCTCGTGCGCCGCCTCAACGGCACGCTCCCGGGCCGGACGTTCGTTCTGTGTCATGGCTACCTGCGCTCAGACCGCGCGGGCGACAGCACGGAGCATCTCGTGCTTTGTCGGATGGCGTCGAGCCTGCCAGGCACGCTCCGCCCACGTGTCGTACAGGCGCGCGGCGAGCCGGGCTGGCTCCAAGGCGACGCGCGGCCGCAACATGCTGTGTCCCGAGACCGTGTGGACGTTGGCCACCTCGAAACCGGCCTGCCCGAGCAACGTCGCCAGTTGCTCGGGCGAGTAGAAGGCAACGTGGTTGGTCGGGTCGAGATGAAACCACCGGGTGCCCGATAGTCGGGCTCGCACGCTACCGATGTTCGGGATCTCAAGGAACAGCAGCCCGTCGGGCCGCAAGGCCGATCGGAGCCGGACCAGAGCAGAGAGGGGGTCGCGCAGGTGCTCCAGTACGTGCCAGGCACAGACGACGTCGACGGTGCGGTCGCCAACGGAAGCAGTCTCGATGAACGCGGCCTGGACATCAACACCAAAGGTGACGCGTGCGGCCCGAGCCAGGCCGGGTGCCGGCTCGATGCCCTCGACCGCGAACCCTGAGGCCTGCGCCTCGTGCAGGAACACGCCGTTGGCGCTCCCCACCTCCAGAAGGCGGCCCTCCGCGCAGTATTCGTGGACCCACGACAACCGTGTGCGTGCCTCGAACCGACGTTGTGCGAGGTCGTGAATGTACGAGGTGCCGCCCGGATAGTTCGCGAAGTACTCGTCCGTGTACAGCTCGTGGAGCTCCTCGGTCGTTCTCGCGGGGGCGAAGAGGAAGTCGCACGTGCCACAGCGTACGAAGCCAGCCGGCCCGTATGTCGCATCAGGTGACGAGGTGGCACCGCAGAGCCAGCACGGCGCCTCGGGCACGGAATCACCTCGAGGCATCGGGTGGTGACCCTCCGACGCGGAATCGTTCATGGCCTGTCGAGGATATCCGGGCCACGCACAGGGCGCCCGGCGCATCGCCGTGAACCGCGGACCCCGTCATTGACGTGAGAGTGCCGCCTCAAGGGCCGCGAGCATCGGAACCTTCACCGCCGTGTCAATCGACAACCGCGTCACAAAGGCCTCCCGGGAGGCCTTCGACAGGGACGTCGCGTGGACGTCATCGTGGAGAACTTGAACCGCAGCGTCCGCCAACAGTCGCGAGGACGTCTGGACGGAAGCCTCACCGTCCCTCACCCCGAAGCCCGAGACTGCCTTTGGCGTGCAGACGACCGGAACCCCGTAAGCCATCGCCTCGACCACCTTGAGGTTCGTCCCACCTCCGGACCGCATAGGCAGTACGACACAGCGCGCCTCCCGATAGAACGGTGCGAGGTCCGCGACGGCTTCGTGCAGCCGGACCTCCGCGACGCTGGCCTGGATCACGGCACGCAGCGAAGCCGGAGCGCGGCGACCGACGACATCCAGCCGGACGCGCGGTTCGGCGTGATGGATGACGGGCAACACCTCGGTCACAAGTTCCGTGAGTGCCTCCACGTTCGGTGGGTAGTCAAGGCTTCCCACGAAGAGGAGCTTCGGTGCTGAACTGAGGCCCTCCATCTCGGTCGGCGTGAAGATGCTGTTGGGCACGACGTCGACTCGGGTCTGCGGAACGACGCGTCTGAAGTGCTCGGCGTCCATCTCGCTCACAGCCAGGATGCCGGATGCCCGGCGAGCCAGCTCCCCCTCCTTGATCGCCACCCTCGAAGCGTCAACCCCGTAGGTCACGCGCTCGAACCACGTTCGTGCGGTCCGTCGCAGGTCGCGGTAGAGGCGCGTGTCCACGTTGTGCGCGTCGTACAAGGTGGGCAGGCCCCGGCCGACCACCCTGGAAGCCAGGGCCGCGCTCGTTACCTCGGCCACGACCACGAGGTCAGGCTCGAACGCCGCGACGATCGCAGCAGCACTCCGCACGGCCTTCCGGTGGCCTCGAGCCGCCCGCAGGGGTTCGACGGACGCCAATCGAGAAGCCCAGCGCGCGGGCCGCCAGGCATAGTCGGCCACCGTCACGACAGGGAAGTCGTGGCTGGCCTCCAGCTCTCCCCAGGGCGTGGCGGGGCAGATCATCATGACCTGGTGGCCAGCCTCGGCGACGACGGAGACCATGGCGCTGATTCTCAGGTCCGGGCCCCCTCGCACGACCCCCCAAGGCTGGGTCTTGACCCAGACGATTCTCGCCACCACGACCCTCTCCGTCGACGAACGCTCTCCGGAGGGTACGGCGTCAGATCTCCCCGTCGCTGACCTGGCGGTCGACGCCACCGGCGCGCGGAAGGGAAACAACCCAACCGCGGTGTGTCAGACGCCGCATGAAACTAGGGTGTCGCCCGTGTCTGGGCAACTGGTGGGGGAACGCCTCCATGGCCGCGCCAACGCCCTCAACGCGGTTCGGCTCGCCCTGGCACTTCTCGTCGTCGTCGGGCACAGCTGGCCGCTCTCGGGCTCGCCCTGGCCGGGTGGACCACAACTGGCCGGCCTCGCCGTGAGCGGGTTCTTCGCGTTGTCGGGCTACCTCATCGCGCAATCCCGCGACCGACTCCCCCTTCTGGCGTTCCTCCGTCACCGGATGGCGCGGATCCTGCCGGCGTTCTGGGTGTGCCTCGTCGTCGTCGCGCTGCTGTTCGCCCCCCTAGTGACGTTGCGGACGCGGGAGCACTTCGAGCTCATGAGCGCCCTCGACTACATCCGTGGCAACGCGTTGCTCTTCATCGGCCAGTGGGGAATCGACTCGACCTTGATGCGGGTGCCATATCCGGGCGTCTGGAACGGCTCCCTGTGGACCCTGTGGTACGAGGCCATCGCCTACGTCTGCGCTGGACTGTTCCTCGTGGCAAGGGTGCGCCGTGCAGCCCCCGTCGCCCTTCCAGCGCTCGCCCTGGCCCTGTGCGCCTTGGTGGTGGTGGTCCACGGCCCGTTCGACGGTGGATCTCCGTTCACCCACCATGGGCTCCGGCTGCTCGCGACCTTCGCCGCCGGCGCAGCCATGTGGGCGCTTCGCCACCAGCTGAGGAGCAACCACCTCGTCGGCATCGCCTGCCTCCTGTTCGCGGTCGTCGCAACGTTCACACTTCCCCCGGCGTGGGGGTACGCCCTGACTGCGGCGCCACTGGCCTACGGCCTGGTCTGGCTGGGGGCCACCCTCCCGTCTGGCGTGTTCCAGACGAACGACGTCTCCTACGGGACGTACGTCTACTCCTTCCCCGTCCAGCAAGTGCTCGCGGCCTTCGGGGCGGCCACGCTGGGAGTCGTCGGCTTCGCCGCGGTGAGCATCGCGGCGACGATGCCGTTCGCCGTGGCGTCCTGGTTCCTCGTCGAGCGCCCCGTGCTGCGCCGGACGCGGCGTCGATCATCTGCGACCGCGGCGGAAAGACCCAGCCCAGCGGAGGTGCTGGCGCCGCGCTGATCCTCATGACCGGTTCGTCCCTACGGGATGGTGCCGTCGATCGTCGTGGGGACGAAGGTGGCGACCCACCACCATGACGCGATGATGGACACGGCGATCGCAGGTACCAGGACCGCAAGGCGCCAGCGGAGCCTGGCCAGCGCCGGCACCAACACGAGTCCGATCGGGAAGGCCAGGAGCAGGTACCTGAGCGGGGAGGTGCTGATGACGGAGACGGCGACGAGGTAGGGCGGATAGGCGACGATCCACGCGCGGAGGACGACCGGGGTCTCGTCGGGGACGATGCGGAGCCCGACCCACGTGGTGAGGCCGACGAAGAGGAGAACGAGGAGCCCGAGGAAGGGGTACTCGAGGGCGGCGAACAGGATCGACGGTGGAGACCCCGGCTTGCGGAAACCCCTCATCGCGTCGAAGTAGACGAACGGCCGCCCTGCCATGAGTCCCGACACGATCGGCCACGCAAAGCTGGCCAGCCCGGCGACACCGACGAGCATCAACGGGGCCGCCAACCGCCTTCCGCGCTCGCTGCGCCGGTGGAGCGACCACAGGTGAACGGCAGAGACGACGACGAACGGCGCAGCGATGGCTCGGGAGAAACCCAACAACACCATGGCACCGCCGCAGAGCAGGTACGACTCCGACGCCAACGAGCGCAGCGCGGTCACGACGAGGAGCAAGGCCAGGCCCTCGACATACGCCATCTGTAGCACTGGGAAGGCTGGTGAGAGTGCCAGCCCAAAGACGATTGCCAGTGACCCCGACGAGCCCCACAAGCCACCCATCCACCGGGCAGCCACGACGACAGCAGCGGTCGCGCACGTGACGCTGATGACCACCGCAGCCGTCGCGATGGACAACCCGGCCAGCGTCGAAAGCAGTCGCACGAGGAGGGGGTACAGGGGGTAGAAGGCGTAGGGGCTCAGGTCCGCGGGGCTGTTCTCAGAAGGCAGTTCCGGGTACCCGCTCCGGGCGATCGACTCATAGTGGGCGGCGTCCCAGTTGAGGCGACCGTTCGGCCACCCGGGCTCGACCAGGTGAAAGGCCAACGCAGCACCACCCTGGAGGATCAGGAAGAGTGATGTCGCCGCCAGCGCAGGACGGTCGCGCAGCCACCGAGGGGAGGTGGTCGGTGGATGCCCCACTGGCGTCTCGAGTGCGCTGGTCATCCGCACGCTCGCCGATGGAGAGGTTGCAGGAACAGTGGAGGGGTGTCGGAACGTCGGGCCCGGATTCGCGGTGGCCGCATGCTCCTCCTCCCTCACGGTCCTGCAGTCGGCGGTTCGTGCACAGCACGGTATGGCCTCGGGGCTCGGGCAGCGGGCATCTTCCATCCCCTTGCGCGTTTCATCGACCCACCGCCGCCCGAGGGACGGCAATGAAGCCCCAACACGGTCCGTCGTCGTTCAGCAGCGGACGAAGACGGTCCCGTAGGGCGTTTCCTCGCCCCTGCAGAAGGATCGTCTCACGGCGTCGTTCGCGACGTCTGAGAGATCGGGTAGACGGGGAAAGAGTCGGGCCCGCTCCTCGTCGCTGAACTCTGTCAGGAGCAGCACGCTGGCGCCCTCGACGTCGCTCGCGAGCCGCTCCTGCTGCGTGAGGTCGAGTCCTGGCGGGACCTCGAGGTAGTAGCCGTCAGCGGCGCGCGCTGGCATCAGGTGGTAGAAGAATGCCCACGTCAGGGTCGGCTTGGACATGTCCTGCGCGCCGAGGAACACAGATCCTCCACCTGAGGCCCGCTCCAGCGCCTGGACCGTGTGGCGCATCCGTGGTGCGGTGTCCTTGCTGGCGATCACCGAGTGGTTGCCGACGGCAACCTGCTCCACCTCCCGCCACGGAGTCCCGGCCGCATCGAGTGCCCCGCTCATGAGGACGATGGCTGCCACGCCGCCGAGCCACAGCCGAGACATCGGCGCTAGGAGCGCGCCCGACGCCTCACCGTCCTCCGCTCCCGGCGAACCCGCCGCACCCGCTGCACCCGCCGGAACGATGTGCGCGACGGCCAAGGGGATCGACGACGCAGCCACGAACACGAGATGGAGGACGTCCGGCCGCTGAGCCAGCTGCGGCAGCTGTACGGCGACGTAGACCGCGACGAAGATCGCCGACGGGTCCGCTCGACGCATCCCCAGGACGACCATCGCGAACACCGCGAGGATGAGCACTGCTCCTCCAGCGATCACGGAGGGGTCGAGCGAGGCGTACCCGGCATTGGCGCCCGCACGGCCGAACATGTTGACGGCCCACTGCCGACCGGCAACCCCCGCGTAGAGCGCAACGGGCACCAGCCCGACGCCGAGGCCGACGACGAAGGGCCGGAACCGCACACGGCTGCGGACGACGAACGGCAATGCGCAGGCGAGCCCCACGATGAGCATCTCGGCCCGCCAGAAGGTCGACATCGCGATGAGTGCGCCGCTGACCGCGCCCGTCCACGCGGGTGGTGGGCGCTGAAGGATGGCCACGGCGGCGAGGGTGACGGCAAGACCGCCGAACCAGGCGTACGCAGTCACCTCGATGAACGAGACATAGAGGACGGTCGTCAGGGCGGCCGCCAGCGCGATGCTCCGACCACGTCTCGCGCAGCAGGCGTAGACGCCCAGAGCAAGAGCCGCTTCGTACGTCAGGGCGACGAGGCGCTGGACCTCGACGCTGGGCTCCATCAGGGCGAAGGCGGCCGCCAGCACGTAGTAGTTGGCCGGTCCGTAGGTGACGAAGAAGTCGCGGTGCGGCACCCGTCCGGACAGAACCTGATCCGCGTAGACAAGGTTCGACTGCGCGTCGAGGGTGAGGTCTGGGTCCCAGAGCCCAGCCAGCCCCGTCAGCGCCACCGCGCCGGCGATGACGAGCACGGGCAGCGCAGCGCGTCGAGATCCCCCCATGTCCTCCCCCTCGAAACCGTTCGAGCGTCAGCGGGCGTGGGCCGTGCTCGCGACCCCGCCACTTCGCACTCGAACGTGACCCGCCAAGATGTGCCGCAGATAGGCGGACCGGGTCGCGCTCGGAGAAGACAGGTACGGCCGTTCCAGCACCTCGAAGCTGAGCGCGACCAACGGCACGATGACGAGCAGCGCGATGCCAGCCCTCGTCATTGCCGTGCTGGCCGGCATGGTCACCCACACGACCCACATGACCGGCAGGTGCCAGAGGTAGAGGCTGTACGCGCGGATGCCGACCGCCCGCAGCCAGCGGGCGGCGAGGAGACGCGAGGTCGCGACCCGGGCCCAGCACCCGTGGACCACGACGAGGGCGGCGACAGCGGCACCCGGCAGTACGGCGAGCTTCCAGCCCCACGACAGGGGGTCGCCGGGAAGGACCACGAAGATCGCGAGCATCACGATCGCCATCGCCGAGTACGCCGGGTCCTTGGTCGGCGCCGGACCGTGGAGCTCGCGATGCTCGTGGCCAACTGCCAGGGCGGCTCCCGCCACGAGAACGCCCAGGTTCGCGACGGGGAGGTGGTAGAAGGCCAGGTCCGACAGGGGCAGCGCAAGACCGTAGAGTGCAAGGGCCCCTGCGGCGAGAACCCCCCTCGTCCGCCTGGCGCTCAGCCCCAGCCTCCTCGGGGTGAAGATCGCGACGGGGCCGAGCAGGTAGAAGGCCCACTCGACGGTCAGGCTCCACGTGGGGCGCAGGATCACGGCCGTGTCGATACCGAATGCGTTCCCGATCGCCGTCACCTGAAGGAGCGCGACACCGGCATCACGCGCCACAAGAGTGAGTGGTGCCGCCGCGAACCCGAGCATGGCGACGCTGGTGCCGAGCACCACCACCAACAGCACCGGAGCGAGACGCCGCGCACGACGCCGGAGGAAGCGGGCATACGAGGCGGCAGTCGGCTCCACCCGCCACAGGATCCGGCCCACGAGGTAGCCGGACAGCGCGAAGAAGACGATGACGCCGCTGGAGCCCAGGGTCGGGAAGGGCAGCAGTCCCATGTGGGTGACAAGGTGCCCGGAGAGCACTGCGAGGGCCGCGAAGCCCCGGAGTCCGTCGAGCGCGCGGTCGCGTTCGGGAACGCGGGATGCGCTCGTCGATTGATCCATCTGCCGCCCCTGCCGCGGTCAACCCGCCCAACTGGTCGACACGGGCAGAGAGCCCGGGTCGACAGTCCCCTGCAGGACCGGCGGCGTTGACAGTGTGCACCCTGCCTGACCTGCGCGTACACCGAACGACGAAGCCGGTGTGCCGCTCGTGGCGGCACACCGGCTCCGGGTGTCAGTCAGGCGTGCTGACGCAGGACGTCAGTAGCGGTAGTGCTCCGGCTTGTACGGGCCGGCGACGTCGACGCCGAGGTACTCGGCCTGCTCCTTGGTGAGCTCGGTGAGCTCGACCCCGAGCGCGTCGAGGTGCAGCTGCGCGACCTTCTCGTCGAGGTGCTTGGGCAGCGTCTCGACCTTCGGGTTGCCCTCGTCGTCGATGTACTCGTCGGTCTTCCCGAACAGCTCGATCTGGGCGATCGTCTGGTTGGAGAAGGAGTTCGACATGACGAAGCTCGGGTGGCCCGTGGCGTTGCCGAGGTTCATCAGGCGGCCCTCGGACAGGACGATGATCGAGTCGCCGTCCTCGAAGGTCCACTCGTGCACCTGGGGCTTGATCTCGGTCTTGGTGATGCCCGGGACCTTCGCCAGGCCGGCCATGTCGATCTCGTTGTCGAAGTGGCCGATGTTGGCGAGGATCGCCTTGTTCTTCATCTGCTGCATCTGCTCGGCGGTGACGACGTTGAAGCAGCCGGTGGAGGTGACGATGATGTCGGCCTGGCCGACGACCGAGTCGAGCTTGGCGACCTGGTAGCCGTCCATCGCGGCCTGCAGCGCGCAGATCGGGTCGATCTCGGTGACGATGACGCGGGCGCCCTGGCCGCGCAGCGACTCCGCGCAGCCCTTGCCGACGTCGCCGTAGCCCGCGACGACGGCGACCTTGCCGCCGATGAGGACGTCGGTGGCGCGGTTGAGTCCGTCGATGAGCGAGTGGCGGCAGCCGTACTTGTTGTCGAACTTGCTCTTGGTGACCGAGTCGTTGACGTTGATCGCCGGGAAGAGCAGCTCGCCGGCCTCGGCCAGCTGGTAGAGGCGGTGGACACCGGTGGTGGTCTCCTCGGTGACGCCCTTGATCTCGGCGGCGACCTTGGTCCACTTCTGCGGGTCCTGCCCGAGGGTGCGGCGCACGAGGGCCTTGAAGACGCCGAACTCCTCGGTGTCGTCCTCGGTGGTGGGGGGCACCTGACCGGCGGCCTCCCACTCCTTGCCCTTGTGGACGAGCATCGTGGCGTCGCCACCGTCGTCGAGGATCATGTTGGCGAGGGCGCCGCCGGGCCAGGTGAGGATCTGCTCGGTGCAGTCCCAGTACTCCTCGAGGGTCTCGCCCTTCCAGGCGAAGACGGGGACGCCCTGGGGGTCCTCGGGGGTGCCGTGCGGACCCACGACGATGGCCGCGGCGGCCTCGTCCTGGGTGGAGTAGATGTTGCACGACGCCCAGCGGACCTCGGCGCCGAGCGCGGTGAGGGTCTCGATGAGGACGGCGGTCTGCACGGTCATGTGCAGCGAGCCGGCGATGCGGGCGCCGGCGAGCGGCTTGCTCTCGCCGAACTCGGCGCGCAGGGACATCAGGCCCGGCATCTCGTGCTCGGCAAGACGGATCTGGTGACGGCCGGCCTCAGCCAGGCCGAGGTCGCGGACCTTATGGTCAACGGACATGCGTGAGCTCCTTGGAGTCAGGACGGTGGGTTGACCCGGCGTCGCCCTTCTGGGCCGCACTGGTGTGGAGGGATATCACCCGCGCCGGCAAGGGCCCAGTGTACCGAGGCCCACGGGGGGCCTGTCCAACTCGACCCTCCGCCGTCGAACCTGACCACGACCCTGCACACGCGCAACGGCGGCCGCGGCCGCAGCCTTCGACGCGGGGCCAAACCGGTGGTCACGAAAGCCCCATGCGGGCCCCTGGTCAGGTGAAATACCAAGTAGTCCCCCGTTCAACCGGGTGGCAGCGTGCGCTGGAGACCACGGCGCGCACGGCGGGTTCGTCAGGGGTCCGCCACCGTCGACACGGACGACGGCAGGTGTTGGGCGTCGGAGGGGACGTCGTAGCCCCGGCCGACGCGGTGTCACGCCCGAGTGGACCCGACACCCGCCCTCCGGGCGGCTGGGCCGTCGTACCCGCAGGGGGTGCGGCGGCCCGGTCTCATTCCTCCCGCTGGTCCGCCGCCGCACGCCGCTCGCGGTCCCACGGCGGACCGTCGACGCTGTCGGCTCCGGGCGTGCGGTCGACGTCGGGCTCGAGGTAGAGCACGAGGGTGAGGTCGGGCACGGCAGCGCGGGCCGCGGCCTCCGCCTCGTCGATGGCGGCGGCCACGTCGTGTGCGCTGTCGGTGGCCCCCACCGCGACCTTGGCGGCCACGAGGACCTCGTCGGGACCCAGGTGCATGGTCCGGCTGTGGATGACCCGGTCGACGCCGGTGGGCGACTCCAGGGCGGCGATGATGGCCGCCCGGTTGCGTGACCCCGCGGCCTCGCCGACGAGCAGCGACCCCATCTCCACGGCGAGGAACGCCGCGACGCAGACGAGCAGGAGCCCGATGAGGCCCGAGCCGATGCCGTCGAACACGGGGTTGCCGGTGAGGAGCGTCAGGCCGACACCCGCGGCGGCGAGGACGAGCCCGATGAGGGCGCCGGAGTCCTCGAGAAGGACGACGGGCAGCTCGGGCGACTTCGACCCGCGCACGAACCGCAGCCACGGCCGGCCGTCGCGCACCTTGTTCGACGCCCGAACCGCCGTGCGGAAGCTGAGCCCCTCCATCACCATGGCGACGCCGAGGACGGCGAGCGGCACCCACCACCAGCGGCTGGCGAACGGGTCGTAGTCCTCCTCGGACAGCGACTCGCGGACCTTCTCGTAGGCCTCGTACAGCGCGAACAGCCCGCCGAGGACGAACAGGACGATCGCCACGAGGAAGGAGTAGACGTACCGCTGCTGCCCGAAGCCGAAGGGGTGGTCGAGGTCGGCGGGGCGCCGGGCGCGCTTGGCGCCGACGAGCAGCAGGACCTGGTTGCCCGAGTCGGCGAGGCTGTGGATGCTCTCGGCGAGCATCGAGGAGAACCCAGTGAGCAGCCAGGCGACGAACTTGGTGACGGCGATGCCGAGGTTGGCGGCCAGCGCAGCGAGCACCGCGGTGGTCGACTCACCCTCCGCCCCGTGTCCGGAACTGCTCTCCTGCGCGTCCTGCGACTCGTCCCGGCTGGCCATGTCGGCGACTCTAGACCCGGCTCGCCGGACCGCTGTCGACCCGGGTCGGGCCGGTTAGCGTGGGCCCATGCCGACCCCCCGCGGAACCCTCGCCTGGACCGCCGCCACCGAGCGCCCCGACCTGCTCGCCCCGCCCGTCGCGGCGGTCGCCGCGTCGGTGCCCGGGCTCCTGGTGGCCGAGATCGACCCCGGGCTCGCCGACACGGCGGCCCTGTGCGACGCGTACGACGTCGACCTCGCCAAGAGCGCCAACTGCGTCGTCGTCGCGGCCCGGCGGGCCGGGGTGACGACGTACGCGGCGGTCATGGTCCTGGCCACGCACCGGGCCGACATCAACGGGGTGGTGCGCCGCCACCTCGGCGCGCGGAAGATCTCCTTCGCCCCGATGGAGGACGCCGTGAGCCTCACGGGGATGGAGTTCGGCGGCATCACCCCGGTGGGGCTCCCCGACGACTGGGCGGTGCTCGTCGACGACGCCGTCGCCGAGGCGGGCGAGGTCTGCATCGGCAGCGGGGTGCGGCGCAGCAAGCTCGTGGTGGAGGCCGCCGCCCTCCTCGCGCTGCCGCACGCCGAGCGCCTGGCGCTCGCCAGCCACGCCGGCTGACGCCTCCGGGAACCTGGCCGGGCCTGCGTCAGTCGCGGAGCAGGTCGAGCCAGTGGCCCAGCAGGAACCCGCACACCGCGGCCTGCAGGCTCGCCACCACTCCGTAGACGACGACGCAGGCGGCGACGAGGGCCATGAAGATCCCCAGTGGAGAGCCGTGCGCGACGTCGAGCTGCTCCTGGACGACCTCCATCCCGACCGTCCCGATGCCCACGACGTTCGCGACGAGGATGCCGCGCCGATGCAGAGGGCCGCCGTCATCGCGGCAGGGTGGCCCTGGATCTCGCCGCGCGTGAGCGCCGCGTAGCCCAGGGCCACGCCGACCGCCAGCGCCAGACCTCCGAAGGCCGCCGAGAGGAAGGTCCCGACCGCGCAGTCGGAGGGAGGTCAGCGACCGAGGCCGGCGTCGCGGGCGCGGATGACCGCCTCGGTGCGGTCGGCAGCCTGCAGCTTGCCGAGCACGGCGTGCACGTGGTTGCGCACCGTCTTCGGCGAGAGGTACAGCCGGGCGGCGATCTGCCCGTTGGTGAGGCCGCCGGCGACGAGGTCGAGGACCTCGCGCTCGCGCGCCGAGAGCTCGGGGAACGGCTCGGTGTCGGCGGCGCGGGGTCGGGCCATGAACTCGACCACCCGGGTCGCGAGCACGGCGCCGAAGACGACTCCCCCCGCCGCGACGGTCGTGATGGCGCGGACGATCTCGTCGGGTTCGGCCCCCTTGAGCAGGTAGCCGCGCGCCCCGGCCCGCACGGCGTCGAGGAGGGTGGCGTCCTCCTCCGACATGGTCAGGACGACGACGCCGGTCTCGGGGTGCGCGCCGATGATGCGCCGGGTGGCCTCGACGCCGTCCATGCCGGGCATCTGCACGTCCATGACGACGACCGCGGGGCGGTGCGCCTCCACGGCTGCCACGGCCTCCTCCCCCGACGACGCGGTCGCGAGCACCTCGACGTCGGGGATGCTCCCGAGCAGCGCCGCGAAGCCCTCCCGGAAGACGGGGTGGTCGTCGACGACGACGACCCGGATCGGCTCGGTCACGGCAGGGCCTCCTCGGGCGCCGGGTGGGACGTGGGGGTGGCATCGCCGGTGCGTTGCGCCCGCTGCGTCAGGGGGAACCGGGCCCGGATGCGGGTACCGCGGCCGTTCGACCCGACCTCGCACGTGCCGCCGAGCTCGGCGGCGCGCTCGCGCAACGAGACCAGGCCGACACCGGCCAGGGTGCCCGCGGGGATGCCGACGCCGTCGTCCTCGACGTCGAGGGTGAGGGTGTCGCCGCTGGCCGCGAGGCGGATGGTCGCGGTGTCGGCCGCGGCGTGGCGCCCGACGTTGGTCATCGCCTCGGCCGCGACACGGAACGCGGCGACCTCGACGGCGGCGGGCAGGGCGGCGAGGTCGCCGGTGGCGTGCACCGTGGTGGCGACGTCGGGGGCGACGAGCGCCGCCTGCTGCTCGAGGGCACGCAGGAGACCGACGTCGTCGAGGGCGGGCGGGCGCAGGCCGTGGACGAGGCGGCGGACCTCGGTGAGCATCTCGCCGACCTCGGTGCGGGCGGCGGCGAGCGCCGCGTCGGCGGCCGCGGCATCACGACCTGCCACGAGGCGGGCCATGTCGATGCGGGTGGCGACCGCCGCGAGCGCCGGGCCGAGCCCGTCGTGCAGGTCGCGGCGCAGGCGACGGCGCTCGTCCTCCACCGCGGTGACGAGGGCCTCGCGGCTGCGCTGCAGCTCGTCGGCGAGGCGGGCGGCCCGGGCGGCGGCCGCGGCCTGGCGCACGACGTCGGTGAGGAGGCGCTCGTCGGCGCGCCGCAGCCTCCCGGCGACGCCGCGCGCGGGCAGCAGGAGGTGGCCGACCACCTCACCGCGGTAGCTGACGGGAAGGCCGCGGGTCTCCTGTGGGCGGCTCCCGTGCTCGACGAGGAGGGTGCGCCCGTCACCCTGCGCGACCTCCACCCCGACCCACGGCGAGCGCACGGCGCGCGAGACGGCCCGCGCCACGGCGAGCAGCTCGGCCTCGGACCCGCGGGAGTCCTCGAGGCCACGGGCCAGCCCGGCGACGACGTCGTACGGGTCCTGGCCCGCGCCCATCCGGCGTCGGACGGCTCGGGTCAGCCTCTCCCGCAGCGGGAGCCACAGGCAGACCGCGACGACCACGGCGAGGACGAGGACCTCCCGCTGGGCCGCGCGCTCCCCCAGCGCCCAGGACGTGACCCCGAGCACGGCGAGGTCGAGGAGGACCGTGACGACCACGGGCACCGCGGCCACCACGGTGTTCCCGAGGAGCCGGTCGACGTCGAAGCGCTCGGGGTCGACGGCGGCCAGCGCCACCGCCGCCGAGGTGACGGCCACCGCGGCGGTGAGGCCGACCGTGGCCGCCGCGGGCAGGACGCTGACCGTGAGCATGACGAGGACGTCGACGGCGGCCGCCCACAGCAGCCAGCGCAGCTGGGCCCGGGTGCGGCCCGTGGCACGGCGGTGTCGGCCGACGACGACCACCAGCGCCGGGACCAGGCTCACCGGGATCATCAGGTAGGCGACCCGAAGGAGCACCGACCACAGGCCGTCGGGCAGCGGCAGGGTGACCGGGTCGAGGTCGATGCGGGTGAGCGGCTCGGGGAGGGCACCGGACCCGGACGCTTCCTGGGCGATACGGGAGGGCACCGTGAGGAGGAGGACGGACAGGAGGCCGCTCATCGCGACCGCGAGGCCGGCCGCCCAGCCGAGCCGACCGCGCGGCCACCGCCCGTCCGGGAAGAGGACGAGAACCATCGGCAGCGCGAGGAGCAGCCCGGCGCCGAGGCGCTGGAAGAGGGTGAAGGCGGTCGTGGCGCCGGGCAGGGCCGGGTCGGACAGGGTGGAGTACCCGAGCCACGCGGCGGCGAGGCCGTCGACCGCCCACCAGAGGCCAAAGCCGCCGAGGACGGCGCCGACCCTGTTGCCCGGCCGGCGGGCCAGGACGACGACCCCCGCCACGACCATCGACAGGCCGGCGGGGCCCGTGACCCAGCCGGGGTCCAGCGCGAGCAGCGCACGGTGGGCGGCCGGGACGCGCCAGTCGACGAGCAGGGTGGCGACGACGACGGCCAGGGTCGCGACCAGCAGCACGCGACCGGCGGCAGGGAGCCTCGCGGGCGTCGCGGGCGCGGTGTCGTCGGTCACGGGGGCAAGCCTGCCGCAGCGGGCGTCCCGGTGTCTGTGGGTCCGGTGTCCCGACCCGGGTGGGACACCGGAACGGGACGCACGACGTGACACCGGGCCCTGACGCCGTGGGACGCCGGGCCGGGAACGTTGCCGTCAGTCGCGGTGGACCCCCACCGCCCAGCTCCGAGAGGAACACCACCGTGAACCGCACCACCGTCTCCCCCGTCCAGGCCCGCACCGACGTCGCGTCGCCGGCCCCCGCCGTCGAG
Source organism: Oryzobacter telluris (assembly GCF_043099285.1). Taxonomy (GTDB): domain Bacteria; phylum Actinomycetota; class Actinomycetes; order Actinomycetales; family Dermatophilaceae; genus Oryzobacter; species Oryzobacter telluris. The sequence goes on along the minus strand of NZ_CP170723.1, from coordinate 1,386,728 downwards.
CCCGCTGCGGCGACCGTCGGGGCCTCGGCCCAGGCGTCCGCCGGGACCGCCGTCGGGGCCGACGCCGACCTCGTCCGCGCCGTCCGTCGCCGGGGCCTGGGCCTGGCCGCGGGCGCCGCCATCTGGGCCGGCTCGATCTTCACCGTCGGGTCCAACCCCGACACCGTCGTCGGCATCACCATCAGCGACCTGGGCGCCCTCCCGTTCCAGGCCGGCGTCATGGGCCTGCTCGGCGCGATGTCCCTGACCGGGGCCGTCGGTCGCGGCAGGGGCGCCAGGGTCGTCATCGGCATCGAGCGGGTGCTGCTGTCGCTCGCGATGCTCTGGACCGTCCTCCACGGCGCGTTCCCCGCGTTCCGCGACGCCACCTGGCTCGCCGTGCTCGACGCCTTCTGGCCGCTGTCGATGCTCGGCATGTTCGTCATCGGCATCAAGGTCGCGGTCGGTGGGCGCTGGCGCGGCCTGGCCCGGGTCTGGCCGCTCGTCGCCGAGAGCTGGGCCGTGGTCACCGTCCCGAGCTTCCTGCTCCTCGGTGCTCCCTACAGCGACTGGATCGGCGGCGGGCACCTGCTCCTGGGCTACACCGTTCTCGGGCTCATCCTGGCCCGCCGCACGGCGCTGGTGCTGCCGCGCACCTGAGGCTGCGGCACCGCACCCTCTCCATCCCGCCGTGAGTGCGGAAACGGTCGCTCCCGCAACCGTTTCCGCACTCACGGCGGGTTTTGTGCGTCAGCCGGTGCGGTCGCGGAGCTCCCTGACGTGGCGCGAGACCGACGGGTCGAGGCCGAGGCCGAGCGCGAGGTAGGTGGCCGCGAAGTCGGTGAGGGCGACGAGCGAGGCGAGCCGCTCGATCGGCTCGCCGGGGCGCGCTGCGCACTCCTGGACGACCGCACCCGCCTCCCGCGCCGAAGCCACCACGGCGTCGGCGAGGCCGGCAGCGGCCGGGTCGAGACCGGGGTCGCGCAGCACGAGCAGGCCGAGCCGCGGCGCGGCCGGGCCGTCGAGGAAGGGGTCGGCGAAGATGTCGTCGCCCTGCCGGGTGCCACCGCTCGGCGTACCGGAGCCGAACGGCCCGTCCAGCGTGGCGACCACCTGCGAGGCGGCGTCCGGCAGTGCCCCGTGCGTGGCGGGAACCCGGGCCGTGCGCGAGAGCATGGAGGCGGCGCGGCAGGCGGCCACGCCGGTGAGCGGTCCGTCACCGAGGACGACGGGCACCGTCTCCCCCAGCCCGACGGCGATGACCTTGGCAGGGTTGACGAACGCGTCCGACGACGGTCGACACTCCTCCGCGACCTGGTCGAGGAGGTCGGCGACCCGCTCGAGCGTGGCGGTGGGGACGTGCGCCAGGCCCATGGCGTCGGCGGCGATCAGCACCGGGGTGAGCATCCCCCACAGGGCCGTGCGTGACGAGGGAGTAGGGAGCGCGACGTCGACGTGTACGCCGCGGGCGCGGGCGCTGACGTCGGCCAGGGGCGAGTCGGCCGCACCGACGGTGAGGAGCGAGGCACCACGGCGCGCGGCCTCGGCGGCCAGGGCCAGCGGGCCGGCCGCGCGGCCCGACTGCGAGACGGCGATGACGAGGTCGAGCGGCCCGACCCAGCCGGGCAGCGGGGCGTCGCGCCGGGTGAGGACGGGGACGGGCGAGCCGGGCTCGGCGAGGAGGTCGAGGACGTCGCAGACGAGGGAGGACCCGCCGAGCGCCGCCACGAGGACGCTGCGCGGGCGCTCGCCCCCGGAGACGCGCTCGATGCCCGCCTCCTGCGCGGAGACGAGGGCGCGGCGCACCTGGGCGCCGGCCGAGGCCAGCGACCGCAGCGAGTCGCGGCTGTCGAGGGTGCGGAGCGCGTCGGCGTCGTCGAGGCGGTTCTCGTCGACCCAGGGCATCTGGTGATCCTCGCGTCGGCCTAGGCCGGGCGGCGGGCCTCGTCGACGAGGAGGACCGGGACGCCGTCGTCGATCCGGTAGGCCAGGCCGCACTCGGCGTTGGTGCACACGAGCTCGGGGCCCTGCTCGCCAGTGGCGTCACGCAGCTCACCGCGACAGGCGGGGCAGCGCAGGATCTCGCGCAGCCACGGCTCGATCGGCGACGTCGGGGCCTGCTCGCTCATCGGGTCCTCAGGGTGTGTCGGGGGCGTGTCGGGCGCTGTCGATCCTCCCACACGGCTCAGGCACGGACGATGGCGAGGACCTCGTCGCGGACCCGCTCCATGGTGGCGGTGTCGGCGGCCTCGACGTTGAGCCGCAGAAGCGGCTCGGTGTTGGAGGCGCGCAGGTTGAGCCACCACATCGGGTCGGCCGCGGTGCCGTCCCCGGCGTGGACGAGCGTGAGGCCGTCGAGCTCGTCGGTCTCCACGTCGCGCTCCTGCGCCCAGGCGCGGACCTCCTCGGTGGCGGCGGCCGCGTCGGTGACGGTGGAGTTGATCTCCCCCGACGCCTGGTACCGATGGAGGTCGGCCATCACGGTGCTGAGCGGGGCGTCCTGCTGCCCCAGCGCCGCGAGGACGTGCATCGCCGCCAGCATCCCGGTGTCGGCGAACCAGAAGTCGCGGAAGTAGTAGTGCGCACTGTGCTCGCCGCCGAACACCGCACCGTGGCGCGCCATCTCGGCCTTGATGAAGGAGTGCCCCACCCGCGTGCGGACCGCGCGGGCCCCAGTCTCGGCGATGACCTCGGGGACCTGGGCGGAGGTGATGACGTTGTGCACCACGGCGACGTCGGCGGCATCGGCACCCTCGGCGACGGCGCGGGCGACCTCGCGGCGGGCGATGAGGGCGGTGATCGCGCTGGGGCTCACCGGGTTGCCGCGCTCGTCGACGACGAAGCAGCGGTCGGCGTCACCGTCGAAGGCCAGGCCGAGGTCGGCTCCGTGCTGCGGGACGGCGGCCTGGAGGTCGACGAGGTTCTTCGGGTCGAGCGGGTTGGCCTCGTGGTTGGGGAAGGTGCCGTCGAGCTCGAAGTACAGCGGGACGATGTCGAGGGGCAGCTCGGCCAGGCCCGCGCCGGTGCCGAGCACGGCGGGGACGGTGTACCCGCCCATCCCGTTGCCGGCATCGACGACGACCTTGAGCGGGCGGATGGCCGAGAGGTCGACGAGGCCGCGCAGGAAGGCGGCGTAGTCGGCGAGGAGGTCGCGCTCGGCCTGGGCGCCGACGGTCGCGGCGGGAGCGGGAGTGGCGCCCGCGTCGTCATCGAGGAGCTGCTCGGCGCGGGTGCGGATGTCGGCGAGGCCGCTGTCCTGGCCCACGGGCCGGGCGCCGGAGCGGCAGAGCTTGATGCCGTTGTACTGCGCGGGGTTGTGGCTCGCGGTGAACATCGCGCCGGGGAGGTCGAGGGCGCCGCTGGCGTAGTAGAGGCCGTCGGTGCTGGCGAGGCCGACGAGGGTGACGTCGGCGCCGCGGCCGCGCACGCCCTCGGCGAAGGCCTGGGCCAGCTCGGGGCCGGAGGCGCGCATGTCGTGCGCGATGACGCAGCCGGGGGCTCCGTCGGCCAGCACGACGACCTCGGCGAAGGCGACGCCCAGGGCGTGGGCGACGCGGGGGTTGAGCTGGTCGGGCACGGTGCCGCGGACGTCGTAGGCCTTGACGAGCGCGCTGAGGGAGGTGGCGGTCACGTCAGGTGAGCCTACGTGAACCGGCGGTACGTCCCCGGGGTGCCCGGAGGGGGTGTGGCCGAACGGGTGAGGGCCCGTTCAGCCCTCGGCGCTGCCCCGCAGGACGCGCAGGTGGCCGCGGCGGACCTCGCCGGCGACGACGGTGGGGCCCTGCTCGACCGGTTCGGGCGCGGGGCGGGGGCGCCCGGCCTCGCGGACGGCGTCGGCGAGGGCCAGGAGGTCGTCGCCGGAGGGCTGCGGGTCGGGGAAATCGGTGGCCAGGCGCACGACGTCCCAGCCGCGCGGCGCCGTGAGGCGGGTGGCGTGCTGGGAGCAGAGGTCGTAGGTGTGCGGCTCGGCGTACGTGGCCAGCGGGCCGAGGACGGCTGCCCGGTCGGAGTAGACGTACGTCAAGGTGGCCACCGCGGGCTGGCGGCACGCCGTCTTGGAACATCTCCGGGACAGGTTCACTCCGCAGACTCTAGGCGGCACCTCCGACGGCCGCCCGCAGGCACGCCGAGGCGACCGGCGCGCGGGCGCCGACCGGTGCTCCGGCGGCGGGGTCGTAGCATGCGCACGTGCACCAGGGTCGACGTCGCGAGCGCCACGGCAGGGGGTTCCGGGGGCCGCTGGCCTGGCCCACCGTGCCCGCCATGGAGACGCGCCGCCAACGGTTCGACGACCTCGTCCTCGACGCCGCCGACCGGGTCCGCCCGCACCTGGGAACCCGCTACGCCGAGCTGGAGTTCGCCGTGGAGGAGGTCCCGCCGGTCGACCCCGCTCCGTGGGAGGAGCAGTCGGCGCCGTTGGGGCGGTTGCTGCGCGGCACGACCTCGAGGCCGCACCGGGTCGTGGTCTACCGCCGCCCGGTCGAGCTGCGCGCCCAGGACGACCAGGAGCTGTCCGACATCGTGCGCGAGGTGGTCACCGAGCAGGTGGCCGCGCTGCTCGGCGTGCCGCCGCACGAGATCGACCCGGGCATCGACCCCGACCTCTGACCGGCCGGAGCCCATCCATCCGGTCGAGGTGAAAGACGACCACGTCGGCATCGGACATCATCTCGACGCGTGCGACGCTGCGGTGGGTCGAGGTGAAATGCGACCATCAGGGTTTGGTTTCACCTCGAACCACGGTGTGGCGCAGGGTGGTTCAGGGCAGGGGGAAGGCGCGGCTCACCGGTGAGGAGACCGCACTGTCCTCCAGCGGCATCGACGACAGCAGGCGGGTCGCCCCGGTGCCGGAGGACGACACCACCGCGCCGCGCAGCTCACCGCTCCCGGAGGTCTTGCGCACCCAGACCGAGCTCGCGCCCGCGAGGTCGACGGCGGTCATCCGCTCGCTGAGGAGCGACACGACCCGGGTGGCGGCGGTGCCGTCGACGACCGTGGTGACCTCGGCCGTCGAGCTGCCGTCGGTGGAGACGAGCTGGAGGCTGCGCCCGACGCCGGCGGTGGGCGGGAGCGCGGCCCCGCCGGTGGCGGGGAGTGCGGGTGCCGAGGTGGTCCAGGCGAGCTCGCCGGGGGCCTTGCCGTCGCCGACGCGGGTGAGCACGGAGCCGACGACCGGGACGTCGGAGCGCAGCACCACCGTGTAGGTCCCCTCGGGGAGCCCGGCGAGCGGGAGCTCGGCCACCGCGCCGGCGTCGACGCTGACGACGCTCTCCCCGGGCAGCTCGACGAACCCCGAGCGCCCGATGACGTCGACGCGCACGACCGCGCCCTGCTCGCCGGGGGCGGCGACGCGCAGGGTGGCGGGGCCGGTGTCGACGATCGTTCCGGGCAGCACCTGGGTCGTCGACGGCGCGGCGGCGGCGGTCGTGGTGTCGGCGCCGAGGGCGGTGCTGCCGGTGATCCACGTGTCGGTGAGCGTGGCGTGCAGGCCGGCGCCGTCGGTGCTCACGTGGACGGCGGGGGTCTCCTCGCTGCCGTACCGGGCGTCGAGGAGGACCGTGGCGCGGCCTCCGGGGGCCACGGTCTGGTTGACGGGGTCGCCGAGGAGGCCCCGTGCCCCGTGGACCTCGACCTCGGCCGTCACCGGGTTGGCACCGGGGTTGGTGAGGACGAGGCGCTCCTGGCGGCCGGGTCCGGCCCCGCCGGCGAGGAGCCACTGGTCGGTGGCGCCCGTGCCGCAGGGGACGCTGACGAGGCCGCGCAGGTCCTTGGTGTCGAGGGTCCACTCCTGCGTGGCGGCGACGGCCGGGGCCAGTGCGGCGCTCCCCGTGACGCGGGCCGGGCCCTTCGCGGGAAGCGGCTTCGTGGCGGTGGCCGGGCGGGTGTCGAGGGAGAGCAGCTCGCCGCCGTCGGCGGTGACGTCGAGCGACCCCTGGGACGGCGGGGTGGCGGGCAGCAGGTCGGCGGGCCCGGAGGCGGCGGTGACGGTGGCCGGGACCGCGACGTCGGGGACGCCGTCGATGCCCGACAGCTCGGCGCCCGAGCAGACCTGGTTCACGCGGGTGGTGAGCGCGGTGGCGGTCACTGGCGCCTCGTCCTCCCCCACGGCCGCGGCGAGGTCGAGGCCGAACGACTGGGTGGTGGCCACGTGGACGAGCGCGGCGGCGGCGCCAGCGACGACGGCGACGCGGGCCACGCCGGCCCAGTTGACGGCGCGGACGGCGGCCGTGGTGCGGGCCCCGGCCCGGCGCAAGGCGCTCATCGCGACCCCACCCGGGACTCGCGCCGGCCGAACGGCACGGCGAGGAAGGCCAGCGCGAGGACGGCGGCGACCTGCCCGAGGTGCCACCAGCGCAGCGGGTCGGTGACGGTGATGGTGAGGACTCCGGGTCCGGCGGGGAGGGCGTAGGTGGGGGTGCGCGTGCCGTCCGCGGGCTGCAGCACGACACCGTCGACGGCCACGGTGGCCTGCGCGGCCCACCCGGTGGGCTCGGCGACGACGAGGCGGCTGTCGGCGGGGACGTCGAGGGTCGTCGTGGTGCCCGCGTGGTCGCCGGTGGTCTCGACGAGGCGCGCTCCGGTGGGCGTCTCCATCCGCAGCCGGGGCGGGGCGACGAGGCTGTCGCCGCCCTCGACCGAGGCGGGGCTGACCCGCCACATCTCCCAGCCCTGGCGGGCGGTGACGCGCTGGAGGCCGGCGGTGGCGTCGAGGCGCGTGGTGACCTCGGGGACCATGCCCGCGCGCACGGCGAGCAGGTCGGTTGCGGTGTCGGAGAACAGCTCTGGCCCCGCCGAGGCGTCACCGAGCACGGCGCTGACCCGCTCGGCGACCGAGCCGTCGGCCTCGGCGACGGACGGCAGCGGTCGCACGAGCGTGGAGCCCTCACGGCCCACGAAGCGGTACCCGGAGCCGCGGTCGCCGGGGGTGACGAACAGCGCCCGGGTGGCGAACGCGCCCGAGGCCTGCTCCACGGACACGGCCGGCCGCGGGTCGCGCCACGGCGCGAGGTCGGTGCCCAGGGTGGCGGCCACCACGGCACCGGCCCCCGTGGCCACGGCGAGGACGACGAGGGAGACGGCGGTCCACCGGGCGGCCAGCGAGGTGCGTGCGCCGAACGAGGCCGGGGCGCCGGCGGTGGGCGGGCGCAGCCGGACGCCGTCGAGGCCCCGGGCCACGAGCAGCACGAGGACGAGCGCGAACGGCAGCAGCAGGGTGCCCGACCACAGCGTGATGGGGTCGCCCGCTCCCTCGAGACCGGTGGGGACGGTGCCCAGGCGCACCGAGGGAGCCACGAGGGCGAGCGCGAGGAACGCGGGGGCGAGGAGGGCGAGGGCGGTGGTGGCCGACCCCCAGGCGCGCCCGCGCCCGAAGGCGAGGAGGGCGGCGGCGAGGAGGGGCACGGCCGTCCAGACGAACGGCGTGCCGGCGCCACCGGTCTGGAGGAGCGCGAGCTGCCACGCCTCGGGGGTGGCACCGCCCCACTGGGCCAGGCCGACCCCGGCGACGAGCACCGGCCACGAGGCCTCGGCCGAGCGGACCAGCCACGGCCCGAGGACCGCCACCGGGATGACGGCCACGGCCAGGGCGTGCAGGCGCACCCCGCGGCGCACCAGGGCGAGCACGAGCGCGAGGACCACGACGACCGCGAGCAGCACCGGCGCGAACGCCCCCAGGAGGACCCCGGCGAGGGCGGTGGCGAAGGCGCTGGTGGCCGTGGAGCGGCGCGTGCCGATGAGCCAGAGCCCGGCGGCCAGCGCGGGCAGGAGGACGAGGGCGACGACCGCGCCGAGCCGGCCCTGCGCCACCGAGGCCGCGGCGACCCCGGTGGTGGCCCACGCGACGGCGCCGAGGGTGCGCACCGCCCGCGAACGCACCATGACGCGCAGGGAGAGGTAGGCGCTCACGGCGGCGAGCGGCATCCCGAGCAGGACGAGGAGGGCGACGACGAACCCGGCCGGCGACGTGGGGCTCGGCAGCAGCGGCAGGTGGTCGGCGAGCCAGGCGGGCAGCGCGAGGAGCGGCGCGGCCGGGCCCACCGGGTCGGGTCCGCCGAGGCCGGTGCCGGTCCAGCCGTCGGTCCAGGCCGACCAGAGGGTGCCCGCGTCGGCCCGGGTGCCGACGAGCTCGCCGCCGGCCAGGCCCGAGCCCATCCCGGTGACGACGCCGAGGCCGAGCGAGCGCGCCGCGAGGCCCGCCACGACGGCCGCGACGGCCGTGGCGATGACACCCGGGTGCCGCACGACGTTGACCAGCCACGAGCGGGGGTTGAGGTCGTTGGCCTCGTTCCCGATGGGCGGGGCGGGCGGCACGAGGGCGTCGTGGACGGCATCGCCCCAGCTGGTGAGGACGGCGCGGCGGGGCTCGAACAGCGCCTGCAGGTCACGGCGGGCGACGGCACGGCGGTGGCGGGTGCGCCATCGGGTGGCGGCGCCCCGGAAGGGGTCGAGGGAGGACAGCGAGGACAGCTCGGCCCAGGCGGCGCGCGGCCGCTTGAGCAGGAGCAGCCCGACCGCGGCGACGACCGAGGTGAGGGCGATCCACGCGGCCAGCGCCGGTGCGGCCCACCAGGAGGCGCGGGTGAGGGCGACCCGGCGCGCACCACGGCGGCGACCGGGGGTGGAGGCGGTGGCCGGGGCGACGCCCGGCTCGCTGCGGACCCGCGCGGTGGGGGCGACGACGACGCGGCGGCCGGTGTCCTGGGCGCGCCAGCCGAGGTCGAGGTCGGCGCCGAGGTCGCCGAACGAGGTCTCCCAGCCGCGCAGCTCGGTGAGCAGGTCCCGCTCGACGAGCGAACCGGCGAAGGGCACGGCGAGGGCGTCGCCGTCGCGGTCGTGCTGGCCCTGGTCGGGGCGGCCCGGGACCGGCTTGGCGAGGAGGCGCCCTCCGCGCGTGACGTGGATCGACAGTGCCCGCAGCAGGTGGGGGTCGTCGGCATCGACGTGCTTGGGGCCGACGATGCCGGTGGAGGCCGAGCGCCGCCACGTGTCGACGAGGGTGACGAGGGCGGCCGGTTCCGGGGTGGCGCCGACGGGCAGGAACCACGCGAGGGTCGTGGGGTCACCCTCGTGGGCGGCCAGGGCGCGGTGGGCCGCGGCGCGTACCGAGGTGCGGTGGGGCGTCTCGATCACGGTGACGTCGACGGCGTGGCCGTTGCGGGCGGCCTCGACGACGTCGGTGACGTCAGGGGCGGCGCTGCCGTCGCGACGCGGGAGGGTGAGCCCGCCCGTGCGGTCGAGGACGAGGACCTCGGTGGGCAGGAGGGTCTGGGCGAACAGGGCCGTGAGGAGCTCGTGGAGGCCGTCGGGGTCACGGCGGGTGATGACGACCGCGGTGACCGTCGGCTCGGACCCGACCGGGGAGGTCGGGGCACCAGTGGGGCGTGCGGGAGCCAGAGTCATGCGGCCGGTCGGCGGATCGGGGCGAGGCCCCGCGTCACACCGCGCGCTTCTTCAGCTTGCGGCGCTCCCGCTCGGACAGACCGCCCCAGATCCCGAAGCGCTCGTCGTTGGACAGCGCGTACTCCAGGCACTCGGAGCGGACCTCGCACCCGACGCAGACCTTCTTGGCCTCGCGGGTGGACCCACCCTTCTCCGGGAAGAACGCCTCGGGATCGGTCTGCGCGCAGAGCGAACGCTCCTGCCAGGAGAGCGCACCCTCCTCCTCGCCGACCTCACCGTCGAGCATCCCGTCGATCACAAAGAGCTCGTGCATGGTTCCCTCCTCGACCCTCGACCCAAGTGCTCCGGCCGGGTTCCTCCGGAGTACATGCATGGAATTACACGCGTGTCATGCCACCTGAGTCAAGCCGGTTGGTGATATCGGCGAAACTCATAGCCGAACGACCGGCGTGTCCTCCCGACGCGCCCGAGGGAACGGCCCCCGCGGAGACGGGTTCGCGGCCCCCCGCGAGGGGCTGCGAGACTGCATCCATGCACATCACGGCCCTCGCCGGAGGGGTGGGTGGCGCGCGGTTCCTCCGCGGTCTGCGCCACCACCTCGACACCACGCCCGGCCTCGAGGACAGCACCCTCACGGTCATCGCGAACACGGGCGACGACATCACCCTGTTCGGCCTGCGGGTCTGTCCCGACGTCGACACGCTGCTCTACACCCTGGGCGGGGGCATCCACGAGGGACAGGGCTGGGGCCGCGCCGAGGAGAGCCACCGGGTGCAGGCCGAGCTGGCCGCGTACGGCGCCGAGCCGCAGTGGTTCGCGCTGGGCGACCTCGACGTCGGCACGCACGTCGTGCGCTCGCAGTGGCTCGGGCAGGGGGCGTCGTTGTCTGAGGTCACGGCCCGCCTCGCCGCGCGCTGGGGTCTGCCGGAGCAGGGCATCGAGCTGCTGCCGATGACGGACACCCCCGTGGAGACGCACGTGGTGGTCGACGACGGTGCCGACGGCGAGCGGGCGATCCACTTCCAGGAGTGGTGGGTCCGGCACCAGGCGTCGCTGCCGGCGCGGCGGTTCGTCGTGGCGGGGCTCGACCGCGCCGCGGCCGCGCCGGGCGTGCTCGACGCCATCCGCCGGGCCGACGTCGTGCTGCTGCCCCCGAGCAACCCGGTCGTGTCGATCGGCATCATCCTCGGGGTGCCCGGCGTGCGGGACGCGCTGCGCGGCACCTCGGCACCCGTGGTGGGCATCTCGCCCCTGATCTCCGGGCGCCCGGTGCGCGGGCACGCTGACGCCTGCCTGGCCGCCATCGGGGTCGAGGCGACGGCGGCGGCCGTGGGCGGGCTGTACGCCGACTTCCTCGACGGCTGGCTCGTCGACCCCGACGACGCCGACACCACCCTGCGCAGCGCCCGCGTCGAGGTGTTCGACGGGCCGCTGCTGATGTCCGACGTGCCGGCCACCGCCCGGATCGCCGAGCACGCGCTGCGCCTGGCGGCCACGGTGCCCGCGTGAGCGGAGCCGTTCCCGTCACGGTGGTGCCGGTGGTCGGCGTCGGCGAGGTGGAGGCCGGCGACGACCTGGCCGAGGTGCTGTCGTCCGCGCTGGTGGCCGCCGGGACGCCGCTGGAGGCCGGCGACTGCCTCGTCGTGTCGAGCAAGGTGGTCTCCAAGGCCCTGGGTCTCACGTGGGACGGAGCGCGGGAGGCCGCGGTGGACGCGGCCACGGTGCGCGTCGTGGCGGAGCGGGTCGGCGAGGGCGGCGGGCTGACGCGCGTCGTCGAGGCCGTGGCCGGTCCGGTGATGGCCGCGGCGGGGGTCGACGCGTCGAACACGGGTCCCTCGGGCGCCGTCCTGCTCCTGCCCTCCGACCCCGATGGCGAGGCGGTGGCGCTGCGGTCGGCGCTCCTCTCGCGGCTGGGGCTGCCGGACTCCGCGGCGCTCGGGGTGGTGCTGAGCGACACCGCGGGGCGGGCTTGGCGGGCCGGGCAGACCGACTTCGCTCTGGGGTCGGCCGGGGTCGCCGTGCTCGACGACCTGCGCGGTGGTGTCGACCACGACGGTCGGCCGCTCGCCGTGACGGCGCGGGCCCTGGCCGACGAGGTGGCCGCGGCCGCCGACCTGGTCAAGGGCAAGGCCGACGGGGTGCCGGCGGCCGTGGTGCGCGGGCTCGACGCCGGGTGGTTCGCCCCGTCGGCGGACGGGGCGCGCACGCTCGTGCGGACGGGGCCGGGCGACTGGTTCGCCCTGGGGTCGGTCGAGGCCGTGCGGGGGGCCCTGGGCGCCGCTCCGGGCTCCGCTGAGGCGCTGGAGGTCGGGGTGCGGTCGGTGCGCCCGGACGAGCCGCTCGCGGCACGGGTCGGCCGGGTCGTGGCCCTGGCGCTGCTCGACGTGCCCGACGGCTCGGTGGACGTCGGGGTCGACGAGGCAGCCGGTGCCGCCGAGGTCACCCTGGGCGCCGACGACCCCTACGACCTGGGTCGCCTCGTCGCCCGCCTCGAGGTGGCCGCGGCCTCCGAGTCCCTGACCGCCACCGTGACCGGCCGCGCCCCCACCTCGGTCACCCTCGCCCTCACCTGACCGACGCCGGGTCGAGGTGAGATCCGACCCGGAGAGCGTCGCTCATCACCTCGACCCGGGCCGGGTGTCGCCCGTTCGAGGTGATGTTCGACCGGGAGAAGGTCGGATCTCACCTCGACCCGGCGGTCGTCAGGAGCGGCGAGTGGGGAGGTGCGTGGGAAGGGACATGCGCGGGCCCCGGCGGGGGCGGTGGTGGCCGTCGAGCTCGAGGAGGCGCTGCACCCGGTAGCGGTGGCCGGCCCACGGCTCGAGGAGCTCGGCGAGGGCGTCGTCGTCCTGCGGGGTCCCGGTCAGGGCCCAGGTCATGTCCTTGGCCACGTGGTAGTCGCCGAAGCTCACCTCGTCGGGGAGGCCGAGGGCGCGCTGGGCCACCTCGGCCCAGGTCCAGCGCCCGACGCCGGGCAGTGCGGTGAGGCGGCGGCGGGCGTCCTCCGCCGGCATGCCCGCACACTCCTCGATGCGACCGGCGTGCCCCACGGCGCGCACGATGGTCCGGGATCGGGCCGGGTCGACCCCCGCTCGCAGCCACTCCCACGACGGGACGGCAGCCCACTCACGCGGGGTCGGCGGCACGACGAGGCCGAGCCCCTCCCCCGGTCCCGGTGCGGGAGAACCGAACCGGCGCACCAGCATCCGGTACCCGGCGAACGCCTCCTTGCCCGTCACCTTCTGCTCGATGACCGACGCCACGAGTGCCTGGACGACCAGACCAGACCTCGGCACGCGCCATCCGGGCCGGCGGCGCCAGGACTCGGCGACGAGCGGATGACGGGGCTCGAACCCGTCGAGGTCGTCGGCCTCCCCCAGCAGCGCCGGGACCTGCTCGAGCATCCAGGCGGCTCCCGGCCCCCACGCCGTCGCGGTCACGGTCTCCGACACCGGAGCCGGCACCTCCAGCTGCAGGGTCACCGGTCCGTCGGGAGTGCGCCACGCGAACCACCAGCCACCGTCGTCGCGGCGGCTCGTGGGGTCGCCACCACCGCGGCGGAAGATCCCGACGACCGCGCCGAGGGGCACCGGTCGCGACGCGTGCACCACCCGCTGCGAGCCCGCGGCTGCCGCGCCACTGGTGGTCATCCGGCCCGCGCCCTCAGCCGACGTGGCGGGGCGCCACGCGCAGTGCCGGACCGCCCGGCCGTGCCGCGCCCTTGAACGCCGCCCACACGTAGGTCGGGACGGCGGGAAGCGCTGCGGCGAGGGCCTTCTCGGGCACCTTGGCCGCCCACGCGGGCACGTTGTCGTCGGCCGAGAACGCCCCCGGGTCGGCAAGGACGGGCAGCGTGTAGTCCCACACGTCGAACGCCGCGAAGAGGCGGCGCAGCCCGGCCGGCGTGTAGTAGTGCTCGTAGTACTGATCGCCCTTGCGGGTGAGGCGCATGTACCGGTCGGCGGCGCGCTGGGGCAGCCACGACAGGAACGGCAGCCGGTGGTGCGGCTCGATGACCTGCCACCGGTGGCCGATGCCGAGATAGAGGACCCCGCCCGGGCGCAGGACCCGGTGGATGTCGGCGACGACGGCCTCGGGGTCGACGACGTGCTCGTAGATGTGGTTGAGGACGGCGACGTCGACCGAGTCGTCCTCGAACGGCAGGTCCTCGCCACGGGCCAGGCGGAAGTCGACCCGGTCGCCGAACCGGGCGCGGGCCTTCTCGAGCCCGGGCTCGTCGATGTCGACCCCGCTCGTCGTGGCGCCGGCCAGGGCGAGCTCGTCGGCGATGAAGCCGGCCGAGCACCCGACGTCGACCGCCGTCAGCCCGGACAGCGACTCGACCCCCAGGGCGTGCTGCACGACGGCGACGATCTTGGCCGCCTTCTTCCGGCGCCCCTCCTCGTCGAGCATCTTGGCCATCAGCTCGGAGTAGGCGAGCTGCTCCTCGCGGCCGCGGTCGTCGCTCACGTGCTCGATCCTAGGAGGTGGTGCCGACGACCCCACGCCCAGCCGGAGCCGGCGACGACGAGGTCGGCCAGCACCGCGAGGAACCGGGCCACCACGACGACTGCCGTGGCGGCCGAGAGCGGCATCAGGGTGACGAGCAGCAGGGCGAGCAGGCCGTCGCGAACTCCGACCCCCGCCGGGACGAGGATGCTGAACATCCCTGCGGCAGAGGCGAGGGCGAACCCGCCGATGGTCGTGACGAGCAGCGGACCGAGCGCGATGTCGGGCGCCAGCGCCAGCGACAGCACGAGGACCCCTCCCCCGGCGCACACCCAGGCCAGCACGAACCACGCCGCCGTGAGCGCCACCGCCCGCCCGGACAGCTCGTGCTCGAGCGGCTCGCGCCGCAGCAGGGTGAGCCCGCGCGCGATGACGGTGTTGAGCAGGCGCGGCCACAGCAGCACCCCGCCGAGGACGACGGCCAACGCGACCCACCACCACGAGAACGCCTCGCCCGAGCGGTCGAGCAGGCGCGGCACCGCCGGGATGCCCATGAGGCTCCCGGTGAGCACGCCGAGCCCGATCGAGAGCAGGCCCACCACGGCCATCCGGCGCCGCGGCACCTTGAGCCGCGCCCCCATCTCGGCCTGGGCGAGGACGGTCCACACCGAGCCGGGCACGTACTTGCCCAGCTGCCCGACGAGGAAGACGCTCGCCGCCGGCCCGGCCGGGAGGCGGGTGCCGAGGTCGGCGAGGAGGACACGCCATCCCATGAGCGTGGCGACCGGTGCCGCCGCGGTCAGGAGGAACGCCGCGACGAGCGCGCCCGCACTCATCCGACCCAGCTCGACCGACACCGCGGACCAGTTGCGCCACAACGCGATTCCGACACCGACGAGGATGACGACGAGCAGCCCGATCCGCACGGCGTTGAGGACGCGCCCGCTGGGCACGGTCACCGCCGCCGGAAGGTCAGCCGCAGGACGGCGTAGGCCGGCGCGTCGCCGCCCGCGGCGTCGAGGCGCGCGTGCCGCATCCGGTCGAGGACGTCACCGTCGACGTCGCCCACGAGCTTGAGGCCGAGGTCGTCGGCCCGCGCGAGGATGCCGCGCACCCCCGCGGGGTGGACCGCGAAGTCGGGGTCGTCGTCGCCGATCGGCAGCGTGATGACGAGCAGGCCCCCGGAGCGCAGCGCCCACGACGCCTGACCCACCGCGTGGTCGACGTCGGAGGCCGTGCACCCACCGGGATGCAGCCGGGTGATGACGTCGAGGCTCGCGGTGTCGACGTCGAGGACCTCGACCGCGGCGCGGCGCCCCGTCAGCTCGAGCTCGACCGGGGCGAACCCGACGGCGCGGGCCCACCGACCGAACGGGCTGGACGTGCCCGACTCGTCGACGATGACCGACGAGCGGTGGCCGTCGTCGCGGATGCGGAGGATGGCGGCCAGCGCCCCGAGCGCCGACCAGGCGGCGACGGGCTCGCCCGGCCGCGGCAGCCCGAGCGCGCGGGCGACCTCCACGGCGTCGACGGCATCGGCGTCCAGAGCGAGGACGTCGGTGGCGCGGACCCGCTCGGGGATGTCGGTGGGGCCGATCTCGACCACCGGCCCGCGGCGGGCGCGCAGGCCCGCGACCACGGCCTTGGCCCGGCCCACCGGGGACAGCGGCAGCGGCGGCGGGTCGTCGTGGTCGGAGGCGGGCGGGGCGGCGAGCGCCTCGATCCCGCCGACGTAGTGCGCCCACGGCCCGGAGAGGTCGGGCTCACGCACCTCGGCCCGCAGCCGCTCGGTGGTGCCTGGCTCGACGAGCCGGCGCAGCGCCGCGACGAGCGCCTCCCGGTCCGACGGAGGCACCAGCAGGCCGTCGACGCCGTCGCGCACCTGCTCGGGGAAGGTCCCCACCGCGGAGGCGAGGACGGGCAGGCCGTGGTGGCGCGCCATCAGGGCGTTCTGCGAGGCCGTGGCGGTGCGGTAGGTGAGGGCGAAGACGTCGTGGCGCGCCATCAGCCCGGCGATGCGGTCGGCCGGGACGTAGCCGCCGTGCACCTCGACGCGTCCCTCGAGGCGCGGGTCGGCGGCGAGCTCGCGCACGCGCCGCCCGGCCTCGCCCCACAGCTCACCGGCCACGGTGAGCCGGACGCCGGGGACGTCGCGCATCGCATCGACGAGGAGGTCGACGCCCTTGTAGTCGCGCACGATGCCGAGCGACAGGAGCCGCACGTCGGCGTCGCCGGACGCCCGCTCCGGGCGGGGCTCGGGCTCGCCCCCGGGGAGGTGCGGCGGGAGGTCGAGCTCCTTGACCCGCGTGGCGCCGAGCTCGGCGGCGATGCCGGCCTGCTCGTCGGAGTGGACGACGACGGCGTCGACCCGCTCGAGGAAGGCGCGCATCAGCTGCCGGTCGCCGGGGTGCCCCTCGTGCGGCAGGACGTTGTGGGCGATGACGACCGTGCGCGGCCCGCGGCCGGTCGTGCTCGTCTTCCCGACCCCGGCGGCGCGCAGCAGCGCCAGGTGCGCGGGCACGACGGCCGGGATGACGTGGACGACGACGATGACGTCGACGTCGCGCAGCCGGCGGCCGGAGCGCACCCACGTGTCGGGACGGGCCCAGGACAGCACGCGCAGGGTGCGCGGGAACGGCTCGACGTCGGGAGCGCCGCCAGGCACGGCCTGCTCCCCCGGGTAGAGCGCCGCCGGGTAGAGGTGGCTCCACGACACGAGCGTGACGTCGTGGCCGGCGTCCTCGAGCTCGTGCGCGAGCGCGGTCGTGTGGGCCGCGACGCCGCCCTTGAACGGGTGGGTCGGACCGACGATCGCGATGGAGAGCTGGGCGCCGGACGTCACGGCGTCAGACACCGTCGCGGGACCGGACGACGAGGTCGGAGAGCAGCGCGAGCGAGGCGATCATCATCCCGGCGACGACGAGGAGCACCGTGTTCGCCGGGAAGTAGAACGGGTGGCGGACCATGTCGATGACCGCCTTGACGAAGCCGATGACGATCATCCACAGCGCCGGCGGCATGAGCACCTTGAGCGGGTCGAAGTACATGACCATGCGCAGCACCTGGAGGATGTACCGGTACGCGTCGTTGACGAAGTGGAACTTGCTCACGCCGGCGCGCTTCGCGTACGAGGTGTCGACGTACTTGATGTCGTGCTGGTTGGACAGGAACGCGATGGTGATCGTCGTGACGCACGAGAACCCGGCGGGCAGCAGCCGCAGGTAGGGCAGCGACACCTCGCGGCGGAACGCGCGCAGGCCCGAGTTGAGGTCGGGGATGCGGCTCTTGGTCAGCCACTCGGCGATCTTGCGGATGAGCCACTTCGCGGGGACGCGGGCCCACTTGTGGGTGCCCTCCTCGGTGGTGCGGGCGCCGACGACCTGGTCGTAGGAGGCGTCGTCGCGCAGGATCCGCACGAGGTCGGGGATCTTCTCGTTCTCGTAGGTCATGTCGGCGTCGGTCCACACGACGATCTCGCCGCGGGCCTGCTGGGTGCCGATGCGGCGGGCCGTGCCCGAGCCGCCGTTGCGGCGGAACGGCAGGATCCGCAGGTGCGGGTAGGTCTGCTGGGCGTGGCGCAGGACGTCGAGGGTGTCGTCGGTGCTCGCGTCGTCGATGCAGAGCAGCTCGTAGGTGAGCTCGCTGGCCTGCATCGTGGCGGAGATGCGGTCGATCTCCTTGAGGACGTGCGCGCCCTCGTTGAAGCAGGGCAGGACGATGGTCACGTAGGGCGCCGGGTCGCTGCCACCGGGGGCGTCCTCGATGGGGTACGCCGGGTGGCCGGTGCGGGTGGGGGCCGGCGTGCGCTCGACGGCGTCCCCGCTCGACCCGAGCGCGAGGCGCGGCAGGACGTTCGTGACGGCGGGGTCGTCGCCGCGACCCGCGCGCTCGCCCTTGCGGACGTCCATCTTCTCGGTGGGCGCGGAGTGGAGTGCGTCGTGGTCGTCGCCGGGGCCCTGCGGCGCGGCGGAAGGCTGCTCGTTCATCGCCTGCGAGCCTACCGGCGCGCGGGCCCCTCCCCCGCCGCCGCGCACGTCGGGGACGCGGTCGGGTGCTCCGTGGCCGAGGGGCGGCTCAGTCGGCCCCGTCGATGAGCCGCGCCACGGCCTTCTCGATGGCGGCCTGGCGCTTGGAGTCGTCGCGGTACGTCTTCGCGAGGGTCCCGGCGATGGTCACGCCGTCCTCGTACTGCTCGATGACCCGCGGGTCGACGTAGGACTTGCGGGCGATGGTGGGGGTGTTGCCGAGGTAGGCCGACACCTCCTCGACCGCGGCCTTGACCGCGCGCCGGCGGGAGGCGGCCGTGTCGCCCTTCTCGGGGGTCTCGGCCAGGGCGACCGCGGCGAGGACGGTGGCGTGCCACGTGCGGAAGTCCTTGGCGGTGAGGTCCTCGGCCACGAGCTGGGCGATGTAGGAGTTCACCGCCGTGGCCTGCAGGTCGGCCCACTTCGCCTCGCCCCGGTAGGCGAGGAGTCGGGTCGAGCCGCCGCGGCGCTTCCTCATCAGGTTGAGGGAGTCGATGACCTGCTCGTCGCTGATGGTGATCGAGTGCTCGATGCCCGACTTGCCGACGAAGGAGAACACGAGGTCGCTGCCCTGCCGGCGGACGTGGCGGCGCTCGAGGGTGGT
Source organism: Oryzobacter telluris (assembly GCF_043099285.1). Classification (GTDB taxonomy): domain Bacteria; phylum Actinomycetota; class Actinomycetes; order Actinomycetales; family Dermatophilaceae; genus Oryzobacter; species Oryzobacter telluris. The sequence goes on along the minus strand of NZ_CP170723.1, from coordinate 1,368,272 downwards.
GAGGCCGAACGAGCCGTTGGCGTCGGTGTAGGCGTCGCTGCCGATGCGGAAGTAGCCGAGGTCGAGCAGTCGGGTCGCCGTGGCGGCGGCGCGGGCCAGCGGCATCCCCTCGGCGCGCAGGTCGTCGATCATCCGCTCGCGGGCCTTGGCCAGGCGGGTGCCGGCGACCTTGACCCGGTCGAACTTCAGCTCGTCGCGCTTGGTGCGCCAGTCGGGGTGGTAGAGGTACTGGCGACGGCCGGCGTCGTCGGTGCCGACGGCCTGGATGTGGCCGTTCTCGTGGGGACAGATCCACACGTCCTTCCACGCCGGAGGGATGGCGAGGGCCTTGATCCGCTCGACCGACTCCCTGGGCAGGGCGTCACCACCCGCGTCGCGGTAGGTGAAGCCCTTTCCCGCCCGGCGCCGCGTCCAGCCCACCGACCGCGGAGACACCCGCCGCAACCTCGCCATGCCCGGACCCTACCCACGCGGGGCTCCCGCAACCGCGCAGGTCAGCGATGGTTCGACAATCGCCCCCTTGCTACCGCGAGTGCGGACGTGGCTGCCCCAGCGACCGTTTCCGCACTCGCGGCGAAAGGGGTCAGGCGGTGGGGGCGGCGAAGATCATGCAGCTGCTCGTGGCGTGGGCGACGAGCCTGCCGGCCTCGTCGGACAGGCGGGCCTCGGCGAGCGCGGTGCGACGGCCGCGCTGGATGACGACGCCCTCGCAGGTCAGCAGGCCCGAGCCGACGGTCACCGGACGCAGGAACTTCACCGTGAGGTCGAGGGAGGTGTAGGTCTCCCCCACCGCGAGGGTCGAGTGCACGGCGCACCCGGCGGCGGTGTCGAGGAGCATCGAGATGACGCCGCCATGGACCGTGCCGAGCGGGTTGTAGTGGAACTCGGCCGCCGGCATCTCCACCTCGATGCGTCCGCGCTCGGGCCGGAAACCGGTGACGCCGAGGGTGTCCATGATCGGCGGGGGCGGCATCTCGCCCTCGACCATGGCCGTGAGCTGGCCCAGGCCGTCGAGCGAGGACAGGCGGCGCAGGTCGCCCTGGCCGGGCCGCGCCCACGTGAAGGTGCGCGTCCGCGTCGCGAAGGGGCTCGGGTCGGGCTGGGTCTGCGTCATGGACCGAGCATCGCTGCTCTTGGCTGAGTCTGTCAACTGGACCTAGCATGGGCCCATGTCCGCGCCCGCCGCCCTGGCCTACTCGACCGACAACTGCACGATCGGTCGGGCGATGGAGGTGCTCGGCGAGCGGTGGACCTTCGTCGTGCTGCGCGAGGTGTTCAACGGCATCCGGCGCTTCGACGACATGCGGCGCCACACCGGCATCCCCCGCCAGGTGCTCACCAACAGGCTGGCCGTCCTCGTCGAGCAGGACGTCCTGCGTCGCGAGGCCTACCGGGAGCCGGGCCAGCGGGAGCGCCACGAGTACCGGCTCACCGAGAAGGGCTTCGCGCTCTTCCCCGTGATGGTCGCGATCGCCGCGTGGGGCGACCGCTACCTCGCCGACCCCGACGGCCCGCCCATCGAGTTCGTCCACCGTGACTGCGGCTCACCGGTGGAGGCACGCGTGCGGTGCGCTGCCGGCCACGAGGTCGACGAGCCGCGGCACATCCTCGGCCGCCCCGGCCCGGGGGTCCGCCCGGCCTGACCACCCGTTTGGTGGCGGAGGGGGCGTGTGGAAGCGTGGGGTCCATGCCCGGCCTGTCGACAGACGCCGTCCTCGATCTCCTGCGTGACGTCGCCGCCGAGGTCATCACCCCCCGCTTCCGGTCCCTGGCCGCCGGCGAGGTGATGGAGAAGAACCCGGGCGACCTCGTGACGGTCGCCGACCGCGAGGCCGAGGTCATCATCACGGCACGGCTGCTCGAGGCCTACCCGGATGCCGTCGTCCTCGGCGAGGAGGCCCACTCGGCCGACCCGTCGCTGATGGACCGCTACCTCGCCGCCGACCACGCGTTCACCGTGGACCCGGTCGACGGCACGAAGAACTTCGTCAACGGCTCCCCCGACCACGCCGTGATGGTCGCCGAGACCCTGTCGGGCGAGGTCGTGCGGTCGTGGATCTGGCAGCCGGAGCACGGCGTCGCCTGGGTCGCCGAGCGCGGTTCGGGCACCTGGCGCGACGGCGAACAGGTCACCGCCACACCGGTTCCCGAGGGCCGATCCCCTGAGGGCGTCACCTCGATGTGGGCGCTGCGCGACTCCAGCCTCGGCGACCTCCCCCGCATGCGGCTGTCCTGGGTGTGCTGCGGGGTCGACTACCCCAAGCTCATCGAGGGCGCGGCCGACTACCTGCTCTACAGCCGCTCGAACCCGTGGGACCACGCCCCCGGCTCGCTCCTCGTCACCGAGGCGGGCGGCGCCATCGGTCATCCCGACGGCACGCAGTACGGGCCGAGGTCACTCGCTCCGGGCCTCGTCGTGGCCGTCGACCCGCACACCTTCACGGCCGTCCAGCGCCGGGCCCACGAGGCGTTCGCCCGCCGCTGACCCGCGGAGCCGGGCCACCTCGAGGCGCAGCGCACGCACCTCCTCCACGAGGTCACCGAGGCGTTCGCCGGTCCGCTCCTCGGAGGCGGCGACCTCGCTGACCTTCTCGACGAACCACGAGGCGATCGACGCCGTGACGACACCGAGCAGCGCGATGCCGGTGACCATCAGCGCCCCCGCGACGACCCGCCCCTCGGTGGTCGTCGGGAACTTGTCGCCGTAGCCGACGGTCGTCACCGTCGTCATCGCCCACCAGGCGGCGTCACCCAGGGTGCGGATGTTGGCGTCCGGACTGGCGCGCTCCGCGTCGAGGACGGCGAGCGACGCGACGAAGCCGACGACGGCCACCGCCCCGACGACGTACGCGACGACCCGGCCGCGCACGAGGGCCCGCCCGCGGCGCCCGATGACGCTGAGCGCCAGGACCGCCCGCAGGGGACGCAGGGCCGGCAGCAGGAGGGTGACGACATCGAGCCAGTTCCGCCGGAGGAAGGCGACGCGGGCGTCCGTGACCGCCAGCCGCACCGAAAGGTCGACGACGAAACCGACCCACACCACGACGACGACCGCCTCGCACGACGCGAGGACCCGGTCTGGCAGGTCGGGCCAGATGATCGGTACCGCGTACGCCACGAGGAAGGCGAGCGCGAGGGCCAGCAGCGGTGTCTGCGACGCCCGCTCCCAGCGCTCCTGACGCTCGCTCGCCACGACCGGTCACGCTAGCGGCGACCGGGCCCCGCTGAACAGGGGTGATCAGCGGCCGGTGGGCACCTCGGCCAGCCAGACGCGCACGCCCCCGCGGTCGGTCTTGTAGGGACGACGGTCGAGGGCGTGCTCCTCCTCGGGGAAGCGGAGGTCGACCACCTGGTTCGCCTGCAGGCCCAGGCCCTCGATGGCGTCGGCGGAGTCGGCCGACAGCACCACGAGGCGGTGACCCGACGCCGCGGCTCCCCGGGCCAGCTCGTCGACGACGGCCCCGAGCCGTGCGGGGTCCTTGCGCACGGGCGTCGTCGCGACGAAGAAGGGGCGCTCGCACATCCCGCGCACCGCCTGCGGCCACTCGGAGGTCGAGCGGCTGTCGATGCCGAGGACGACGACGTCGGGCTCCAGCTCGGCGCACACGTCGGCCACCGCCCCGAGGGAGCCGCGCTCGACGCCGACCCCACGGAAGGGCCACGTGGCCACGACGGCAGGAGCACCGACGCCCACGACGAGCAGGCTCGCGACCAGCGGTGTCCCCCAGCGCTTTCCGGACGACTCGAGCCGTCGCGCCACCCACGCCGCCCCGGCGACGACGAGGGCGACGACGAACGGCAGCGCGATGAGGAGGCGCCGGTCGGCCCACGGGTGGTCGGGCGTGATGCCGGGCCGAAGCAGGGTGAGGACGGTGGATCCGGCGCCGACGACGAGCACCGGGGCCCACGCCACCAGCTCGCCGGCCACGACGCGGGCCACGACGTGCCGCAGCGCGAACGCGAGGGCGACGAGCGCCACGACCACCGCTGCCCAGCCGGCGTACCAGGCGAGCCAGTCGACCGTGTGCTCGGCGTAGGTCCGGCCGCCGTCGACGGGGAGGCCCTGGCGCGCCTGCATCCCGGCCACGTACCGGGCGCCGGGGTCGTTCGGGTCCTGGCGCACCGTCATCCACAACGGGCGGCTCGCGAGCCCCAGCCCGACGAGCACGACGAGCCCACCCACGACATCCGAGAGCCGCCGGACCAGCGCCTGGGCCGGTCGAGAGGAGGCCACACGCCGAAGGACCCGGTCAAGGCCCTGCGTGTTGCCTCCTGTCGAAGCGCTGTCGTCGACGGCGGGGGTGGAGGTCGCACCGGTCCCGGCCCGACGGCCACGGCGCCAGAGGGCGAGGCCGCCCCACGACACGACCGCGGCCGCCACGGCCATCGCGAGCAGGGGCACCAGGCTCGCGGCGATGTCGCCGAGGTACCGGTACGACAGGGCCCACGCGGCCAGGCCGGCGACGACGGTCGACCCCCCGAGGCCGAGCAGCAGGGGGCGCACCCAGCGCCCGGCGAAGGCCGCCCCCACGGCGAGCAGCGGCAGCAACAAGAGCGCCTCCCGCAGGGCGTCGATGCGGGCGAACAGCGTTCCGCCGAGCAGGATCCCGGCCAGCAGGGCCAGGCGTCGCTCGTCACGCGACGCCGCGGAACCCCCGGCCACGAGCGTCACCGCGAGGAAGGCCGCGAGCAGCGTGACGAGCGACAGCTGCTCGGAGTAGGTCCCCCGGGCCACGTTGAGCACGGGGAACAGCACGGCCGTGAGGACGGTCGCCCCCACCCCCCACCACGGCCCGACCACGGCGGCCACGAGCAGCCCGAAGAGGAGCAGCGCCACGGCCATCACGAGGGCGGGCAGCAGCTGCGCCACGTCGGCGCCACCGACCCACACCCCGTACCCGTAGACGACCGCAGGCGCGAGGAGGAACTGCGGCTGCACGGCCGGGTCCGACGGCGAGCCCACCTGGTAGAACGCCGAGCTCCCCGTGGTGACGTCGCCGCGCTCGAGCGCGGCCGACCCCCCGATGACGGAGGTGTCGACGCCCACGACCCGCTCGTGGGTCGTGGCGAGGCTGACCGCGGCCTGGAGGTTGCTGGCCGCGTCGCGCCGGACGAGGACGTGCTCGGAGTGGGTGGCCCCGGCGTAGACCGCGAAGCCGAGGCAGACCGCGACGAGCGCGACGGCCGGACCGGCCCCCAGCCGCACCCCCGGCAGCGAGCGCACGACCCACCCCGCAGCCACGGCGAGCACGACACCGATCGGCCACGCCAGCCACGGGTTCCACCAGCCGAACGCCGCCAGCGGCCACGCGAGCACGCACACGGCGACGAGCCAGAGACCGGCGCCGAGCCCGACCCGGGTCAGCACCTCGCCCGGACGGCCGCCGCCGCCGGCTCCGCCCGCTGCGGTCACGGAGCCAGGCTGGCGATGTGCTCGATGAGCCCGGTGGTCGACACCGACGGGGTGCGCGGGAGGTACACGACCTCGCACACGTCGCTGACCCAGTCGAACTTGCCCGCCCAGTCGTCGCCCATGACGAGGACGTCGGCCCCGTGCTCGACGATGTAGTCGCGCTTGAGCTCGAGCGACTCCTCGACGAAGACGTCGTCGACGACCCGCAGCGAGGCGACGATCTCCATCCGCTCGTCCTGCGAGTAGACCGGAGCCCGGCCCTTCTTGGAGATGTTGAGCGCGTCGGCGGAGACCCCCACGACCAGCCGGTCGCCGAGCGCAGCGGCCCGCTGGAGCACCCGGATGTGCCCGACGTGGAAGACGTCGAAGGTGCCGAAGGTGATGACCGTGCGCTCACTCATGCGGGCGAGCCTAGTGGCCGCCCCACCCGTTGGTAGCGTCCGGGCGTGAGCACTCCCCCCGGACCCGTGGCCCTCCTGCGCCGGCTCGTCGACGCCGACCCCGGCCGTCCGCGCATCACCGTGTACGACGACACCGACTCCCCCACCCGCGGCGAGCGGGTCGAGCTGTCGGCCCGGGTGCTCGCCAACTGGGTCGCCAAGGCGGCCAACCTCCTCCAGGACGAGCTCGACGCCGGCCGGGGCACCGTGGTGCGCCTGGACCTCCCGCCGCACTGGCGCACCCTCTACTGGGCGCTGGCCGCGTGGTCGGTCGGCGCCTGTGTCGAGGTCCCGGCCGCCCGAGGATCGGGCACCGACCCCGAGGACGCAGGCACCCCCGCCGACGTCGTCGTCACCGACGACCCCGCCGCGGCCGAGGCGGCCGAGGAGGGCGTCCTCGTCACCCTCGCGGCCCTGGCCCGCTCGGCGCCCGGACCGGTCCCGCACGGCGTCATCGACGAGGCGAAGGAGGTCGCGACGCACGGCGACGTCTTCACGGCCTGGGAGGAGCCGGAGGACGACGACCCCGCCCTGCGCGCCGACGGCTCCACGACGTCCACCACCGACCTCGTCCCCGCCGCCGAGCCGGGACGCGTCCACACCGCGACGACCGACACCGCGGCGTTCCTGCGCACCGCCCTCGCGGCCTGGGCGGCCGACGGCTCCGTCGTCCTCACCCGGGGCGAGCCGGATGCCGAGGTGCTCGCCCGCCGCCTCGCCTCCGAGGGCGTCACCCGCGAGGCCTGACGCACGGGGACGACAAAACGGGCCCGGTCCCCGAGGGGACCGGGCCCGTCCCGGTCATGCCGCATCCTCCGTCAGCGCGGCATGCGGGCTTCGATCGCCTTCCAGGTCACCGTGCCGACGACCCCGGTCTGGGTCAGCTTCGCGGTCTTCTGGGCGGCCTTGACGGCGGCCTCGGTCTTGGGACCGAAGGAACCGTCGGCGCTGATGCGCAGCGCCTTCTGCAGCGCGGTCACCGCGGACCCCTTGGCACCGCGCTTGAGGACGGTGCCCCAGTGCGGCAGGAGGGGGTGGACCTTCTTCTCCAGGGCGTTCCACGTCTTGGTGTCGACGACACCGGTCACGGGGAGCTTGGCGGCGGTCTGGAGGGCCTTGATCGCGGTGACGGTCTTGGCACTGACCTTCCCGTCGACGACGAGCCCGCCCAGGCCCTGCTGGAGGACGCGGACCGCGGCACCGGTGGAGCCCGAGCGCAGGGTGGTCGCCTTGTACTTCGTGAACTCGGTGTCCAGCGCCGAGCTCGTGGTCCCGGTGGAGGGGGTCGGGGAGGCCGGCTTGACCGGCGCCATGAGCGCCTTCCAGACCTTGGCGTCGACGACACCGTCGACCGTGAGGCCCTTGGCCTTCTGGTACTCCTTCACCCGCGCCTCGGTGGCGCGGCCGAACGAGCCGTCGACGGTGAGCTTGCCGATCGCCTTCTGCATGGCCTTGACGGCCTCGCCGCGCGACCACAGCTTGAGGGTGACCCCCGCGTACTTCGCGAGCGGGTGGGTGGAGGTGCTGCCCTGGGCCGGAGGAGCCGGGGCGGGCGCCGGCGTGGGCGTGGGCGCGGGGGCCGGCGCCGGGGTGGGCGTGACGCGCAGGCCCATGAGGGCGTTCCACACGTTCTTGTCGGTGACGCCGGTGACGGTGATGCCCTCGGCCTTCTGGTACTCCTTCACGCGGGCCTCGGTGCCGGGGCCGTAGGAGCCGTCGACGGTGAGCTTGCCGATCGCCTTCTGCAGCGCCTTGACGGCGTCGCCGGTCGCGCCGCGCTTGAGGACGACGTTGACGTACTTCGTCAGGGCGGCGACGTTCGCGCGGTTCGGCACGAGGTCGAGGGCGACGAGCTTGGCCCAGGTGGCCTCGTCGAGCTTCTTCGTCGCCGGGATCCCGTTCTTGGACTGCCACGTGCCGAGCGCGGCGGCGGTGAGGGGGCCGAACTTGCCGTCGGCCGCGGCGCCGATCGCCTTCTGGGCGAGGGTGACGTCCGCGCCCGTGGCGCCCTGGGCGAGGACGGGGTAGCCGGTGCTCGTGAGGACCGGGGCGGCCGGCGGGGTCACGGGGGCCACCGGGCCACCGGTGGGGCCGGTGGAGGGCGTGGTGACGGCGACGCCGGTCCACCAGGAGGTGCGCTTGTACGCGCCGTCCCAGTTGAACGAGAAGTGGATGTGGTCGGTGTGCGGGGACACGCCGTAGTAGGGCACCCAGCCGCGCTCGGGGGCGTAGGCACGCCACTGCTGGCGGTTCCAGATGATGTAGTTGATGCCGAAGCGCTTGGCCATCGCGCCGGCGCGGCCCTGGTTGTCGGGGGCGGCCAGCCAGCGGGTCAACGCGTTGGCCAGGGCGAGCTGGTCGGGGTTGCTCGCGTTGATCATCCAGTCCAGGGCCCGGCCCTCGCCGTGCTCGGCGGCGCAGTGCCGCAGGATGCCGTAGGTCCGGGTCCCGTAGGTCGCGTTGAGCAGCTTGGCGAACGCCACCGCGCCGGGCTGGTTCTCCGTCAGGCACTGGGTGCCCTTCTGGTACGGAGCAGCGACGTCCAGGGCGCTCGGCAGCGGCTTGACCGGCGCCGGGGTCGGGAAGACCGCGCCGTCGGCCGGCGCGATGACCAGCGGGAAGGCGAGGACGGTGGCGGAGACGGCGCCGAGGGTGCGGACCGGGATCCGCCGCTCTTTGCGCGGGGCAGGGTGGGACAGGGACACGACGGAGTGCTCCTCGGTGCAGGGGGCGCCTCGGCAGGGATTCGAGACGCACTGGTGGCCGCGAGTCACGGACGTCACATCCGTCACACGAGACCACCGAGCCAGACAGTTGTCCCACGCCCGCGAGAGCGCTGCCACCGCATCTCCCGAATTACACGGATGTACTTCTCAGACGTCCCACAAGCACCATACTTCTTGCGGTCTACGGGTCAGTACACCGAAGATCCTGCAGATCCGTGCGGGGGCCGTTCGGCCACTCTCCGCTGGCCGAACCGGTGACCCGGCGCCACCGGGACGCCCCGAGGCTGTGCTCCCGCCCCATGGCGGGCACCCCCCGGGCCGTCGGTAGGGTGCGGAGCATGGACAAGGTCGTCACCACCCCAGCCGAGGCCGTCGCCGGGATCTCCGACGGGGCCACCCTCGCCGTCGGAGGGTTCGGGCTCTGCGGCATCCCGTCGGTCCTCATCGCCGAGCTGCACCGCACCGGCGTCGCCGACCTCGAGGTCGTCTCCAACAACTGCGGGGTCGACGACTGGGGTCTCGGCATCCTCCTGGCGAGCAAGCAGATCCGCCGGATGGTCTCCTCCTACGTCGGGGAGAACAAGGAGTTCGCCCGGCAGTACCTCCAGGGCGAGCTCGAGGTCGAGCTCACCCCGCAGGGCACCCTCGCCGAGCGGCTGCGCGCCGGCGGGGCCGGCATCCCCGCCTTCTTCACCCCCACCGGCGTCGGGTCCCAGGTCGCCGACGGCGGGCTGCCGTGGAAGTACGACGCCGAGGGCAACGTCGTCCTCGCCTCCCCCGCCAAGGAGGTGCGCGTCTTCCCGGGCGCCGACGGCACCGAGCGCGAGTACGTCCTCGAGCACGCGATCGTCGCCGACTTCGGCCTGGTCCGCGCGTGGAAGGGCGACCGGCACGGCAACCTCGTGTTCAACAAGAGCAGCCGCAACTTCAACCCGCTCGCCGCGATGGCCGGCCGCGTCACCGTCGCCGAGGTCGAGGAGCTCGTCGAGCCCGGCGAGCTCTCCCCCGACGAGGTCCACCTGCCCGGCATCTACGTCCAGCGGGTGCTGCCCCTGACCCCAGAGCAGGCCGCCGACAAGCGCATCGAGCGCCGCACCGTCACGCCCGCCGCCGACGCGACCAAGGAGTCCTGAGCCATGCCCCTGACCCGTGAGCAGATGGCCGCCCGGGCCGCCGCCGAGCTCTCCGACGGCTCGTACGTCAACCTCGGCATCGGGCTGCCGACCCTCGTGCCCAACTACGTCCCCGACGACGTCGAGATCGTCCTGCAGTCAGAGAACGGGATCCTCGGCGTCGGCGCCTACCCCGTCGAGGACGCGGTCGACCCCGACCTCATCAACGCCGGCAAGGAGACCGTCACGGTCCGCCGCGGCGCCTCCTACTTCGACTCGGCCACGAGCTTCGGGATGATCCGGGGCGGCAAGGTCGACGCCGCCATCCTCGGGGCCATGCAGGTCTCGGCCGGGGGCGACATCGCCAACTGGATGATCCCCGGGAAGATGGTCAAGGGCATGGGCGGGGCCATGGACCTCGTCCACGGCGCGAAGCACGTCATCGTCCTCATGGAGCACGTCGCCAAGGACGGCTCGCACAAGATCGTCGACGAGTGCACCCTGCCGCTCACCGGCAAGGCCGTCGTGCAGCGCATCATCACCGACCTCGCGGTCCTCGACGTCACCGCCGACGGCCTCGTCCTGCGCGAGCTGGCGCCCGACGTCACCGAGGAGCAGGTGCGCGAGGCCACGGGGGCCCCGTTCACCGTCGACCTGGGCTAGGAGCCCGGGCGCAGGGTCCTCACGGGGCCCAGCGCGTCCAGGTGGCCCACGTCGCCGTCCCGGTCACGACCCTCGCGGTGCCGACCGAGCCCATGTCGGTGCCGGGGAGGACGATGACGGCACCGTCGGAGGTCCGGCGCGCCACGAGGTCGTCGCGGCCGTCGCCGGTGACGTCGCCGGGCCCGGTGACGGCGCTGTAGCCGCTCCAGTCCCCCGCGACGGTCGTCGGGACCGCCAGGGTCCCGCTGCCGACGACCGGGAAGAGCAGCATCGCGTTGTCGCTGGCGCGCACGCCGACGACGTCGGGTCGACCGTCGCCGGTGATGTCGCCGGGCGAGAACACGAGGCGGTAGGCCTGCCAGCCGCTGGCGAGCAGCTTGGTGGCGATGACGCCGCCCTTGCCGTCGCCGCGGTAGATCTTCAGCTGGCCGCTCGTCGTGCGGGCGAGGAAGTCGCTGTAGCCGTCACCGTCGAAGTCGCCGGAGCCGGTGATCGTGTCGACGCCGTCCCAGCCGCTGCTGATGGCGATGCGCGCGAGCAGCCCGCCCTTGCCGTCACCGGGGTGGTAGTACAGCGTGCCCGCGTCACGCTCGACGACGTCGTGCCGGTTGTCGTTGTCCCAGGCGCCGACGGCGGCGACGAGGCCGACGCTGCCCCAGCCCCCGGCGACCATCGTCTTCGCGGTGAAGGCCCCGAGGCCGTCGCCGGAGAGCAGGCGCATGTGGCCGGCCGGGTCGACGGCGACGAGGTCGCCGTGCTCGTTGCCGTCGAGGTCCTCGGGCAGCGAGGCGGCCGAGACGGCCGGGGCCGAGCTGACGGTCCACCAGGTGCTGCGCAGGCCCATCGAGGAGCGGAACGCGTCACCGGTGACCGTCGTCGAGCCCGACGACCCCACGATCGTCACCGAGGCGATGCGTCCTCCCCAGGTGTTGATGCCGTCGCGCGACTCGATGCGCAGCGCCTGGAACGTGCCGGTGGAGGGGTACGCGCCCTGGATCTTGCTCAGCGGGAGGGTGGTGGTCCACCGGCTCGAGCTGCCGCTCGGGACGTTGTCGTAGGGGTCGGGCTTGGACACCTGGTAGGGCAGCGAGGACTTCACGGTCTGGCCGCCGTTGGACGAGGAGAACTCGGTGAGGGCGGGCGTGCCGCCGTAGTTCACGACGAGCCCGCTGGTCGCGGACACCGCGGCGGTGCTGTTCGGGTTCTCGAACCCGGTGAGCCCCCCGCCGGTGGAGTTGTAGCCGGCCAGGCCCTTGTAGACCTGGCAGGAGGTGGAGTCGCAGGTGTCGAACAGCGACCCGGAGGGCTGGTGGCCCTTCTGGTACATCGCGTAGGTGCGCGCGGCGACGGCCTGCACCTGCAGGGCGTTCGCCGACCACGACGGCGGCATCTCCGAGGGGACGACGCTCTGCAGGTAGTAGTTGAGCGAGAGCACGCTCACCGTCATCGCGGCGGTGCCGTTGCGGTGCGTGCGGATCTCCTTGCGGTAGTCGCGCTGGGTGCCGTCGGGCATGACGACCCGGACCTTGTTCAGGGTGGGGTCGATGAAGGACAGCGGCTTCGCGCTCGCCTTCCAGCTCGACGTGCTGCGCCAGACGCCCTTCTCCAGCCACTGCAGGGTCAGTCCCGCGCCGTCCGGCACCACGCGCCAGCGGGTGCGCAGGGTGCCGTCGGCGTTCTTGGCGTAGAGCGAGCCGGTCCGGGTCCCGTCGCTGACGACGAGCTTGGGCGAGGTGACCACCTGCGTGCCGGCGGTGCCGACCGCGCTGAGCCTGACCCGGATCGTCGGGTTGCCGACGGCCGTGGAGCGCGTCGTGCCCGGGTAGTAGAAGTCGAGGATCTGGTCGCGGGTCAACCCGCTGAGGGCGGCCCCGTACGCGCCGTACTGGCTCATGCCGCGCCCGTGCCCGAAGCCGCGGCCGGACAGGCTGAAGGAGGTGCCGACAGGTCGCGTGTAGGTCTCCTTCACGGCGGCCGCGGCGGTCTCGGCCGTGCGCTCGGCGACGCCCTGCGTGTAGCTGGTCTCGGCGCCGGCCCGGATGGTGGCGAGCTTGTCGAACATCAGGTCGCCGGGGCAGGTCGTCATGCTCAGCTCGCGGTGCCCCATGACGCGCGACTTGGTGACGACGACGCCGTCGTCGTACCGGGTGCTGCCGGCGGAGGTGAACGACGTGGACGTCTTGGGGTCCCAGCCGTTGAGCCAGGCCTTCCAGCCGATGAGCTTGCCGATGGAGGTCAGCTCGGCCGAGCTGGGGGCCACCGCGCCCGCGGTGCCCGGGTCGTGGTTGCCGAGCGAGCTGACGCCGAAGGTCTGCGAGTTGAAGCCGCCCACCTGGGCGCCGACGACGTTGCGGTAGATGCCGCCGAAGCGTCCCTCGAAGAGCCGGCCGAACCGGTCGACGAAGTAGTTGTAGCCGACGTCGCACCAGCCGTTGCCGTTGACGTGGTACGCGTAGATGCCGCGCAGCAGGCCGGGGACCTCGTCGGCGGTGTAGGTGTTGGCGTTGACGGTGTGGTGCACGACCGCGCCCTTGATGGCGGCCACGGTGTCGGCGGTGCAGGTCTTGAGGTTCTCGTCGGCACCCCACGCGGCGCGGCTGATGATGTCGGGCTGCTTGGCCCCGGCGCGGGCGCTCTGCGCGGGCAGGCTCTGCAGGTTGTCGTCGGCCGGGCTCTCGCCGCCGTCGACGAAGGTGGCGTCGAGCCGGTCGAGCCGGGCGCCCTCCTTCTCGGCGCGGACCCGGACCTGGACCTCGTCGGAGCCGGTGATGCTGACCGGCTCGGTCGCGACCTTGGCCTGCGCGGCCTCGCGGGTGCCCGGGTCCGGAGCGGAGTCGCTCACCTCGAGGGCCTGCCAGCCGCCCCACGCACCGTCGGCCTTGCTCCGGACCTCCACGGTGACGTCCTTCGCGGACGCGCGGTCCGGGAAGGTGATGCCGACGACGTCGGCGTCGTCGGTGTCGCGGGTGAGGACGCTCTCGGTCTCGGTCGGTGCGGCGGCCCCGGGGGTCGCCGACGGCTCTGGCGTGCGGGTCGTGCGCGAGTGGGAGGAGGTCGCGGGCGCGACGGTCTTCCCCGGCGGCATCGCCACGCGTTCCACGGTGGGCGCGACGGGACGGGGTGCGGCGCCGACCGAGACGACGGGGACGACGAGGCACCCCCCGGCGAGCAGGGTGGAGGCGGTGAGCAGTCGGAGAGTTCTCATGGGGCAGCCCAGACGTGATCGATCGGGCACGCGGGGGGCGACGTCCGCCGAAGCGGGTGCAGGGAGCCCGGCCGGGTGCGAGAGTTGTTCAGGAGCCTCGTCAGTGTGTCACAGCAGCCACTCGCGCACCTCTGATACCACGAACTCACAGGAACGCGTGCTGGGTATGCTGCGCAGATGCCGCAGGACCGCACCACGACCCTGCGTGACCGCGCCGCGTTCAGCACCTACGCCACGGCGGTCCAGGGCCTGGCGCGGCTCGTCTACTCCGTGCTCATCGGCCACTTCGGCTCGCGCGAGCTCCTCGGCCAGACCAACTCCGCCCTCTCCCTCTCCGTGCTCACCAGCCAGCTGTGGGCCGCGCCCGCCGGGGGTGCCGGGACGAAATTCGTCGCCCTGCGCGAGGCGCTCGGCGACGAGGAGGGCGCCAAGGTCGTCGCCCGCCACATCACGACCCGCACCGCCCTGCTGAGCCTCGTCCTCCCGGCGGTCGTCGCGGTCTCGGGCGCGGTCTGGCTCGACTTCGGGCCGGCCCAGGTCGTCGGGACCGTGGTCGTGGCCGTCGCCTACTCGCTCTACACGACCCTGCGCGGGGTGACCTACGGCCACCTGCGCTTCCGTCAGGTCGCCCTGTGGGACACCATCGCCGGCGCGACCGCCCTCGTCGCGGTCACGGTGGTCCTCGTCCTCGACCTCACCGCACTGACCCTGCTCCCCCTGGCGCTGGGCTACGCGGTGTTCGTCGTGGCGTGCCGACCGGCCCGCGCCAAGGGCCGGGTCGAGCCGCAGCTGCGCCGCGAGATCGACCACTTCGTGCTGTTCGGGGCGGTCAGCGGCCTGGCGAGCGGCGGGCTGCTCCAGCTCTCGCAGATCGCGGCCCACTGGTCCGGCGGCTCGTCGGCCGCGGGTGACTTCGCGGCCGCGCTCACCCTGGCGACCCCGACGTCGATGCTGTCGTTCGCGCTGAGCACCGTGCTCATCCCCCCGCTCGTCGCCGCCGCGGGGCGCGAGGACTGGGCGTCGGTGCGGACCCAGGAGGACGCCATCATGCGCCGCCTCGTCGCCATCTTCGTCGGCCTGTTCGGGACGCTCGTCATCGCCAGCCCGCTCATCATCGACGTCATCTGGGGCGAGGAGTACCGGGCGGCCGGTGCGGTGCTGCCGATCCTGCTCGTCGCGGTCATGCTCACCTCGATCGCCCTCGGCGCGACGACCGCGATGATGGTGACCCGCTCGTGGGGTCCGCGCCTGGTCGCGGGGCTCAACGTCTCCGGCCTCGTGGTCAGCGTGGTCCTGTGGCCGTGGCTCTCCGACCGGTTCGGCATCGTCGGGGTGGCCGTGGGGTACCTGCTCGGCGCGGGGACGGCGTCCGTGGCGGCCGTCGTGGTCGTCTGGCGCGCCGAGAAGCAGGCCTGGCTGGGCCTGGCCGCCCGGCTGGTCGGCGGCACCGCGCTCTTCGTCGGCCTCGCCGCCCTGGTGCGCGTCCCGGAGGGTGGGGCCCGGCTCGCGGCCGAGATCGGCGCCGTGCTGCTCTTCGCGGGGGTGTGGCTGGCGCTCTCCCGCCGTGACGTCCTGGCCCTGTGGGCCACGGTGCGCGGCGGCGCCCCGGCCGACGCCTCCTAGAATCGTCGGATGCCCCCGACGCTCACCGTCCTCATGACGGCCTACCACGGCACCTCGGTGGAGGAGCTGGAGCGCTCGGTCGCCTCGATCACCGGCCAGACCCGCCCCCCCGAGGAGTTCCTCGTCGTCGTCGACGGCCCGGTGCCGCCCGTGCTCGACGCCGCCATCGAGGCCGCGGCCGCCGCCCACCCCTCCATCCGGGTCGAACGGCTGGCGCGCAACGTCGGCAGCGGGCTGGCCTCGGCGCACGGCCTCGAGGCCGCGACCGGCGACTACGTGGCCCGCCACGACTCCGACGACGTCTCCCTCCCCCAGCGCCTCGAGCGCCAGATGCAGGCGGTGGAGGAGCGGCGGCTCGACCTCGTGGGTGCCGAGATGCTCGAGTTCGAGGGCTCCCCCGAGAACGTCATCGGCCGGCGGTCGGCCCCGCGCACGCACGAGCAGATCCTGCGGCGGCTGCGGGTGAACAACCCGATCAACAACCCGACCGTGGTGTTCCGCCGCGAGCTGGCCCTCGAGGTCGGCGGGTACTCCGACCTGCGCTACATGCAGGACTACGACCTGTTCGGGCGGCTCCTCGCCGGCGGTGCGCGCTCCGAGAACCTCCCCGAGCCGCTCGTGCTGTTCAACGCCGGCGACGGGATGATCGCCCGCCGCGGCGGCTGGCGGATGGTGCGGGCCGACCTCGACGTGCAGCGGCGGCTGCGCGACACCGGCGCCTTCGGCAACGTCGTCCTCGCCCGGAACATGGTGGCGCGGGCCGCCTTCCGCGTCATCCCGCCGACGTTGCTCAAGCGCGTGTACGGCGTGGTGTTCCGTCGCTCGGCGGAGGCGTCGTGAGCGCCGCCCGCCTGACCTGGGTCGTCGTCTCGTACGGCGGGGTCGACGATGCGACGCACCTCGTGGCCTCGTTCGGGGCCGACGCCCCGGTCGACATCGTGCTGTGCGCCAACAAGCCCGGGGACACCGAGGCCGCGACGGCGGCGTTCGCCGACGACCCCCGCGTGCGCGTGCTCTCGTTCGAGGACAACCCGGGCTACCTGCCTGCCCTGCACCGCGCCCTGCCCGAGGTCGACACCTCGCGGCCGGTCGTGCTCTCCAACGCCGACCTCGTGGCCGACCCGGGCCTCGTCGCCGACCTGCTCGCGGCGGTCGACACGTACCCGGACGCCGGGGCGCTGGCGCCGGCCGTCATCGGCAGCCTGGGGGTCGACCAGAACCCCAACCTGATGGCGCCGCCGTCGGCCCGCTGGCTGCGGGCCCTCGCCGCGGTGCACCGCTTCCCCGCCGTCGCCGACCTGCTGCTGCTGCGCAAGGAGGGGCACAGCTCGCGCAACGTCTCCGGGGCGCCGGCCGGCTCGGCCGTGTTCGCGGGGCACGGGTCGTGCGTCGTGCTGACGCCGCGGTACTTCGCGGCCGGCGGCCGCACCGACTACCCGTTCGCCCTGTTCGGCGAGGAGCTGTGGTTCGGTCGGGAGTGCGCTCGGCTCGGGCTGACCGTGCGGTACGTGCCCGGGGTCGTCCTCCGGCACGAGGAGCACGCCGCGACCGGGCGCAAGCGTCGCGGTGCGGTCGCGAGGGTCAAGTACGAGGGCCTGCGCTACTGGGCCGGGCAGGCGCGTGACGCCGGGTGGTGACACCCCGCCGGGCGCGGTGGTCACCTGCGCGCCCGCACCACCGGTGCGCCGTAGGCTGTCCGCGATGAGCACCACCGACCCGGCGACCGACGACGTCTGGCTCGTGGTCCCCCTCTTCAACGAGGAGACCGTGATCGGCGACGTCGTCCGCGACGCCCGACGCACCTTCCCGAACGTCGTCGTCGTCGACGACGGGTCCTCCGACCGCGGGGCCGACGCCGCGGAGGCCGCCGGTGCGGTGGTCGTGCGGCACCCGGTGAACCTCGGCCAGGGCGCGGCCCTGCAGACCGGCTTCGAGTACGCCCGGTCGGTGCCCTCGATGCAGTGGGTCGTCACCTTCGACTCCGACGGCCAGCACCAGGTGTCCGACGTCCTGGAGATGCTCGCCAAGGCCCGCGCCGAGGACCTCCAGGTCGTCTTCGGGTCGCGGTTCCTCGACGACCGCACGACGCCGAGCTTGCTCAAGAAGCTCGTCCTGCGCACGGCCGTGGGCTACACGAACATGACGACGGGCACCCGCCTCACCGACGCGCACAACGGGCTGCGCCTCATCCGCCGCGACGTCGTCGAGCGGATCGACATCACGCAGAACCGGATGGCCCACGCGAGCGAGCTCGTCGAGCAGATCGGGAAGATGGACGTCCGCTACGGCGAGAGCCCGGTCCACATCCTCTACACCGACTACAGCACCTCCAAGGGGCAGTCGCTGTGGAACTCGGTGAACATCCTCGTGGAGCTGATCCTGCGATGAAGATCGTGCTGATCCAGGTCGTCCTCATCGTCGTGGTGTTCCTCGTGGCCGTGCGGCTGTTCCGCTCGCGCGGCGCGCGGGCCCAGGCGATCCGCCGCCTCGGCCTCATCGCGTTCGTGGGGTTCGCGCTCGTGACGATCCTCTTCCCCGACCTCTGGACGAGCATCGCCAAGCTCGTGGGGGTCGGCCGTGGCGCCGACCTCGTCCTCTACGCGCTGGTCGTGGCCTTCCTCAGCTTCACGGTGACGACCTACCTGCGCTTCCGCGACCTCGAGACCCGCTACACCAAGCTGGCCCGGCGGATCGCGCTCGAGGAGACGCGCCACCACCAGGCCGACCCCGGCGCCTGAGGACCGGGCCGCCCCTCCGGGCGACCCGCTCCGCGGCTCTGGGAAGCCCCTGTTCGGCGACTCCGGTTTCCGGGCGGCGGGGGCCGGTTCGGGCGGGTGGCGTGGGGTGGTGGGACGTCGTCGGCTCGGCGTCAGCGCACGACGTAGAACTGGACGGTGTGGGCGGCGTCCTCCCACGTGAGGTCCCACGTCGGCGGGATGGTCGGGTTCTTCGCGGCCCACGGTTCGAGGGCGCGCCGGCAGTGGTCGCACACGGCGTCGTCGGCGCTGAAGATCAGCACGGCGTCGCCTGCCTCGGGCACACCCGCGCCGGTGAGGCTCTTGGGCGTGCCCTTCCAGACCTTCTCGCCACCCCAGATCGGGCGCTGGTAGGCGGGCAGCATCCGCTTGGTCTCCCAGTCGGTCCAGACCTCCGTGGTCTCGAACTTCTCCGCCGCGAGGTGGGCGCGCAGCTGCTGCAGCCCGTCGCCGCCGTTGATGGCGAACGCCTGCACCGTGGGCACGTAGGTCACCGCGTGGTAGACCGGCCAGGCCAGCCCGACGATGGCGACTCCGGCCGTCACGAGCGCCCCGGCTCCCTTCCCCGACAGGGAGGACCGCCTCATCAGCCACGCCGCGGCCACGGCCACGAGCCCGCCGATGACGAGCGCGATGAACGGGAAGTACTGGATCCAGTAGCGGGGCACGATGAGGGTGCCGAACGGGCGCTTCGGGAACAGCACGCCGCCGAGCAGCAGGTTGACCCCGTAGACGGAGATGAAGCCGAACGCCGCGAGCCGCAGCCCCCGGTTGCGCGCCACGATCGCCAGCGCCGCGACGATCCCGCTGACGACCAGCCACACCCCGTCACCGCGCTCGAGCGCCGCCTTGGGGATGGAGAGGAAGTAGCCCCAGCGGGTGCGGTCGGCGTCGTCGATGCGGGTGGGCGGCGGCGGGGGCGCGTTGCCGACACCGGTCGGGTTGGTCCCCGTCAGGGTGTGCAGCTTGAGCAGCGGGTCGCCGTAGACCAGCCCGCTGATCCCGACGTCGAGGGCGGCCCACGCGAGCACCGGCGCCGCCACGATCGCGAGGTTGCGCAGCACCCGGCCGCGCTGCCAGAGCACCGCGAGCACGATCGGCCACGCGAGCATCCCCGTCTCGCGCACCTCGAAGCTCCACCCGAGGAGGAAGCCGGTGACGAGCAGCCAGGCGATCGCGCTCTTGCCCGTGAAGCCGCGGTCGCGCGCCAGCAGGGCCGTGAGCAGCGCGGTCATGACCAGCGCCATCGACATGATGTCGGGGTACCCGCGGCTGAGGTTGAAGAAGACGATGGTGTTGGTGAACAGCACGACGACCGCGACGAGCCCGGCCACCGGGCTCCACAGCCGGCGACCCACGAGGTAGAGCGAGGCCGAGAGCATCGCCGCCGACACCAACGGCCAGAAGTAGTACGAGGCCTCGGCGTTCTTGAAGACGAAGGCCGGCGGGATCGTGGCGAGGATGATGCCGTAACGCGTGAAGCCGAGCGGCACCCAGTTCGCGCTCGGGAACTCCAGCGCCGAGCGGACGTAGTGCCACGGGTCGGTGGGGACGATCGGCGAGCGCCACACGATGGCGACCACCACGACCACCGCGGCGATGACCGCGGCCACCGCCACGTCACGCCTGGTCAGCGGTGTCCCGGACCACGGGGCACGGGCGCCGCGCTCGTCGCCGGGGGCGGTCTGGTCTCGTGTCACCCGGTCGGTGGCAGCGCTCATCAGGGGGTACTCCGTGGTCGTGGGGGAACCCCCCGAGGATACCGGGCGAGGCGTACGCGACCCCCTCAGCCCGCGGTGCGCAGGTCCTCGTTGTAGCGCTCGAGGACCTCGTCCATCGGCCCGTCGAGGACGAGCTCGCCACGGCGCAGGTAGAGCCCGCGCGTGCCGAAGCGCTTGAGGTCCTTCTCCGAGTGCGACACGAGGAACAGGGTCCGGCCCTCGGCGAGGAGCGACTCCATCCGGGTGTAGCACTTCTCGCGGAACGCCTTGTCGCCCACGGCGAGCACCTCGTCGACGAGGAAGATCGGCTCGTCGAGCGAGGAGATCACCGCGAAGCCGAGGCGCACCTGCATCCCGGAGGACAGGTGGCGGTAGGGGCGGTCGAGGGCCTCGCGGACCTGGGGCCCGGCGAAGTCGACCATGCTCTCGAAGCGCTCGTCGATCTGGTCCTTCTTCAGCCCGTGCAGGCCCGCCTGGACGTAGAGGTTGTCGCGGCAGGTGAGCTCGCCGCGGAACCCACCGGTGAGCTCGATGAGCGGCGCAACGCCACCGGAGACCTCGACCTCACCGCGGTCGGGCAGCAGCACGCCCGCGATGGTCTTGAGCAGGGTGCTCTTGCCGCTGCCGTTGCCGCCCACCAGGCCCACGGCCTCGCCCGGGCCGATCTCGAAGGAGATGTCCTTCAGGGCCCAGAAGGTGTCGCTGCCGGAGCCGGCCTTGCCGTGGAACAACATGTCCCGGACCTGCATCTTGCGCCGGCGGGAGGTGTAGAACTCCACGCCGACGTCGCGGGCGCTGATGACGCTGCTCATGGGCTCAGATCTCCTTGAGGACCGACCGCTCGAGGCGGGCGAACACCCAGAACCCGACGGCGACGAGCGCCACGGAGATCACCGTGGCCGCGCCGACGTCGACCCAGTTGACGCCGCGCTCGAACAGCCCACCGCGGTAGAGCGACAGGACGCCGTTGAGCGGGTTGAGGGCGAGGACCCACCGCAGGCCGTCGGGCACCGAGTGGGCGCCGTAGAGCACCGGCGAGAGGTAGAACAGGAAGCGCAGGACGATGCGCACGACCCGCTGCATGTCGGTGGCGAGCACCGTGATCGGCGCGAGCACCAGGCCGAGCCCGACGAGCAGGACGAACTGCAGCACGAGGCCGAGCGGGAACAGCACGAGCTCCCAGTCGAGGTGCACCTGGCCGATGACGAGGTAGTAGATGACGAAGCCGACGAGGATCGGCAGCGACAGCAGGTACTCCACGCCCTTGGCCACGACGCAGCGGATGACCCACACCTCGCGCGGCAGGTTGGTGGAGCGGACCAGCCGCGCCTCCTGGATCAGGCTCTTCGTCGTGTCGGTGACCGACGCCGTGAACCACTGCCAGCCCAGCAGACCCGACAGCAGGTACAGGAAGTACGGGGTGTCGGCGACGCGCTTGGCGTTGAAGACGTACGTGAAGACGACGAAGTAGACGGCCGCCATCAGCAGCGGGTCGAGGACGGTCCACACGTAGCCGAGGATGCTGCGGGAGTAGCGGACCCGCAGGTCGCGCTGGACGAGGGTCCAGAGGATCTCGCGCCGACCCCAGACCGCCCGGATCCGTGTCATCAACGCGGTGACCTCGTCTCTGCGGCGGGTGGGGTGCTGCGGCGCGGAGGGCGCCGGAGCGAGGATACGGCACGCATCAGATGACGCGAGCGAGGCGCAGCACGCCGCCGTCGTCGCGCAGGAGGCCGTCGGCGACGAGGGTGGCACGCAGCTTCTCGTACTCGGCCGGGTCGCCGTGGGCGAAGTGCGCCAGCCGGGTGAGGAACAGGGCCACCGAGCGGAAGCTGCGGGTGATGACGAGGTTGGGCGTGCCCGTCGTGCAGTTGAACTCGGTCACCGGCGTGCGCCAGTCGCCGTAGTTCTCGGTGAGGTAGCGGTCGGAGTCGGCGGGGCCGAGGACCCGGATCCCCGCGAGCTCGTGCTCGGCGAGGTCGAAGGCGTGGTTCTCCCAGCGGTGGATCGACGAGCCGTGCCACAGCACGTCGCCCTCGCGGTGGTGCACGAAGACGTCGACGTTGATCCCGTTCTCGTGGATCAGCTTGACCAGCGCGAGCGAGCGGCGCACCGCGTACCGCCCCGGCGAGGTCTCGACCACCGACTGCGCGTCGTCGACCTTCTTCACCACGTAGCGCGGCGAGCGGCGCAGCGCCTCGATCATCGCGTCCATGACCTCGGGGTGCTCGGGGTCGAAGGTGATGCCGACGTCGATGTCGTAGTCGTGGGCGAGGAAGCCGCCCTCGCGCACGATCCCGAGGAAGGTGCCGCTGATGACGTACCAGCGCCACTCGTCGACCGGCAGGGCCGTGGCGAGGTCGGCGAGCGCCGTGCGGGCGTCCTCCACCGAGAAGTCGCCCTGCCGCTCCCCCGCGCTGGGCGCGTCGGAGCCGTGGGGTGCGCTGATGAGCGGGAGCAGCTCGTCGGCCCGGGCGACGAAGTCGTCGCGCAGGTCCTCGACGTCGGTGGCCCCGGCGTCGAGCTGGGCGTGGATGCGGGCGGCGCGCACGAACAGGTCGTCGGCCCGCCACAGGTGCTCGGGCAGGGCCGCGCGGCGCCACCGGATGAAGCCCTCGAGCGCGTCGAGGTCGGCGGGCTCGGCGCCCTGGGTGAAGTCGAAGAAGTCGTCCGTGACGGTCTCGACCTTGGGCCAGCCGCGCCGCAGGACCCAGCCGGCGAGGCGGAAGGCGTACTTCGTCTCGTCGTCCACGAACTGGTGGCGCACGAGCGTCGCGATGGACGGCCGGCCCGTGACGGCGAGGGTGCCCGCCCACGCGGCGGCGCCGACCCCGTGCCGGAAGGCCGGGCCATGGGAGCGGTTGAGGAAGTTGAGCAGCCCGTAGGACTTGCTGAGCATCAGGCGCTCCCGCCCAGGAACTGGTCGACGAAGCGGGCCGAGGCCTTCCCGTCCTCGAGGGAGGCGAACTTCTGCCGGAACGCCTCGTACCGGTCGGCGTGCGCCGCCGCCACGGCGTCGAGGTCGGCGATCGCGTCGGCGACCTCGCTCGTGTGCTTCAGCAGCGGGCCGGGCGCCTCGGCCTCGAAGTCGATGTAGAAGCCGCGCAGGTCGTCGCGGTAGGCCTCGAGGTCGTGCGTGAAGAAGAGCATCGGCCGGCCGGTGTTGACGAAGTCGAACATCACCGAGGAGTAGTCGGTGACGAGGACGTCGGCCGCGAGGTAGAGGTCGCTGATGTCCGGGTAGTGCGACACGTTGCGGGCGAAGCCCCCGAACATCGAGGTGTCGACGCTGTTGGCGACGAGGTGGTGCCCGCGGATGAGCAGGACGCTGTCGTCCTTGAACCGGCGGTGCATGCGCTCGAGGTCGAGCTTCATCGCGAACTGGTAGCGCCCGGCCTTGTCGTAGTGGTTGTCGCGCCACGTGGGGGCGTAGAGGATGACGCGCCGGCCGGGCTCGATGCCGAGCCGCTCGCGCACGGCGGCCGTGCGCGCGGCCCGGTCCTCGGGCCGGTGGAAGATGTCGTTGCGCGGGTAGCCGGTCTCGAGCACCGGGCCGTGGAAGTCGAAGGCCCGGGCGAGGATCTCGGTGGAGTAGGGGTTCGGGGACACCAGGGCGTCCCACTTGAGCACCTCCTTGGCGAACTGCTTGAGGTAGTTCTTGTTCGCCATCTGCACGTTCTCCATGTCGAACCCGATGCGCTTGAGCGGGGTCCCGTGC
Source organism: Oryzobacter telluris (assembly GCF_043099285.1). Lineage (GTDB taxonomy): Bacteria > Actinomycetota > Actinomycetes > Actinomycetales > Dermatophilaceae > Oryzobacter > Oryzobacter telluris. Next base: position 1,344,895 of record NZ_CP170723.1, on the reverse strand, counting down.
CAGGTCTGGGCGTAGCGCGAGCCCTCGCGCTTGACGTAGTGCTTGGGCATCGCGTCGTTGCTCACGAGCCAGCGGGCCCGGCCCAGCGCCCGGTAGTACGCGCGGCTGCCGACGACGACGGACTCGACGCCGTCGGGGACCTCGACCCCGTGGTGCTCGACCGCCCAGACGAGCCGGCGGCGGTCACCGCGGCGGACGAGCTCCTCGTAGATGGCGCGCGGGTTGTCGGAGAACTGGCGCCCCTTCCACGACTCGAAGACCACGGTGTCGGTGAGCGGCATCCTCCGGGCCAGCCGGTAGTGGACCTTGCGGGCGACCTTGGCGTTGAAGGCCCCGCGGTCCGACCACGACCCGCCTCCGTCGGCGAGGATGCCCAGCTCGTGGGCCGGTGAGGTGCGCAGCTGGACGAGCACCTTGTCGCCACCCTCGTCCCCGAGGTGCGACTCGGCGAGGGCGGAGACGTGGATGCCGAGGTCGGGGTCGACCTCGCCCGGCGCCGCCGCGAAGACGGTCCAGCGGCCGGGGCGCAGCCAGCGCAGCGACGCCCGGCCCGGGTCGCCGTTGCTCGGCACGTGCGCGCGCCAGGTGTCGCCCACGACCTGGACGGGCACCTCGAGGCGGTCGGACTGGGAGACGAGGAGGAGCCGGTCGAGGTCGATGCCGCCGGTGTCGCCGTGCAGGTCGAGGCCGGCCGGGGTGAACGCGAAGTCGGTGAGCTCGGGACGGAACGGCCCGTCGACGAGGATCGCGCCCGTGACGCCGCGCTCGCGCAGCTGGAGGAGGCGGCCGTGCAGGCGGGCTCGGCCGGGGCCGGGCTCGGGGTCGACGTCGACCGGGGCGACGTGCCGTCCCTGGAGGGTGAGCCCGCGCGGGGCCTCGCGCTCGGCGGCCGAGGCCGCGGTGACGAGGTCGTCGACGAGCCGGCCGGCGTCCTGCGGGTCGTCGTCGTGGGCGGTGGCGAGCCAGAGCCGCCAGTGCCGCTCGGCGAGGGAGCGCGAGGTGACGTCGAGGGCCTCGGCCGGGATCCGGGCCACGCCGGTCGCGCCGTCGCGCTCGAGGCGGACCGTGACGCCCTCGGAGGCGTCGAGGCGGCGCAGGTGGACCCACGCGTCGGGCAGCTCACGGCCGGGCGCGGCGCGCAGGCTGAGGGTCACGACCTCGCCGTCGACCTCGAGGTCGTGGACGACGGCCAGGGTGCGGCGCACCGCGATCCGCATCTTCTTGCCGCGGTAGCCGGGCACGACGAGGACGCCGTCGGGGGCCCAGCCGCGGGGCGGGTGCAGCGCGCGCGACAGGTCGGGCGTCCCCACGGCCGAGCCGCGGCGGGCCGCAGGAGCCGCCACCTGGGCGACGAGCTCGAGCTCGCAGGCGTCCTTGCCCTCGGGCAGGACGAAGTCGGAGGCGGGGATGCGGGCGAGGAAGCCGGAGCCGTCGTAGCTGACCGGGCGGTCCTTGGAACGGGCGGTGACGTCGGGGCGCCGCACGCGGCGGGCGCGCACCGTGGTGCGGCCGGTCTTCGCGCCGACGACGCGCAGCTGGAGGCGGTGCAGGGTCGACCCCGGCCCGACGTCGGGGACGCCGTCGATGAAGCCGTGGCCGTCGACCTCGAGGGTCGAGCGGTTCCACCGCACGTCGCGCACCCCGGTGACGAGGCGCTGCGAGCGGGTGACGTCGTAGACCGCGTCCGGGACGCCGAGGGCGGGGTCGCCGAAGAACGGCAGCCGCACGTACAGGCGCACCCCGCGGCGCACGACCTCGGGCTTGGGGTCGCGCAGCTGCTGCTGGTGGGCCTCGACGAGGTCGGCGGTGCGTCCCACGGAGATGAGGTGGTAGGCGAGCCGGCGCCGGGGCGGCAGGCTCGCGATGACCTCGGGGTCGACGTCGTCGAGGTACTCGCGGAACACCCGGACCAGCGTGTCGGCGTAGGCGTCGTCGCCCTCGTGGAGGACGTCGAGGAACAGCGGCATGTCGAGGGTGAGGACCTTGAGGTCGTGCAGGCGCTTGCCCTCGACCTCGTTGGTGCGCTCGAGGAAGTCGTTGACCGAGGAGACCGCGGCCATCCGGTCGACGAGGTTTCGGACCTCGGCGCGGCGCTGGGTGATCGACTGCTCGGCGGTCTGCCGCTCGCGCCAGAGGTAGACCGGCTCCTCGATGAGGTCGACCGAGCGGGCGAGGAAGTGGGCGGGCACCGTGAGCGGGATGTCCTCGTAGTAGACGCCCTCGGGGAAGCGCAGCCCGTGCTCGAGGAGGAACTGGCGGCGGAAGATCTTGTTCCACGCGGTGGTGTCGTAGATGAGCGAGGGCATCCGGCGGACGTGGGTCGCGACCTTGGTCTCCGGGACCGCGCGGCTGTGCAGGCCCGACGGGCGCGTGCGGGCGCCGTCGTAGCGCAGGACGCCGCCGCTGACGATGTCGCTGCCGCTGCCCTCGATGGCGTGCATCATCAGCTCGTAGGCGTCGCGGGGGACGACGTCGTCGGAGTCGACGAAGGTCACGTAGTCGGCGTTCGCGTGGTCGAGCCCGATGTTGCGGGCCCGGCCCAGGCCGCCGTTCTCGACGTGCAGGACGTGCCAGTTCTCGCGGCCCGCGGCGAAGTCCTCGGCGATCTGCCCCGAGGTGTCCGGGGAGCCGTCGTCGACGAGGATGACCTCGAGCTCGCGGAAGGTCTGCTCGTCGAGGGACTCCAGGCACGAGACGAGGTAGTCCTCGACGTTGTAGATCGGGACCACCACGCTGAGCCGGGGGTGGACCTGGTCGACGGGGTGGGGGTCTCGCACGAGGACTGAGTATTCCAAAGGGGCGACCGATCCCGAGAATCGGTGCTCGGCGCTCAGCCGGCCGAGCAGACGCCGGCGAGGTCCCCGGTGTCGGCGTCGGGATCGGTGCCCGGGCGCTCCATCACGGCCTGCTTCTTCGGCTCGCTGCCGGTGCCCGCCGTCGCGGCCGCCCCGGAGGCCGCGGGAGCGGCCGAGGCCGGCTTGGGCGCGGCAGCCTTCTCGGACTTGTCGATGGCCGCGGCCACGGTGCGGCGCACGACCGCCGGGTCGAAGTCCCAGGGCTTGATCAGCGGCGGGACGAAGTTCACCGCGCTGATCTTCTCCGACTTGGTCTTCACCGCGACGTCGGCGAGGACCGGCAGCGCGGCCTGCGGGATGTTCGTCGTGAACACGCCCTTCGTGGCCGCGGCGATGTCGCCGAAGTTGAGGACGACCGTCTGCGGGTCGAGCTGGCGGACCATGGCGGTGACGACGCAGCGCTGGCGCGCCATCCGCTCGTAGTTCGTGGAGTTGGCGCGGCTGCGGGCGTACCAGAGGGCGTGGTAGCCGTCGAGGTGCTGGCGCCCGGCCTGGATCCAGCCCTTGATCTCGTGCTGCGAGCCGATGGGCGTCTTGCGCTGCACGGTGACGTCGAGGCCGCCGACGGCGTCGACGAGGCTGCGGAACCCCTTGAGGTCGACGAGCACGTGGTACTGGATGTCGAGGCCGGTCAGGGACTCCACGGCCTCGGTCGTCGCGAGGATGCCGGGGTCGCCGGTGCCGGCGGGGAACTGGTCGGCGTGGTCGTGGGCCCAGGTGTACAGCCCGTTGAGCAGGCACTCGTCGCCGCAGGTCCAGCCCTCGGGCATGAGCCGCGCCATCGTGGACCCGGACCGGAAGGTGACGTGCTCGGTCTCGCGGGAGAACCCGAACAGCACCGCGCGACCGGTCTCGGCGTCGACGCTGGCGAGCTGGATGCTGTCGGGGCGCAGGCCGACGCGCCCGGCACCGCTGTCGCCGCCGAGCAGGAGGATGTTGTAGCGGCCGTCGCTGGCGGCGAGCGCCTCCCCCGAGGAGAACAGCGAGGACAGCGCGCTGCGGGCCTCGCCCACGGTCAGCCCCGCCCAGGCGGTGCCCCCGGAGAGCACGATGACGCTGACGAGGAGGGTGCCGAGGAGGGTTCGGCGGTCGCGCGGGGCCAGCCGGTCGGGGCGGCCCAGGCGCCACGCGTCGACGAGGAGGACGAGCCAGAGCACCGACAGGCCGAAGAGCAGCCACTCGGCGCCGGCGAGGGTCCAGCGGTGCGCGAGCACGGTGAGCGCGGCCTGGCGGCTGACGAGGAAGAGCAGCCCGACGAGGAGCGCGGCCCCGATCACCCCGGCCCAGACCCGCAGCGCGAAGCGCCCGAGCGAGCGGTTCCCGGCGGCGATCTGGGCCGAGCCGGGGAGCACGACGGTGAGCAGGACGAGCGTCAGCGCGCGGCGCCGGCTGCGGGCGGTGTCGCGCGGGGCGCGGGTGTCGACGCGGATCGGCTCGTCCGCCGAGGCGCGCTCGAGCACGGCGGTGCCCCGCTGGTCTGCCATGGGTCAGGAGTATCGGCGCGTTCGCGAGGATCCGGACGCCGCCACGCCGGTGCCGGGCGTCATCGGACGTCCAGCCACCGCCCAGCCTTGTTTGCCACACTGGCCACCATGTCCGACGACCACGCCCGCCCGATCCCCCAGGGACGTGGCCGCGGGGCAGCCGACGACGTCTTCGTCGTCGACACGCGCGGCGCCGGTGCCACCGCCTACGACGAGCTGGGCCGTCCCCTCCCCCCGGCCGGTGGCGGGCGACCGCCGAAGGCCCCGCGGGCGCCGCGGCGGCGCCGGCCCGGTGGGGGTCGCCGCGGCGTGCGGGCCGTGCTCGTGCTGCTCCTGCTGTGGGTGGTGTTCCTCGTGGTCACGCCGCTGCACGCGTGGACCCAGGTCACCCGGGAGGACACCACGCCCGGGGGCGATCGACCCACCGGCGCCGAGGGCAGCACCTACCTGCTCGTCGGCTCGGACAGCCGCGAGGGGCTCACCGCCGAGGAGCGCAAGGCCCTCGGGGTCGGCGGCGACGCCAAGGGCCGCCGCACCGACTCGATCATCCTCATCCACACGCCGTCGGGGTCGGGCAAGCCGGTCGTCATCTCCATCCCGCGCGACAGCTACCTCGAGATCCCCGGCGAGGGGAAGAACAAGGTCAACGCCGCGTTCGCCATCGGCGGTCCCCAGCTGCTCGCCGAGACGCTCGAGAAGGCCACCGGTCTGCCGATCGACGGCTACGTCGAGATCGGCTTCGGTGGCTTCGCCAAGACCGTCGACAGCCTCGACGGCGTCGAGATGTGCGTGCCGCGCGCCATCAAGGACAAGAAGGCGCACATCGACCTCCAGAAGGGCTGCCAGACCCTCGACGGCAAGAACGCCCTCGGGTACGTCCGGGCCCGCTACTCCGACCCCAAGGGCGACCTCGGCCGGGCCGAGCGGCAGCGCCAGTTCCTCGGCGCCGTGATGAAGAAGGCCGCCACGCCCTCCACCGTCCTCATCCCGTGGCGCTGGTGGGGCTTCACGCACGCCGCGGCCTCGGGCGTCATCGTCGGCGAGGACACCTCGCTCGCCGACTCGTACGCGATCCTGTCGACGATGCGCAAGGTCTCCTCCGACGAGGCGCTCAGCCTCGTCGTGCCCATCTCCACGACGAACGCGACGACCCGGGCGGGTAGCTCGGTCCTCTGGGACAAGGAGCGCGCGGACGCCCTGTTCGGCATGCTCAAGGACGGCGAGCCGATCACCACGGCCCCCGCCGGCACCGACAGAGAGCCCAGCGGCCGGTGAGCACCCGCCCCCACCTGCACGGTTCGTCGCTCCCGGACCGCATCACTACACTCGACGGCTGCGACCGCTCCCAGCGCGCGGGCGGTCGGCCCCCGTCGAGCCACGAGAGGAGGTCCGGGTGGACAGCGACACTCGGCACTCCGACGGCGGCGCCGACACCGACACCGCGGCCCGGGAGCGCGAGGTGACGCGCCGCGAGCTGCACGGCACGGTGCGCCGGTCGTGGCGCCGCCGCCTCGTCATCGGGCTGGTCACCGCGCTCGTCCTCGTCGTCGGGGGTGGCGCGTTCGCCGCCTGGAAGCTCAACGGCAACATCACCAAGATCGACGTCTCCACGGCCATCGGCTCGGACCGCCCCGAGGAGGTCGCGGGCACGGCCGACGCGGTCAACCTCCTCCTCGTCGGCTCCGACACCCGCGAGGGCGACGGGAACGACGCCTACGGGGACAACGACGGCACCGTCGGGGGCGCGCACTCCGACACCAACCTGCTCGTCCACGTCTCGGCGGACCGCAGCTGGGCCACCGTCGTCTCGATCCCCCGCGACTCGATGACGCCCGCCCCGCCGGACTGCTCCCCCACCGCCGGCAAGGACTCGTGGCGGATGCGGATGTGGAACCAGAACTACCGCATCGGGGGCACCGGCTGCCTCATCCGCACGCTCGAGGGGAACACCGGCCTGCGGATCGACCACTACGCGGTCGTCGACTTCCGCGGCTTCAAGACGATGGTCGACGCCCTCGGTGGCGTCGAGGTCTGCACGAGCCAGGCGATCAGCGACAAGAACACCCACCTCGAGCTCACGGCCGGCCGCCACACCCTCGACGGCCGCCAGGCCCTGCAGTACGTCCGGGCACGCAAGTCGATCGGCGACGGCTCCGACCTGGGGCGCATCCAGCGCCAGCAGGCGTTCCTCTCCTCGGTGATGCAGGAGGCGACGTCGACCAAGCTGCTCTTCCAGCCGACGAAGCTCTTCTCGTTCCTCGACGCCGCCACCACGTCGCTCACCACCGACCCGGAGTTCGGGCTGGGCACGATGCAGGACCTCGCCTCGAGCGTCAAGGGCATCGGGCTGGACAAGATCCAGTTCGTCACCGTCCCGAACGAGACCTACCCGCTCGACACGAACCGGGTGCAGTGGAAGGCCTCCGCCACGCAGATCTGGACCGCGCTGCGCGAGGACCACCAGCTCGGCACCCCGGGCAAGACCCCCACCCCCACCGCGACGCCCTCCACCGAGCCGCTCACCTCGTCGCCCGCCGACATCAAGGTCACGCTCGTCAACTCCTCCGGGGTGCCCGGGCTGGCGCGCCAGGCCCGCGACGGGCTCCAGGTCCAGGGCTTCGCGGGCATCACCACCTCGAACGGCTCCACCGGGCCCACCGGGGCGCTCGTGGAGTACTCGGGTGACCACGCCGAGGACGCCCGCACCGTCGCCGCGGCCTTCCCCGAAGCCACGGTGAAGAAGGTCTCCGGGCTCGGGTCCACCGTGCGCGTCACGCTCGGCAAGGACGCCCCGGACGTCGTCGAGCTGCCCAACCGGCTCGGCACGGAGCCACTGCCGACGCCCTCCATCGCGGCCACGCCCACGCCCAGCGAGTCGATCCAGACCCGCACGGCGACCACCGACATCTGCTCCTGACGACGGCCCCGCGCTTCCTCCCGGAGAGGGGCGTACTGTCGACGCACGGAGCCGTTCAGGCTTCCTAGCGCTGGGAGTCAGCCATGTCCGACAAGTCACCCCGACAACACATGGCGAAGAAGGCCGGCAAGTCCATCAAGGAGAAGCGGGCCGACAAGCACGCCAAGGCCGACGCGAAGAACCACCTCGACATCGGGGAGATCCGCAAGAAGTAGGCCGCGGGGGCGTCAGCGCGGTCGCAGGGTCAGGACCTGCGCGAGCGTGCCGAGCGGCCCCTGCTCGTCGTGGAGGACGGTGCTCGTCAGTCCGAGCCCGTTCGCCGCGAACGTCACCGTGGTGTCGAAGCCGACCCACTCCCCCTCCGGCGCGCGGACGAGGTGCGCCGTGAGGTCGAGGTTGGGGAAGTGCAGCTCGTCGGGGTGGACCCGCACGACCATCCCGTTGGCGATGTCGAGCAGCCCGGCCGCGCGCGCGACCGGTGCCACGTCCTCGCCGTCGACGAGGGCGGTCTCGGTGCGGACCCAGAAGCGCCCCCGACCGGGCTCGTCGCGCTCGCGGCGCACCTCGACGGTGCGGATGAAGCCTCCGGGCCAGAGCGCGGTGGGGTCCCACGGGTCCATGGCGTACGGGGTCGGGATGGGCGCCAGAGCCGTGCCCGCGATGGCCGTGGTGTCGCCGGGGCGCAGCAGCCAGGCGCGCAGCACGACGACGTCACGGCCGGCGTGGGCCAGGCGCGCCTCGACGAGCTCGATGGTGCGCCCGGGGCGCAGCACGGTCACCGACACCTCGACCTCGGCGACCGGGACGACCCCGAGGATGTCGTAGGCGAGGCGGCCGACGAGGAGGTCGTTGCCCCGGCGGGCCGAGAGGTCGCGGGTCACGGCGTGCGCGAGGAGCCCGATCGCCGGGGCGATGTGCTGCTCGTCGGTGCGCCACGCCCCGGCGGTGTGCTCGGTCGCCCGGAACCTGGTCTCGTCGAGCCGCTCGAAGTACGCCACGCCCTCGACCCTAGGCGGCCGGGGCGCTCAGCCCTTGAGGAGCTGGCGCGCCATGACGATGCGCTGCACCTGGTTGGTGCCCTCGTAGATCTGGGTGATCTTGGCGTCGCGCATCATCCGCTCGAGCGGGAAGTCGCGGGTGTAGCCGGCGCCGCCGAGGAGCTGGACGGCGTCGGTGGTGACGCGCATGGCGACGTCGGAGGCGTAGCACTTGGCGGCCGCGCCGAAGAAGGGCAGGTCGGCGTCGCCCCGCTCGGACTTGGCGGCGGCGACGTAGACCATCTGGCGGGCGGCCTCGAGCTCCATCGCCATGTCGGCGAGCATGAACTGCACGCCCTGGAACTCGGCGACGGCCTTGCCGAACTGGCGGCGCTCCTTGACGTAGGCGACCGCGTGGTCGAGCGCACCCTGGGCGATGCCGACGGCCTGCGCGCCGATGGTGACGCGGGTGTGGTCGAGGGTGGCGAGGGCGATCTTCAGGCCGGCGCCGACCTCACCGACGACCCGGTCGCCGGGGAGGCGGACCTTGTCGAAGTGCAGCTCGCGGGTGGGGCTGCCCTTGATGCCGAGCTTGCGCTCCTTCTCGCCGAAGGTGAACCCCTCGTCGGACTTCTCGACGACGAAGGCGGTGATGTTGTTGCCGCGCGCCCCGTCGGGGTCGGTGACGGCCAGGACCGTGTAGTAGTCGGAGACACCGGCGTTGGTGATCCACGACTTCTGGCCCGAGAGCACCCAGTCGTCGCCGTCGCGGACGGCGCGGCTCTTCATCGCGGCGGTGTCCGAGCCGGCCTCACGCTCGGAGAGGCCGTACGAGAAGGTCGACTCGCCCGCGGCGAGGGGGGTGAGGTAGCGGCGCTTGACGTCGTCGCTGGCGGCGAGGACGAGCGGCATCGACCCGAGCTTGTTCACCGCGGGGATGAGCGAGGACGAGGCACAGACCCGCGCCACCTCCTCGATGACGATGCAGACGGCCAGCGCGTCGGCGCCGACCCCGCCGTACTCCTCGCCGACGTGCGGGGCGAAGAAGTCGCTGGCGACGAGGGCGTCGTGCGCCTCCTGCGGGTAGCGCGCCTCCTCGTCGACCGCGGCGGCGTGCGGGGCGATCTTGTTCTCGGCGACGGCACGCACGGCCTCGCGGATCGCCTCGTGGTCCTCGGAGAGGCGGTAGGTGTCGAAGTCGGGGTTGCCACTCATGGTGCTCAGGTTACCGATGGGTAGAGGGTGGGCCGCGCCGCCTTGTCGGACGTCACACGGATCCGGGGCCCGCCGGCCACGGTCTCCCCGATGACGACGCCGCCGGGCACCTCCCCGACGACGAGGAGGCCGCCGCTCGTCTGCGCGTCGGCGAGGAGGAGCAGGTCGTCCTCGGTGAGGTCGTCGGCGAGGTCGAGGTGGGGGCGGACCCAGTCCAGGTTGCGGCGGGTGCCGCCGCTGACGAACCCCTCGCGGACCGCCTCGCGGGCGCCGTCGAGGAGGGGAACGGCCCGGGCGTCGAGCCGGGCGCCGACACCGGACGCCCGCAGCATCGAGCGCAGGTGGCCCAGGAGGCCGAAGCCGGTGACGTCGGTGGCGGCCTTCGCTCCCCCGGCGACCGCGGCGCGGGCCGCGGGGCGGTTGAGGGTCGTCATCGCGGCGACGGCGTGGGGGAAGACCTCGCCGGTGCGCATGTGCCGGGTGTTGAGGACGCCGATGCCGAGCGGCTTGGTGAGGGTGAGGGGCAGCCCGGGCTCGGCCGCGTCCTTGCGCAGGAGCCGGTCGGGGTGGGCGAAGCCGGTGACGGCCATGCCGTAGAACGGCTCGGCGCTGTCGACGGTGTGCCCGCCGGCGACCGCGCAACCGGCCTCGCGGGCGATGTCGGCGCCGCCGCGCAGGACGTCGGCGAGCAGGTCCATCGGCAGGACCTCGCGGGGCCAGCCGACGAGGTTGACCGCGAGGACCGGCTCCCCGCCCATCGCCCAGACGTCGGACAGGGCGTTGGCGGCGGCGATGCGGCCCCAGTCGTAGGGGTCGTCGACGACCGGCGTGAAGAAGTCGGTGGTGCTGATGACGGCGCGGTCGGCGTCGATGCGGACGACCGCCGCGTCGTCCCCGGTGTCGGCGCCGACGAGGAGGTCGGGGTGGCCGGGCAGGTCGATGCCGGCGAGGAGCGCCTCGAGCTCGCCGGGCGGCACCTTGCAGGCGCACCCACCACCTCGGGCGTGCTGCGTCATCCGGACCACCACGCGCTCCTTCCTGCTCGCTCCGCTAGCCTCGCGGACGGAGGCGTCCGGGGCCTGGTGGCCCCCCCGGTCTTCAACACCGGTGAAGCCGAGCACCTCGGCTTGGCGGGTTCGATTCCCGTCCGCCTCCGCCAGCCTACGAGGAGGTCCGGTGCCGCAGGAGCCGCAGTCCGCCGACCCGCGCCGGAGCGTGCCCCGCACGGACGTCGTGCTGGCCGACCCGCTGGTCGCGGCCGCCGTCGCGCGGCTGGGCGCGGGGGTCGTGCGGCCGGTGGTGTCGGAGGTCCTCGACCTGGTGCGGTCGGGGGCGTTGTCGCCTGGTGGTGCGGTGGCCGCGGTGGTGGCAGGGCTGCCGCCGCGGGCCACGTCGCTGCGGCGCGTCCTCAACGCGACCGGGGTCGTCCTCCACACCAACCTGGGGCGGGCACCGTTGTCGCAGGCCGCGGTCGAGGCGATGGTCGCAGCGGCGGGGACGGTCGACATCGAGCTGGACCTCGCCTCCGGTCGTCGGGGGCTTCGGGCGCCGGGGGTGGTCGAGGCGCTGCTGGCCGAGGTCCCTGCCGCCGAGGCGGCGCTCGTCGTCAACAACGGGGCGGCCGCGCTGGTGCTCGCCACGACCGCGCTGGCGTCGGGGGGCGAGGTGCTCGTGAGCCGGGGCGAGATGGTGGAGATCGGCGACGGGTTCCGCCTCCACGAGCTCGTCGAGTCGGCCGGGGTGCGGGTGCGCGAGGTGGGGACGACGAACCGGACGCACCTGCGGGACTACGCCTCCGCGGTGTCGCCTGCGACGGGGGCCGTGCTCAAGGTGCACCCGAGCAACTTCACGGTCGACGGGTTCACCCGGGAGGTGCCGGTGCGCGAGCTGGCGGGGCTCGGGGTGCCGGTCGTCCACGACCTCGGCAGCGGGCTGTTGCGCCCGCACCCCCTCCTCCCCGACGAGCCGGACGCGACGTCCTCGCTGCGAGACGGGGCCGCGGTGGTGACGTTCAGCGGGGACAAGCTGCTCGGCGGCCCGCAGGCGGGGATCGTGCTGGGGCGACGCGACGTCGTGGAGCGGATGCGGCGGCACCCGCTGGCGCGTGCGCTGCGTCCCGGGAAGACCACGCTGGCGGCCCTGGAGGCGACGCTGCGGGGGCCGCTGCCTCCTGCGCCGGCGGCGGTGGCCTCTTCTGCGGCTGGTCTGCGGGGTCGGTGCGAGCGGATGGTCGCGGCCCTGGCGTCGGGCGGGGTGGTGGCCGAGGTCGTGGCGTCGGAGGGACGCGTGGGCGGCGGGTCGGCGCCGGGTGTGGTGCTGGCGGGCTGGGCGGTGTCGCTGCCCTCCTCCGTGGCCGACGCGCTGCGTGCTGGGGATCCGGCGGTGCTCGCGCGGGTGCACGAGGGGCGGGCGCTGCTCGACCTCCGCGCGCTGGCCGGGGAGGACGACGACGTCGTGGTCTCGGCCGTGCTCGCCGCGGTGGTCGGGTCGCGCGGTCGCTGACATGGCGGTCGTCGCGACGGCGGGGCACGTCGACCACGGCAAGTCCGGGCTGGTCCGTGCGCTGACCGGAACCGACCCGGACCGGCTTCCGGAGGAACGCCGGCGGGGCATGACGATCGAGCTGGGGCACGCGTGGGTCTCGCTCGGGGACACCAGGATCGCGCTCGTCGACGTCCCTGGTCACGACCGTCTGGTGGGGACGACGATCGCGGGGATCGGTCCGGCGGCGTTGGTGCTGCTCGTGGTCGCTGCCGACGAGGGGTGGTCGGCGCAGACCGAGGAGCACGTCGCCGCGATGCGCGCCCTCGGGGTGTCCCGGGTGGCGGTGGTGGTGACGAAAGGGGATCTGGCGGAGGGGAACCCGGTCCTCGCCGACACGCTGTCGCGGTTGGTGGGGCACGGCATCACACCGCTCGCGACGGCGGTGGCATCGGCGCGGACGGGGGTCGGCCTCGACGACGTGCGGTCGGCGCTGCTGGCCCTGGTGGCGGCGGCTCCTGCCGTGGATCCTGCTGCGCCGGTGCGGTTCTGGGTCGACCGGTCGTTCAGCGTGGTCGGGTCAGGGACCGTCGTCACGGGGACGCTGCCGACCGGGACGGTGCGGGCGGGCGACACGCTCGAGGTGGGCGGTTCGCGGGTCGTGGTCAGGGGGCTGCAGGTCCACGGTGAGGCCGTGGCGGAGGCGCGCGGCCCGACCCGGCTCGCGGTGAACCTTCGCGCGGTGCCGACCTCGGCCGCTCCCCGAGGGAGCCGGCTCACGACGCCGGGTTCGGTGGGTGCTGTCGGCGTGGTGGACGTGGCGCTGCATCCCCTGGTCACGCGCCGGCCGTCGCAGGCCGTGCTCCACGTGGGGACCACGACGGCCCCGGTGCGGATCCGGCCGCTCGGTGACGGGCACGCGCGGCTCACCCTCGTCGGGTCGCCCGGGGCGGCGTTGCTGCCGCTGGTGGTGGGCGACCGGCTGCTGCTGCGCGACCCGGGGGCGCACGAGGTCCTCGCCGGGGCCGACGTGCTCGCGCTCGATCCCCCGCCGTTCGCCCGGCGCGGGGACGCGGACCGCCGTGCGGCCGAGCTGGTGGGGACGCGTCCTCCCGGCGACACGGGACCGGCCGCGCATCCGAGACCCGTCGCCATCGAGGCTTCTGCATCCAGCGCCCTGGTGACCCTGGCGGCGTGGTTCGCGGACCACCCCTTCGGCGCGGCACCGGCCGAGCTGCTCGCCGATGCCGCGCTGACGCCGGGCGTGCTGGCCGAGGCCGAGCGGTCCGGTCTGGTGCTGCGGACGGGCGGCGCGGTCCTCGCCGGGGACGCGGTGGAACACGCTGTCCCGGTGCTGGCGACGTTGTCCGACGGGTTCGGTCCCGGCGACGCGGCCCGGACGCTGGGGACGTCGCGGCGGGCTGCCGTGGCGCTGCTCGAGCGGCTCGACGCGATGGACCTCACGGTCCGCGGGTCCGACGGCACTCGACGCCTCCGGCCGGGTCGCTGAGGGTTCACGCCGGCCCGGCGGTCGGTCGTCCACAGGTGGCGCCTCGTGGGGGTTGTCCACAGGCATGGTCGCCGGCGGGTGTCCGGTGTCGGCCGGCGGGATCGACCTGGTCGCGGAGCTGGAGCGGGTGAAGGGGGCGTGTTCGGCCACGCAGGCGCGGCTCGTGGATGCGGTGCGGCTGTCCCGGGAAGTCTCGGCGCCGCAGGACGCGGCCCGCTCGGTGGGCTCCGAGGTGGCGTTGGCGCGGCGTGAGTCCCCGCCCTGTGGGGACCGGTTCGTGCGGGTGGCGCGGGCGTTGGTGCACGACCTGCCCCAGACGATGGCGGCGTTGACCTCCGGGGTGTGCACGGAGATGCACGCGGTGAAGGTGGTCGAGTCGTCCTCGGTGCTGACCCGGCCTGCGGACCGGACCGCCCTCGACGACCGCGTCGGACCACTGCTGGGCGGCCTCGGGGTGAAGGCGGCCGACGCGGCCGCCCGCCGGGTCGCCGCCGAGCTCGACGCGGCTGCCGTCATCGCCCGGATGGAGGCTGCGGTCCGCTCCCGCCGGGTCAGCGTGCGGGCGGCGGCCGACGGGATGGGCTACCTGACCGTGCTCGGGCCGATGGTCGAGGTCGCCGGCGCCCACGCCGCGCTGCAGGCGAGGGCCCGGTCGGTGGTGGCGGGACGTGAGGACGAGCCCCACGGCGGCCGCGGGATCGGCGCGGTCGCCGCCGACACCGCCCTGGCCACCCTGTCCGGGCGCGCCGTGGGCCAGGTGCAGCCCGTGGAGGTGCACCTGGTGATGACCGACCGCACCCTGCTCGGCACCGGCGACCCCGATCGGTCCGTCATGGAACCAGCCCGTGTCCCCGGCATCGGGCCCGTCCCGGCCCCCGTCGCCCGCTGGTGGTTGCGCGGCCCCCACCCGGCCACCGATGACGAGGCGACCGTGTGGCTGCGCCGGCTCTACACCACCCCCGACGGTCGCGACCTGGCCGGCATGGACTCCCGCCGCCGCACCTTCACCGGACTCCTGCGCCGCATGCTGATCCTGCGTGACGACCTGTGCACGACCCCGTGGTGCGGAGCCGCGATCGCCCACGCCGACCACGCCACGCGCTCCCGGGACGGCGGCGCCACGGACTACACCACTGGCAACGGCAAGTGCGCCCGCTGCAACCTCACCAAGGAAGCCCCCGGCTGGGACACCGCCATCACCGCGGAAGGCCTGCGCGAGGTCGTGGTGCGGACGCCGTTGGGCCGCACGTACCGCACCCGACCACCGCCCCTCCTCGGCTGGGGCAGCGACATCCCGCCCCCGGACGACACCGACGTCGCCTGACACGAGGACGCGCTCACGCGGTGATGGTGCCGCCCTCGAACGTGCCCGTGAAGGTCCCGTCGCCGTTGTCGACGACGTGGGACGTGGGGTAGCCGTAGCTGCCGTCCACCCCGCCGGCGGTCTCCCACTGGGTGAGGACCGGGCCGCGCACGGCGAACGCCGGCTGGTCGGTGAGCCCCCAGAACCCGCCCCGCTGGAACCGCTGTGCGTACCCACGGGCCAGGGCCTGACGGTCCTGGGTCGGGAAGCCCAGGGCTCCACCCTCGCGACCCTGGTCCTGCCACGCGGTCCAGACCTGGGTGTGGACCACGGCGCGCGGCGTCGTCCGCCCGACGATCGTGCACCCGCCCTGGAAGAGCTGGATCCACCCGTCACCGTCCACCGGGAAGTTCTGCATCGCGGCGACGGGGTACCCGAGGGGCCCGTCCTCGCGGCCGGCGGCGACCCACATGGTCCACCGGTAGCCGAACACGGCCTGGGTGAAGGTCGACAGGCTGTCGGTGATGCAGCCCTTCTCGAACAGCTGCATCCAGCCGCCGTCACGCAGGCCGTTGAGCTGGGCGCCCTTGGGGTAGCCGATGATGCTCGGGCCGCCGACCTTCGCGTACGCGGTGAGCAGGCCCGACGACATCGCCGAGGCCCCCGTCGCGGCCGACCACCAGATCCGGCCGCCCTGGTAGTTGACGTACTTGCCGCGACCGTCGCTGACGGCCTTGATCGGGCCCGTCGAGCCCTTGAGGTAGGAGCCCTGTCCGCCCATCTGGGTGTACAGCTTCTCCATCGGGCCCCACTGCGGCAGGTAGGGCGAGCTGTGGTTGGCCGTGGCGTCACTGCGGAACGACGTCGTCGAGCAGCTGTCCCACTGGTAGGGCGGCACGCACGACACCACCCGGCAGTGGACTCCGCCGCTGCACTTCACCTGCGTGTTGCACTGCCCGTAGCGGAACGCGTTGCAGCACACCTTGCGGCGGTCACACGTCGCCGACGAGCCGGTGCCGCACGAGCAGTTCCAGCACTTGTTGTCACAGATGTGGTCCGAGCAGCCGGTGCTGCACTTCGTGCACTGGGCGTTGCAGTCGACGATGTAGCGGTACCCGCCGCCGCACCACGTGGAGTCGGCAGCCTTCCACCACCCCGCCGTGAAGCTCCCCGGAGGGCACCCGTTCAGGCCCTTGTTGATGGTGGCGCAGAAGACCGTCCAGCCGCTCGCCGCCGTGTTGCCGGGCCCGCAGATCGTCGCGTAGGCCGACTGGGGTCGCAGCGCGTACGCCTTGGGGTCGGTGACCAGCGCCGACCCCGCGACCGCAGCACCCACGAGGACGCCGCGCCGACCGACCCGGCGACCTCGCGACAGGCGGTCGACGAGACGCACCAGCCCGGAAGGACGCGTCAGGACCTCGTCGAGGGCGGACGACGACACCGGCGGAGCGCTCACACGACCACCCCACGCCGCGCCATCACCGAGGCCGGCTCGACCGCCAGCGAGCGGACCACTCCCGCGGCCCGCGGCACGGTCGCCATCCGGCGACTGTGGCTGCCGACGACGGTGAACAGGCAGAACGCCCGGCCCCCGACGCTGAAGAAGTGCTGGCTCCCGCTTCGACCCGGGACCTCGCGGAACATCCGGTTCGGGGAGAACTGCGACGGCGCCAACCGTGGCCAGCCCTGGCGCTCGAAGAGCCCGAACCCCGCGAGGTCCGACCCGTACTCGACGAGCGAGACGAATACGTCCTCCGGGGTGAGCAGCTCGATGACGCCCGAGCCGAAGTCCCCGACCGCCGTCGGCAGCGGACGCGTGCACACGTGGACCACGGGAAGGGTTCGCTCCCCCGGCTCGGCGGGCGCCGCGGGAGCGAGCCCACGGGCCTCAGGGGGCGGCGCCGGCGCGGTCTCCGGGGGGACGGGACGGCGCACGATGGCCGAGGTCCAGCCCGAGGGGACGTCGACGGAGATCCCGAAACCGCTCCGCCTCATGCCACTCCGATCACAGCCGCCACCGCGAGGGCCAGGGAACCCGTCGCCAGCCCCACCCTAGACAACGTGTCCGCCGCACGCGCCCTGAGCTCGACGTGTCGCAGCGCCGACCACAGCCGCTCGCGCGTGTCGACCCCGGCCATCAGCACGAGGGGCAGCGCCCTGACCAGCCCGAACACCGCCCCCAGCAGCGCCCCCGCCCAGGGCGTCCCCGACAGGCCCGCGAGCACGATCACCGCGTAGGTCGTCGAGCTCGTGACGATCGTGACGACCCCGAAGCCGAGCTGCGCCCCGAACCCGACCCCCACGACCCAGCCGCGGTAGTGCCCGATCCACGCCTCGTCGACCTGGCGCCGCCACGACGGCAGCGACAGCCCGCCCAGCCGGAGGTCGAGGGCCAGCCCGACGAGCAGCAGCACCGCCGCCACGAGGAAGGCACCGGTCGACCACCGCCACCGCTCGGGCACCAGCGAGCCGAGGGAGGACGCCAGCAGCCCGAGGACGAGCCCGCCGAGGGTGGAGGAGACGACGTACGCGGTGGTGGTCAGCCACCACCGGGAGGCGCGGGCCCGCTCACCGAACGGGCTGATGCTCGAGAGCATCGAGTGGCCTCAAGGCGACCACGTGGCACGGACGGCGGCGAGCACCGCCATCGGCAGCCCGATGGCGAGGACCACGGCCAGTGCCGTCACGGGCGCGGCTCCCGGGCCTCGTCCGGGTCCGGCGGGGTGTGCAGGCTCTGGTGGCCCGGGTGGATGCCGGCCGCGTGCAGCTCGGCGTCGATCCGGTTCAGGTCGTCACGGCCACCGGGGTCGAGCCGACCGGCCAGCTCACGCGCGTGGGCGGTCTCCTCGACCGCCTGCGCGAGGAGGTCGCGCACCGCGGGCCAGGACGTCGCCGAGCCCTCGCCGGTGACCTGGCCGTCCTCGACGAGGACGAAGTACGGCGAGCCGGGGATGTCGTAGTCGGCCCACGCGGCTCCGGACGCGACGACGCGCACCCCGGGCCGGGCCAGCTTGGCCAGCGTGGCCGGTGACTCGTCGGGACGGCCCTTGGCCACGATGACGAGCTGCGCGTCGGCGGGCGTGGCGGTGTCGGGGCCGAGCTCCTGCCAGAAGGTCAGGCAGACACTGCACCCCGAGGTGAGGAAGGCCAGGAGGGTCGTGGGGCCGCCGCGCGACGCCAGCGCGACGACGCTGTGCTGCCCGGTGAGGTCCTCGCCGATGACGTCGTGCGCGGTCGAGGACTCGGTGCGCGTCCCGGCGACGACCCCAGGCTCGATCTGCACGGCCACCGGTCCGGTGCCGGAGCCACCGCCGTGCGGGTCGTGCCCGGCCTCGGCGGCCTCCTTCTCGAGGTCGAGCCCGGCGCCCAGCTCGTGCAGCGCCTTGAGGATGAGGGCGTGGCTGCGCAGCAGCCCGAGGACGAGCACGCCCAACAGCGCGATGGCAACGCCTTCGGCGACGACGACCCAGACCACGTCAGCCCCTCGTCCCGCTGCGGACGGCGCGCGGGTCGACCGACGGCAGCACCGCCATCACCTGCCACGCGAGGAAGCCCACGAGCGCCACCAGTGCCACGACACCCACCGCGGACCCGGCCGTCAGGGACGCCCAGGCGTCAGCGGGCGGCACCAGGGCCACGGCGAACCCGACCACCGAGGCCGCACCCGTGAGGACGGCGTGCGCCCACGTCGGCGGGGTGTCGGCCTTGCCGAAGCAGCCACAGCTCGAGAGCACGCCACCGCGGCGCAGCGCGACCACGACGAAGACCGTGAACCCGCCGTAGAGCAGCCCCACCAGCGCACCGCCCAGCCGCCCCGGGACCACCAGGGCGCCCAGCCCCACCACGACCTCGACCACGGCGAAGAGCCGAACCACGCTGCGGCCCACCGGCATCCCGACGGATCGAACGGCCCGATGCAGGTCGCCGGGGTCGAGGACCTTCGGCGCCCCTGCGACCACGAGCAGCACGGCTGCCGCCGCGAAGGGCACGA